>WTWZ01000066.1 GCA_009773765.1 Prolixibacteraceae bacterium | reverse complement strand
AAAATTGTTTTACAGGCTAATGCAACAAGCAGTAACCACTTCATCTGTGACTTATAATGACATTATAAAATAACTTGCTTATTGTGGATAAGCAGTAAATGTTATTATGATTTCAAACGTAATTGCGGGCATAATTGGGCCACAGGAAATAATCGTAATTCTGATTATTGTTTTGCTGCTTTTCGGCGGGAAAAAGATTCCGGAGCTGATGAAGGGTTTGGGCAAAGGTATGAGCGAGTTTAAAAAAGCGTCAAAAGAAGACTACGGGGAGGAAAAACCTGTGGAAAAAGCAAGTTTAAAATCCTGAATAAGAACTATCAGGATTCTCAGATTCCCCTAAAACACCTGTCCGGTTCCGATAATTTAGCCGTTTAATAGCATTTTCGGGAATCCGGATGGGTGATTTTTATTTGTACCAACTAATAAACCTTTATTTCGGCCAGGATTTATACTTCTTTTAAAACCCGTTAGATTAAAGAAATCCATACTTGCCAGCCGGAACAATAAGCAACAATAATCGACTAAACAAAGGTGAAACCAAAATTTATTGTATTTTAAATATTAACTGCAATCATCGCTTTGATAACCCCATCCTTGTATCCTTCCACCAAATCGAAGGCAACCGGCGTTTTTTCCAAAGGGAATTGATGTGTAACTATTTTCTCAATATCAATTTTCCCGGATACAACGAGATCAATGGCTTCCTCAACACAATGGTTCTGGCGGCGTACATTAATTACTGTCAGTTCCTTGCGGCGCATTAAATCCATATCGAAAGTATATTGAGCTGAAGGCGGAATTCCAACCAAAACCAGTTTGCCTCCTGGTTTCAATATTTTTATTGAATTGGTAACCGCTTTTTGGTCGCCGCTGGCTTCAAAAACTATATCGAGCAAAAACTTTTCATTGGCTTTTACTACTTCCTCCACATTAACTGTGTCAGGATTTACAATGTATTTTGCACCAATTTCCCTTGCCTTGTACAACCGATATTCCAAAGGTTCAACCATTGTTATGTTTTTAATTCCATCGGCCAGTAATTTCATCAAAACACTTAATCCAATCGGTCCGGCCCCAAATATTCCGACTGAAACACAAGGGTTTTCAATCTTTGCCAGATTTACGGTATAAACGCCAATAGTCAGCGGTTCAATCAGCGCGGCCTGAACCGGGTTCATTTTTCCGGTTACAGGAAAACAGGTAAAAGCGGGCATTACAATGTATTCTGACAAACAGCCGTCAAGTTGCCCGGGACAGCCTAAAAACCGGTTGTTTCGACAGGTGTGTGGCCGTCCTGACAGGCACTGGTCGCAATGGCCACAGTGAACCGAGGGGTCAACCACAACCAAATCGCCAACTTTTAAATTGGTTACCTCATTACCGGTTTCCACAATTACGCCCGAACACTCGTGGCCTACCGGAAAAGGATATTGTACCACCTGTGTACCAATTTTCCCTTCGGAATAATAGTGAATATCGGAACCACAAACCCCAATAACTGACATTTTTATTTTTACTTCGTCGGGTTTAACAATTTCCGGATTGTTGATATTTACAACCGCCATCTCACGAATTCCTGTTAAAACAATCTGTTTCATATATTTTTATAAACTTTAAAAGTAACGCCAGGCTGTCATTCAGCCGTAAAAAAAATATTCAAAACAAAGAAAAATATTTTTTAACATATCCTGAATATTTAGCCTCTTAGAATCAAATACTTAATTGAACAATAAAAAGAGTTTTTTAACAATCATTAATAATTTTTTAATACCGGTTAACAATTTATTACAATTAATACTATATTCGTCAGGTAAAAATTTAACATAGAATTAAAATTGAAATATTTATTTCCTTTTCTCTATTAGACCAAGGTTTTCTGTCTAACTAAACTAAGCTATGAACATTCGGGTTATCGAATTAAAAGATAACCCTTTTTTTATGCCTTTTTTTTCAGGTTATGCTGAAACCGAAGCCAAAACAGTATCCCCGCAGCGCCAAGCCCAACAAGATATCCATACCATATTCCCTGAGGGCCAAGGCCGATTTGAAATGCCAACAGGTAACTTGCCGGTATTCCAAGTGCCAGATAAGCAAAAAAAGCGATAAACATGGGTAATTTTACATCGGCCATTCCCCTTAAAGTACTTAACATCACAACCTGTAATCCATCGAAAACCTGAAATATAGCGGCAATAATTAATAATCCGGCAGCAATTTTTATCACTTCTGTATCATCGGTAAATAAAAAGGGCAAAAGGTTTCGGGCAATAACAAACACAATTCCCATAATTGACATAAAAACCAAAACAAGGTGTGTTGAGGCAAAAGCAGCCATTTTTAGCGCTTTATAGTCTTTAACGCCCATTTGATGGCTGACCCTGATTGTGTAAGAAGCCAACCCTATGGCAACCTGGTGGGCTGCCAGTTGAACTTCCCCCAGCCATCCCATCATTATTGCCCCAATACTGAATGCAATGCCTTCAATAGTGATTTGAAAAGCAATAGGAATTCCGATTTTTAACAGTCTGATAATTTTTTGTCTGTCGAAAAGCTGCTGATGGGCCTGCACAAAATAACCCTTAAAAACGGGGGTTTTTATGATATATATAAAAAACATCAATGGCATCGCAACCCGCGAAATCAAAGTTCCTGCACCGGCGCCGTTTAATCCCATTTCGGGGAAACCAAACTTTCCGAATATCAGCAGATAATTAAAAACCACATTGATTATGTTGGCCGAAATGGTTATGTGCATTGCAATTTTTGTGTTGCCAGTACCCTCGAAAAACTGCTTTAATGAAAAGAAAAGCATGAAAGGCAGATAAGACAGGCAAAGCAAAAGAAAATAAGGTTTCGCTAGTTTTACAACATCGGGTGTTTGCCCTAAATACGGAAGCAGGAAATAAATCCCTGCCATTATCAGGTTCAGTCCAAAACCAGCAGCGAGATGTGTAAATATCCCGTTTTTAAGCCAAATCACAACCTCGTTTATTTTTCCATTGCCAAATGAATTCCCTGTAAGCGGTGTCAGGCCGAAAGTTATTCCCATACCGAAAAACATTCCAACCATAAAAACATTATTGGCAAACGCCGAGGCAGCCAGTTCTGTGGTACCCACATATCCAACCATCATATTATCAACGAGCATAACACTCACCTGCCCTATTTGAGAAATCACGACAGGCAGGGCCAGATGCAGGCTTCTTTTATAAAATGGGAAATATTCTGCCAGTTTCATGGCCGCAAAGATAGGGTTTTAGCTTACAACGAAAACCAGTAACTCAGTTTAAGCATAAACGCATTTTGTGCCTTAACTTTCGATATGTTTTTAAAACTTTCCACAATGGATGGAAAATATTCATCGTCGTGGCCCGATCTTGTGTTAGTCCAGACAAAATAGAATGTTGAGCCGGTTTTGTATTCCCATCTCAAAACAAAATTCGATCTGAATTCCTGAAAGTTAAAATCGGGATTTTCAGTTGTAAAGTCAAGCAAAACCCCACTATTTTCATCAACCAAATTGTTTCCTGAAATAAATAAGGGTGAAAATCTTTCATTTAAATTGTGCGCTTTCGACTGATTAACCTTGCGGAAGCCTGTGTACTTACCTATGGAAGCGTACGGGCTGCCATAATACTGCAACGATAATTCGGGTGTAATAAAATATTCGGCTCTCAGGGTGGTATAAAGGGTCTGCCTTTCTATTTTCCCCACAACATATTCCATTTTCCCTTTCACTGTTTTCTGCTTCACATACTGGCTGTTGTTATTTTCGCTGGCAAACCCTGACATTGATGACAGGGAAATATTATTGCTGATTAACCAGCTAATACTAAAATCATATTTATCGCGCCAGGTAATGTTATCATCGAACCGCAAAAAATCAAGTTTGGTTGAAAGCACGAGTTTTTTGCTGCTGTTGGTCTGGAAAATAAATCCCGCCCTTGTGTTATTGTCAACCCTGAGCGATGGGCCGCCCCTCAACTGTCTGGTGTCAAGCTCGTTGATATTCCTTGATAACAACAAACTGGCTAACCAGTAATTTTTAAAGGTGGTTTTTGCCTCAAAACTGAACTGGTCTTTCAGGTTTTCGCCCCCAAAGCTCCAGGTGTGCAATTGCTTCATAAGAAAATAATACTTCAGAAAAATTCCTTTTGGCTTGTTAACATTATAAAGCAGGTTAATTTCTTCCTTAATATAATCGGCCTGGCGCATGTAACCTACATCGTTTAAATCAACTCCTGGCGATCGCCAGTCAACATTGCCAGTCAGCCTGAATTTTCCACTGCGCTTTCCGCCACTCAATTCTCCTCCCCACCCCTGAAGTGAAGTGAGCTGGCTATTATACTCCAGGTGTTCAGCATTTTCTCTTTGATAGAGATGTTGCGATGATCTTTGAAGCCTGGAGATAGCGGTTTTGCTGCCATCAATCTTCGAATAAAAACACTTGGCGTTGAAAAAGTATTTACGGTTCAGCCAGTTATGCTCAAAATCAAATCCTCCAACCATTGATTTTTCGGGCAAAAATTCAAGTTGTTCATCATTTATGCTCCTGATTGTGGAAGTTGCAATTCCACCAATAGTTGTATTGCCTTTGTTAAAATCCTGTTTTAACCTGCCAATAAAATAGTTGGTAAATGGCTCAACAGCTTCTTTTGTGCTTACATCTTCGGCCGATATTGTTGCAAACTCTTTTGCGGTCATGCTGTTTACAATACCCATTGAAAAACCCGATTTATTTTTGCCGGTCAATTTGAGTGCATTTATAATGGAAGTATTATCGGGAATGGTTAGCGTTTCATCCACTTCTGTGTATGGCCGATAACTTGGCGCATGACCAATCCGGCGCGAATAATAAAGCATATCGCTGCCTGAATTATACTCTAAAATGCTTTTCCCTTCCAAAAAGAAAGGCCTCTTCTCATGAGGTTAAATTCAGTACAGAAGGGTCGGCTTCAACCTGGCCAAAGTCGGGATTTACCGTGTAATCAAGCATAAAATTCGAGGTTATTCCAATCTTACCATCCACCCCGCTGCCAAAGTTCTCATTACTTTCCGTGTCGGTTATATATTTGCCCTTTACATAAGGCATAACTTCAAAATTCCTTTTATATGGAATATCCCTGATCCCTCTCAATTCGCCAAAAATATAAACCATCGCTGGTGCATCAACCGGTATCAGTTTCCACTGCGATTCTTCCTGAAAACGATGTATCCAGCGCCAGATGTGCATTCCCCAAATTTGTTCACTTTCTTTCGAAAACCTGATTTGGGTAAAAGGCACGCGCATTTCGGCGTACCAGGCCGAGTCGCCAACCGAGGTTTTACCATCCCAAACCGCGTTCCATTCAAAATCCCAGCCATATTCTCCCATGTGCATTAAATCCACTTTCTGGCCGGCTGCTGTGAGATTAAATTCGAATGCAGTTTGTTTGTCGTTATACGAATCGAGCGCAATACCTGCCATATCGCCCGTATTTACATCGCGTCTGCCCAGAATGGGGTTCATATTTTCAGGTTCATTGTCGTGACAAATAATTGCAAAATAAAGGTATTTGTCATCGTATAAAATTTTAATTTCAGTTTCCTGCGATGGCGGGGCTGCCTGATGCGGTTGCTGCTGAATGAAACTGCCATCCCATGTGCCGTATTTTTGCCAGCACTCGTCTTCAAGCCTGCCGTCAATTTTGGGCTTAATATCGGTGCGGGCTGCATAATACACCCGTTTGTCACTGGTATATTTATTTACCAGAGAATCGTCTGACAGCGTATAATCCAAACTTTGCGCCTGTATAATATGCCCTGTAAAACAAAAAATCAACAGTAAAAAAAGTCGATAAGTCATAAGTTAGTTTAAACTGCAAAACAAAATTATCTTTTTACCGATGAAAAAAAAATTTTTGACAACAAGGTGTTTGAAATTTTTGACTATTTGCATTTCTTATTCAAAACGATTTGTAAAAAAACATAGGCGCTATTTGTATTTTATAAATATTAACACTATAAAATTTGTGTAGTCGGACGGCAACGGTATTTTAGGCCTTTGAATTTTTCAGAAAAACTTTTTTTCAGAAAAAAAGTTATATTATTGCTAAATTTAAACTTATTCCGAAAAGTATTCTTCTAATTATTTTGTATGACAGAAATAAAGAAAATCTTGATTGCCAACCGAGGCGAAATTGCAATTCGCATTATGCGGACCTGCAGGGAAATGAACATTGAAACAGTAGCAGTTTACTCCGAAGCCGACAGAACATCATTACATGTCAGGTATGCCCACGAAGCCTATTTCATTGGAAAGGCCCCGTCGAGCGAAAGTTATTTAAATGTTGAAAAAATAATTGAAGTAGCTAAAAAATGCGGCGCCGATGCCATTCATCCAGGTTATGGGTTTCTTTCTGAAAATGCAACTTTTGCCCGCAGGTGCAATGAGGAAGGTATTATTTTTATTGGCCCGTCGCCCGAAGTTATAGTTCAAATGGGCGATAAAATTCAGGCCCGCGCCGCGATAATTAAAGCCGGGATACCTGTTGTGCCGGGAACTCCGGGAAGTATTGCCGATGAGCATGAAGTACTAAAGGTAATTCAGGAAATAAAACTTCCGATAATGATAAAAGCCGCTGCCGGCGGTGGTGGAAAAGGGATGCGGCTGATTAAAAAGGAATCGGAAATTGTTTCGGCAGTGCGGGCGGCAAGGTCGGAAGCGCTTTTTGCATTTGGCAACGATTCAGTTTATATTGAAAAGTACATTACCTCGCCTCATCACATCGAATACCAGATTTTAGCCGATCAGCACGGAAATGTAATTCACCTTTTTGAACGCGAATGTTCCATTCAACGACGTCATCAGAAAATGGTTGAAGAAACCCCCTCTCCATTAATGACCCCGGAGTTAAGGAAAAAAATGGGCGAATCGGCGGTGAAAGCGGCAAAAGCTGTGAATTATACCGGCGCCGGAACAATTGAATTTCTGGTTGATAACGATTTGAATTACTATTTTCTGGAAATGAACACCCGGTTACAGGTTGAACACCCGATTACCGAGCGTGTAACTGGAGTCGATTTGGTTAAGCAGCAGATAAAAATTGCCCAGGGAGAAATTCTTGAGTATAAACAGGAAGATTTATACCAAAGAGGCCATTCAATCGAATGCAGGATTTATGCCGAAGACCCGGATAATAATTTTATACCCAGCCCCGGGAAAATCTATAAAATATCAGAACCACTCGGGCTGGGAGTTAGAACGGATGGTTATGTTTACGAGGGGTATGAAATTCCGATATATTATGACCCGATGATTTCAAAACTAATTATTTGGGGCAAAAACCGTGATGAATCGATAAACCGGATGAGAAGGGCATTGTATGAGTATAAAATTACAGGGATTAAAACCTCAATCAAATATCTGGAGCGGATAATGAATAATCCGAATTTTATTGCAGGTAAATACGATACCCATTTTATCGAAGATAACCAGGAACAGTTAACGGAAAATCCGGAGCGCAAAGAATTCAGCGACATGGTGATAATTGCGGCATTCATAGATTATCTGCAAAAAATCAGCAGCCGTCAGGAAAATAACAAGGAGTTTGCGCTACCCCAAAGCCGTTGGAAAAAAATACCTTACATCAATCATTTTTAAAATAAAATTATGGCTATTGAAATAAAAGTCGGGGACAGAATTGCCTGGGTCGATTTGCGCGGTCAGGATGGAAATTTGCTGGAAATAGAAGTGGACGGAAAGATTCTGAAAGTTGACGTAATGCATACTGCCGATGGCACATTTTCTATTCTCGAAAGCGGACATTCGTACAACATTGAATTAGTTCCGCGGGATCAACCTAAAAAGTATACGGCATACACACTTTACCATGAGTTTGAAGTTGAAATTATTGACGCAGAAGCCAGATACCTGATTGACAGAGGTGCAAAGGGATTTGTTTCGGCAGAAAAAAATATTTCATCGGCAATGCCGGGAAAAGTTGTTAAGGTGTTGGTAAGCGAGGGGGAAAGTGTTACTGAAGGCCAGCCGGCAGTAATAATTTCGGCGATGAAAATGGAGAGTGAATACAAAATCCCATTGAATGGAAAAGTTAAAAAAGTGAATGTAAAAGATGGCGATACCATTGAAGGGAATCAAATTTTAATAGAACTTGAATAAATCGGATTAACAATGAACTTACAGGAAAAATACACACTGCTTGACGAACTGAACAAAAAAGCCGAGTTGGGCGGTGGGCCCGAAAGGATTGAAAAACAACATGCAGCCGGCAAAAAATCGGCCCGCGAACGCATCTTACAATTACTTGACCCCGGCACTTTTAACGAAATTGACAAGCTGGTTACCCACCGCAGCTACGATTTTGGTATGGAAATGAACAAGGTACTGGGCGATGGTTTAATTTCGGGGTACGGGAAAGTTAAAGGAAGATTGGTTTATGTTTTTGCCCAGGATTTTACGGTTTTTGGCGGTTCGCTCAGCCGGGCCAATGCCGATAAAATTGTGAAAATTCAAAAACTTGCCCTGCAAATGGGAGCTCCAATCGTAGGGTTAAACGATTCGGGCGGCGCCCGCATTCAGGAAGGGGTTGAAAGCCTGGCCGGTTACGCCGATATTTTTTACAATAACGTAATTTCATCAGGAGTAATCCCACAGATTTCTGCTATTTTAGGGCCTTGTGCCGGTGGCGCGGTATATTCCCCTGCCCTAACCGATTTCATTTTCATGGTAAACGAAAAGAGCCATATGTTTGTAACTGGCCCCGAAGTAATAAAAACTGTAACCCATGAAGAAGTTACCAAAGAAGAGTTGGGCGGGGCTTTTACTCACAACAGCATAAGCGGTGTTGCCCACTTTAATGGCAAAGACGAAGACCAGACCATAATGATGGTCCGCGAATTGCTCAGTTTCCTTCCGTCAAATAACCTTGAAGATCCGCCAATCAAAACAACCATTGATCCATCGGACAGGGTTGAAGAAAGTTTGCAGGATATTGTTCCGGCAGATCCGAATAAACCTTATGACATGCACGATATTATTCAAAAAGTAATCGACAACAGCCACTTTTTGGAAGTGCAGGCACAATATGCACAAAATATCATTGTAGGTTTTGCCCGATTTGCCGGAAAACCAGTGGGTATAGTGGCCAATCAGCCGGCACACCTGGCTGGCGTATTAGATATTAATTCGTCGGTAAAAGCAGCACGTTTCGTGCGTTTTTGCGATGCGTTCAACATACCCCTTGTAACATTTGTGGATGTGCCCGGATTTTTGCCCGGTACCAGCCAGGAATTTGGTGGAATTATCAAGCACGGGGCCAAACTGCTTTACGCATTTGCCGAGGCTACAGTGCCAAAAGTTACCCTAATTACCCGGAAAGCATACGGTGGCGCATACGATGTGATGTCAAGCAAACACATTGGCGCCGATGTAAATTTTGCCTACCCGACATCAGAAATTGCAGTAATGGGGCCCGAAGGTGCAATTAATATTATTCACCGTAATAATTTTACAGACGAGGAAAGGGCAGCCAAAGTTCAGGATTACCGGGAAAAATTTGCCAATCCCTACAAAGCAGCATCCCTGGGATATATCGACGAAATAATTTATCCGCGCGATACCCGCAAAAAAATAATCGATGCACTGGATATGACCCATAATAAAAGGAAATCAAATCCACCAAAAAAACACGGAAATATTCCGTTGTAAAATATTATTTGCGGAATAACAATTTATTTCTACTTTTGCGCTTCCAAAAATTTTGGAAAAGAGTTATTAATAAATTAAAAATTAGTTGATTATGTTGAATCAGTACGAAACCGTCTTCATTTGTACTCCCGTTTTATCTGAGCCACAGGTAAAGGAGGCGGTAAAAAAATTCAGGGACATCATCACAAACAATGGATGTGAGATGCTCCACGAAGAGCATTGGGGAATGAAAAAACTGGCCTACCCAATTCAGAAAAAAACCACGGGCTTTTATCAGTTATTTGAATTTAAAGCCGATCCTGCATTTATTGCAAAACTGGAAACTGAGTTTCGCCGCGACGAAAAAGTTATCAGGTTTATGACTGTAAAACTCGACAAATTTGCCGTGGAATACAGCAGTAAGAGAAAAAGGCTTCAAAAGGAAAAAACAGAAAAGGAGGGATAAGTTATGGCACAAACTTCAAGCGAAATCAGATATCTGACCCCACCATCAGTTGAGATTAAAAAGAAAAAATATTGCCGTTTCAAGAAAAACGGAATTAAATATGTTGACTACAAGGATCCTGAATTCCTGAAAAAATTTTTAAATGAGCAGGGAAGAATTTTACCACGCCGTATTACAGGAACTTCTCTTAAATATCAGCGTAAAGTAGGCCAGGCTGTAAAACGTGCCCGGTTAATTGCTTTACTGCCATTTGTAACCGACAACATGAAATAACAGGAGGAATTTGAAATGGAAATTATATTAATACAAGACGTTGACCGCTTAGGGAGCAAAGACGATTTAGTTAAAGTTAAAGACGGTTTTGCCCGGAACTATCTGATTCCTCAGAAAAAAGCAATTGTTGCAACATCAACTGCGAAAAAGGTATTGGCCGAAAACACTAAACAGCGCGCCCACAAAGAAGCCAAGCTTAAAAATGAAGCTCTTTCAATAGCCGAAAAACTGGCCAACAAAAAAATTATTATCGGCGCAAAAACAAGTACGCTGGGTAAAATCTTTGGTTCGGTAAATACAATTCAAATTGCCGAGGCAATTAATAAGAAAGGTTTTGAAATCGACCGCAAACAGATAATATTGCCCGAAGACCACATTAAGGAAGTGGGTACTTATTCTGCTAAAATAAAACTTCACAAAGAAGTTGTTATTGTAATTGAATTTGAAGTAGTAGCTGAATAAATCAAAATATTATACGATAAAAATACGAGGCTGTTTTTATGTGAAAAACATAAAAAGCAGCCTCGTATTATTTCCAGGATATTCCGTTTTCTCTCCGTCCTTTTGGCAGTACGGCCTTCGCGCTGGTCGAGCAACCGGTTGAACTATCCGATACGCTTGTTGAGTTCGCCCACAAAATCTTCATAACCCTGTTCGCCGTTTACCACGATGAGGGCATCCACCAGGCGGGGAACTCCCGAAACCTTGCCGCTGACCGTATTGTGGCCACCGGGTGTTCCCGAAATTTAAGTAAACGAGTCTATTGTTTCACAATTAATTTTCCGGTTATAATTTCGTTGTTATATAAGGCGAGCACAACATAAATACCTTCCTGCCAGCCCGAGGTGTTGATAACCGTGATGCTGCCTTTCAGCCTGGTTTTATTCTCTTTTAACATCTGTGTTTGGGTGTAGATTTCCAAATCCCACTCAGAAACAAGAAGTTCATTTTCGTTTGTCGATTCGATGGTTATTGTAGTTTCACCACTGGTTGGGTTGGCCGAAAAAGACAAACTTTTGGAACCGTAAACCTCTACGCCAAGAACAGCATAAGAGCCCCAGCCGCATGTGTTATGCGCCTGCGCCACAACCTGGTAATATCCCAAATTGCAGATAGATTCTTTTTTTTAATGTTGAGCTGCGGCTTCCCCCCGCATTATCTATAATTTTACTGCTGGCAATAATTCGCCAACTGATCAGCAGAAGACGGACTGTGTATGAACATTTCTTTAGTGCAGAACATTATTTCGGACTATACGCCCCTACAAACCCCTTTGTATCCGCCGGAATCCCCATCAGTTTTTTTACATTGGCAGGAATTTCGGTGGCAGCGGTTTTGCCGGGAAATTCATACAAAAGCTGGTAGTTATCCAAGATTGCGCTTTTAAACAATGGCAGGTGTTTGCCTTCAAGGTATTGGCTTTTGGCGGCGGCCCCGCTGAGTTCCTGAAGTTCGGCCAGCTTTTTTATTTCGGCCTGACAGTTTTCGGCTTTTGAGGGGCTCCAGAAAGCCAGTGTTTTGTAGCTTTCGTTTTGTTTTACAAAAACGTTGTTATCGAATTGCTTTAGCGGGGTTTCGCTGAGTTTTTCGCATAAAACGGCGGGTTGCCACACGAGCAAAAGCGGACGGTCAAAACCGGCATCGCCGGTAAGCAGGTTGTTAACAAAAACATGGCCGTAACGCTCATCCACACCGGGGCCGGTGGCAGGGTGCCAGCCAAAATGGTCGCCCAACGCGCTGCGGGTGTCGCGGGCAATGCAAACCATGCTGTTTACAAAGGTGTTGTTGTACATTTCCAAATTGCTGGCATTTAAGGCTAAAATTCCGTGGTCGCAGTTTACAAACACATTTCCGGCTGCAATGGCGCCTTTCGAGATTTCGAAAAAGAAGCCGTTCTGGCTGGGCCAAACACTTTTGGTAGAGACAGGCACTTCGGGTTTTCCCACATTCTCAATCCAGTTATTTATAAAACGGCCATCCACATTGCCCACATCGTACCAAACGCCGTTTGAGTTGGGCATGTTGGTAACCAGGTTATTGCGCACGGTGCAGCGGTAGCACTGGTTAAAAATCTTCACCCCGGCAGGGTAACAACCGGTAATATTTTCGATGTTGTTTTTTTCGATGATGTTATTTTCGAGCAGTACATCGGCCGAGCCAACCACGTAAATTCCCTCGCGGCTGGTGTTTCCCACATAGCAATTGCGCACGGTTGTTTTGTCGCCCATCAGGAACATGGCAATCCGCGAACACCACGATATGGCGCAGTCTTCGATGAGTGTTCCCTGTACCTCCTTGCCAATTTCCGATTCTTTTTTTAATCCCACCGGGTCAACACATTCAACAAAAATAGTGGAATCGGCAAACTGGGTAAAATCGATTCCACGGATTGTAGGCCCCACATTGTCGGCTTTCATTCCGTTTACTTCGTAATAAACCCTGTGCAAAGCCATGCTGAACGCGGTAATTTCGATGAGTTTATCAGCAGGGTCGATTGCCAGGTAAACTTCTTTGCTGGCATAATCCACATAAAAAGTACTGTCATTTAATTCAGAAGTATTGGCTGCCGATTGCAGAAAACGGCCATCAACAAAAACCATGTCGTCGTTAAAGCGGTGGAGTGGCGTGAATTTTTCCTCGCGGTCTCGTTGCCACCAGTCTTCGGGATTGGCTGGAAAGAGCCTGTCCCATTTGGTTTTCCAGAGTTTATTGCCCGCCTTTTCCCATTTGTCAGCCACAAAAGTTCCTTTCAGCAGGGGCCCTTCATTTTTGTACGGCTGAAAAACAAGCCCCTGGTTAAAAACCAGCGTTCCGGTACGGTACACACCGCCCCGTAAAATAATAGCATCGCCGGTAACTCCTTTTTTTACTGCTGCTTCAAGCGTTGCAGGTTTCGAAATATCGGTCCCTGCTGCGCTGGCGTCGCCATCGGGGGCCACATAGTAAATCTTGCCGGATACTTTGGGCAACTCATAAGTTTTATGCACCGGCCCGTAAGGGCCTCCTGATGGTTGGGCATTTATGGCTGAAGTTGATAAAAGAAAAAACAGAAAAACAAGGTTTAAAACATTTGACTTTAAAATGCTGGATACAGCAATTTTTGAATTTGTTTTGATGTACATGTCGGTTTTGATTTAAAATTTTGTGCAATGTATAATTTATTTCAAAAGGGTCCCTACAAAAATTCCCAGATAAGTGCCAAATGCATAACCCAGAATTCCGATAGTCAACCCGGAGATGATAACATCTTTGTTTTTTAAAGCTCCTGCAACTGCGGGGACAAAAGGAGGTGAATAAGTAAGTGCGGTAATTGAAATAATGGTGGTATCAGCATCCACTTTGAAAATACGGGCCAGCCCCACATGAATGGCAATCGAACCAAAAACAACATAAAAAATATACAAAAACAGTTGCAGAAATTCAATCTGAAACATATTGCCCAGGTTGGCCATTGATGAAACCACAAGTGAAAATGCTATAATTAAATACATACCGAACTGAAAACTGTTTTGAAGTTTGTTGACTGGTTTAATGAGCGAAGCCAGCAAGCCTAAAGTGGTAATTGACAAAATGGCAACGATTGTGTCGTTTGGCTTGGCAACAAGCAACGATAAACCGCCCCCGATGGCAGATATAATTATTGAAACGCCAATTGCTTTCAGCAAATCCGGTAACCCTTTTCTTTTAAACAACGGGGCGAAGTTTTCAATATCAGCAGTTTCATCGGCAAGTTGAAGTTTATTTTCAGCTTTGTAAACCACTTGAAACCTGGGGAGGAATAAATGAAATACGCGTTGTGCAATGGTCATCAGAAAAAGTAGCGCTACCGCACCAACAATTAAATCGTAGGTGTGTGTTAAAATAAAAATATTGGGGCTCACCTGCAAAGCACTGCCAATTGCTGCAAGGTTTGGAGTTCCACCGGTATAAACGCCAACAAGCATTCCGGCTACCTTGTTTGATTCTTCAATTGATTCGGCAAAAAAATAAAAACCCGAAAACACCACAATCATTAAAGAAAACATCGCCAAAACCATCGATAGTAGTGCACCTTTTGCCAGCTTAAGCCATTTTTTCAAATCGAGTGTAAAAAGCAATAACGGAATTGCCAACGGAATAATGATAGTAAACAACATATCCTGCACCGTGGCAATTTGGTTTACTAACCCATCGTTTTCAGTAACCTTCGAAACAGCCACATATTCAAGAAACTCATTTTTCGGGATGAAACTCCGGGCCCCAAGCAATGATTTAAATTCTGCGCCCCCAACCGGTAAAATTCCAATGTTTCCAACAATTAATCCAAGCAAATAGGCCAGTACAACTGCCCCCAATCTGTTTAGGAAATTTGATATTTTGGTGAGATAAATAAGAAGTGCGGGCGCTAAAAGATAAAAAACAACCAACGAAATTGTAATCCACATAATTCACAAGTTTGTTAAAAACAAACATAAAACATTTTTTCTGATTTATATTATTCGTCCTGATACCGTTCTTAATAATTTAAAAAGCACAACCCGCAATGGATTGTGCTTTTTAAATTATTAGAAACATGGTTTTAGAATTTAAACCCGAGTGTAAACAGAATATTGTTTCTGACAGTTTTAAACGAAGCCGCCTGCGGCGCCTGATAAACCTCGGAAGCAGGAGTTGGATAAGGATAATCGTATTCATCAAGGCTGGAATAACGGTAAGTCAAATCGGCAAAGAATAAACCTGTACGGTAACCAATCCCTGTTGAATAAACCATCATTTTCGAATCAGCGTTTAACTGGCTGGTTCCGAAAGCCCTTTCGTTGTACGCCGGGCCGTGATATTCAAAACCTCCCCGAAGGCTAAAATTGCTGGTTGCCATCAATTCACCGCCAATTCTGAGATTGCCCGATGTTTTGTAAGCTTCTCTTATATCTGCATTTTCATCATAAAAGTTGTAACCATCGCCGCCGTCGCGCAATTTTGCCATTCCATAGTTTACCAATTCATAATCGGCGCTGATTAAACCTTTTTTGCCAATTACAATTGCCCCGCTGAAAGTTGCCCGCATTGGCGTTTGAAGCCTGTAATTATACTCGTTGTAAGGCGAACTCTCCTCGTATTTTTCGCTGCCATCGTTATATGTTAGCGACGAATTCATCGTAGTATTAAAGTCATCGTACAAACGATAATAAGTGGGTGTATGTATAGAAACCCCCAGCCTCACTTCGTTAATTGGTTTATAAATGGCCCCAAACTTAAAGTTGTGCCCTATCCCATAAGTTGAAAAATAATTGTTAAACTGGTAATTATTAAAATATGGGATGTTATCGTTGTCGTCATTTTCGTAAAACGAGGTTCCCTCGCTGTACGACAGGTCGTTGATTCCCCAGGCCATTCCCATGTACAATTTATGGTTAAAATTTAATCCCATCACAAACGAATATTCGTCGATTGAACCGTTTTTCGAATAGGTTTTCCGTTGGCTTTGCCCATAATTGGCGTCCTGCAAATCGGAATAGTATTCCTTATTGTTTTCATCATACAACAACATATCCGTTTTCCAGGCCAGCTCTTCATAAAAATCGCTCCATATATCGCGGTTGGCCCTGTCTGCAAAATAGTCCAAATAAGAGCCATTTACATCGAACCCCTGAATAACAGAATTGCTGTTAAAATCCTTTACACGGTTGTAGCCCGCGCCAAAGTTGACACTAACAATACCTGCTTCGTTATTAGCTGCAACCGGTATTGAATAAACATAACTCATATTGTTGAGCGAAAATTTGTAATCGCTGTCTTCACGGCCTGTGCCATAATAGATGCTTTCAACTCTAATACTTCCCGAAACAGGGGTAAGGGCAAACTCGCTCGACCGGTACAAACCAATTCCTGCCGGATTAATACTGGCAGATGTAAAATCACCCCCAAGGGCGCCAAATGCATTGCCCATGGCGCCTGCACGTGCAGTTCCCGATACTGTTAAGTTGGAATATCTCAAAGCATCGGCCAAATCTTGTGCCTGTATTAAAAAAGGCACTAATAAAGAGATTGTAATCAGGAAAAGATATTTTTTCATGGCATTTGTTTTTTTTTAATTTAACCTAAATTTTAGAGTTTCCTGTAATTATCTGCGCCCCGATGAAGATGAACCACCGCCTCCTGAACGTGAACCGCCGCCGCTTGAAGAGCCACCACTGGAACCTCCGGAATATGAACTGCCACTACTTCTTCCGCCGCTGCTTCCTGTGCTGAAACTTCCACTGCTGCTGCCGCTGCCCGCCGGTGTACTGCTCCTGTAATTACCTGAACTT
>WTWZ01000065.1 GCA_009773765.1 Prolixibacteraceae bacterium | reverse complement strand
GTGCAAGAAATTCTTGAAAATCCTTTGGGTATTTTTCTTCTATTTCCATGCAGTAAATTTAATCATTTCGTCAACTTGCCTGTTGTGGATAAGCAGTTATATTTATTACAAAGCACTCAACTATAAATATAAAATGCGGTTCTAAAGTACATTACTCTTGTTACTGCTTCAGATATTAATATTAATGGAGCAAGCTATGTAGAAGTAAGTATGATTTGTAATTAGAAAAAATAGTTTAATCGACAATTTGCTTAATGTTATACAGACAATTAGTTTCAAATTCAAGAAAATTAAATTATTCTTTTCCACTCATCATGGCAACCCTTGCCCTAATGATTCTTGGCATCGCTTTATCCCCGCTTTTAAAGGTAAAGCTGTTGCCCGATCGTGCTTTGCCATCGGTTACGGTTTATTACAATTACAGCGATGCCAATGCAGTGGTTGCCGACAGCGAGGTAACCTCGAAGCTGGAGGCCATTTTTTCCAACCTAACCGGAATGGTTGCCATGAAATCGCGCACCGGCGAAGGCAATGGCGCTGTAACGCTTGAAATGGAAAAAGGCTCTGATATGGATGCCATGCGTTTCGAGGTTTCCATGCTCATCAGGCAGGTTTACCCCGGGCTGCCACAAGGCGTTAGTTATCCGCAAATACAGGTTTCACGGCCCGATGAAGAGGAGCGGGTGGAACAACTGATGACCCTTGTGCTGAACGGGCCCGGCAATAACCGGCAACTCGGCAACCTGGCGGAGAATGAGGTTAAACCCGTGCTGTCGCTAATCGATGGGGTATTTGATGTCCAGGTTTCGGGTTATACCCCCTTGCAGTGGGAACTGGTTTACGATGAAGGGATGTTAAAAACACTCGGTTTGTCGCCTGCTGCAATCGGCAGCCAAATCAGGGATTACCACACTACGGCAGGCATTGGCATGGTACAGCAAAAAAGCGCAAGGGGAGAAAATTTGGTAAGTGTACCGGTACGGTTTGCCGGCCTGCAAAATACCGGCCCCAACTGGGAAAACATAAAAATAAGCGCCGGTAACCGGATTTTTAAACTTACCGGTTTGGTGAAAATACAACAGGCTGAAGCTCCCGCAAACAGTTTTTATCGTATTAATGGCTTGAATACCGTTACTATAAATGTATTGGCGGCCAAAAGCGCCAACCAGTTACGTACATCATCAGGTGTTAAAGAACAGATTTTCAGGTTGAACCAGGCGCTACCCACGGGTAATACACTTGAAATTGTTTACGACAGCACTGTGTTCCTGAAAGATGAAATCAGTAAAATAGCCATCCGTACCGGGCTTTCGCTGTTGTTGCTGTTGCTGTTTATCTGGTTGGTAAGCCGCAGTTTCCGTTACCTGTTTGTCATGTTTATCAGCATGGCAGCCAATATTTTAATTGCTTTTATCTTTTATTACCTTGCCGGTATCGAAATCCATATCTATTCGATGGCAGGGATTACCATTTCGCTGGGCATCATCATCGACAACACCATTGTAATGGCCGACCACATCCGCATCGGCAAAGGCATTTCAGTATTCAGGGGCATTCTGGCGGCAACGCTTACCACTGCGGGTGCACTGGTAGCGATATTTTTTCTTGATGACGAACAGCAATTGATGTTGCTCGATTTCGCGTATGTCATTTTAATCAACCTCGGCGTGTCACTGTTTATAGCCTTCTTTTTTGTACCGGCGCTGTTGGACAGGTTGCCGCTTCCACGGCCCGATGATACCCGGGTTTATAAGGCAAAACGGCGGCTGGTAAAGGCGTATCGCAGATATTCCCATTTTATCCGTTTTTCAGCCCGTTTCCGTAAAGCATTTTTTGTGCTGATTATCCTTGGTTTTGGGCTGCCTGTTTTTTTGTTGCCCCTGCAACTCGACGAAAAATTATGGATTAGCAAACCGTACAATGCCATTATTGGAGGTGAATTCTACAACGATTATGTCAGAAAAGTGTTGGATTACACGCTGGGAGGTTCGCTTCGACTTTTTTTAAAGGAAACAAATCACGAGGGGCTGGGCAGCGCCGACCGGCGCACCATGCTGATGGTGCGTGGCGAAATGTACGAGGGAACCACGCCTGAAAAGGCCAACGAAATTGTTGTGCGTATTGAAAACCTGCTGGCAAAATACAATGAACTGGAGCAGTTTCAAACCCGTATTTATGGTTCGGAAACTGCATCGGTTCAGATTTATTTTAATAAGGAACACGAATTTACAGCATTCCCCGCCACACTGAAATCGGAACTGGAATCGAAGGTAATCGAAATGGGTGTCGGCGACTGGACAATTACCGGCGTGGGCCGGGGTTTCGACAATTCGCTGCACGAAGGGGCGCGTAACTCAAGGGTTACTTTTTACGGATACAACCTGGAAGCGCTAAAGGCATTTGCTGAAAAGTTCAAAACCTACCTGCTCGACATACAGCGCGTTGATGCTGCCTCCATTTTTATCAACGGACGGGCAACCTACAACGATAAAGTACGCACCGAACACCTGCTGGAATTTGATGACGACAGGCTTTCGGGAGCAGGAATTGCCAAAGGCAGTTTGCTGCACCAACTCATTCAACTGTCGGAAAAGGAACTGTGGGTAACAGATTTGTATGACCAGGGCAACCGGCATCCGGTATTACTAAAAGCCGGTCAGGGGCAAATTCCGGATTACTGGCAGTTTTATAACCTTCCGCTTGCAACAGGGAATGATAAATTTGCCCGGTTGAACTATTATGGAGCAATGAATAAAACCCGCGTGGCCGATATAATCAATAAGGAAAATATGGAATACACCATGGTTGTGGAGTTTGATTTTATTGGTTCGCACGGTCAGAAGGAATACATTGTCGGGAAAGTGATCAAAAAAATGGCCGACGAACTTCCCATCGGTTTTCGGTTGAAACAACAGGTTTTTTATAGTGGAATGTGGGGCGATAAAAGCGAAACCGATTACCGGCTGTTCATTATACTGCTGGTGCTGGCCATTATTTACGCGATATGTGCCGTGGTGTTCGAATCGTTGCGACAGCCCTTTGTTGTACTGGTAATGATGCCTGTTTCGTTTATCGGTGTTTTCCTTGTTTTTTACCTTTTCGATATCGCATTCAGCCAGGGCGGATACGCGTCGTTTTTGCTGTTGAGCGGATTAACCGTGAATTCGGCATTATACATACTCAACGATTTAAACCATGTAAAGAAAAATTCCCCCCGAATGAACCCGGTCAGCCAGTATATTCATGCATTCAGGCAGAAAATTGTACCGGTTATACTTACCATTTCTTCCACCGTATTGGGGCTTGTCCCGTTTTTATTTGGGGGGCAAAAAGAGGTTTTCTGGTTTAGCCTGGCTTTGGGTACAATTGGAGGATTGCTGTTTTCAGTTTTGACGCTTGTGGTTTTTTTACCACTTTTTATAAGAGGAATCCATATTAATAAAGAAAAAAATAAAGTAAAATGAATCAACAAATCTGCATTCAAAACCCGGTTATCAAAGCTTCATGCTTCGGGTTGTCACTAAGAAAAATGATAGTGCTGACGCAAGTAGTTATTTTAATTATGGTATTCACCGGATGTAAAAACAAACCCGACAGCCAAAACAATTACAGCAGAATGAACCAATTCGAAGATCAAAACATTGTTATAACCGGTTTTGTGCAAAAAGGCACGTTTTACCGCGAGTTTGAAAGCAATGGTAAACTTGAGGCAGTGCGCAGGGCTGTTTTACAGTACGAACTGGATGAGGAGATTCGGACAGTGGAAGTAAAAAACGGGCAACGTGTGGAAAACGGGCAGCTACTTTCCTTGCTTGACGCTACCAATCAGCAATATGATTATGACAGGGCCTGTCGTATGGTACATAAAAACCAGCTTGCACTGGAAAACCTGCTTATCGGAATGGGATATCAACTAAAAGATACACTTTCGGTACCTGAAAACTTATTGAAAGTGGCGCTAACCCGGTCGGGATATAACGATGCCATGAGTGAAAAAAGGATGGCAGCCATTAAATTGGGAAAAGCAAGCGTAACAGCGCCATTTGCAGGGATTATTGCCGGCGTGGAGGCGAAACCCTTTAACCGCTCGGGGCAATACAAGCAATTTTGCACACTTATCGACGATTCTTTTTTTGAAATTGACTTTCCGGTGCTGGAAAACGAAGCTTCGCAGCTAAGGGAAAACATGCCCCTGGTGGTTATTTCATACGCTTTTGAAAAGGACACAATTCAGGGATGGTTATCGGCTGTAAACCCTGCGGTAAATGAGACGGGTATGGTTTTGGCCACAGCCACCGTACAGAACAAAACCGGAAATTTAACCGATGGGATGAATGTTAAGGTGATAGTGAGAGATGCTGTGCCTGAACAGGTTATTATCCCCAAAAGCGCGGTTACCCTCCGGCAGGAAAAAAAGGTGGTATTTGTTTGTATAAACGATACTGCACACTGGCGATATGTAACTATAGGTGAAGAGAACTCTTCGTATTGTACCGTAACCGGGGATGAAATAAAACCAGGCGAAGAAGTGGTTGTTGACGGCAATTTTAACCTCAGCCATTTGTCGCCGGTAGTGAAAATGAAATGAATCATATATTAAACAAAGAACCAAATGGTTAAATTTCTCATACAGCGCCCGATAGCAGTAACGGTAATTTTAATAGCCTTTCTGGTAATGAGCCTGGTTGCCGCCCGGTTGATACCCGTTTCGCTGATGCCCGAAATCGATATCCCTGAAATTGTGGTTAAAATTAATGCCACCGGCAAACCTGCCCGCGAAGTGGAAGAACAATTGGTAAGTAAAATCAGGCGGCAATTGTTGCAGGTTTCGCACCTCAGCGATATTGAAAGTTCGGCAACCAACGGGCAGGGCAGCATACGGCTGATTTTTGGTTATGGAACTAACATTAATTATGCGTTTATCGAGGTAAACGAAAAAATTGATGCGCTTATGCATTCATTGCCTGAGGAGTTTACACGCCCACGGGTTATAAAAACCTCTGCAACCGACATACCTGTTTTTTACCTGAACGTCAGCCTGAAAGATTCGCTGGATGAAAACCGCTTTATGGAACTGAGCCAGTTTTGCGATCAGGTGATTAAAAAACGGGTGGAACAACTGACTGAAGTTTCCATGGCCGATATCAGCGGGCTGGAATATCCTGAAATTGTTTTGCAGGTTGACATGGACAGGTTAAATCAATTGGGTATCGACCGCTCCACATTGATTAACGCCCTGGAAACCAATAATTATTCGGTTGGAAATATTAAGGTCAGGAGCGGGCTGTACGAATACAATGTGCGTTATGCCTCGCTGCTTACCAACCGCACCGATATCGAAAACCTTTTTATACACGCCGGCGACCGTATTTTCAGGTTGAAAGACCTGGCAGAAATAAACATCAGGCCGGCACAGCAAAAAGGGGTTTATCTTTCCGGCAGTTCCCGCGCTGTGGTAATGGCGGTAATAAAAAAGCCTGATGCCCGTATTGCCGCTTTAAAGGAAAAAACAAACGAACTTGTAGCGCAGTTGCAACTTGATTATCCACGGCTGATAATAAGTATTGACCGGAATCAGACCGAACTGCTCGATTACTCGCTGGGTAATCTCAGGTCGGGGTTAATTGTTGGCGGTTTGCTCGCCTTTTTCATCATATTCCTGTTTTTGAAAGATATAAAATCGCCGTTATTAATCGGAATATCGGTGCCTTTGAGCCTTGTTGTAAGCCTGCTTCTTTTCTGGTTCGCAGGTATTTCCGTCAATGTGATTTCACTTTCAGGATTAATTCTTGGGGTGGGGATGATGATCGATAATTCAATCATTGTTATCGACAACATCATTCAGCATTATGAAAGACACAAGAGAATCAGACACAAGATGCAAGACAACACAAAAGAAACCATAGAAACTACAGGAACCAACACCATCAAACAAATTCAAACGATATCAAACAATTTCAAACTTCTGGATTTTGCATGTGTAAAAGGAACCAATGAAGTTATCAGGCCTTTAATCAGTTCGGTGCTTACCACCTGCGCGGTTTTCGTGCCCCTGGTTTTTCTGAGCGGAATTTCCGGCGCTTTGTTTTACGACCAGGCAATGGCAGTGGCCATTGGGTTAACTGTTTCGCTGGTGGTTTCAGTCACAGTGATTCCGGTTTATTTTCGTCTTTTTTACAGGGAATCAAACCGAAAGAATGACAGTGGACAGCATAGAAAAAACTGGTTAAACAAAATTGGCCTTTACGGACATATCGAGGATTCATATTCCCGGGGGTTTGATTTTGTTTTCCGCTACCATAAATTGTTTTTCACCCTTGCAATTCTTTTTATAGTCGCGGGTTATTTTGTTTTTGTTGAAATTGAAAAAGAAAAATTCCCGGTTTTCAAACAAACCGAAGCCATTTTTAATATCGATTGGAACCGGAATATCACCGTGGCAGAAAATCAAAAACGGTTGGAAATTTTCCTGAAACGAAACAATGCGCTCATCCAAAATTCATCTTGCATGGTTGGCGGACAGGATTTTCTGCTCGATATTTCGGAGAATCAGGACGCCAGGGAATCTCAGTTATACCTCATGGCAAACAATGAGATGGCATTAAGTAAGTTAAGTGAAGCGTTTACAGCGTATTGCCAGACAAATTATGCCGAAGCCATTTTCGAAATTATACCACCGCCAACACTGTTCGAAAAAGTATTTAACAACCGGTCGGCTCCCCTCGAAATCAGGCTGAAAAACAAGGATGCGCTTAACCTGCCCGACGCGCAACAGGTTAATGAAATTATTGAAAAAGTAACAAAAAAAACAGGTATAAGGATAAAGGACAGGCTGCGGTTGCAGGAATATTACACCATTGTTCCCGATTACGAGCGGTTGTTGCTTTACAAAGTACCGGTAAACGAAGTGATTTCGGAATTAAAAAAAGCATTAAACCAGTTCCGGGTATTTACCCTGAAACAGGGACAATTCGAAGTGCCGGTATTTTTATCAGGACACGAAAAACCGCTTGAGCAAATCATCAGTACGGTGAGGGTGAAATCGGAAAACAATGAATTTATTCCCCTGTCATGGCTGGTAACTGTTCGGAACGGGACAGATTATATGGCGATACAAGGTGGCAAATCCGATGTTTATCTTCCGCTGAAATATGAAGTAGTTGCAAACGAAGCCAAAATGATAAAAGCTTCTTTTGAAGAGACTTTAAAGGCATATCCACAAACAGAATACGAGGTGCGCGGAAGCCTGGTTGAAAACGAAACGTTGTTTAGCGAAATGCTGATGATTCTGCTGGTGTCGTTGCTGTTGTTGTACTTTATTCTGGCAGCCCAGTTTGAATCGCTTCTTCTGCCATTGATTATCCTCATCGAAATCCCTATTGCTATCGCGGGGGCGTTAATCCTTTTGTGGCTTACCGGAAACAGCCTGAACCTGATGGCATTTATCGGGATTATTGTACTGACCGGGATTGTTATCAACGATTCGATTCTGAAAATTGATACCATAAACCGGCTGGCACGAAGTAATGTTGCGGTATTGGAGGCAATTCATGCCGGCGGAAAACGCCGCCTGAAACCCATTATTATGACCAGCGCCACCACCATACTTGCCGTGATACCACTGCTTTTTGGCAACGATATGGGTTCGCGGCTGCAACAGCCACTGGCAATTGTTACCATTGCCGGAATGTTCGTGGGCACCTTGGTGAGCCTCTACTTTATTCCGCTTTGCTATTATTATTTAAGCAAAATAAACAGGATAAAATAATAAAAGGAGAAAACCACAAAAAAGTTAGTCCAATGCTCATTAAACAACAGTTCTGGTAGTTCCCCCTTTCGGGGGCAAAGATAGAAAGAAAATAAGTTGAAGGAAATATAATTTCTTCCAAACAGAGACAATAATTTTATACATAACATTAAAAATTTTAGAATGAAAAATTTGAAAACTATAGTCATAGGAATATTTATTATTTCGGCAATTGCAATAAATGTCGTTCAATCGCTCAAAAGGAATGTTGCCCTGGCTTGTTATCCCTGGGATCCAAACTACAATACATTAACTGGAGAATGTGATTATCCTCCTTCAGGTGAAAGACCGGTGCCCGGAGGCCAATGTTATACGTGGGAAATAATGGATAGTGGTGGTGTTTCTCTATTGTTCCCAATCCCTATTCCGGGATCTTATGAAGTTAACTGTACGTGGGCGGTTGTTGGGTCATGTACTGAAGAAAATTGCTAAATTCAATAAATTGAATGAGGATACCTCGGAATATGAGGTATCCTTTTTAAAAAATTAGTAAAAATGTTTTAATAAATCAAAGTTATGCGAATTTTAATAATTCTGTGTTTTTTAATACTGATTGGATGCAAACAATCTATAAACGAATCGAAATTATCTAATTCAGTTTCCTATAAAATAGAAGTTCCAATAGAGCAAATCGGAAGTGATAATTTTGTTAAAAGTGCCGAATATATTTTTCTCGAAGAGAAATACCTGATAGGTAAAATGGGCAGAATTTTAATGTTTGAAAATGTTATATACATTCATGATGAAATGTCAGATCGATTAATAGCATTTTCACCAAAAGGAAAATATCTTTTTAAAATTGATGAAAAAGGTAAAGGCCCCATGGAGTATTTAAATTTGACAGATTTCACTATTGATGAAAATGGAAAATTTATTCTTATTTACGATTCATATGGACACAAGCTGCTGAAATTTTCTATACTACAACGTAAATTTGTGGAAGAACAAACTATGGGTTTTCATCCTATTGCTTTTGCCTGGAAAGATAACTCTTTATTTTTTTATAACCCATATACAATAAATTACCCAAGAGAAAATCAATATCACTTTTCATTAATTGTACTGTCGGAAGTACTAAAAAACGAGAAAAGATATTTTAAGATCAGTAAAGAACTTGGGAGTTTTATGTCGAATCCAAATAGAAAAGGTTTTTTTTATGGTGATGGTCTTTTCTTTCTAAACCGATTTGATAATGTAGTGTACTCACTAACAAAAGATAGTATTTATCCACATTGTCAAATTAATTTTGAGAATAATGAAGATTTTGATTCTGCGTTGGATGATGCTATATCAAAAGGAACCAGAGATACGGATTGGTATAAACGATGTGCCTCTGAAATTCAACACTACTGTGAAAGTGAAAACGTAATAACATTTAATTACCTAAGAGACAGTAAGCTATATTCGGTTATCTTTTCTAAACAGACAAATGAAATTGTGTATCACAGTTTTAGTCATGCCATAATTTCACCTTCGATGTTTAGTGAAAATATTCCTGTATTTATATTTCCATCCTATGTGAATAAGAATTATTTTATTTCAGAATTACCTTTTGAATTGTTAAATCTTCTTTTAAAAAACAAGAAATTTATTGAATCATTTGACGAAAAAATTACTGATAAAGAATTGATTGAAAAATTTAAAAATTATGATGAAAACAGTAATCCTGTTTTAATTTTCTCGGAATTCAAATTGTAAAAAAAACGTTATGAAATTCATCCTTTTTACTACTGTATTGGTTCTGATAATTTCTACAGCAACTTTCGGAGTTTTATACTACAAGGAAAGAAACAAATACGATTTGTTAGAAATAGAGTCCAATTTGGAAAAAAATCATTTAAAGGCTACAAAGGAAAGTTTAAAAGGCGCATTTTTGGAAAGTCAGAAGTATAATAATGTTAAGCTAACATTGCCTTATACTGAGAAATCTAATGATTTTACTTTGTGTTTATTCATTTCCAAAAATCATTGTATTACATGTGTTAATGAAACATTGGAATATTATGTTACCAGCAATAAAAATATAGCTGATTCAAATTTCGTGGTTTTGGCAGATTTTAATCCCAATTCAATTCAACAGTTAAAAGTGGAACACCAGTTGAGATGTAAGATAGTTTCTGTTTTTGATAAAAATGTAGTAATTGCAAAAAATAAGTATCCGTGTTACTTTATCTATAACAAGGAAACATTAGAAACAGATATGTTTTTATTTCCAATTAAAAACGAACCTGAAATGATGAAGATTTATTTTGAAAATGTAAACGCCAAATATTTCGCAAAATAAAAATCTATAATGATAAATAACACTCTTCTAAAAAGAATGGTTTCCATAATCTGCTCATTATTGATTTACTCATGTTCTTCAAATGATGGTAGCCATGGTATCAATGCATTTATCCGGTTTAATGATACAAATTATGATTTTGGAAAAATAAGATACAAAAATGAAACAAAACACATATTTGAATTCACCAATCCGGGTAAGATACCGCTGGTTATTTCAAACGTAGAAACTTCTTGCGGCTGCACGGCAGCCGACTGGACAAAAGAACCGGTAAAACCTGGCAAATCCGGTCAGATTATGATAAAATACGATGCTGATTTTCCGGGAACATTTTCGAAAACGATAACGGTACATTACAATGGAAAAGATTCACCTGCAATTTTAACAATTAAGGGCCAGGTAGCTTATCCGGAAGATGTGGAGGGTCCGAAAGAATGAAAAAGGTGAAGTGTAAAAAGAAAAGCAGACTCAACTGGCTAAAAACTGTATTTACCCTATTGATAATATTTATTGCAGCTATTTCATTCCGGCTTTTTTGCCTTGAGTTGTACGCCATACCCAGCGGTTCTATGGAAGACACTTTACTGCCTGGCGATAAGGTACTGGTAAACAAATTAGCCTACGGCCCAAAACTGCCTGCTTCACCAAATGATATTCCGTGGGTAAACCTGTGCTGGTATTTTCTGGGTGGGCAACATGCAAACCCCGATTCGGTTTACTGGAAATATCACCGTTTAAAGGGCTTTTCGGAAATAAAGCACGGCGATGTTATGGTGTTCTCGCATCCGTTGTGGGGCGGGCGAAACAATTATTTTGTAAAACGGTGCATTGCGCTACCGGGCGATACCTTGCAGATAATAAACGGGATGGTTAAAATAAACGCTGGTTTTTTAGATGAACAGCCAACCATAAAAATGGTTCCGGTTGTTTATGATTCAACACACACGGTTTATCCCTATCATCCAAACATCCGCTGGTCGGTTGATGATTACGGCCCGCTGGTTATTCCGTACAAGGGGATGCAAATCAGTTTAACAAGCGAGGCGCTGCAATTGTACTATAATGTGATTAAAGACCATGAACCGGTAAATGCGGACTGGAAAAACGAGGTTTTCCGGAATAATGAAAAAACAGCAGAACTTTATACTTTCCAGAACAATTATTATTTCATGCTGGGCGATAACCGCCATAATTCCAACGATTCGCGCTACTGGGGTTTTCTGCCTGAAGAAGATATTAACGGAAAGGCAACGGTTGTGCTATTTAACTTCCTAAACGGAAAGTTTATGACCAACCGGTTTTTCAAAAGGATAAAATAAAAAAATCGGGTAAATTTTAAATTTTGTTTTTTATTATTTATATATTGCAATGCGATATGTAAAATTGTAATTGTGCCGTGCACTATATTTTATACCATTAATCATTAAGTTTTTAAAATGTTAAACCAGGCCGGAAACGATTACAAATACGAATACAAACTATATAACGAAACCGGGCAGCATAAAAAAGCGCTTGCACTTGCCCGGCAAATTTTAACCAAAGAAATTAAAGTGCCCTCGCAGGCCATTGAAGAAATACGGATTGAAATGGAAAAAATTGATTTGAAATAATTAAATTATGATGATTAGTGATCCAAACATAGTAGAGATTTGGCAAAAAAATAAAAAAATATGTATTGAAATAAAAGATATATGTTTTTGTAAAGCTGATGGATGTTATACGCACATATTTTTAAAATATGGTAAATCATTTATAAAATCTAAACCACTTAAAGAGCTGGAAAACCAATTAAATCAAGATGTTATGGTTAGATGTCATAACTCTTATCTTGTAAATCTAAACCATATAATTTCAATTGATTTAGAGAAAAAGTTAATTGTTCAAGAATTTTATCAAATTCCTATTTCACATCGAAAATTATTAAAATTCATAAAACATTGCATTAAAATTTATTAAACTAAAGTTATTACTATTGACTAAAAAGCATAGAAAATGAAATTCCATCTTGTAATAAAAACAGTGAAATCAACAATATGTGCATGTTTATATATGCAATTTTTATTTGGTTGCAACATGTATTCGGGGAAAAATAATGCGGAAATACAATTTAAAACGCAAGAAATCAGTTTTGGAAATGTGGAACATAAAAATGATACGTGTTGTTCGTTTAAGTTCATAAATTCAGGAAATACCCCGTTATTAATAATTGAGGTAAAATCAAATTGTGGTTGCACGGTCCCTAATTGGACTGAAAAACCGATACTCCCCGGGGAAGCAGGAGAGATCAAAGTGTATTATGATGCAGAAAATCTTGGATATTTTTTTAAAACAATACAAGTTTATTATAATGGAAAAAGTTCTCCACAAACGCTGTTTGTTAAGGGAGAAGTTTATAAAAAAATCAGGGAATAGGAAAGTTATTTCAATTTATTTGGTATTTATTTTTTTGACAAACTAAAATATAAATATTTATTCTTTTGGGGATTCCGGTTGATAATCAAAAGGAAGCATATCGCCTAACCGATACTTGCCCACGCTTCCATACCAGCTAATCAAGTCAGGATCATAGTAGCCATTTTCAGCTATTTCGATGTTGTTTGATTTTAACACCATATATGAACTCATGGCTCTTGGATTATAAATAATTCGAATTTTGCCCTGATAACAAATTTTACGTGCACTCTCTTCATCCTTAATAATTTGTCTGATTGTTAGACTGTTACCTGATGTATCGTATAATTTAAACTGCTTAAAAATTCTATAAATCTCTGTTTCTGTATGAAGTCTGGACGTAATAGTGTCCATGTTTGCCGGGTCATAATTTGGCATAGGTTTTTTTTCTGATATAATTTTAACTGCTTATCCACAACAGGCAAGTTGACGAAATGATTAAATTTACTGCATGGAAATAGAAGAAAAATACCCAAAGGATTTTCAAGAATTT
>WTWZ01000064.1 GCA_009773765.1 Prolixibacteraceae bacterium | reverse complement strand
CGTACCAAACTCCAATTGTGATTAAAGCAGCAGGGAAGGAACTGTTGATCAGCAATTCGGCATTCATGTGTTTTGCCCACGATGTTTACACGGGCGAAGTGGTCTGGACTGTGGAATATGGTTATGATTCGACTGTTAGCATGCCCTTGTATTGGGATGGATTGGTGTACGTAAACTCGGGCTGGATTTTTCTGGACAACCAACCCTATTTTACCCGGCAATACGCAGTTGACCCAACCGGAAAAGGCGATGTAACCAAAACCCATGTAAAATGGATTTACGAGGACGAAGTGCCCCAAATTCCAACACCGGTAATTGTTGACGGCAAAATGTACATGGTGCACGACCGCGGAATGGCAACCTGCCTCGATGCAAAAACAGCCAAAGTAATCTGGAAACAGGAACTGAAAGGCAACTTCAATTCATCACCCGTTTATGCCGGTGGAAACATTTATTTCTTCAATGTAAAAGGCGACTGCACCATAATTAAACCCGGCAACAGTTTTCAATTAGTTGCTGAAAACAGCATTGCCGAAACTGTAAAAGCAGTGCCTGTTTTTGTTAATGAAAAAATGGTTTTAAGGACAGAGAAGTTTTTGTATTTAATCAAGTAAAAATTCCTCTGTATTTTCAGGAGTGATTGTTTTCATCTCACCAATTGGATATGCTTCAGTGAATGACCTTGAGAAGCGACCCTTCTTTTTTGGATTCATCTTAAATTCGAAAGCTGAATAAACGCCATCCTTTTCCTCAATGAAGTCAATTTCCTGTTGTTTTGTGGTTCTCCAGAAGTAATAATTTCCGTAGAAATCATTGTAATTTAACATTTTAATTCGCTCACTAATAATGAAATTCTCCCAAAGCATTCCTTGATCTGTCCGTAATTCAAATTGCTGGAAATTACCAACCAATGCGTTTCTGATACCATTATCACAAAAATATATCTTCTTCCCTTTCTTTATCTCATTCCTCTCGTTACGGCTTAAGGCGTTAAGTTGAAAAATGATGAAAACTTTTTCGAGTAAATTAATATATCTTTCAACCGTTTCCTTATCGGCGCCAACCATCTGTCCAAGTTCATTATATGAAACTTCGCTTCCAATTTGCAATGCAAGCGCTTTTAATAATTTTTCAAGAATTGCTGGCTTTTTTATGATTCCAAACGATAAAATATCTTTATACAAATAACTTCCCGATAAATTTTTAAGAAGTTTTATTTCATCACCGGGCGAAGTAACTATTTCAGGATAATACCCAAAAACCAGTCTGTGAGGCAACAAACGCTTCTCCTCCTGCAAATTGGTAGTTTTTACCATTTCAGCAAATGAAATGGGAAATAATTTGTATTCCAGCTTCCTACCGGTCAATGGCTCGTTGATACTATTTGCCAGCTCAATCGACGATGAGCCAGAAACAAACAGTTGCACATTTTTGATATAATCAGTTATTCTTTTTAGCGATATACCAATATCAGGGATCAGTTGTGCTTCGTCAATGATTATCGCAGTTGCATTACCAAATAACGCTTTTAGCCTTGTTGACGTTAAGTTTGTGAGTTGTTCATTCGAATCTGGTTCATCGCCATTTATTATCTTAACATTTTGAATTTCATTAATTAATTCGTTCAGCAAAGTAGTTTTACCTACCTGTCTGGCCCCCAGAATAATGACTGCTTTTTTTAGTCTTAGATCGTCTTTTATTTTCTGTGTTAAAATTCTCGAAATCATATTCTATTTTTTTCAAAAGTAATAATTTTCGGTTTAAACCGAAAATAATATGCTGCATTTTTCGGTTTAAACCGAAATATTAACCCCTAATTCTTCGTTTTAGAATTACTGATGTAGAACAATCCGGTACCTGTACTTTTCCAAGTCCATGATTTTTTGTTATGACTGACCAAAAGGAATCGTTCTCTCTGGCTGATTAAATCTGGAAGTTCTGTTATCCGCACCATTCCCAGTTCAGATAAAGAACGGTTGCCTTTGTCACAAAATATTAATTTTCCCCTCAAATCAGCCGAATTAAATGCACGGGTGGTTTGTTGCACCAAATCTTTCTTACTTTTGCGCGCCGGTTTGAAAAGCCATTTCTGCTATTTTGTTGATTTACTGAACCACAGAAAGAACAAATCGGGTATTAAGCTGTTGCTTAGAGAGTTTTACGATTAGATACAGAAAATGACAGAAATCAGAAATATTGCAATTATTGCACACGTTGACCACGGTAAAACCACATTGGTTGACCGCATTTTGCACCAGGTAAACCTTTTCCGCGAAAACCAGAATATGGGAGAATTAATCCTTGATAGCAACGATTTGGAAAAAGAACGTGGAATTACCATTTTGGCAAAAAACGTTTCGGTACGTTACAAAGACACCAAAATAAATATTATCGATACCCCCGGCCACTCCGATTTTGGGGGTGAAGTTGAGCGCGTTTTAAACATGGCCGACGGTGTTTTACTTATTGTTGACGCCTTCGAAGGCCCAATGCCGCAAACCCGCTTTGTTTTGCAAAAAGCAATCGAACTGGGACTAAAGCCCATTGTGGTAATTAATAAAGTGGACAAACCAAACTGTACTCCCGACATAGCCCAGGAAAAGGTTTTCGATTTGATGTTCAGCCTTGAGGCCACCGAAGACCAACTCAATTTTCCAACTGTTTTTGGTTCGTCGAAAGCCGGCTGGATGGGATCAGACTGGAAAAAAGAAACCTCCGATGTTACCTATTTGCTTGATACTATTTTAGAATACATTCCAGCGTCAAAACACATAGAAGGTTCGCTACAAATGCGAATCACCTCGCTCGACTATTCCTCCTACATCGGCCGGATTGCTGTTGGAAAAGTTACCCGCGGACAATTAATTCCCGGCTCACAGGTTTCACTGGTAAAACGCGACGGAAGTGCTTACAAAACTGTACTTAAGGAAGTTTTTCTGTTCGAAGGGCTTGGAAAAGAGAAAACAAAAAATCCGGTCCCCTCGGGTGAAATTTGTGCCGTTCTCGGACTTGATGGTTTCGATATTGGCGATACCGTTGCCGATGGTGAAGAACCTGAAGGATTGGCACCGATAAAAGTTGACGAACCCACCATGAGCATGTTGTTTGTGTCTAACAATTCACCTTTTTTCGGGAAAGACGGAAAGTTTGTAACCTCGCGCCAGTTGCGTGAAAGGCTTTTTAAGGAAACCGAGAAAAACCTGGCGTTACGGGTTGAAGAAACCGATTCGGCAGATTCATTCCTCGTTTTTGGCCGCGGAATTCTTCACCTTTCCATATTGGTTGAAACCATGCGCCGCGAAGGCTTCGAAATGCAGTTGGGGCAACCCAAAGTACTCATTAAGGAAATCGATGGCGTAAAACATGAACCCATTGAGGCGCTTACGGTTCATGTTCCCGAAATTTTTTCAGGTAAGGTAATCGAACTGGTTACACAACGCAAGGGGGATATTGTTTCCATAGAAGTTAAAAACGAACGTACACATATCGATTTTCTGATTCCCGCACGTGGTTTAATCGGGCTGCGAAATCAAATGTTAACCGCCACCGAGGGCGAAGCAATCATGGCACACCGGTTTTATGGTTACGAACCCTGGAAAGGTGAATTGGGCATGCGCAGAAACGGGGCGCTCATTTCACTCGAAACAGGTACATCAATCGCTTATTCTATCGACAAACTGCAGGATCGCGGTCGATTTTTTGTTGAACCGGGCGAAGATGTTTACATGGGGCAGGTAATTGGCGAAAACACACGACAGGACGATTTAACATTGAATATTGTCCGCACCAAAAAACTAACCAACATGCGCGCTTCGGGCTCCGACGACAAAACAAGCATTGCGCCAGCCGTGAAGTTTTCGCTCGAGGAAGCTATGGAATACCTGCACAACGATGAATACCTCGAAGTAACGCCAAAAAAACAGAGAATTCGTAAAATCCTGCTCGATGAAAACGACAGAAAACGGCAGGCAAAGAAAGTAGCTGAATAATTCTGGGTCCTATAAATTATACAAAACACTAAAAATTCAGGCATTATTAACCACGTTGATTGCTGTGAAAAGGTTTAGGAAGTCCAAATAAAATTTTGTCTTACATTCGCTGTTTTATTTTTAAGCAATGAGTAAAAACAGGATTCTGAAACTTTTAAAGAAACTCCATAAATGGCCGGCAATCATTATCGCATTTTTTGCAATCCTTTTTGCATTCTCCGGTATTATCATGAACCACAGGCAGTTCTTTTCGCCAGTGGATGTTTCGCGAAAACTTCTTCCTCCCAATTACACCTATAAAAACTGGAACCTCGCTGCTGTGAGGGGTTCAGTTCAAACCGGCGAAAATGAAATTTTGATTTACGGAAATATTGGAATCTGGAAATCAAAAGACGGTTTCAACTCATTTGACGACTTCAACCATGGATTTCCCAAAGGAATTGATAACCGGAAAATCTATTCGGTAATTCAGTTTAATAACACTCTATTTGCGGGGACCCAACTGGGTTTATATAAACGTGAACCGGGGAAAAACTGGCAAAAAACCGAACTCAGCATCGAAGGCCGCATTGCCGACCTCGGATTAAAAAACGATACTTTACTGGTTTTAACCCGGCATTACTTGCTAAAAAGCGCCAACGGGACCGATTTTACTATCACTCAACTACCTGAACCGGTTGGTTACGAGCGAAAAACAGGGCTTTTCAATACATTTTGGGAGTTGCACAGCGGCGAATTGTTTGGCCTGACCGGCAAACTCATTGTCGATTTGCTAGGTGCAGTAACCATTTTTCTTTCAGTAACAGGGTTGCTCCATTTTTTCTTTCCAAAAATCATCAGCCGGAGAAAAAAGAAAGCTAAAGAAGTTTCAACTTATGTTTCGGCAAAGAAAACAAACCTGCACTGGCACAACGTGATTGGGTATGTTTTTGTGCTTTTTCTGGTTATCAACACTTTTTCAGGAATGCATCTGCGACCGCCACTTTTAATTGCGATTGCAAACAAACAGGTTGGCATCATTCCAGGCACCCACATGGACAGCCCAAATCCGTGGTTCGATAAACTGCGGCGGGTTCAGTGGGACGAGGATTCGAAACAGTATATTTTTTCAACTTCCGAAGGATTTTATTTTGCTGAAGAACCACTTGCCAAAAAGTTGCAACCTGCTTTTTCACAACCACCTGTTAGTGTGATGGGTTGCAATGTTTTAAAGCCGGTTGGAAATGGAATTTACCTGGTGGGTTCGTTCAGCGGTATGTTTTTATGGAATATTGAAACCGGCGATGTTGCCGATTTTTTTACACAGCAGCGTTACGTTGAGCCTGATGGGCTGCAAAGCCCGATTGGGGCGAATATGGCTGCAGGTTTTGTTGAAAGGAACAATTCAGCTTTTTGGTTCGATTATAACAGTGGGGTGCAGGAAATTGGGCAGTCTTCGTCAAATTATTCTTTCCCTGAAATGCCCGAAGAAATCAGAAAAGCTTCGCCCATGTCATTGTGGAATTTTTCGCTTGAACTGCACACCGGCCGCGTTTTTGAGCATTTGATTGGGCCGTTTTACATATTAATCGTCCCCATTGCCGGAATTTGCATCCTGGTTGTTTTAATCAGCGGGTTTTTGCTTTGGTGGAAGGTTTACCGGAAAATCAGTTGATATTTTCAGGGAGTTGGACTTTCCAAAGTCCAATAGAAGATCTTTGACTTGGGAAAGTCAAAGTCCCTTTTGACAGCTATTTTCTGCAAATTACCACCACCGGTAAATGCTTTCCACCAGGAGTTTCCTGTTTGAAATTTGAAAACATTTCTATTTCAAAAAACCCTGAATTTTTCAGTAATTCAGTTAGTTCGGCACTTTTCAGGGCGAAAAGCATCGTTTCGTTTACGATGGAATTACTTTCCTTTTTCAAAAATAATTCGGTTTGAAAACAAATGAGCGGGCTGTTTTCTTTGAACCTGTATTTTCTGATAAACCGGATGTTTTCGGTTTCGATGATTGGAAGTTCCGAAACCTGTTCATTTAAAATATAATTGTAATTCAGGATTTGCAGTAAAAACTGGCCACCCGGTTTTAAAACCGAAAAAACCCCATTCAGCATTTGCTGCATTAGTTCAGGTGTGTGTAAATGTACCAGCGTGTTTCCAAAACACAAAACCAGATCAAACAGAGTTGGTTTAAAATCAGTTGCAATTTCCAGCATATTCCCGGTTTGAAATTTGGGGTTGGGTGTCGCAAATTCCGATTCGCGAATTCCAGAATCAGCAGATCGCCCACCTGACCGTTGGGCAGGGAATCCGCTGTACCCGGTTTTGGACAATGCCTGATTCAGCAAATCTTCGTTTAAATCAATTCCGGTAACTTTTGCTCCTTCGTTTGCCAGTTGAAAAGCCAGTTCGCCTGTAGCGGAACCGATATCCAGAATTTGTTTTCCTGCCAACTCCCCTGCCCTGCTTTTAACAAACTGCAATTGCATTGGCTGATATGGAAATATTTCGGAATAATATTTTGAAATGGAAGTGTAAAATTCGTTTTGTTTGTTGCTCATATTTAATACCACAGATTACTCAAATTTACACAGATTTTAGAGTTGTTCACTTTCTCCTTCACCATTTGGGGGAAGGTTGGGAAGGGGGCTGCTTTTTTCAATCCTCACCCTCGCATCCACAGCAAGTATTTCTTTTTCATTTCCGATTAGCGGATTGATATCCAATTCTTTTATTTCTGCGGCAAAGCGCAATAAACTGGAAAGCCTCACCACAATATCGGCAAATTTAGGAATGTTAACTCCGTTTTGTTTGCGGTAACCTTTTAGTATTTTATACGATTTCAGGCTTTTAATCATCGAAAGCGCCTCATTGTGCGAGAGCGGAGCAAGGCCTGATGCCACATCTTTCAGTATTTCAACATAAATTCCACCCATTCCGCACAATACAATATGTCCGAATTTATTTTCATAATTCGCACCCAAAAAAAGTTCGGTTCCCGATGCCATTTGTGCAATCAAAACACCTTCAGCGCACTGAATCCCGTTTAAGTGGTGAAACTCTTTTCGCACCTGGCTTACATTTCTAATGTTCAGAATTACTCCTCCAACTTCGGTTTTGTGTATCGGTCCAATCACTTTCATTACCACCGGAAAACCAATATTCATGGCTCCCAAAACAGCTTCAGTTTCACTTTTGGCTACAATTTCCTTTACTCTCGAAATACCGGCAGCATCAAGTAAACGATGAATAATTCCGGGCGATTGATAACCATTTGGTGCATTGTCAATTATTCGCCTTATTTCATTAATATTCACTCCATCAACAACAATTTCGTTTTTCGATGGTATTGGCGTATTCATAACTTTGGTAAGCGCACGCCCCAAAAGCACTTCATCCGGAAAGTTTACATTGCCTTGTGACAAAAATACTGCAACATCTTCTTTTACATTTATTAGTGAAGGTAAAATTGGATAAATGGGTTTTTGGCAGGTTTTCATTTTTTCGTTCAACAAATTGTAAACATCTCCAATGGGAAATAATCCTGGACTACCAAAAATTACCGCCATTCCGTCAACATCAAAATCATTTTCGCAGGCATCAATAATTTCGCCTAATTGATCTGCGGTTCCGGTGGCCAAAAAATCGATGGGGTTTTCTACCGAAGAACCAGAAAACAGTTTTTCCTTTAGTGCAAGTTTTGCGGGAGAATCCTGAATCTGTGGAATTTTCAGGCCACCATCTTCAAGCGCATCGGTGAGCATCACACCCGGACCGCCCGCATGGGTTATGATAGCCAGTTTTCTGCCAGCCAGATTTTTATACATAAATATACAAGCTACAGTTGTTAATTCCTCGCGCCCAAAACAACGAACAATTCCCGCCTTACGAAAAAGCGCTTCAACTGCGGCATCAGAACTGGTTAGCGCTCCTGTATGCGAAGATGCCGCGCGGCTTCCCGCCAAAGAACTTCCGGCTTTTATGGCTGCTATTTTACATCCTTTCTGAATGAGCGACGAAGCATGAAGGAGCAGTTTATCCGGGTTTTCAATATTTTCGATATACAACAGTTTAACCTTTGGGCTGATTCCATCCTGATAAGTTTCATCCAAATAAGCGAGAATATCCTCAACCCCTGTTTGGGCGCTGTTTCCAACTGAAAAAACGTTGGCAAAACGCAGCCCCTTGGGTATTCCCGATTCGATAATAAAAACCGCCGTGGACCCTGAGCCTGAAATAAAGTCGCACCCGCCGGGGGTAAGTTTTGGAACCGGCGTAGTAAAAACGCTGGCATGTTGCGGTGTCATTACGCCAATACAATTGGGGCCAATTAAACAGGCATTGTATTGGTTAACAGTTTCAACAATCTCTTTTTCAAGTTTTTTGCCCGTTTCGCCCATTTCGCCAAAACCGGCTGAAATAATAATAAAAGCTTTTGTGCCGTTTTCAGCGGCAAGAATTTTTATGGCTGGCAAACAATGTTGGGCTTCAACAGCAAGAATTGCCAAATCAACCGAAGGTAATTTATCCACAGAGGGAAATGAGGGTATTCCCTGTACCACAAATTCGTTTGGGTTTACCGCATATAATTGGCCTGCAAACTGGTTTTCGATTAAATTTTTTACAATTTTGCCACCGGGTTTCGAAATGTTGTTCGATGCCCCAATGATGACAATGCTTTGCGGATGAAGTAATTTACCGTTAACCATTCAAATGTATTTTTAAACGTTAAAATTAACCAAATTTGCACCAACCATTACTGACATTGCTCAATTTACTGAAGTTTTAGTCAGGTATAAAATAAGATTTAATGCCGGAAAATAAAGAGCAGAGAATAGTTGTATTGTTGTCGTTATCCAATAGCGATAAAAATCTGATATTGAATGGGATCAGAATTGCCACTATTTTCGGAAAAGAGCTTTGCCTGTGTTACAACCACTCTAAAAAAGAAAATAAAGAAATAGAAGCGTTTAAAAATAAAATCAGCGCTTATTCAAATTCTGTTATAAAAGAAATGCCCGGATTACGAATTTCAACCTTGCTCTTATCTGAAAATTCAAGGAATCTGCCTGAAAAACTGGCTGACGATTTTGAAGCCATTTTTATAATTACCGGGGCTTCTGTTTTTTCGAAATATGCCAAAGCAGTGGAAGAAAGTCCGGTTCCTTTTCTGTTTGTAAATGAATATTGTGATAAATTTTCAGAATTTAAAAAACTGATTTTACCCATCGATTTACGGAAAGAGAATGCAGACAGTGCGCTATGGTGCTCGTATTTTGGCCGATTTAATTCGTCTGTAATCGTTGTGGTTGCAGCAAACGACAAAAATAAGGACGAACAAAAACAAGTACTAAGGAATATTACAGTTTGTAAAAAACTGTTTCAGAAATTCAAAATCGAACATAAATTTTTCAGGGGGACCAAATCGAGTTTAAAGAATTCTTTCGAGGCGCTTGAACTTGCACATTCTTCAGAAAGCGATTTGCTGGTTATATTAGGGAGTACAACCATAACCCCGCTTGATTTGCTTATTGGTTTACCTGAAAAGAAAATAATAATCAGGGCGGCGAATTTGCCGGTTTTGGTTATCAACCCGCGAAAGGACAACTATATATTGTGCGACTAATAATGCGAGAATGCATAATGCTATAATGCATGAATGTACAGATATTGTTCCGTTTTAATAAGATTTATTACTTTCGTTGCGCATAAAATTAATGAATGAAAAAACAGCTTGCCATACTTCTTGTTTTAACCACGTTTATTGGAAAATCGCAAAATTTTGAATACCAAGGTTTATTTGAAGGAATTGGCGACAACCGTGAATATTTTAACAATTATGGTTTTCCTCAAACCATTTTGGCAACCAGAACAGCATTTGAAGCAGGCGTTAAATCCAATAACCACAAAATTCGCGGAGGGTTCAGCTATTTGTTTGAATTTGGCAGCGACATTGACGCCCAGAAACCAAAACTCACCCTTTATTACCAATTTAGCGATCAGCAAACAGAGTTTTTGTTTGGTGCGTTTCCGCGAAGGGACAAGATTGATTTTCCGCTGGCCATGTTAACCGATACTTTTTTGTATTACCGCCCCAATATAGAAGGAATGTTTGGCGAACTGCAATGGGAATGGGGACGCCAAAATGGATTTATTGACTGGATAAGCCGCCAAACTGATTATAACAGCGAAATTTTTACTGCCGGCACTTCGGGTGAAATTTTTGTAAAAAACTTTTTTCTGCAAAACTATATTTTAATGACACACGATGCTGTGCCAATCATCCGTACTCCGAATACACATATTGAGGATTACCTGGGATTTGCGCTTCAGGCAGGAATCAGAACCACTCAAAATACAGAGTTTGAAGGATATGTAAAAGCAGGAATTTTAGGTTCCTCTTTTCGCCAACGCAGCGTTACCGATGGTTATCTGAGTGCCCTCAGTTTGTTTGCCGAAGCAAAAGGAAAATACAAAAACTTTGGAATTAAATCGGTATTAAGTTCGGGGGCCAGTCATAAATTTGCATATGGCGACCTTTTTTACCGGGCAAAAAATTACCTTCGAACCGATGCAATCTGGTATTTTATTAATCACGAAAAAGTAAAAGGGACCTTTAATTTTTCGTTTCATATAATCGATTGGGAAGAGTTGAATAATCAGCAGCAATTATCGATTATTTATGTTTTTGGGAAGTAGTTGCACTTTATTCCACAATCTCCATCTCTTCCAACAAATAACCCGCCCCGGCAAATTTATCGATGATAAAAAGCACGTAACGGATGTCGAGTGAAATATTGCGGCACATTTCGGGGTCGTACATAATATCGCTCATTGTGCCTTCCCAGTTTCGGTCGAAGTTGATTCCAATTAATTCGCCCCTACCATTTACCACCGGACTGCCGGAATTTCCGCCTGAAGTATGGTTTGAAGCTGTAAAACAAACCGGAACATCGCCGTGAACCGCATATCTGCCAAAATCTTTGGTTTCGAATAACTCTCTTAAACGGGCGGGAACATCATAATCATAAATCGCCGGATTGTCTTTCTCCATAATTCCTGAAAGCGTGGTGTAATGTTTATATAAAATTCCACGTAAGTTACACGCAAAGTCAAATTGGCATCTGCATACAATGGCTGGCCACTTTTCATTTCCATAATTCCGGCCATGTAATTTTTCATATTTTTTTGAATCTGGTTATTTAGCGAATCAACAACCGGCTTAATATTAACTTCGTAATGAAAATTAAGGCTTCTGTACATTGCAACCAGCGGATCCTTTCTGAGTTGTTTCAGCACCTCTTCGTTGTCAGCCTGCATTAACTGATTAATTTTTTTCTGGTTGGTGAGCATGGATTTAAGATAAACATTTTTCAGGAGTTTTTCGTTGTCGGATTTTTCCATCAATTTCAGAAAATCGGCTGGTAAAAATTGTTTTTCCAAATCATTTACCAAAACAGGAAGCAATTCGGTAAAAAGTTTTTCATCGGTAGGTTGATTGTAATCCTTAAAAAAACCGGGCAGGTTTTTTAAAAACATTCCTTTCATATCGCTTAAATTATTGGTTTGTTTGCTTTCAATCCGGTTGATAATTACATTTGATTGTGAAGCCAAACTAAAAATTTCGATCCCCCTCAGTACAATTTCGGAATAATAATCTGAAGCCCTGATGTAACGGGCATAATCGGGATAAATTCTGTTGAAATTCTCAAAAACTGTTTTGTAATTAGTTTCCCAGGTTCCGTTGGACTTTGCCCAGTTTTTAAATTCCAGTTCAAACTCAAGTTTTTTATTTACAGCATCCAGCCTTTCCAATCCTTTAATTTCGCCCTGCCACTTTTTCCATGCGTTGCTTATTCCGGCATATTTTGCCGAATACTGGATACGCACTTTTGCATCTTTTTCTATGTCGGCGCCAATAATTTCAAGCTTTTTATCCCTGATTTTAATCCGGTCGGGATTGCGCTGATTCATTATCAGGCTTACTTCATGCGAAGGTATATACTGAGTTGTGGTTCCGGGATTTCCAAACACCATGGTAAAATCGCCATAATTAGCCCCTTTTATTGAAATAGGAAAAAACTTTTTTGGTTTGAACGGTACATTTTCGGGTGAATAATCGGCAGGTTCGTTATTAACATCGGCATAAATGCGGAACAGTGAAAAATCTCCGGTGTGGCGGGGCCACATCCAGTTATCGGTATCGCCGCCAAATTTGCCAATTGCCGATGGGGGCGCGCCAACCAAACGTACATCGCGATATACTTTATACACATACAAAAAGTACTGGTTCCCATAAAACAGGGGTTTTACCTGCGTGCTGAATTTTCCTTTGCCGGAGGCTGCTTTTCTTATTTCATCAGTATTTCTGTCAATCTGTTTTTGCTTTTCAGGTTCGGTAAGCCCTTCGGTATTTTCAAGCACTTTTTCGGTAACATCTTCCATGTATTCCAGAAAACTTACCGTTAAACCCGGGTTCGGAAGTTCCTCTCCCTGGTTCATTGCCCAAAAACCGTGTGTCAGATAGTCGTTTTCAACAGTGCTGTGCGACTGAACCTGCCTGTAACCGCAGTGATGGTTGGTAATCAGCAATCCTTCGTCAGAAATTAATCCGCCTGTGCAACCTCCGCCGAAAATCACAACGGCATCTTTCATGCTGGCATTGTTTACATCGTATATATCACTTACCGTGAGTTTAAAACCCATTTGCTGCATTTCAGCAAGATTATATTTTTCAAGCAGAATGGGAACCCACATTCCCTCTTTTGCTGTCAAACTGCCCTTAAACAGGGTAAAAACAAAGATCAAAAGGAAAAAAATCTTCTTCATTGCAACCATTTTTCCCAAAAAAAGCATTTTAATTCCGGATAAACAAAAGGGAAAAAAGATTTTCATTGCGGTTATTATTGGTTTTTGCAGGGTGATATGTAAAATTATTTTTTAATAATTGAATAATTTACAAAAGCGATTCCCTGTTTTCGTAAATTTTTGTTACAGCATTAACAATATCGTCCATATCTGATTTTGTTCCGAGTAAAATGTTTTGAGTAAAGGTAACCGCTTCCCTTGCCAGTTGGTCGTTACCGGGAAGTACATTTTCCTCGCGCCACTGTTTCAGGCGTTGTTCTGAAAACAAACGTTTGTACCCCTTTGAGTTTAGTGCTTCTTCAATCAAACCATCTTTGTTTTGCCGCCCGTATCCGGGTGAACAGGGAACTCCTTCAGCACGCAAAGCTTCAATAAATTTTAATCTTGAGACATTGCCGAATTTTTCGGAGATATATCTGAATGGATAGAGATGATAGGCTGAACGGGAATTTTCAGCAATCAATTTGGCAGGAACGATTCCAGGTATTTCAGCCAGTTTTTTATCAAGGTATTTTGCATTTTCCAGGCGAATATCAGCATCCTTTTCGATCCGGTTCATTTGAGACAATAAAGTTATTGCCTGAATTTGCTGCATCCGCCTGTTACTGCCCCGAACGGGATATTCTGAAGTGGGCTGGACACTTCCAAACGGCCGTCCGCAATTATGGAACGAATGGCAACGGTCCATAATTTCATCGTTGTTCCCAATAACTGCGCCGCCTTCGCCGGTAGGCAGATTTTTCGAATTCTGAAAACTAAAACAGCCCAAATCGCCCAGAGTGCCCAGCTTTTTGCCCTTGTATTGGCCAAGCCACGCCTGGCAGGCATCTTCCACTACTTTCAGGCTGTGTTTTTTGGCAACGGCATTTAATTTATCCATATCCACGGGCAACCCGTAAATGTGAACCGGCAAAATGGCAGATGTACGTTCGGTAATTCGTTCTTCAATTTTTAAAGGGTTTATCAGAAATGTTTCCGGATCGGTATCGACAAAAACCGGCAAAGCCTTGTTCAAAAAAATTACATTATACGTAGCGATAAAAGTGTAGGGCGAAACCAGCACTTCATCGCCGGCATCCACTCCCAAAACGTGAAGTGCAACCAAAAGTGCGGTTGTACCGCTGGCAGTTGCCAAACATCTGTTTGTGCCCATCAGTCCGGCATATTTTTTCTCGAATTCAGCAACGTAATCCCCATTGCCACGCCACCATTTTCCACTTCGGAGCATCGAAATTACATCCGCTTCGGCTGATTGATCCCATACAGGCCAGGCAGGCCAGTTAGCTGAACGTACTTTTTCACCCCCGTTAACGGCTAACCTTTTTATATTTTCGACATTGACGGGTAAAAACGACAGATTTGACATAGCTGCTGCTGCTCCGGCAGTTCCGGTCAAAATTGCCTGACGGCGGGTAAATTTTCGGTTTGTCATAACTTTGATTTTTAAACGATTTAAATTTAGAATTTTTGCCCTTAAAACAAAATAATTTGACAGTAAACTTTTAAGTATTTAAATTATAACCGGAAAAGAATCATTGAATAACTTTTTTGTTTACTTTAGCCTCGCTATTAAATCAAAACTCGACAAAAAATAAACAGCCCTGAAGATGACCTGCCATATTGCCACCAACAGTATAATTCATTTTTTAACAGTCTTAGCTGCTTTAGCGACAATTTTTCTGCTTTGGAGGTTCAGAAAATCATCAGAAGTTAAATATCTCATCTATCTTGAATTTTTTGTTGCAATTTGGGCTTGTACTTATGCACTTGAATTCAGCTATCCCGATTTGGAGACAAAAATATTGTGGTCGAAGATGTCCTACTTCGGGATTGCATTCCTTGCAGTTTTCTATTTTCTCTTTACCACTGCATTCAGCCGGAAAAAGAATATCATCAACAAGAAAACTATTGCATTGTTGCTGATTATACCTGTAATAACAATTGCTTTGGTTTTAACCAACGAGAAACACCTGCTGATATGGCAGGAAGTAAAACTGGATCCTGAAAAAAACATGGCCCACTACTCCCACGGAATTGGATTTTGGTTTTTTTGGGTTTACAGCACAACATTGTTGATTTTGGGATTATATAATTTACTGAGTTCTAATTCTAACTTTTCGGCATACTACAAAAACCAAGCAAGCACCTTGCTGGTTGCGTCATTATTTCCTGTTACAGGCAATTTAATGTATTTAACCAATGTTAATCCCTATCCCGGTTTCGACTGGACGCCCGTTTCGTTTGTTTTAACCGGAATCATTGTTGCACTCGGGATTTTTCGTTTTCGCATGTTTGATATTGTTCCGCTGGCGAGAACAAAACTTTTTGAAATAATAAACGATGGTGTAGTTATTATTAACAATGAAGGTTTTATTGAAGATTGCAATTCACCGGCCTACTCAATTTTTAACTGGCAGGACAAGTCAATTATTCATGAACATTACGGAAAGATTTTCAAACAGTATGAAAAACTAACTTCAGCGCTTTCCGACAACCTGGCATCAATACAACTGGAGGTGAGCCATGAAAATAAGAGAAATCTATATCATGTAAAAGTCTCACCTTTTTACCGCAATAAAAAATTATCAGGGAATATATTGCTTTTTCATGACATAACTTCGATTGTTGAAGCCGAGGAAATGCTAATAAACACCAATAAGAAACTGTTGGAAGAAATTGAAAAACGCGAAAAACTCATAGAAGATCTTGATTCATTTGCCCACACGGTTGCGCATGATTTACGAAATTCATTAAGTTCCATTTTTTCTGCAAGCGAAATAATGGAAGAATTAATAAAACAAAACGATAAAAATCTTTTAAGTGAACTGTCGATTTTAATTAATCAATCTGCAAAAAAATCAATACAAATTACACACGAACTTTTGTTGCTTGCAACAACCAATAAAACCGAAGTTGAGATATATCCACTTGATATGGCTCGCATTTTTAACGAATCAAAAGGACAACTTACAGATTTGATTAAAAGTTCGAATGTAGTTTTTACTGAGCCGGCAAAATGGCCGCTGGCGTCAGGATATGCTCCCTGGATAGAAGAAGTGTGGAGCAATTACCTTAGTAATGCTATAAAGTATGGTGGGGTACCTCCCAAAATTGAAGTTGGAGCCGATGTTTTAATTAACGGAAAAGTAAAGTTTTGGATAAAGGATAATGGAAAAGGACTTACCAATCAGCAGCAAAATTTACTGTTTAAAAATTTCGTAAGGCTCGATACTAAAAAAGCCGATGGATATGGACTGGGACTTTCCATAGTGAAAAAAATCATTGAAAAACTGGGAGGCTCGGTCGGTGTTGAAAGCACAGGAAATGGAGATGGTTCAAAATTCTTCTTTATTCTGCCAGCGAGTCAGCAAAAATCTTATACAATCGGGATGCTCAATCCAAAAACAGAGTTAATTGCAAATTAATACCTGATTCAATAGGTATAGGAAACAAACGCCACATTTTTCGAATCGGGACTCCATGAAGGAACATTTATTGTTCCCTGTCCACCATATAAAAAAGCAACAGTTTTTATTTCGCCTCCGTTAACAGGCAGCACACGTAACATCACACGCTGGTTATGTGGATGCGAAGTTGCAGGTACTTCCGGTGGATAAGAGATAATTATCATCTGTTTTCCATCTGGTGACGGGTGCGCAAACCAGTTCTGAAAATTATCGGAAGTAATCTGTTCCTGCTCAGAACCATCGGGTTTCATACGCCAAATCTGCATCGTCCCGGTGCGGGTTGAGTTAAAATAAATATACTTTCCATCAGGGGAATATTCAGGTCCGTCGTCCAATCCTTCATCCGTGGTCAATCTAATTTCATCGCCTCCATTTGCCGGAATTTTGTAAACATCATAATTTCCGTTCCGTTCGGCGCAATAAGTCAGCCACTTATCATCGGGAGACCAGCCGTGCCAGTATGAGGGGCCTTTTTCTGTAATCCGCTTTGGGGTTCCACCTTTTACAGGAACCGTGTAAATTATCGAAACATTTTTCCCGTCAACAGGTGTTCCACTGCTGATGGCCAGCATTTTTCCATCAAAGGAAATTCCGTGATCGTTGTTGTTTGAAATTACTTCGCCTGTATTTATTTGTACCGGGGTTCTTTTTTTAAGGTCGAATTTGTAAAGTTTGCCGCCCGAATTGTAAATCAGAAATTTGCCATTGTGCGACCAGTTGGGCGCTTCAATGTGCGTTTCAGTTTCATAAATCACTTCGCGGATTCCAGTTTCAATATTTATTATTTCAAGGCGGCTTGGCGATGGTGTTTGGTAACCGTCAACTCCTTCTGCCGCTGGTTTTTCAATTCGAACATTCCAAAACTCAGCTTTTTCCAGAACATCAACATTGTGCGAACCAATAAACATTCCGGCCAAAACAGAATTGCCCATTTCCAGTTCTACTTTTCCGACCTCAACCAATGGCTGACCACCTTTTGAAGCACGGAAAATATATTGATTGCCCTTTCTTTCGAGTTGAATAAAATCAGGAATTTCCTTTTTTTCCAACGCTTTTTCGAGCGTGTTTTCGCCTGTTTTTTCACGGTACTGCAACGAGGTTAAACCATCGCCATGAACAGCCCCGTCCATATAAACAGCATTTTCAGCGTTGGAATTGCGAATCATCAATCCCATTTTCCTGTGTGGATCAACTCCTTCGCCAACAAATTTCAAACTGGTTGAAATGATAAAATCGCCTTCCACCGGCTGCGATACAAAATGAAACTCGTCGCGTTCGAACCAGAGGTTGTAACCGGCACCAGCAACTGTGAATTTCTGCAACTTTTCGTCGAATTGAAAACTGCCTTTCAGTTTCGGGTTTCCAATATCCCGGCCTGAATATTTTTTAAACATTTGTTGTGCCTGCATTGAGATTGAAGTGATTAGAATGATTGACAAAATGAGATAAATTTGTTTCATTGGTGCAGATTTTTAAATCAGTTCGGCCAAATTTAGTTAAAATAAGGTATGGTTTATAGTGAGTTCCTTAAAATTAATGAAGTCGGCAATATTTCCTGTAGTTTTTGTTTGTTTTTAACGAATTCAGCCGCCAACTCGCCCATTTTTCTGAAATCGGTTGAAATAACTGTAATTCCACCTTCTACAATTTCTTTTATCGGCGAGTCGTTGTACGAAATTACCCCAAAATCTTTTCCCAGTTGAAATCTTTTCTTCAATCCGGCTTTGATAATTTCAACCAGTTCAATGTCTTTTATTACCATGTACAACTGACCTGTTTTAAAACGGGTTTCATCAAAATTATCAGATACCTTGTGTTTTATTTGATTTGATTTACAAAACCGGCGAAATGCGTCAACAGTTTCAACCGGATGCGGGGTTTTCTTTTCAGAATAAATCAGAATAAATTCATTGTATTTCCGAATAGCCTGTAAACCCTGTGTTAAACAAATTACGACAGCCTCGTTGAAATCCTGTAACAGAAAATTCAGGTTGTTTCCGGGATTTCCCATGTCGAGAATCAACAGTTTATTTGCATCAATTTTATTCAGAATGGGGTCGATCCCCTTATTGTTGATATTCATCACCACATACAAACTGTACCTCCCCAAACTGTTTTGAATCAATTGATGAAAAACTTCAGTATTGTAATGGTGAAACCACAAATCGACAGAATAAGTTTCGGGCAGATTTTGCCGGAAAGCTTTGTACAACTGCTCTTTAAACGCGCTGAAATCGTCGAGCAGCATAAAAACCCGAAATGATTCACTCGCCACATAATATCCTTTTTGTGGAGCCGATTCAATAATATTTCGACTTTTAAGAATATTGTATGCCTTAAAAACCGTATCGCGCGAAAAACCGCTTTCGTTACTTAACTGGTTCACCGAAGGCAAAGCCTCTCCCACTTTCAACTTTCCGTTGCTGATTGCTTCGGTAATGGAATGTACCAGTTGCTGAAGCTTGGTTTGCCCGGCCGATTCGTCGATATTGATTTGAAAGTTGGTCAATTCCCTTTTATTTGAATAGTAATCTGTGAATCTGTGGCTAACAATCTATGCCACAGATTCACAGATTGAAGAATTAGAAATTGTTTTTAAAACACTGCTTTTGCTTCGGCAATTGATACACCAAAAACCTGCTGGCAAATGGCGTTCAACTCTTCTTCGGTTCCTTCAAAATGAATGGTTGATTGTTTATAAACACCCGTTTCATTGGGTTTTAAGGCAAGAGCAGGCGACGAAGTTTCAAGTTCGTAAAAAGGTCCCATTTGGCTTCCATCCTCAACAGGCCCATCATTGTACGAGTTGATTGCATCTCCCTTAAACGGAAATTCCTGCAATTCCCAGGCAGAATTGACATAATCGGTTACTCCTTCCGGGATTTCGCATTTCACAACTGTTAATATTTGGTTGGCAGCATCGTAACTACCTAAAACCGGTAATGCACGTTGTGGAGGAATTCCCAGTTTTCCGCGTTGTTTACCATCGCCTTTAAAGAAAATGATTCCGTCTTTTACAACCAGCCGGTCTGCGGGAATCTTTCCAAAATAATCGTCCTTTACAATGTAATCGGATACTGCGTCGGTTTTATAAGGAATAATAATCGTTACTTCATCCGATGGAATAAACATTCCCAACAACCAGATTGAAAGCAGTCCTGTTTCTTTTTTCCATTCGGCTGTACCTGTATTTTTCAACTGATTAACAGTTTTGTAACCCACACTTTTTACTCCTTCATGAAATATGATTCCCAAACTACTTTTGATATTTTCATTGTCAAGCAATGTAATTTTCCGGTTTACTTCAAAATCAAAAACAAAATTGCTGTAATTTTTAATTTGAATACTTTTTGAAAATTCTGCCTCGGTTTCACTGCTGGCAACCAAATCATACGTTTCAGTATCAATACTTGCGGGAGTTTGCCAATTGGCAAAATCAAACGAACTGCCCGGTTTGAAATAAATTGAAAATTGTCCGCCTTCCGGCCCGAGCCAAAATCGTTCTTCGCCACCAACCGGGTTAATGTGTTTTTTAACCTCCCTCGACGCAATTAAATCATGGTTTATCCATCCGTAACTTTTCCCTGATTCTCCATTGGAAGTGCTTGTCATTACGCGTCCTTGATATTCCGGTGAAATTAATACGCGGGCATTTCCGTTTTTCAATTCAACTGGTTTTTTATGTTTTTGCAGAAATTGAAAGTCGTAACCGTAAGTTCCTTTTTCGTATGCTTTCATTGTCTCTGTTGGATTTGATTTTTGAGTTGGTGTACAGGAAAAAATCAGGCTGAACAAAATCAAACCTGAAAAATAAAGATTGAAGTATGTTTTCATCGAATTAAACCCTAATGCGTTTATGTTGAACACAAAGTCACAAAGACACAAAGAAATCCATTTTGACAGATATTCTTAGTGCCTTCGTGTCTTAGTGTTAGTATTCATTCAAAAAAGTTAATTACCTGTAAACTGGCCCAAAATTGGCACAGGCGCGATAATCGGCGCCTTCCTTGTTTTCGCCAAAAGCATTCCATGCACTTGGACGGAAGATTTTTTCATCTTCAACATTGTGCATACAAACCGGAATACGCAGCAACGAGGCAAGTGTAATCAGGTCGGCGCCAATGTGACCAAAACTGATTGCGCCATGATTAGCACCCCAGTTAGCCATAACCGAATAAACATCTTTAAACGCACCCGAACCTGTTAAATTCGGCACAAACCAGGTTGTTGGCCAGGTTGGGTTGGTGCGTCTATCGAGCACATTATGAACAGCATCTTCAAGTTCAATGGTATATCCCTCAGCAATTTGCAGCACAGGTCCAAGTCCTTTAACAAGGTTTACACGCGACATGGTAACCGGCATTTTTCCGGCAGTTTTAAACTGGCTCGAATAACCACCGCCGCGGAAATATTCTTTCTCTCCCGGGCACCAGCGTGTATTTTCCAAACAAAGTTTTGCTTCTTCTTCAGTAATTTCCCAGAAAGGTTTCATTGCGGGATTTCCATCCTTATCTTTCTGTTGTGCTGTGGCATCCAAAGTAGTCGGGCCTGAATTAATAAGGTGGATAAACCCATCTTTGGCCAAACCGGTAAGTTCAACGCCGGTTACTCGTTTTACAGCTTCCGGACTCCAATACGTGCGAACATCAGAGAAAATTTGCGCAGTGTTGGTAAGCAGGTGGCCAAACAACATCGGCACAGCATTCAGACTGTCGTTTTCGGTAGCAAATACAAATGCCTCGCGGATTCCGTTCCAGTCGAACGACGAACAAAGAATAGCTTCTGAAAAATCGCCATTTGGATAATAGTCGGTCCACTGGCGCTGTCCCTGGAAACCTCCTGCAATTGCATTTCTTCCATGCGATTCTTCTCCGAAACCTGCTTCCTTAAGTTTGGGATTGCCAATCATCAGGTCGCGGAAAATCAGGGTCATTTTTACCACAATTTCCCATTCCCAGTCTTTGCGTTCGCGGTTACTCTGCGTTTCGGGTTTGTTGAAATCGTCGCCTTCAATGCAGTTTTCCTTCGTCCAGGCCAGCGCTTTTGCATATTCTTCCTTATCGTAAATTTCTTCGTCGATGCGGCGTTTTACTTCGGTCATATCCACAAATTCGGTACGCATTCCAAGATAATCCTGAAAGAAATCGGGATTTACCATCGAACCCGCAATTCCCATCGATGTGTAACCCAGCGAGAGGTAAGATTTCCCTTTCATTTGCGCCACGGCCAATGCAGCTTTTACAAATCGAAGAACTTTTTCCTTAACATCTTCAGGAATGTTCTGGTCGCCGGCATCCTGCACATCGCGGCCATAAATTCCAAAAGCAGGCAATCCTTTTTGGGTGTAACCAGCCAAAGCTGCAGCCAGATAAACCGCACCGGGGCGTTCGGTACCGTTAAATCCCCAAACTGCTTTTGGAATTGACGGATGTGAATCCATCACTTCTGTTCCATAACACCACGCCGGAGTAACGGTGAGTGAAACACCCACGCCTTCGCGTTCAAATTTGTCGGCGCACGCTGCTGCTTCGGCCACGCCGCCGATAGTTGTGTCGGCAATTACGCACTCCACTTTTTCGCCGCCGGGGAAACGCAGGTTCTCCTCAATCAGCTTTGCCGCTACTTTCGCCATATTCATGGTTTGCACTTCGAGTGATTCGCGCACCCCTCTTTCGCGCCCATCGATTACCGGGCGGATGCCGACTTTCGGAAGCCGGCCAATGTTTCTGTTTGCCATATTTTTTAGTATTGAGATTTTAGTAATTAGTACTTCGTTGTTTCGAGTTCAAAGTTCAAAGTTTAAAGTTTCAGGTTTCAGGTTTAGAGTTAAAATCTTCTTCACGATTGGAATCCGAAGGATTTTGATGTTTATAGAATACCATTTCAGATTATCGGTGCGACTCCAACCGGAGTCGAATGCACCACGTATCGCAGGATTTCTATAAACATACGACCTCGCTGAGGTCTGAATCTTCAACAAATCTTCAAACAAATTCACCTTAAACAATAATTAATCAACTTCTCATCCATTCTTCCATTCACGCAATCTATCATTCCTGCATTCCCGAATCAAACTGTGCTGAACTGTGCTGCAAGATAGAAACATTTTTTATCAGAAAAAAAGGATTAAACTTTTTTAACGTTATGTGATTTTCATATGAAAAGTTTCCAATTAATTAACCTGCAAAACTATTTCAGAATAAAGATTCAACAGGAGTATTGTTTTCCTAATTTTGTATTTTCGATTCCAATAAAGTATATAAATGAGTGAGATTGCCGTTGATATTCCTGTTTCTGACAAGCCTTTTTCCAATAAGAAACGGATTCGGTGGGCAGTTTCGCTTACATATTTCAGCATGGGGATTTGCTTTTCGTCGTGGGCAAGCCGCATTCCGGATATTAAAACCGCTCTTTTGCTGAATGATGCCATGTTTGGAAGTATTCTGTTTGCATTGCCTGTCGGACAGTTTTTAATGATGCCTTTTTCAGGAAAAATGGTTACCCGTTTTGGCAGCGAAAAGGTGATTTTATTTGCCATTCCCGCCTACACCCTAACGCTGGTTGTAATCGGACTGGCACAATCGGGCTGGCAACTGGCGCTTATACTTTTCATGTTTGGCTTGTTTGGCAATATGAACAACATTGCCATAAACACCCAGGGAATTGCTGCCGAACGGTTGTATGGCCGACCGATAATGGCTTCATTTCATGGTGGCTGGAGTTTGGCCGGTTTTACCGGGGCATTGATTGGTCTGGCCCTGATTAACCTGAAACTGACTCCATTTATGCATTTTGCCGTTGTAGTTTTGCTGGTTTGGGGAATAATCGCATTCAACTACCCTTTCCTGGTACGTAGTAAACCCGATGGAAATGTAATTCCCCAGCGGCGCAGGTTTTTCGGAAAGCCGGATTCAGCTTTGGTGCAGTTGGGCATTATCGGTTTTTGCAGCATGGCAAGCGAAGGCGCCATGTTCGACTGGAGTGGATTGTATTTCAAAGATGTTGTTGATGCGCCTGCTTCATTAGTTATTTTGGGTTACACCTCTTTTATGATTATGATGGCAACCGGGCGCTTTCTGGCCGATCGCATTATTTCAAAAATCGGCAGAAAAAGGATGCTGCAAATCAGCGGAGTAGTGATTTCGAGCGGATTGTTTACTGCCGTGATTTTCCCAACGTTGGTGGCCAGCACCATCGGTTTCATGTTGGTTGGACTTGGTGTATCGAGCATTGTTCCAACGGTTTACAGCACGGCAGGAAAACAAAGCCGGGTTCCTCCGGGAATTGCTTTGGCCACTGTTTCGAGTGTGAGTTTTCTCGGCTTCCTGATGGGGCCACCCCTGATCGGATACATTGCCGAAATTTCCAGTTTGCGTTACTCTTTTGCACTTATTGGCATTTTCGGACTTGGAATTACGCTGATGGTTTCAAGAATCAGGGCTTTTCAGAACGAATAAAATGTACCAGTTTAATTGTTCTCCTGAAATTATCAGATTCTGAATATTACTTTTTATCCTTTTCACCTTCTCCCTCAGGCACAAACAGCAGTGAAACCGAGTTTACGCAGTGCCGCGTGTTTTTGGAAGTAAAACCTTCGCCATAAAAAACATGGCCCAAATGCCCTCCGCAGTTGGTGCAAGTAATTTCAGTGCGGCGTCCGTCGGTGTCCGGGGTTTTGGTAACCGCTCCCTTTATTTCATCGTCGAAACTTGGCCAGCCACAGTTCGATTCAAACTTGTCGTTCGATTTATATAAATCCGTGCCACACTGTTTGCAGGTGTACGTACCCTTCGATTTGT
>WTWZ01000118.1 GCA_009773765.1 Prolixibacteraceae bacterium | reverse complement strand
CACCGACTACGAGCAGTACGATTATCAAAATGGCTATCTTTACAAAATAAGTTTTAACGGTACAGCAGTGTGGCAGGCAACAACCATCGACGAATATTCACGCATCAGCGCAGCCAGTATTGGCGCAACCGCAGCAACCTGGGGGTATAGCGCCACTACCAATATGCTTTCGCAGATTAAAGGTACCGGCGTTCAGCAATACGATTACGATTTTAGCGGGACAACCCGCAACCTCACAAGCCGCACCAATACGCTGAAAAGCAAAACTGAAAATTTCGGGTACGATACCGGCAATCTCGACAGGCTTGTTTCTGTTACCGGAACTTCGGCGCAAAACGTTTGGTACGACCCAACCATCAAAGGTAATATTGCATCAAAAACTGATGTGGGAACATATACCTACAATTCAACAAAAAAATACGCTTTAAAAACAATTACCAACGGTTTCAATATTTCTTCAACAAACCAAAATATAGTTTACAATGCCTTTAACAAGGTGCAAACCATAACCGAAGGCACAAAAACAGCCGATTTTGTATATAACGCCGACCACCAGCGCATACGGATGACCCTGAAAACCAGCGGCTCCACCACCAAAACCCGATACTATTTTGGCGGCAGTTGCGAGCGCGAAGTGGTGGGCAGTACCACCACACAATACATCTGGATTGGCGGCGACGCTTATACCGCTGTGGCGGTAGCCACAAAAGTTGGTACAGGTAGCTGGACAGTTTACAACATCTTCCGCGACCACCTTGGCACAATTACGCATTTGAAAAACGGAAGTACAATTGATGAATACTCGTTTGATGCATGGGGACGCCGCCGTGATAAAGATGATTGGAGTTATACATTAACCAGCGAACCTGCTTTATTCGCCGACAGGGGTTTTACGGCACATGAATTCCTTTCCGATTTTAACCTGTATAACATGAATGGCAGGCTTTACGACCCAGTTGTTGGAAGGTTTTTATCTCCCCAGCTACGCGTTGAATAATCCGTTGAAATACATCGACCCGAGTGGAGAATCATGGAAAAGTTTTTGGAATAAAATTGGTAATTGGTTGACAAGAAACAATATCCAATTTCAGGTTGGGGTGAATATTAGTGGTAATGGTACTGTACCGTTTGCAAAAGGAGTCGGCCTCAATTTTAACATTGACACCCGGAATTTTGCACATGTACCAACAGCTAGCTACCAAAAAATAAACCAACAACTTGCAGGATTCAGTGGCTGGAATAATAATAGCTCCCCCCGGTTTGGTAATGGCGATGTTATTAACCAACAGTTTGTGGGTGAGTCACCGATGGCGGGAGGAGTTGCGCAAAATAGTTGGGATTTTCAGTCTTCAATTTATGCATCATCGGTTGTTCTTAACTTATTAGTTTCAACGGAAGAAATAAATACTGGGTTAAATTTAACTTCAACACTCGAAAAAGCAAATGCTTATAAATCTATTACTAATACAATACCGAAATCATTGAGATTAGAATTAGATTATGCAAGAATGACAAACACCCTTCTGAAAAGTGTTTCTACTAAGTTATTTTTTGCTGGAGCTTTATACACAGGTTATGAAGTCCAAAAAAATCCCACTTTGGACAATGCTGCTTGGGGTATTTTAGACACATCAATTGGAGGACTTGCATTAGTAAGCGGTTACGCTACTATTCCAGCAATCTTTTACTATGTTGGTAGAATTGGAAATGATATTTATCAATCATCCAGACCACAAGAACCACTTATCTTTCAAAGTAGTGGATGGAAAGAATTGAAAAAAAATGGCTATTAAAGAATCATTGAATATGAGCCAATACTATATCCAATTTTTCTATATTTTGAAAATAATAATTTCCAAAAATAATTATAGGGCGAAATCTGAAGTAAATGCTTATTATTTAATATCATTATTTCAAGGGTTTAATTTGCTTTCAATTTATAATATTTTTAAATCAATAAATATATCTTTAAGTGCTTTAGATTCTTCATTTATTTTATATGTTGTTGTATTTTTTGCTCCACCATTATTATTTAATTATTTTTATTTTATTAGAAATGAACGATTTATCAAATTAATGAAAGGTGATATGATTTACAAAAGAGTATCTAAATATTTTATGGCTATTGTAATATTATATTTATCACTCACTCCTCTTTTCTTTGGGATTTCTATTTATATTAATCTATAAAGAAAAAAAATACTCCTTGTAAAGCAAGTCGGGGGGAAGTTTGTTCATCGTTTGTAATGGTATGTAAATCAATGAATAATGTTTTATTTAATTGCCTTGAAAAACTGAAACCTGGCCTTCCCCCTACGGGGGAAAGGGAAAGGGGCTTATATCACCTTGGCACAATTACGCATTTGAAAAACGGAAGTACAATTGATGAATACTCGTTTGATGCGTGGGGAAGAAGGCGCGACAAAGACGACTGGAGTTATACATTAACCAGCGAACCTGCTTTATTCGCCGACAGGGGTTTTACCAGTCACGAATTCCTTTCGGATTTTAACCTTTATAACATGAATGGCCGTTTGTATGACCCGGTGATAGGCAGGTTTTTAAGCCCTGACCCATACATTGCCGACCCTTCTTTCTCGCAAAGCTATAACCGGTATGCGTATGCATTGAATAATCCGCTGAAATATACTGACCCGAGCGGAGAAATCAACTGGCCGGCTATTTGGTTAGGTAACTGGAT
>WTWZ01000063.1 GCA_009773765.1 Prolixibacteraceae bacterium | reverse complement strand
CCGAAATTTGTACATCATCGGTGGAAACATATTTCAATTTCCTTTTTCTTACTTCCGATATACAATTATTGTAGGTAATCCTGTACAACCAGGTCGAAAACTTTGCATTGCCCTTAAATGTATATAACGATTTAAAGGCCTTAATAAAACTTTCCTGCGCCATTTCCTCGGCATCTTCACGATTTCTAAGAACTTTCAGGGCAATCGAAAAAACAATATCCTTGTATTTATCTACAAAGTACGAAAAGTACTGAGTATCGCCTTTCAATACTCTTTCAATGTACCAGATATCGTCTTTTTGCTCCATTTCGCTGGTTTGACGTAAAATTATAATTGAGGTTACAACATTCAAAATATTTTTCGGAATAGTTGTAACCGAAAAATAAAGGGTGCGTCATAAGGCCAGAAAACAAAATATATACAATTTAAAATTTGAAATCATGGAAGGAATTTTTGTACCACTGGCTTTTTTTCTGGCATTGTTCGCAATACTTTATGTGTACTGGACAACACGCACAAAAGAGCGGCTGGCGTTGATCGACAAGGGATTGGATGCCAGTGTTTTTAAAACCGATTGTAATAAATATTCACTTGTAAAATGGGGAATTTTTCTGATTTTTGCAGCAGTTGGCGTTTTTACTGCTCATTTGCTGGCGCAGGTGTTTAACGAAGTTGCAGCATATTTCAGTATGATACTGTTTTTTGGCGGAGTTGGTTTAATCGTAGCTTATTTTGTCACCAGTTCGATGGCTAAAAAGGCTTTATTTTGAATCGGTTGAGACAAAAAAAACGGGTGAAGTTCTCACCCGTTTTTTTATTGGCTATTCAGAATAAAACTGAATCACTTTTTTTATGGATACCTGGCAAACCGGGCAGAAACCTTTTGCATTATTGCTTTTCATCCGGCAATCGATAAACGGGCTGTAAATGCCTTTGTTCATGTAGCCCCCGCCTTCGTAAACACCGACTGTGTTATTATATTTTGCGCTTCTGGGTGTTGGGATTTCAACCGATTCTCCCACCATCGATTTCCATTTTGAACCGAAATCAACCAGCGTGGTAATATTTGGTTCCCAGGGTTCAACTCTCAGGTTGTAAAAATCTTCGTAAGCAACTTCCGAATCGTAGTATTCATCTCCCAAACCGGCAAATCCGTGGCCAAATTCGTGTACAAAAACTTCTTTGGTAAGCGAATTGTCTGCTGTGCAAACCGATAAAAAATTATAAAATCCACCGCCCCCGTATCTTTCAGAATTCACCAAAACATAAATATGGTCGTACGGGACCACGGCTGCGGCATCTAAAATATTTTTCATATCGCTGGTGGCCAGGTATCGCGGCACGTCGAAAGTGTAAAACGTTGAATTGAAGCGGGTGTTTTTATAAATATTTTCACCCGGAATATCGGTACCCGATTCTATTGAAGGTGTTAAAACGGCACTGACGTTAAATTTGGCCTGTTCTGATTTAAATGGTTCTTCGTTAAACAAATACTGAGTTACCCGTTTTGCGTCTTCCCTGAATTTTCCCATTTCTGCCTCTGTGTAACCCTCGGCCAGAATTACGATATCCACTTTGTTTTCTGGTTTCCCGTTATACAGAACTTCAAATGTTTCTAATTTTTCATGTGTCTCATTCAGAATAAAATAGTTCTCCGGGTTGATTTCGGTTTTGTAGATATTTTTGAAATAACCTTCCCACTGCCTTGAGTCAATCTCAATCCTTATTTTTCTTTTAGGGAACGGAAAAATAGCTGTTTGGTAAAAAATTTTATCAATCTCTTTCGCTTCGGCAGTACTTTGCCATTCCTCGAAAAGGGTACTGAACCCCCTGGAAAAAAGCAGGCTGTCCGATTTTGCGTCAAAAATCCGAAAACGATAATTTCCATAGTTAAACGCGGCAACCAGGTTCTTTTTAGAGCCGGCCCAATACGGTTCTTTTTTTATTTGTTCAGGATAAACCCTTTCCTCCTTGCTGTTTCCTCCCAGTAAAAAATCGAACCGCATTGACTGATTCAGGAAATAATTATCAAAATCAATTTGAGAACTGCAAAGTGCCGGAAGTATAAACAAAACCAATAAAAACCTGAATTTCATAGTGGATTTTTTCGTGAAAGTAGCAAAAATAGTGTTTTACGTTTATGATGAACTTCATTAAAAAGGCAGGTTGAACAATAATCGTTACCGTAAACTTTGATTCGGTTTACAAATTGTTACAAATGCTGTTTATTTTACCTGTACATTTAGCATTTATAGATTTTTAATACCTTTGTTTTATCATTTGAAACTTTATACCATAAATTACAACATGAATACCAACGATTATACAGAACATCCGGCAGACATTGATGCACTCGATGAGAAAATACTAAAATTAATCACTCAAAATGCGCGTATTCCTTTTCTTGAAGTAGCGCGCGAATGCGGTGTTTCCGGGGCCGCAATTCACCAGCGGGTGCAGCGGTTGTTTAATATAGGCGTGGTTGAAGGCAGCGAGTTTGTGGTTAGCCCACCAAAACTGGGATATAACACCTGTGCTTACATGGGTATTTATCTCGATAAGGCAAAGTATCACAGAAAAGTGGCTGAGGCTTTGCGAAATATTCCTGAAATTGTTGAATGTCATTACACTACAGGCCAGTACGCAATATTCATTAAAATTCAAACCAAGAACAACGTACATTTAAAACAGATTATTGATAACGAATTGCAGGAAATTGAAGGGATTGCGCGGACAGAAACTTTTATTTCGCTCGAAATGGATTTTAAGCGGCAAATCCCGATAAAATAACCTATTTTTTATACCAACTGGCGTATATTTCGTAGGCATTGGCTATTCTGATAATCTCGCCTTCCAGCAATTCCATGCTGATTTCCTTGATTTTTTTTGCCGGAATGCCAGCATAAACAAATCCCGATTCAACAATTGTGCTCTTGGTTACAACCGAACCCGCAGCAATTATTGTGTTGCTTTCAACAATGGCATCATCCAGTACCACAGCATTCATACCAATCATCACATTATCTTGAATGGTGCAACCATGCACTATTGCCCCGTGTGCAATTGTAACGTAATTCCCGATATTGGTTGGCGATTTTTTGTAAGTGGCATGTACAACAGCATTATCCTGTATATTTGTGTTATTTCCTACCTTAATGTAATGCACGTCTCCCCTGAGGACCGCGTTGTACCAAATACTGCAGTTATTGCCAATTTCCACATCGCCAATCAGGGTAGCTGTTTCAGCCAGAAAACAATTTTCTCCAATCAGGGGGTTTTTCCCGTTTAAAGCTTTTATAAATGCCACTTCAAATTTATTTTTAGTTGGGGCAAATATATTAAAACCTGTAAATAATTGTATATGTCATTAATTACTTGTTAAATATTGGTTACTTTTGGCGCTTTATTTTTAATTTGAACGATATAAAAAATCCGATTTTGAGATTGTATATTACTGATTTCGAGGTCGTTTTTATTTTAATGGAAATAATAGTTAATAAAAAATAGATTGTGATGAAGGATGCAAGAGTTATTGAACTGGAAGAAGTAGTCATACGTTTTTCAGGTGATTCGGGAGATGGGATGCAACTTACAGGCACATTATTTTCGGATGCTTCTGCGGTGTTCGGAAATGATATTTCAACATTTCCTGATTATCCATCGGAAATTAGGGCGCCCATAGGTACGGTTGGGGGCGTTTCCGGTTTTCAGGTACAATTTGGCGGAAAACAAATTAATACCCCGGGTGATTTTGCCCATGTGCTTGTTGCTATGAACCCGGCAGCAATACAGGCAAATGCAAAATTTATGAACCCTGGCGGAACTATAATTTATGATTCGGATTCATTCAATGAGAAAAATCTGGCAAAGGCAAATTTCACAACCAAAGACCCATTCACAGAATGTAATCTGAATGATTATGATAAGATTGCCATTCCAATTACAAGTCTGACTAAAGAAAGTTTGAAAGACTTTGGCCTTGATAATAAAAGTGTTTTACGAAGCAAAAACATGTTTGCCCTTGGCTTAATTTGCTGGATGTTTAACAGGCCGCTCACATACATTGATGAATACATCAATGTCAAATTTGGTAAATCACCAGTAGTTGCCGGGTCGAACATTAAAGTGTTGCATGACGGTTACAATTATGGTATGCTTATGCAACACATGTCACCAACCTATATTGTGCATCCGGCAAATATCGAAAATGGCACCTACCGGAATATGAACGGAAACGTAGCCACAGCATGGGGATTTTTGGCAGCAGCCGAAAAATCGGGGCTCGAATTATTTTTGGGCTCATACCCAATTACACCGGCCACCGAAATCCTGCAGACTCTTTCTGAAAGAAAAGATTTGGGAGTAAAAACCTTTCAGGCAGAAGATGAAATAGCAGGAATAACATCGGCAATAGGTGCAGCCTTTGCCGGCGATTTGGCAATTACCAGCACTTCGGGCCCAGGTTTGGCGCTAAAATCGGAGGCCATTGGCCTGGCCGTGATGGCCGAACTTCCGCTGGTTATAGTGAATGTTCAGCGCGGGGGGCCATCTACCGGATTACCTACCAAAACTGAACAATCTGATTTACTTCAGGCACTTTATGGCAGAAATGGCGAAAGCCCGGTTGTGGTGTTGGCAGCAAGCACACCTTCCGATTGTTTCTGGTACGCTTTTATGGCTGCTAAAATTGCACTTGAAAGAATGGTTCCGGTAATTTTACTCACCGATGGATTTTTGGGCAATGGCAGCGAGCCCTGGAAGATTCCGAAAATGGCTGATCTTCCGTCTATAACTCCACGCATTGCTAAAAACGCCGGCTCCTATAAACCTTATGAACGCGATACTGCAACACTTGCAAGGGATTGGGCGATTCCCGGTATGGCAGGCTTTGAACACTTGATAGGCGGTTTGGAAAAAAACAAAATGGGGTCAGTCAGCCACGATCCCGATAATCATCAGTTTAATTGTGAAATCCGCGAGCAAAAAGTTCAGCGGGTGGTTGATATGGTTCCCAATTTGGAAGTGTGCGGCGACAACGTTGGTGATATTCTGGTAGTTGGCTGGGGAGGAACTTATGGCCACTTAATCAGTGCTGTCCGCGAACTACGGCTGGAAAGTAAAAAAGTTAGCCTTGCGCATATTAGCTATATTAAACCGCTTCCGAAAAATACAGCCGAAGTATTTGGTAATTTCACAAAAATTATTGTTTGCGAACTAAATCTCGGGCAGTTTGCAAGTTATTTAAGGGATAAAATGCCGCAATTCACATATCATCAGTTAAATAAACTGAAAGGATTGCCATTTACAGTGAATGAAATTAAGGAAAGTGTTTACAAATTACTGGAGGAATAGAAAATGGTCGATTTACACTATACAGTTAAAGATTTTAAAAGTGAAAACGAAGTTCGCTGGTGCCCGGGTTGCGGCGATTATGCCATTATGAATGCTGTTCAGCGGGCCATGGCTGGAATGGGGATTCCGCACGAAAAATTTGCCGTAGTTTCTGGTATCGGTTGTTCGTCAAGGTTTCCTTATTACATGAGTACTTTTGGTTTTCATACCATTCATGGCAGGGCAACTGCCGTTGCCTCAGGTGTAAAGCTGGCCAACCCCGATTTGAATGTTTGGGTTATTACCGGCGACGGCGATGCAATGGCCATAGGCGGTAACCATTTTATTCATTTAATCCGCAGAAATATTGACATTAACCTCATTTTATTCAACAACAAGATTTACGGATTAACAAAAGGCCAGTATTCCCCAACATCCGACCGCGGTATTAAAACCAAAACATCGCCTTTTGGCACTATCGAAGACCCTTTTGTTCCAGGACAACTGGTAATTGGCGCCAGGGGAACTTTCTTTGCACGTTCCATCGACAGCAACCTGAAATTAAGCCAGTCGGTTTTTGAAGGAGCGGCCAAACATAAAGGAACGTCGGTTGTGGAAGTATTGCAGAATTGTGTGATTTTTAACGATGGAATCCATGCCGCAATCACCGATCCGGTGCAACGTGCTAATCGGCAGTTGATTCTGGAAAATGGAAGACCAATGCTTTTTGGCGACAAAAATGACAGAGGAATTGTGTTTGACAAAGGAAAATTAAAGGTGGCAATTATTGGTGAAAATGGAATTACTGTTGATGATATTCTGGTTCACGATGCTACTGAAGTTGATCCTACCCTGCACATGGCGCTCATTAACATGCACCTGCCCGACATGCCTGTGGCTTTTGGTGTTATCAGAAGTGTGGCTGCCCCTGTTTACGACATCGAAATGGTTGCCCAGAATGAACAGATTAAGCAAACCAGTAAAATTAAGTGTGTTGATGACTTGCTGAATTCGGGAAATATCTGGGAAGTTACCGGAAATACCCCGTCAAATGGTTCGGGCTGTTCAAAGTCTTGAGAAAAAAATAGTATTGAAATACGGAAAGGCTCTGCAATTTTGCAGGGTCTTTTTTCTTAAAACATCCTTCGATTGCGCTCAGGGTGACTGTCAGACTGAGCGTAGTCTCCGCCTGACTGAACGGGCAGGGAAGTCTGGGTTCATTAACAAAACGACATTGATTTAATTATTTATATTCGAAATATCACTCACAGGCATTTCTTCGAAATCGTTTAAAGCATTAATCAGTCCAACTTTTTCATATTTCGAAATGTCAGAGGATGTAATTTTGCGTTCAAATATTTTTCCTTCTGTTAATAACTTTTTACGTTGAGTGCCTGCCAAAAGCGGAGTGTCGGGAGTACACCACTTTTCGCCATCAAAAAATACAAGATTTGCTGCAAAACTATCGGTTACACATCCGTTTTTCACGATAATGATGTCATCACAGTCACCACGATTATCGAAAAGTTGCTGTAATCTCTCTCTGTCGGCATACTTAAAATGGTAATCAATATTATTGTCTTCCACCAGCTTTAAACTTCTTATTTCGCGGTACTGATGCGGGATAAACTCAATTTTTTCGATTTGACTTGTGTAAGTTACCCGGCAGCGGAAAACCCCTTTTTGTGCAAAATCCGGAATTTCAATGTTCTCAATTAAACTGGTAGCAGCCAAAATACCAAAGTATTCCATGCATGCCTTTTCAAAACGTGCCTGGTGAAACTCCATGTTAAAGAGCTTTCCGTCACTGCATTTTATGGTTTCAAGCAACTGGCACATACACCTTTTTAAGCATTTCGTCATACTCTTTTTCTGCTTCGCTCATAAAAGTAATTCCTCCGCCACTTTTATAAACCAACTGCCCGTTTTGGTTTTCAATATAACGGATTAGTACACAACTTTCGAGATTTACTCCATCGAAAATACCAAAAATACCTGTGTAGTAACCGCGTTCGTAATTCTCGGTTTTTGCAATAATTTCAAGTGTTTTCTTTTTTGGGGCGCCCGAAATTGAACCTGCCGGCAATAGTTCAAACAGAATATTTCCAATATTTCCGGCATAGTTTTTTGGCAAATCGCCCGAAATCAGGGAACTCACCTGCCAAAGATTTTTATTGTTGGTTTGAATGTGGCTCAAATACCTGAATTTTTCGACAACCACATTTTCGGCGACCAAACTCAGATCGTTTCTGATTAAATCAACAATCGTGTTGTGTTCGGCAATTTCCTTTGAATCGGTTAAAATAATTTGTTCCGCATTCTCAATACCCGCATCAATTGTGCCTTTCATTGGGAAAGAATATATTTTGCCGTTTTCAATTTTCACAAAAGTTTCGGGTGAAAAACAGACAAATTTATCTTTCAGGTAAATTTTATAAGGCGCCGAACTGATTTGAAAAATATCTTCGAGAGTAAGGTTTGTTTCAATGCTTGTTGGTTGTGTAAAATTGAGCAGATAAGTGTCCCCGTTTTTAATATGCCACATTACCTGTTCAAAACCATTTTTGAATTTTTCAAACGAAACAGCTGTTGCTTTCCATGTTTTTAGTTCAGCTTTTAGCCGAAGTTCGCCTTCATTTGAAAAACCGGGGATTTTCCAAAGAATCTCCTTTTGTGGTTCATTCAAAGGAAATACCAGAGGGGCTTTCCCTTGAAAATCAATGAGAAAGACAAACGGAATTTTCTGCTTTCCCCATTTATTTAACTGATGAACTATTTTTATCTGTTTCTCCATTTTTCGGGGTTAAAGGTATAAATTTTTGTTTCGCGGTTTCAGTTTGGGACTTTGAGTTTCCTAACTCAAAGTTTTTGGAGTTTATACACTAAAGTTTTAGTTTTCAATTTATAGCTCATGGACTTTGGAAAGTCCATGACCTGGGCTATGACCTGATGTTGAAGTTTTAAGAGCATGGACTTTGGAAAGTCCATGTCCCGGAAGGCAGACTCATTGCATTTTTACTTTGCCAGCTAAAAGAACATGTAGTTCGGAAACTCCATTTCAGGGATAATTTTTATTTTTACTGAAAATATCGAGAATGGATATTGCAGCCAATATTGCTAAAATCAAAAATACTTTACCTCTGGGCGTGAACCTGGTGGCAGTTTCGAAAACCAAACCTATCGCGGATATATTGGAAGTATATCATTCAGGGCATACCATTTTTGGGGAGAACAAAGTTCAGGAACTGGTTCGAAAATATGAACAGTTGCCAAAAGATATTGAGTGGCATTTTATTGGCCATCTGCAAACCAACAAGGTAAAGTTAATTATACCGTTTGTTCAGCTAATTCATGGCGTTGATTCGTTTAAACTATTAAAAGTGATTGACTCTGAGGCTAAAAAAATAAACCGGATGGTAAAATGCCTGATGCAATTTCATATAGCCGAAGAGGATACTAAATTTGGATTAAATTTAAACGAAGCAAGGGAAATCCTGGTAAACAATGAGTTTAAGTCGTTCAGAAATGTAATAATAACAGGTGTTATGGGAATGGCAACATACACTGAAAATACAGGGCAAATCAGAAATGAATTTAAGTTTTTAAATGTTATTTTTAGCACGCTGAAAAACGAGTTTTTTTCGGGGGATAAAAGGTTTGCTGAAATTTCGATGGGAATGTCTGACGATTACCAAATTGCTGTCGAAGAAGGAAGTACATTAATTCGCGTAGGAAGCAAAATATTTGGAGAAAGAAATTATTAAAAAGACTTTAAACTTTAAACTGAAAAAAAATGAGCAATCTGGAAACAACATATCTTGGATTAAAACTTAAAAATCCGCTGGTGGCTGCAAGTTCAGGAATTACCAGTTCGGTTGACAAGATAGTGGAACTGGAAAAAGCGGGAATTGGGGCAGTTGTCCTGAAATCGATTTTCGAGGAACAAATAAACGGCGAAGTGACCAGTATGTTGAGCAAAGACACCCAAAACTCCGGATATCCTGAAGCTGAAGACTACATCAAAGGTTATTTGCGCGACAATACAGTTAAAAAGCATATTGAACTGATTGAAAATACAAAAAAAGCAGTGAATATTCCGGTAATTGCCAGCGTGAATTGTGTTTCAGGGGAGGAATGGACTACTTTTTCGAAAGACTTTCAGGATGCCGGCGCTGATGCTATTGAGTTAAACATTTTTTACATTCCGTTGAGCAGGCACGAACAGCCCGGTATGGTTGAGCAACTGTACATTGATGTTTTAAGGAAAGTAAAAACGCAGGTTTCAATACCGGTGGCGGTAAAATTTGGAATTTACCATAGTAACATACTTGGAATGGCAGAAAAGCTGAAAGCAAACGGAGCCAGCGGAATAGTAATGTTCAACCGGTTTTACGAGCCCGACATTAATGTTGAAATGCTTGAACTGACTTCATCTGAGGTTTTTAGTTCTCCTTCCGATATTCGCCGTTCTTTGCGGTGGGTAGGAATGGTATCATCGGAGGTTCCGAAACTTGAAATTGCGGCTTCAACCGGGATACACGACGGAAATGCAGTTATTAAACAATTGCTTGCAGGCGCACAAGTTACCCAGTTGTGCTCAACACTTTACCTGAACGGCACACAGGTTGTGCCTGAAATGCTGGCCGTTATTGCTGGTTTTATGAAAAAGTGGAATTTCAAAAAAATCGACGATTTCAGGGGCCGACTTTCCTATAAAAACATTCCTAATCCGATGCTTTATGAGCGTTCACAGTTTATGAAATATTTCTCGAACCGTTAAATAAAAATAAAAATTGCACAAAACCAGGGTAACAGGTAAAACAAAATAAGATGCAAAACGTACTTAAAAGTACTATGAAAGCATCAGAGAAAATAGATTACAGGTTTAAGGATGAGCAGCCTTTTCGCAGTGACTATTCTTTTTATGAGAATAATTTCAGGGTTCATAAAGTTAAAAATCAAAACTTTATAGTACCGTGGCAGATGATTGGAAATAATAAAACAGAAGTTATTGTGAAATAATGCTTATGTTAGTTTCTACTCAACTTTGATTAGTTTGTTTGAAATAAAAAAGTTCAATCCGGCAATTAGGATTGAATTTTTTTTTATTTCAGTTTCACAAGTATTTCGTTGAGAAAATATTTCTGCTGATTCGAAACATTGGGCATCGCTGTTTTAATTTTCGTTATCGAAAAATCTATAATTTCTGCGCCGGGCAAAAACTCAAAATTATCAATTACAGTAAAGGCTTCGAACGCAGTTTCCCATTCTTCATGAATTACCAAATCGACAAATACCGGCAAAAAAGTGCTGAAATCAAGCCCGTTTTGCCAGCAAGCGGTTAAAATCGCCTTTCTGATTCCTTTGTATTTGTCATCCTCAATAGCCCGCATAAAACTGTTAACCGCTGTTTTGTCCTTTATAGTTCCCAAAAGATTTTTGATTTCCGTTTCAATTTCGTGTTCAGGAGAAGAATTTAACAAATCGAAAAGCAGTGGGATGTACAGTTTATTCCCCTTAACCTTAACCGATTCAATGGCCGAAATTACAATATCTGTTTTAGCCGAAAACAAATTCTTTTTAACCTGTTCATCAATTTTTTCCGTGTTCATATTCAATTTTTGATTTTGCAAAACTACATTTTATGTGGTTAAAACAAGCAGTTGGATTATTCTACATATTAAATATCTAACTTTGCCAGACATGAAAAACATAGAGGAGTTGGAAAAGGCAAATATTGGCCGGTTAATGCTGAAATATTTTATTCCGGCGTTTATCGGTGTGTTTGTCAATGCACTCTACAATATTGTCGATCGGATATTCATTGGGCAAGGTGTTGGTGCAGAGGCGCTTTCGGGTATTTCTGTAATTTTCCCGATAATGCTCATCATGATGGGCTTTGGTATGCTCATCGGAATTGGAACAGGGGTTCTGGTTTCAATAAACCTGGGTAAAAAGAATATCGAAATGGCAGAAAAAACAATTGGAACAGGTTTTTCGCTCATGTTCATAGTTTCAGTAGCGGTTATGGTAATAACGTACCTGTTAAAAGAGCCCATTTTACATTCATTTGGTTCCACTCCCGAAACATTTCAGTACGCTAACGATTATCTGAATATTATTTTGGCCGGAACCCCTTTTATGGTAATTGGGTTTTCGCTGAACAATGTAATCCGTTCCGAAGGAAATGTGCGTATTGCAATGATTTCGATGATTTTGAGTTCGATTACCAACGTGGTGCTCGATTATATTTTTATTTTCAAGTTTAATATGGGAGTAAAGGGGGCTGCTTATGCAACCATTATTTCCATGTTTGTTTTAATGGTTTGGGTGCTTGTCCATTTTCGTGGAAAGCGGTCGGTTGTTAAGCTGAGAAATAAAAATATTGGGATAGATAGGAAGATTTTAACCGAAATTGTAGCCATTGGAATGGCGCCATTTGCCATGCAAATTGCCGGAAGTTTTGTGCATGGTTTGTTAAATAAAAAACTGATAACCTTTGGCGGCGATCTTGCTGTTGGTGCAATGGGAATTATCAATTCGGTGCTGACAATTTTTATTATGGCGATTGTTGCAATAAATATGGCAACTCAGCCAATAATCGGGTTTAATTATGGTGCAAAATCAACGAAAAGAGTAAAGGATGCCCTGCGTATTTCGCTTATTGCCGCTACTTTAATTGCTGTTTTTGCATTTATTGTTATTCAGGCAATTCCCGGATTGATTGTAAAACTGTTTAACGATGACAACCAGATTTTGTATGATATTTCAGTAAATGGAATCCGCCTTGTAATTCTGGCACTGCCAATTGTAGGTTTCCAGGTTGTGGCATCCAACTTTTTCCAATCGGTTGGTAAAGCAAAGCTGGCCATGTTTGCCACTCTTTTTCGCCAGGTAATTATGTTAATACCGTTAATTTATATTTTGCCTGGTTTTTGGGGAATCAACGGTATTTGGCTGGCTTTTCCCGTGGCCGATTCCATGTCGGCAATCGTAGTTTCAATCCTGTTAATCAGGGAATGGAAAAGATTATAAAGTTGATTTTTCCGAAGTTCATTAAATAGAATTCAATCAAATACTATTTGTTACATTATTATATTGTACTAATCAACTTGTAGTTTTTCAGCAATTTCCCAATCATTGTATTTAGCAGTTACAACGTATGTGCCAGATTTCCAACCATCAGTTTTTAACTTATACTCTTTGGTTTTAACTTTTTCCTTTATCTTCTTACCATAATTTAAATCAACAACTTCAATTTCCCACCCTAAGTCGTAGTCGAGAGATTTTTCAGTAGTTGAAATTAGTAAAATAGTTGTAGCATTATCAACTGTAGGATTAGGAGATATTATCATCGTTGCCCCTAATATCACACTCCAAGATTGGGTGCTATAAGCAGACCAGTTTGAACCAACAGCATACCTTCCTTTTAATGTCGATGTTCCAGTCCACATAGGAGTAAAATAGAATTCCAGGTTAGTTCCAGTTTCTGCAGGTTTAGTTCCTGTTTTGAAAGACCAGTCATAAGCAGTTGCCCCCGTTGCATTATATAATGAAGCATAATATTGAACTCCTAAAGTTAATGAAGTGCCGGTCATTGAATGCCAATCAGATACCCGAATGACAGGTCCTACCGATGGTGTTTGTAAGTCATTTATTATAACAGTTTTTGTTACAGTTAGATTTATGGTATTGGAGAGTGATGTAAAATAGTAATAACTAACTTTTACAGTTGCAGTAATAGTTTCAATACCTGATCCAGTACCATTTACAGTTAAAACTCCAGTAGAAGAATTAATAGAAACGCAACCTGAGTTATTAGTGGATGACCATATAACTTCTCTATTGCCTGAAGGAGCATCATCATTTAAAGTAAATGTTCCAGTATTCCCATTAAATATAGCAATAGGCCCAGAAATAGATTTAGTAAAAATTCTTGAAAATACTGGGTCTTCCAAGTATTTTTGTATTACTTGTTTTTGATTAGAAGTATATGAATACAATGAAGAAAATGACCAGTCCATAACATTTCCTATGGTTGTATAAGTTTGACCATACTCATCAATACGCCCACTTGCGGATGGATTTGCTGGAGTATCCATAATATAGTCTCCAGCTTCTTCACCATTTCTTTTGCCTGAGATTGGATTAATTCGGGTATTATCCACATATTCAGGTTTTTGACTATAATTTTTAATTCCTTTTAATTTAATACAACCATCTTTAAGTTCACCCCTAACCGTATCACATGGTGATACATTATACATTGTTCCCCAGCGAGTATGATACAAACCACAAACATGTCCAAATTCATGAGCAAAAGTTGATTTAGAAGTTAAATAATCTGATCTTATTCCCATAACAGGATAACCAACTTGTGCATACCCAATTCCACCTCCACTATTTGTAGTTGGGAATATATAAACTATTAGACTATTAGGATAAGGAAAGGGTGTAAAATTAATATGATAGTGATTAGGAAATAAGGTATTGCTATTAAAATTTACTGAACTGTTAATCTTTTATGTCCTATTACTGTTGCACTTAATCCGATTTGACTAACTGCGGAATTAAATGTTGTCAAAATTGTATTGCGATTTATTTCCGTATCATTAGTGCCTGTCCCATCTGGATTTTTGTAAAAAATCAGATAAAGTCTGACAGCTTTATTTACAGTACCAGATTTTAAATTTAGGTTTTCATAATGCTCTATTCCAGGTAACATTGTATCCTCCGTAGGCACGATATCATTATATTGGCTATACGTTTTCAAAACAATCAAACTAATAGCGAAAAGTGTTAATATACTGCACTTAATAAGATTTACTGCTTATCCACAACAGGCAAGTTGACGAAATGATTAAATTTACTGCATGGAAATAGAAGAAAAATACCCAAAGGATTTTCAAGAATTTCTTGCA
>WTWZ01000062.1 GCA_009773765.1 Prolixibacteraceae bacterium | reverse complement strand
CAATGAGTTCAGGATACTGAACAAGGATATCTTCAAAATCTTTTTCGCTAAACATTGTGTGACTAAAATTTTTGTGAATTTACTAAATTTCAATCAATTACTGTATTGCAGTGCCCAAAATGTCCGCTCAAAACAATTATGCATTTCTTCATTTCCCATCCAATTCCCGTGTAAATCCACGGGACGGAACACATTCACATTTACTGATTGCCCGACCTGAAATCAGGGATGATTTGGTTAAAAGAATTCAGGATTTAATTTAATTTATAAAAACAGACTTCGACTGCGCTCAGTCTGACAGTCACCCTGAGCGGAGTCGAAGGGTGCTAAAAGTATTTTTTTTAAGATTTCTGCTAATCTAAACAACTCTGATGTAGAATTTAAAGAAGCTGTTTTACCGTTTTCCCTTCCAGCTCCCGCAAATGTTCCATTTTTTTGCGTTCAAGAAAACCTTTGATGGTTTCCTCGTGTTCTTTTACCCGTTTGTTGCCAAATTCGTAGATTTTATGTACAAGTCCGTCCAGGAAATCGCGGTCGTGCGAAACAAGAATCAGCGTTCCGTCGAATTCCAGAAGCGCCTGTTTCAGAATGTCTTTGGTACGAATGTCGAGGTGGTTGGTAGGCTCGTCGAGAATCAGCAGGTTTACCGGTTCTAAAAGCAATTTTATCATTGCCAGCCGGGTACGCTCTCCCCCCGAAAGTACGCTCACAAATTTATCCCAGTCGTCGCCGCCAAACATAAAAGCGCCCAGAATATCCTTGATTTTGGTGCGGATTTCGCCTTTTGCCACATCATCGATGGTTTGAAAAACGGTAAGTTTCTCATCAAGCAGCGAGGCTTCGTTTTGCGAGAAGTAACCAATCATCGAATTGTGTCCCAAAGTTAGTGTTCCGCCATGTTCAATTTCGCCCATGATTGCCTTCACCATAGTGGTTTTCCCTTCGCCGTTTTTACCCACAAAAGCCACTTTGTCGCCGCGGTGAATGGTAAAAGTTGCATCAGAAAAAATAAGTTTTCCATCATACGATTTTTCGATCTGATCGGCAATTACAGGGTAGTTTCCTGAGCGTGGTGAAGGTGAAAACCGCAGTCGTAAATGAGAACTGTCCACTTCATCAACTTCAAGCAATTCAAGTTTTTCGAGCATTTTAACCCGCGACTGAACTTGCAATGTTTTGGAATAAGTTCCCCTGAAACGTTCGATAAACAGTTCGGTTTCGGCAATCATTTTCTGTTGTTCGCCGAAAGCTTTTTGCTGCTGTTCGCGCCGTTCTTTGCGCAATTCGAGGTATTTTGAATAGTTCACCTTGTAATCGTAAATCCGCCCCATCGTAACTTCAATGGTCCGGGTGGTAATATTGTCAACAAAAGTACGGTCGTGCGAAATTACAATCACCGCTTTGGCCTCGTTTACAAGAAAATACTCAAGCCATTGCACCGATTCAATATCGAGGTGGTTGGTGGGTTCGTCGAGCAAAATAAGGTCGGGTTTTTTCAGAAGTATTTTTGCAAGTTCAACCCGCATCCGCCAGCCACCGCTGAACTCACTGGTGGGCCGCTGAAAATCGGCGCGTCCGAATCCCAGTCCGAGCAGGATTTTTTCAACTTCGGCATCGAAATTAATTTCGCCCTGGCTGTACAGTTTTTCGCTGAGCTCCGATACCTGTTCAATGATTTTGCTGTATTCGTCCGATTCGTAATCGGTGCGAATGGTGAGTTGGTGGTTCAAATCGCCAAGCAGCGTTTGCATGTTCAGAATTTCGGCAAAAGCCTGCGATGCTTCCTCGAAAAGCGTACGTTTGTTTTCGGTCATTAAATGTTGCGGGAGGTAAGCAATTACGGCATCTTTTGGCGCCGATATTTTACCGGAGGTTGGCGTTTGAACACCTGCCATAATTTTCAGCAAAGTCGATTTGCCGGCCCCGTTTTTGCCCATCAGCGCAATGCGGTCTTTGTCGTTTACCACAAAGTTGATGTCTTTAAATAAAGTAGTTCCGCTAAACTCCACCGCCAGCCCGTCAATTGAAATCATGAATGAATTTTAAAATCAGGCGGCAAAGATAGAAAAATGATAATTGCCCCTGACAAATCATCATGATATCAACATCCTTACCATCTGTGCCTGTTACCGCGGCGTTGCTACTCCGCTGCTGCGGGCCAAGCTGCCTTGAAACTTATTAAGGTGAAAAAGCATGGGAGGAAACCCAACAGCTTCTTCAGGTATGGGCTTGCTTATGTTGCACATACACTGCTTTGAGTGTAATTCAGGATTTTGAAGTTATTGTCAAAATTTTGTCATGTACATGGAATCATGGCAATAGTTTCTACAGCATGTTGAAAAACTAACAGTATGTATTACTTTTGAGTTGGAAATTTTAACGAGCCGTCATTCAATGTAAAAAACATAATTTTAAAATTAAGTTCAATGAAGATAGCAGTAATAGGTACAGGTTACGTAGGATTGGTTTCAGGCGCCTGTTTTTCACATACCGGTATTGACGTGGTGTGCATAGATGTTGACGAGCGCAAAATTAACATGCTGAAAAGCGGGCATATTCCTATATATGAACCTGGCCTTGATGATATTATAAAATATAATGTAGAGAAAGGCCGTCTTTCGTTTTCGACAAGCCTGAAGGATAATCTGGATGAAGTTGAAGCCGTCTTTATTGCCGTTGGAACTCCTCCGGATGAAGATGGCAGTGCAGATTTGAAATATGTTTTAGGAGTGGCGCGGGAAATTGGCCGTTACATGGATCATTACATGGTGGTTGTTACCAAAAGTACTGTACCGGTTGGAACTTCGATAAAAGTTAAGTCAGCCATAAAGGAAGAACTGGCAAAACGGGGAGTTGATATTCCTTTTGATGTTGCTTCGAATCCTGAATTCCTGAAAGAGGGAAGCGCTGTTGATGATTTTCTGAAACCCGACAGAATTGTTGTGGGAATTGAATCGCACGAAGCCGAGAAAACCATGAGGATGCTTTACAAAGCTTTTTTACTGAATGGCCATCCCATTTTATTTATGGACATTGCCTCGTCGGAGATGACAAAATATGCCGCTAACTCAATGCTGGCAACCAAAATCAGTTTTATGAACGATATCGCGAACCTCTGTGAGTTAGTTGGCGCCGATGTAAGTATGGTTCGAAAAGGAATTGGCTCTGATACACGCATTGGCAATAAATTTATATACCCCGGTACAGGATATGGCGGTTCCTGCTTCCCGAAAGATGTGCAGGCGCTTGTGCGTACTGCTGATGAATACGGCCACTCACTCGATATTTTAAAAGCGGTTGAGGCTGTTAATTACCGGCAAAAGGAAGTTTTAATCAAAAAAATCAAATCGCATTTTGGAGACGATTTGAAAGGGTTAAAGTTTGGGATATGGGGTTTGTCGTTTAAACCAAAAACCGACGATATGCGGGAAGCGCCCTCTTTGGTTATAATTGATAAACTGCTCGAATCGGGCGCATCAGTTATTGCTTTTGACCCGGTTGCACAAGAAGAAGCACGTCGGATTCTTGGCGATAAAATTACTTACGCAAAAGATGAATACGATGCTTGTGTTGATGTTGATGCTTTGATAATTGTAACCGAGTGGCCTGAATTCAGAATGCCAAACTTCAGGGTTATTGAAAAACTGCTGAAAACCAAAACCATTTTCGACGGACGGAATATTTATGAACCCGAAGAAATGCAGGAATTAAAATTCAATTATTACAGTATCGGGCGTAAATCAATTATTATCTCAAAATAATCAGGATGAAAAGAATACTGGTAACCGGAGGTGCCGGATTTGTTGGATCGCATTTGTGCGAGCGATTGTTGAACGAAGGGAATGAGGTGATTTGCATGGACAATTATTTCACAGGTAAAAAACGCAAAATCGTTCATTTACTCGACAATCCATATTTTGAACTGATTCGGCATGATGTAACAATGCCTTATTACATTGAGGTTGACGAGATTTATAACCTTGCCTGTCCCGCGTCGCCGGTCCACTATCAGTATAATCCAATTAAAACCATTAAAACCTCGGTAATGGGCGCTGTAAACATGCTTGGACTTGCTAAAAGAACAAGGGCGAAAATATTGCAGGCTTCCACAAGCGAAGTGTATGGCGACCCGAATATTCATCCGCAAACCGAAGATTACTGGGGGCATGTAAACCCTATCGGTATCCGCTCGTGTTACGACGAAGGTAAACGTTGTGCCGAATCTTTGTTTGTAAATTATCATACACAGAATAATGTGCGAATCAAAATAATCCGCATTTTCAATACATACGGGCCAAAAATGGAACCCGATGATGGCCGCGTAGTTTCCAACTTTATTGTTCAGGCATTGCAAAATAAGGATATTACTATTTTTGGCGACGGAACCCAAACCCGCAGTTTCCAGTATGTGTCTGATTTGGTTGAAGGCATGGCCAGGATGATGGCAACGGGCGATGATTTTACCGGACCGGTAAACATTGGCAATCCCGGCGAATTTACTATGTTCGGACTGGCGCAAAATATAATCGAACTTACCGGGTCAAAATCGGGCATTGTTTACCTTCCCCTGCCGGTTGACGACCCCATGCAAAGACAGCCTGACATATCGCTTGCCAAGGAAAAACTGGGAGGCTGGGAACCTAAAATTTCATTAAGGGAAGGGTTAACGAAAACCATAGCATATTTTGAACAGCTTTTAAAGGAACATTGAAAGTGTTGACTGAATATGTTAATTTATTACATCTTTCCATTTTATCAAATCTGCATTAAAACTATTCTTTTAAACTTTTGTTTAATGCAATCCTTTGAGAATTTCCCTGGCAATCAGTACGCCATTTACCGAAGCCTGCATCAGTCCGCGGGTTATTCCTGCGCCATCGCCGCCAACATAAAGGTTTTTAATGGTGTCGGTTTGAAAGCCTTTGTTTACCTTAATTTTATTGGAATAGAATTTAACTTCAACACCGTAAAGCAAAGTTTCGTCGCTTGCCAAACCTGGGCTCACTTTATCAAGCGCCTGAATCATTTCAATAATATCGGTCATTATTCGATAAGGCAAAACCAGGCTCAGGTCGCCCGGAACTGCATCTTTTAAAGTCGGGATGATGTTATTTCTGAACAGTCGTTCCGGAGTTGTTCTACGCCCGCGAACCAAATCGCCAAACCGCTGAACCAGGATTTTATGTTGGGTGAGCATGTTCGCCATATCTGCAACATGCCGTCCAAACTCGATAGGCGCGTTAAATGGTTCTGTAAATTTTTGAGAAACCAAAAGTGCAAAATTTGTATTGTCGCTTTTCAAATCCTTGTAACTGTGCCCGTTAACCACCGCCAGGTTTTTATCGTAATATTCAGACGAAACAAATCCACCCGGGTTGGAGCAAAAAGTGCGCACTTTATCGTCGAAAGTTTTTGTGTAATGCACCAGCTTTGCTTCGTAAAAGTTATCGTTGATTTCCTGCATAATTTCGTTGCGGCACTCTACCCTAACCCCAATATCAACAACTCCCACTTCTGTTTTAATCTGGTGTGTTTCGCATTTTTTCAGCAGCCATCCTGAACCTTCCCTTCCTACAGTTACAACCACTTTCTGAGCGTAAAGCATTTCACCGTTTACAACAACTCCTTTCACCGAGCTGTTATCGAAAATAAAATCGGTAACTGGTTTACGAAACAACACCTCAACTCCTTTTTCCGAAATGTAATCGAACAGTAATTTATAGAGCAACTGGGTTTTTTCAGTCCCCAAATGCCTCACCGGGCAATGAACAAGGCGTAAATTGGCTTCAATCGATTTTTTCTGGATTTCGCGCATTGAAGGTGTAATTAACGCGCCATGTATATTTGGTTCGGCGCCAAATTCAAGATAAATTTTATCGGTATAACTGATTATTTCTGCTGTTGCTTCAACTCCAATATAATCCGAAATTGTTCCTCCAACTTCATGCGAAAGCGACAGTTTCCCATCAGAAAAAGCGCCGGCGCCCGCCCAGCCTGTGGTAATATTGCACGGGTTACAATGCACACAAATGCCGCCATTGGTATGTTTTGGGCATTTCCGTTTGTAAATCCCGTGGCCCTTTTCGAGCATCAAAATCTTAATTTCAGGTTTGTTTTTTACCAACTCATAAGCAGTAAAAATGCCGGCAGGACCGGCGCCAACTATGATAACATCGTAAGTTTTATACATGATTTAAATTGTTGGTTTTCCAATTCGTAAAAGTACTATTTTTTGGGTTGAATGTGTTTTTGATGATTTGTTTTCATGGTATTTGGGCTCAATATTTGGGCTGGCATTCAACCTAAAAATAACAATATTGAAAACCCTTATTTTACTGCTGATTACTGCACCGCTGTGTTTGTGTTCAAAATGCAATCAAATCCGGAAAAATTAATTAATCACCCAATGCAGGTTGCTTCCCTTTAGTTCAAGGTACTCAAAATTGTACCTGTTGTATATGAAATTTATAGGAACCAATTGAAAGTAATTGACGTTTTTATTATTCAGTTTTGCCGGGACCCATTTCCCTTCGAGCGTGTTAAAGGCATTCACCAGAATACCATTTAGTTGCTGACTTATCCCTTTCACAATCTGGACCCCGTCAATTGTTCCGTCTTTGGTTACCACAACCCCCACCAAAACTTTGCCCTGAACGGTTGCCAAATCAAATTCGTAATCCCTGATAACTTGAGTAACATGTTTATGTAATGCCCCCAATCCTGGCACAAATTGCGGCTCCTCATCAACCGAGTAAAAAATATCGTCAATCAAAACATCGCCGTTTGGCAACCAGTTCTGATTGAAAAACAGTTCGTTATTTTTGTATTGCGAAACAGATTTTATTCTTCCGAAAGGGTAAAACTCTGTTATTTCACCATCAAGAATTAACGGAATTTTCGATTTGGTTTGCCCCTGGCGTTTAATGTGGTTTTCGAGCCAGTCGGTAAATTTATAAATCCCATTTTCCTGCTTTTCAAATTTCCTTGAAACCTGTCCTGAGAATTCTTCACCCTTTATTTTAATTTCTAAAACCGAATCGTTTAAAACTTTAATGTTTTCAGTATAAATCAGCATCCAGTCCGATTCGGTGGCTTTATATGTTTTTATCCTGATTTTACGTGCTGAGCGAAAATCCACCTTTTTCATCACATCCGGTTTGCCTGGATTTTCAATTTTACCATTTACACTATAATAATAAACGGAGTCGTTTTGACTGTAGCCAAACAACGGGATTAGAAATACAAATGTTAAAAGCAGCCTGTTCATTTTATAATGCGATTAATTTTATAAGTTGAGTGATAACTGTTCGTTTAATAACCTGAAAGACCGCCGGTGGTATTTGGAAATACCGTATTTTATTATGGCATCGCGGTGGTTTTTTGTTGGATAACCTTTGTTTTGCTTCCATTTGTATTCAGGGTATTGGTTATGGATTTTTTCCATAAAATCATCGCGGTAAGTCTTTGCCAAAACCGATGCGGCAGCAATGGAAAAAAAACGCCCGTCGCCTTTAACCATGCAGGTAAATGGGATTTTGCCCGATGTACGGAACCGGTTACCGTCAATCAGCAGATGTTCAGGCCTTATTTTTAACTTTTGCACAGCCCGGTCCATGGCCAGAAAAGATGCATTTAAAATATTCACTTCGTCAATTTCCTCATTCGAAACGGTTTCAACAGCCCAGGCAAGCGCTTCTTTTTCTATAACCGGGCGCAATTCGGAGCGATCTTTTTTTGTCATTATTTTCGAATCGTTTAAAATTTCATTTTCAAAACCGGAAGGTAAAATTACTGCCGCCGCAAAGACAGGTCCGGCCAAACATCCCCGCCCAGCCTCGTCACATCCGGCTTCCAAAACACCTTCTTTGAAATATGATAGTAACCGACTCATTAAATATCCATTTTTTTAGCGATAATAATTGCTGCGCCCATTCAGGCATTCATGTATTTTAGCATTCGTGCATTTTTATTGCAACGCTTTCTTCACGCTCTGCCAAAGCAAGTGGGCGGTTTCGTCCCAGCTAAATTTGTTTTTTTGCTCAAAGCCCTTTTCTATCAATTTTTTGCGTAACTCCTTATCACTTGCCAGTTTAACCATGGCGCCTGTTACCTGGTCAATTTTCATCGGGTCGGCGTAAACCACGGCATTTCCGCCAACTTCAGGCATCGAAGTTGTATTTGAGCAAATTACCGGTACCCCGGCGCTCATGGCTTCCACCACCGGAATCCCAAAACCTTCAAAAAAAGGGACAAAAGTAAGAGCCAGCGCAGCGCCAACAATATCATGCAAGTCCTCGGTGGTAACCCTGCCAGTAAAAACCACATCATTTTTAAAAAGCAATTTTTCGTAAGTTTCAAAAATATCGCCGGTTTTGTGCATTTCGCCCCCTACAATAACCAATTTTATATTATTGCCGGTTTCACTTTTAAAGTCGTCGAAAGCTTTGAGCAGGCCCTTTATATTTTTGCGTGGATGAAGTGCGCCAACAAATAAAAAATACTCACAGCCGCCTGTATATTTTTTGCGGATTTTGGTTTTTTCATTTTCCAAAAGCGGTTTGAAAATCTGATTAATTCCGTTGTAAACAACATCAATTTTGTCGTAATCGATTTTAAATGAGCGGGCAATATCTTCTTTTGAGTAAAACGATACTGTGGCAATTCGTTTTGCAATGCGTGCAAATTTTGGGAAAAAGTAGTTGTAATATTTGGCAGTTAGCCAGGGCAAATCTTCGGGGCGGTGCACAAAATTAATATCGTGTATAACAGCCAGTTGTGGCACACTGGCACGTAACGACAAATAACCGTCGGGCGATAAAAACAGATCGGCTTTGTATTTTTTCAATACCCTGGGTATCTGAAAATCGAACCAGATATAGAAGAGTAACGGATGCCTTGCCGGCGGGCCAATAACTACCGGAATCACGTTTTCGGCAAAAATAAAGTCCGGATCGTATGGCCTGTCGAAGATGAAAATAAATACATGTTCCGGATGATTTTGTGTCATCCGAATCAATGTTTCAAAGGTAAACCATCCTATTCCTTCCAGTTTCCCTTTCTGCAACAAACGGGTATTTACGGCTATCCTCATAATGATGGTGTAAAATAGAAATTATTTTCTGATATATTTGCGCCAAAGTTAGAAGTAAATGAAGACTTTCGTTAAATATATCCTCCAAAAAACACTTGGGCTGAAAACGTATTTATATGTTTTTGCGCTTTTTGTAATTGTTAAAATCAGGTGGGATAAAAGGGAAAAAGATTTTTTCTGTTTTCTTGACATGATTCCTGATGATGGGATCGTACTTGATTTGGGCGCAAATATTGGCGTCACCAGTTATCATTTGGCAAAAAAATTACCCAAAAGCGCCATTTTTTCTTTCGAGCCTTTAACATTGAACATGGATACCCTGAAACGGATAAAAAAGCGGTTTAATCTTAAAAATGTAAACGAATTTCAGGTTGCAGTTGGTGAAAAGACAGGGACACTTGAGATGGTGATGCCGGTAATTAACAATGTGCCAATGCACGGCCTCAGCCATGTTATTCATAAAGATAGCACTGAATTTAACAGCGGTTTAAAATATCAGGTGCCGGTGGTTTGCCTCGATGAATTTAAACCATTGCAGGAAACCAAAAAACGGATTACCGCGCTGAAAATTGATGTTGAAAATTTTGAATATTATTTACTTAAAGGCGCCGAACATTTAATTATTGAATACCAGCCAATTATCTATTGCGAATTGTGGGAAAATGAAAACAGGAAAAAATGTTTCGACTTTTTAAATAATCTGAATTATTCTGCGTTTATACTTCATAAAAATGAGTTAGTGGCGGTTGAAAAAGCAACTGTTAAAAAACACAACTTCTTTTTTCTGCCAGGAAATTAACTGATTGAACCAACTGCTTTGAAACGCAAATTTGTAACCAATCTCATATTACTGCTTGCCCTCAACCTGTTAATTAAACCATTTTGGATTTTTGGAATCGACCGTACAGTGCAAAACATGGTGGGCGACGAAAGTTATGGAATGTATTTCGCATTGTTTAATTTCTCGCTTCTGCTCAATATTTTGCTCGATGTTGGGATTACCAGTTTCAACAATAAAAATATTGCGCAACACAATTTTCTGCTTAATAAACATCTATCGAACCTTGTTGGGCTAAAATTTATGCTCGCCATTGTTTATGCCGTTTTCAGCCTTGTGGTGGCTGCAATTATCGGGTACGGCAAAATCCAGTTTCACCTGCTGTTTTTTCTTATTTTTAACCAGTTTCTCATCTCGTTTACCCTTTATTTGCGATCAAACCTTAGTGCATTGCACCTGTTTCGCACCGATAGTTTGGTTTCGGTACTCGACCGCGCACTGATGATTACCATTTGCAGTTTACTTTTATTTCCCGGTTATCTCAGGGAACATTTTACCATTGAATGGTTTGTTTATGCGCAAACAGCGGCTTATGTGCTCACTTCGCTAATTACCTTTCTCATCGTATTGAATAAATCGGGCAAAATCAACATTCAGTTTAATCTAAAATTTTACATTGTTTTTCTACGGAAATCATATCCGTATGCACTTCTGATTTTGCTCATGGCGTTTTATAACCGCATCGATGGGGTAATGCTCGAACGATTGCTTCCTGGACCGTTGGGAAAACAGCAGGCCGGAATATACGCGCAGGCGTTTCGTTTGCTCGATGCTGTTTCGATGTTTGGGGTGCTGGTGGCCGGTTTGTTATTGCCTATTTTTGCAAAAATGATTAAACAAAGCGAGCCGGTTGCACAAATGATAAAACTGTCGTTTACATTTTTGTTTGTAACCGCCGTTGTGGTTGCTGTTTCCAGCATTTTTTACAATCGCGAAATAATGGAAGTCCTTTACCACTCAAATACCGAACATTCATCGGAACTTTTGGGAATATTGATGACTGGTTTTATCGGTATTGCCACAACTTATATTTTTGGCACTTTGCTAACCGCAAACGGAAGCCTGAAACAACTGAACTGGATGGCGTTTGCAGGAATGGTTATTAATGTTTCGCTCAATCTTTATTTAATTCCGCGTTACCAGGCTTTCGGTTCGGCCTATGCCAGTTTGTTTACCCAGTTCGTCACATCGGGGGCTCAGGTTGTAATGGCAGTTTTAGTTTTCAAACTTAAACCAAATTACATGTTTTTATTCAGGCTGTTTGCATTTGTTGGGGCAACAGTAACACTTGCATTTATTTCAATCCTATTCGAAAACTGGTTTTATGGATATTTATTTTTGATAGCAACTTCTGTGTTCTCTGCATTTTTGTTCGGATTATTTAAAATTGGCGAACTGATTAAAACTTTACTTGCAAAATAGCCATGCCAAATCCATCCATCGAAAATCTGCGTAATCCGGAAAAATATGAGTTGGTTGCACAACTTAATCATAATCAGATTAAGGAATTTGTGATTAACCAGCTTACACAAAACGGCAGAATCATCAAGGTTTATATGGTTTACCAGATTTTAATGATATTGGTTGGGATGTTTTTTTTCACCCTTTCAATTGTACTTGCCTTTCAGGGTCCGACTACTCCATTGTATTATTCTCTGGCCGCTTTGGTTTTTTGTTTTTCAGCATTGATTATCCTACATGAACTTTTGCACGGAATTGCACTGAAACTTGCCGGGGCAACACGTGTTACTTATGGCAGTTATCTGAAAAAGTTCATTTTTTATGCCCAAGCCGACCAGTTTGTTATCAACCGCAGTCAATTTGCATTTATTGCCCTGGCACCTTTGTTTGTGGTAAAACTGATTACCTTGATCGGTATTATTATATTTATAAGTCACCCCGTTTTCTACTTTATAATTTTTGTAATGAGCGGCCACAGCCTGTTTTGTGCTGGAGATATTGGTTTGCTTTCCATTTTTTACAAAATCAAAAATATTGAGATTTTTACTTTCGATGTGAAAGCGGAAAAGACGAGTTATTTTTACCGGAGGATTTAAAAATAATAATATAAGAAGGCAATAGTGATTATGAAAAGGCATTTGAAACAAAAGTGGCACATTATTATTTTTCTTGCCCTAATAAAATCTACTTTCCAATAGTGTGGATTTGCAATTTGTGCCAACAAAAAATAACGAATGGCCATGCCATTAAAGCGTTTTTTTGTTTTGGGCCTTTCCGGTTTTTACCTTTTCCAAAGTTTTTAAACTTTGGAAAAGTTTAGTAACGAGCGAATTATACTATATTGGTTAAACACAAAAATTGAGTACTTTTAAGCTGTAATATAATCTATACTTAGCCGGCAGATGAACGAAAAGGACAATACCAAAAAAAATGAGAAAGTTGAATGAAAATAAATAATCGTAACCTAAATCTTTTAAATATGAATACCAGAAAATACCCGATTTCGCGCAGGAATTTTATTAAAGTTTCTGCTGCTTCCACTGTCGCCGTTTCAGCCATGTCATTTGGCGGCTGCAATATTGAAAAAGTACCGGCACCGATGAAACGCAAGTTTGGCAACCTCGGTTTCAATGTGACCACAATGGCGTTAGGCGGCCAGGCATCCATTCAATGGACTCCCGAAGGCGTCGATCCTGTGCCAATCATTTTGAAAGCATTCGATCTGGGAATCAACTATTTCGATACATCTAACCTGTATGCCAAAAGCCAGTTGCATTTTCACGAGGCATTCAAAACCCTAAAACTCATTCCCGGAGAGGAAGGTTACAACGAAGAATTGCGCAAATCCATCTGGCTCACCAGCAAAACAGCAATGCGCTGGGGAAAACCGGGCTGGCCCGAACGTGAAGGTGTTGTGAACTGGTCGAATGGCGAAAACGTAAAATGTGCAGTTGACGATGTAAAACGTTCGCTCACACAGCTTTTTGGCGATGGCGAAGGAAATTATCCCGAAGGCGCTTATCTCGATATGGTGCTGATTCACACACTGCATAACACAAACGAAACAGATGTGCTTTACGAAGGATTGGAAACACCCCTCGATCCGGAAGGTAATTTTGGCGCCCTGGTTGCCCTGCGCGATCTACGCGATGGGACCAACCTAACCGGAATAAACCCGAAAAATGAAAAACTCATCAGGCACATTGGATTTTCGGGCCATGCAAATCCGCCGGCAATGATGGATATGATTCAGCGCGACGAATGGGGGTTGCTGGATGGAATGCTGGTTTCCATAAATGCCAACGACAAGCAGAAATTGAACATGCAGCACAATGTTATTCCGGTTGCCGAAGCCAAAGGAATGGGAATTATCGGTATGAAAGTTTTTGCCGATGCAGCCATGTATCATAAAAATCCCGATTGGTCAAGGGCCCCAGGTGATGTATATATGAAAGTGGGTTCGCCCGAATTGCCCAGCCGCCCGCTGATTGAATACGCGCTGACCACACCCGGGGTCCACACGTTGATTATTGGAATTGGCCATATTGACGAAGACCCGGTGAAATGCCAGTTGGTACAGAATTTCTACGCTTCTCAAATTGAACCAACCGGGATGAGCGCCGATGACCGCATTAAAATGGAACAGTACGCGGCCAACGTGAAGGAAGGTAAAACCAACTACTTTCAGGCCATTGAAAAACAGGGGCTTTCGGCGCCACAGAATCTGCAACTGGCTGAAAACAAAATTATTTGGCATACAGCTTTTGCCGACGAAGCCCCAATTTCTCATTACGAAGTGATTATTGGCGGGCAACTGGCTGCAAAAGTTGAACATAAACCTCAGCTTTTAAAAAGCAAACCTTTTGTTTTTGAAACCGGTGCAAAAGACGGAATTGTAGTTGCAGCGGTTGACAAGGCAGGAAACAGGTCGGAAGCTGTTTTGGCGTGATTAAAAAATAGTTTCATTGAATAAAATGGCAGACAGGTTATCCGATCCCATCGGGCGATTAATGGGGCTTCGTTACAAATCGCACCCCTGGCACGGGGTTTTTATTGGCAAAGAAGCCCCGGTAGAAGTAACTGCTTTTATTGAAGTGGTTTCAACTGATACCGTGAAGTATGAAATAGACAAGGAAAGTGGTTACCTCAGGGTTGACCGTCCGCAGAAATTCTCCAACGTGATTCCTGCCCTGTATGGATTTATTCCGCAAACCTATTGCGGCGAAGGAGTTGGAAATTTGTGCAACGAAAAAACCGGCAGAAAGGATATTAAAGGCGATGGCGACCCCATTGATATTTGCGTTTTAACCGAGAAAACACTGGCCCACGGCGACCTGCTGGTAAATGCGCGGCCAATTGGCGGTTTCAGGATGATTGACGGTAATCAGGCCGATGACAAGATAATTGCCGTTCTCAGGAATGATACTGTTTACGGGCATTTCAGAAATATTACCGAAGTGCCGAAAA
>WTWZ01000061.1 GCA_009773765.1 Prolixibacteraceae bacterium | reverse complement strand
TTTTCATCGAGCGGAAAACTTTTCGCTCCCAAAGTTACACCCTGATAAATTTTAACATTCTTTCCAATAATTGATGTAGATCCAATTACAACACCTGTTCCGTGATCGATTGTAAATTGCTCCCCGATTTGAGCCTTGGGATGAATATCGATACCTGTTTCGCTGTGGGCCATTTCGCAAATGAACCTCGGAATCAAAGGAACATCCAATTGTAAAAGTTTATGTGCCATCCGGTAATTAGATATGGCACGAATTGCAGGATAACAAAAAATAACCTCACCGAGATTTCTTGCTGCCGGATCATTTAAAAAAGTGGCTTCAACATCGGTAACCAACTGGCGACGTATTTCAGGAAGAAACTCAATAAATTCCAGCGCTATTTCATTGGCTTTTCCCTGGTGTTTTTCAACCTTGTTTGCTGATTCGTCCTGACACTCAAAACACATACCTGCAAGAATTTCCTCACTTAAAAGTTCGTAAAGTTCATCAACATAAACACCCATATAATGCTGGGTTGTGTTTGTTCTTAACGAAGTGTTACCAAAATAACCGGGAAAAAGAATTTCGCGGACTAAATTAATAACCTTTCCAAGTTTCACAATCGATGGTAAAGGTTCACCCATTTTATGCTGGTGACAAACAACTTGATAGGAAGCAGGATCGCTTAATTTTTGAATTGTTTGTGCTATTTTATTTTCAAAAACGGTTGTTGTCATATTTTTAATTAATGATTAAGTTTAAAGCTACTCACTATTTTGAAACTATTACTTTTAAAACATAAAATTGTTTTTCTTGTTGACGATTTAATCCAATTCTTTTAAAAAATTTAACGCACGGTAAAATCGCTCGTCATCAATTCCACTGATTAATCTATAATCGAAATTGAATTCAGTAATATTTTCGATGTATTTGTTTTGAAGGATTTTTCTGTTTTCCCCTCCATTCTCACGAACCGGATCATAAATCCAGGGGAGGTCGATATCGCAAACCAAAAAAAGATCGATTTTCGTTTTTAATATTTCATGAATTAACCAATCAGGAGTTTTGTTATAAACAAATTCGAACCATATTTTGGTAATAATCAGCCAGGTATCAACAAAAATATAAGGTGCATCTGATTTTGAAATTGAATTGAATTTTGCTATTTGCATTTTTGCAATATTCTCGACATCAGTATAACTGTATTTGTGGTCAAGCTTTTCAACATATTCACGCGCAATTTCAGCTATATAAGGTACTTCGAAATGATTTGCAAGTCTTTCAGTTAGCGTGCTTTTACCTGTCGATTCAGCGCCGGTTATTACAATTATTTTGGGTTTATTTTTCAATTTTCAGGTTTAAATCTTTCTTCCATTCAATAAATCCGATAAAAGCCATTACAGTGTAAATGCCAAAAAGAACAACTGTAGGCCATAAATTTTTATAAATATATAAGCCCGATGACACAACATCAACAAAAATCCATATTATCCAATGTTCTATGTATTTTTTTGCCAGCATCCATGTTGCCACTATACTTAATGAGGTGGTTAATGAATCCATAAAAGGTACATCTGAATCGGAAAAGTTTAACAAAATGAACAGAATTACAGCGTAAATTATAGCTGAAACAGCGGCAATTTTTATCCATAATTTCCTATTAACCAATTGAACCGGAAGCAGGGATTTACTATTTTCGTTTTTTCCACGTAACCATAAAACCCAACCATAAATACTGATTAAAACATAATAAACCTGCAAACCCATTGCCGCATAAAGCGCTGAGTTAAAGAAAACAACAATGTATAACAATGAAGTTAAAATTCCGGTAGGCCAGGTGAGTAAGTTTTGCCTGATTGAGAAAATAATGTACAATATACCAAGAATGGCTCCCAGCAACTCAGTTTTATTGCTCAAGAGCCATTCTGTTATCGTATGTATCATATTTTAATGATGAGTAGAAACCAAAAGTTTGTTGTAGCCTTTTTGATTTTCAATAACCTTTAATGCTTCAATAATTGCTTTATCGTCTTTGTAATAAACTTTGTAGAAATCATTGCGCGAATAAAGGTCGCGGGCCAATAATGCTTTTACTTCCCTTTTCAGGTCGCTTTTAACAAAAGCCAGGCTTTCGTCATTTTTTTCAATTCCTTCCTTAGCGCCATTTTCAACAATTTCGGCTATCATTTCCTCTGAAACTTCAAATTTAGCATCGAAGTTTTTGAAATCCGGGAATTTTGATTTTATCTGTTCCCTGTTCTTGTCAACATAGTCGAGGATAAAATTATTGACGATATTATTTCTTCTGAGCCGGTTCATGTATGGATAATGTAATGAGGTATCCACTGGTATAAAAATATCGGGCATAATGCCGCCACCGCCATAAACATCACGGCCGTTTACCAGTGTTTTAAACTTTAAAGAGTCTGCAAAAACAATGCTGTCGGCATTAAACATCTCACCGTGTGACAATCTTTTCTGATAATCCTCTTTATATTCTGCAACTCCCTCATTATAAGGTTTCTGAATGCCCCTTCCGCTGGGTGTGTAATAATGTGCAGTAGTTAATCTTACCATCGAGCCGTCGGTAAGATAATATGGTTTTTGTACCAGGCCTTTACCAAACGAACGTCTTCCGATGATGATCCCCCTGTCCCAGTCCTGAACGGCCCCAGCAACAATTTCGCTGGCCGATGCCGAGGACTCGTCAACAAGCACTACGAGGTTTCCGTTTTTAAACTCGCCGTTTACTGAGGCCCTGTATTCCCTTTTGGGTTCGTTTAATCCACTGGTATATACCACTAAATCGTTGTTTTTCAGAAACTGTTCCGAGATTTCAATAGCTGATTTTAAGTAACCGCCACCATTTCCGCGCAGATCAAGTATAAGGTTCTGAATTTTTTGTTTTTTTAAATCTTTCATGGCCGCAACAAATTCTTCGGTTGTTGTTGCCGAGAACCTGGATAGCCTGATAAATCCGGTATTTTCATTAATCATATAGGAAGCCTCAAGGCTGTTGATAGGGATTTTATCCCGCACTATGGTGAAATCAAGCAATCCGGGTGCATTTTTTCGCAATACTTTTAAGATAACAGTTGTCCCTTTGTTGCCCCGGAGCAGATCAAAAACATCGCTGTTTTTAATGCCCGTACCGGCAATATTTTTATTGTCAACCTCCACAATACGGTCGCCTGCCAATAGCCCTACTTTTTCAGAGGGGCCACCAGATATTATTGATGTTACCAGCAATGTATCCTTAAAAATATTGAATGATATTCCAATTCCTTCAAAATTACCTACAAGCGGCTCATTCATCTTATCCACTTCATCCTTCGACATATAAACCGAATGTGGGTCAAGTTCGCTTAATAAATGCACAATTGCCTTTTCGGTTAATTTATCAATATCGGCAGAGTCAACATAGAAGCTTTCAACCAACCGCAGCAGGCGTCCGAATTTTTGCTGGTTTTGTGCAACTTTTTCCTGTGCAGAAAGATATGTTGAGGGGACTAAAATGAGTGCGGATAAAAGTATAACCACAAACATGTTCCGGTATTTTTCAATCAAAATGTTTTTCATGACTTAAAATTTAAGAAGCCTGTTTCAGAACAATGCAATTTACGTACCATTTGTAATTACCACATTGCCGTTTCGCTGCATGACTGTTAACAATTATTCCCATTCAATTGTTGCAGGCGGCTTCGAACTGATATCATAAACAACGCGGTTAATGCCTTTCACTTTGTTTATAATTTCGTTCGACATTTTTGCAAGAAAATCGTAGGGTAGGTGCACCCAATCGGCGGTCATTCCATCGGTTGATGCCACTGCGCGCAATGCCACAGCATTTTCATAAGTTCGCTCGTCGCCCATTACCCCAACCGATTGCACCGGTAATAAAATAACCCCGGCCTGCCAAACTTTATCGTACAACCCCCAGTTTTTTAGGCCGTTAATAAAAATTGCATCGGCTTCCTGCAGAATCCTGACTTTCTCGGGCGTCACATCGCTCAGAATCCTGATTCCAAGGCCTGGGCCGGGAAAAGGATGACGCCCTAAAAGTTGCTGTTTAATACCGAGCGCCTTTCCAACCAAACGTACTTCATCTTTAAACAAAAGCCGCAGTGGCTCAACAATTTTTAGTTTCATTTTTTCAGGAAGCCCGCCTACATTGTGATGCGATTTAATGGTTGCTGACGGCCCGTTTACTGAAACCGATTCAATTACATCGGGGTAAATGGTTCCCTGGGCAAGCCATTTTACATCCTGAATTTTGTGTGCTTCCTCGTCGAATACCTCGATAAAATTATTTCCAATCGCTTTCCTTTTTAGTTCCGGATCGGTAATTCCCTTTAAATCATCCCAGAATTTTTGGCGTGCATCAACTCCTGTAACATTCAAACCCATGTCTTTGTATGAATGCAAAACATCATCAAATTCATTTTTCCTGAGCAGGCCGTTATCGACAAAAATACAGGTTAGGTTTTTCCCAATTGCCTTGTTCAACAATACGCCCGCCACCGACGAATCAACACCGCCCGACAAGCCAAGCACCACTTTATCGTTTCCCAGTTTTTGCTTTAAATCGGCCACTGTGGTTTCAATAAATGAATCCGGGGTCCAGTCCTGCCGGCATCCGCAAATACCAGACACGAAATTTTCCAAAAGCTGTTTTCCCTCGGTGGTATGATATACTTCAGGGTGAAACTGTATTCCCCAACTCGGTTCATCATCAATTTTAAAGGCGGCAAAATTTACATCTTCAGTTGATGCAATCACCTTGTAATTTTTAGGCATATTAACAATGGTGTCGCCGTGCGACATCCAAACCTGGGTATGCAGGTTGATGTTATTGAAAAGAACACACTCCTTTTCGATAAAGCCGAGATTTGCACGGCCATATTCGCGGCTATTCGAAGGCGCAACTTCGCCACCGTAAAAATGTGACATGTATTGCGCCCCGTAACAAACTCCGAGAACCGGAATTTTTCCCTTTATTTCTGATAAATCAATTCGTGGTGCGTCTTTGTCGCGCACTGAATACGGACTTCCTGAAAGAATTACGCCTTTTACGGTTTCATCGGGTTTGGGATAATGATTAAAAGGATGAATCTCGCAATAAACGTTTAACTCGCGGACCTTACGCCCAATTAACTGCGTATATTGAGAGCCAAAATCAAGGATAAGGATTTTTTCTTGCATCAAAATAATTTTATGGTTGTATTGAAAATTTTTAAAACAAAAGTAAAAATTACGTATGAACCGCAATTGGTTTGTTCATTAAAACTGGCCGGTTGTTAACAACAAGGAAATAAACCATTTCAATTGAGTATTGTTTTAAAATTAAAATCAAATTAAACCGTTTCAAAAGTTGGGTTGAACATTTATTGTTATTTTTGACGAATATAAAATTGAACTGTTCGATGAAGTTTTGTCAGTATTTGCTATTTGCATTGTTCTTTTTAACACTCCCGGAATTTTCACAAGGCCAGAATTTGAAAGAGAATGAGTTGGTTGTAATTCAGGGTGAAAAATTTATTCTCCATCAGGTTCGGACAGGTGAAACCGTTTATTCAATTTCGAAAAGATATGGAATAACTGTTGAGGAAATTTATGCATACAATCCTGCGGTTCAGCGGTTAAGAAAAGGAATGGTCCTGAAAATTCCCCAATGGGATTTAAGCCCAAAGCAGGGGGGTGTAATAGCCCAGAGGCCGCTTTCGGCTGTTCGCGCTCAAAATCAAGCCGAAATACTGGAACATAATGTTGGTTCAGGTGAAACATTGTATTCAATCAGCAAAAAATATCAGGTAGCAGAAAGTGATATTTTGCATTATAATCCGGAAGCAAAAAACCTGAAGGCAGGTTCGAAGCTTTATATACCCAAAAAACCGGTTGAAAACCCACTGGTTGAGTGGGTTTCGGAAAGTAATGTTCAGGTAAAATATTTTAACCACACAATTGTTTCGGGTGAAACTTTGTATGGAATTACACAAAAATACAAGGTGGGCGAAGAAGAATTAAAGGCGATTAACCCCGAACTGAGGTTTGCGTTCAGGGCAGGTGCGGTTGTCAGAATACCGGTAAGTGCCACAAAGGAAGCGCCCGAACAGGTCAACGCCGGAATAATTTCAGGATCAGACAAAAACGACGATAAAGCTGTAGTTTTTGGTTTAAATCGAAATACACCTGAAAATTGTATTCCCGAAAACAGGGTTGGCAGCAAAGGTAAAACTGTTATGGCTCTGTTTTTGCCTCTTTTCCTCGAATCCAACGAACAGTTGAACAAAGATTTAACGTTGCAGGAAAATGACTCGGCCGTTGTTGTTCAACCCATTGATCAACTTACTGCTGACACTATTATTGAACATGAAAAACCTGCCCGGTTATTGAAAAAGTTTCACGGAAACAGCGAAAACTTTTTGCAATTTTACGAAGGTGTGCTTATTGCGGTTGATTCGATGCAAAAAGCCGGGATGAACATTATTCTGAATGTGTTCGATACAAGAGATGATCCTGCAACGATGCGAAAGATAATAAACAGCCAGTCGTTTTCAGAAACCGATTTGATAATAGGCCCTGTGTTCGAAAACATTCAGAAGGAAGTAACGCAGATTTCCGTTCGGTATCAGATTCCGATGATTTCGCCGTTCACGCCTAAATCGGCAATCCTTGATTCAAATCCTTATTTTTACCAGATTAACCCCACCCGAGGATATCTGGCTGAAGCAACTGCTGAACTAATTGCAAACAGTTATTCAAACTCAAATTTTATTGTGGTCAGAACATCTTCATATCCTGGAGCGCAGGAAAATCAGTTTGTTGAAATAATTCGTGGAAAACTTTCAGAAAAGGATAATAGAGGCAAAGGAAAATATACTGAATATGATTTCAGGAAAGGAAGATCGCAGGGATTGCGTGAAATATTATTGCCTGATAAAGAAAACGTTGTGTTTATCCCATCTTCAGATGAAGGTGAACTAAGTGTTGCAATTTCAAACATAAACAATCTGGCAGTTGATTTTCCGATTACCTTAATTGGCGCAGTTAACTATCAGCAACGCTACCCAAGTATCGAAATTGCGCATTTTCATAACCTGAAAATGAAGTATATTAACCCGTACTGGGTTGATTATAATAAACCTGAAACCATAGGGTACATTGATAAATTTATGGATAATTTTGGTACGGAACCCAACAGTTTTGGGATGCAGGGTTTTGATGCTGCCTGGTATTTTTTAAATGCCCTGCATTTTTATGGGAAAGACTTTGATGCCTGTTTGCCATACCTTAATGTAAATTTGGTGCAGGGCAATTATTATTTTAAAAGGGTTTCGCCGGGAGGAGGTTTTATGAACCACGGTGTATCTGTTATTTCGTACAACCGCAATTTTGATGTGGAAAGACAAAGTGTAATTGGCCAACCTAAATTTGAGGGGTCAAACTAAACAATCAAAAAACTGTTTCAATCTTCGAACTCCCTGAAAGTTCTTTTTATGATTTCAATAGCTTCCATTAATTCAGGTTCTGTAATAATCAGCGGTGGTGTAAACCTGATGATGTGCCCATGGGTTGGCTTGGCAATCAAACCGTTTTCTTTCAGCTTTAAACAAACATCCCATGCTGTTTTTCCGTTGTTGGGTTTTACGGCGATTGCATTCAGGAGCCCTTTTCCCCGAACGGCTTCAATCATTTTCGAATGCACAGTTTTCATTTCCTTTCTGAAGATTTCTCCCATCCGGTTTGAGTTTTCAATCAGGTTTTCTTCTAAAATAACATCAAGGGCAGCCATTGCAACCCTTGCTGCTATTGGGTTTCCGCCATATGTGCTGCCATGTTCGCCGGGTTTTATGGTCAGCATAATTTCATCGTCGGCCAAAACGCACGAAACCGGATAAACTCCGCCCGAGAGCGCTTTACCAAGAACCAGAATATCAGGCCGTACATTTTCATGGTCGCAGGCCAGCAATTTACCTGTTCTGCCCAAACCTGTCTGAACCTCGTCGGCAACAAAAAGTACATTGTATTTTTTGCAAAGATCAGCGGCTTTTTTCAGATATCCGTCATCAGGAACAAAAACCCCTGCTTCAGCCTGAATGGGTTCAACCAAGAATCCGGCAACATTTGGTTTTTTCAGTTCTTCTTCAAGTCTTTCCGTATCATTAAACGGAACATGCACAAAACCAGGAGTGTAAGGCCCGTAATGATTGTAAGAATCCGGATCGGACGACATTGAGATAATGGTAATTGTGCGGCCGTGAAAGTTGCCTTCGCAAACAATAATTTTTGCTTCGTTAATGGGTATTCCCTTTACTTTGTAAGCCCATTTTCTGACCAGTTTCAGGGCAGTTTCATCAGCTTCAGCGCCCGAATTCATGGGCAGCATTTTATCATATCCAAATAGTTTGGCCATGTATTCTTCCCAATCGCCCAAAATATTGTTGTAAAATGCGCGCGAAGTTAATGCCAGCGTATTTGCCTGTTCAGTAAGTGCCTTTGTAATTTTTGGGTGACAATGTCCTTGGTTCACGGCTGAATACGCCGATAAAAAGTCGAAGTATCTTTTGCCTTCCACATCCCAGACATAAATCCCCTCGCCTTTGGCAAGAACAACGGGCAGCGGATGATAGTTGTGTGCGCCAAATTTATCTTCTTTGGCCATGTAATCGTTTGAAGAAAATTGTGTCATTTCATTTATTTTAAAATTGGTACAGAATTACAATTTTACCGGTGGATAAAAAAATAAAGAATCGTGTTAAAAAGCACTGAAAAAAGTCATATTTTACGGATTATTTCCAGAACCTGATAATAGCAACTTCAGTTAAAATAAACATTAGCGCCAGCAGAATGAACCATTTCCAGAGTTGCTTTCCGTTCTGGATTTCATTGAAAATTTCGGAAAAACTGCGTTCGGCATTTTGCACAACCTGTGCATTTTTAAGTTGGGCCAGTTTAATTTTTTCCTCCAATTCGCCGGGTTCAAAGGTTCTTAAATCCGATTCTTTACGGTCGTAATTAAATGCGAGCGCAGTTAGCGTAGTATCTTCGTTTTGCACCAGGTAATGTCCGTCGTTAAAAATCTGTTCTGAAAACCCGATTTGAATTCCACGGTTTGAGATGTTTTTAGTTGGGATAAATTTGTCGCCTGTTTTAATATTCTCAATTTCAATGGGCGAATTAAGGTTGATATTCGGGCTCTCCTGAATTTGATAAAATGTATTTTTCCCCACGGTGTACGACATTTGCTGACTGGGCAAACTGTTTAAAACAATATTGTAAATGGTTGGCACAAAAAGAATATCGCGGGCAAATGATTCGTTTTTCAATGTTAAAGGAAAGGAAAACACCCAAACTTTTCCCTTTTCGAAATTTATCATCGACAAAGCCTTGTCGTTGTTCTGAAACCATAGCAAACGTGTTTCAGCAGAAAAGGTGCTGTTGCTGAACAACAAATGCCCGTCAATTTCAGGATAAACCGGATTTTCCTCTTTCTTGCGAAAAACATCGGCAAAAAATTTATTCTCAAAATCAATCCCCGAAATTTTTTGTTTTGTTGTATCAACGCCGGTTGCAACGTTGGCATTAAATAGTGTGAGCAGTTCGTTTAAGGTGTTCAGGTTTGTTTTTTCTTCAGGGAATATTACCACCGATGAACCCCGTTCAACGCTGTTTACAAGTTCGCCCAAAAAGCCACTTGAAAAACTTTCGATACCGATTAAAAACAGGGTGTTGTAATCGGCCAACTTACTTATTTGTATATTTTGAATGTTCGTTTCGTCGAGCAAAATAAAATCATCATCCCTGAACAATGCCGATATATATCCCAAACCTTCCCTTGAACCGGGATTATTGCCAAATACGGCCAGCGCTTTTAACCGGGGTTCAACAAAATAACTGATATACCAATTATTGTCGTGTGTGAAAGGATAATCCGAAATTTCAATTTTCCCCAGTTGCAGGCCGCTTGAATTGTTGGTGTAATTGAGGTTGGCAACAATCTCGTTTTGCGCGTTAACCGAAAAATTGGTAATCGACTTTATCGAATCGTTCAGTATCATTTTTAAAGGCAGGTTTTGGTAGTCCTGGTCCGAGCTGTTTTTAATTCGCACAAAAACTTCCTCTTCCTGTTTGAGCCGGTGCGCGGGTACTTCAACCCAGCAGGAGTCGATATACAAATTGGCCACTTCGTTGGCATTAAGCGGAAGCAAATAACTGAAAACCGACTTGTCGTTAAAATTCTCAACATCAGTAATGGTTCTCTGAAAATCGGAAATAAAATAGAGGTGTTTGTCTGTTGAGGATTCGTTAATTGCCTGGTTCTGAATTGTAAACCGGTTATAAATCATCGACATGGGTAGTAAATTTGGCGACGATTGTAATTCGGCCACCTGTTGAATCAACTGTTCTTTATTAAAAATATGCTGGTGTTTGGGTTTTAAATCGTTGGTAAACAACATGAATTTTGTTCCGGCAGGGTGGGCGTGAGCAATTTCCAGGGCTTTGTTCCGCGCAACTTCAAGTAACTGCCCGTTTTCTGAAAGCGCATTCATACTGAATGAGTTGTCTATATAAATCCCAATTAACTGGTTGGGTTGTTTTTTTGCATCGGTGGTTGTTGGTATGTAGGGCTGAGCAAATGCAAAAACAAGGAAAATGATGGCAAGTATGCGCGCAATCAGTATGAGGAGTTGTTTTAAACGCGATTTGTTTTTCGATTCTTTTTTTATGTCTTTCAAAAAGCTGACATTGCTGAAATACACCGTTTTGTATTGCCTGAAACTAAACAGGTGAATAATTATGGGAATGGCAATGGTGAAAAGTGCGAATAAAAATGTTGGGAAGAGGAATTTCATTATCGGATATTCTGATTAGTTTCTAACGATATTTTAATAATCTGTGAATCTGTGGCGTTCATTATTTAAAAATTGCAATTTCTTTTTCTCCTGTCGATTTGATGTAACCCCGGAACATTCCGCTGGTATTGAATTCCATTGCAATATTTCCGTTAGCATCCAAAGCAATAACACCGCCGGTTCCATTCAGTTCAGCCAGTTTCCTGATTTCTTCCCTGCAAGCCTCCGTAACGCTCATGTTTTTATATTCCATCAAAGCCGAAATATCGCGGGCAAACCCAAGCCTGATGAAGTATTCGCCATGCCCTGTACACGAAACGGCGCAGGTTTTATTGTTTGCGTATGTTCCGGCGCCAATAATTGGCGAGTCGCCAATGCGGCCATATTTTTTATTGGTCATTCCACCCGTTGAAGTTCCGGCGCAAATATTTCCGTGTATATCGAGAACAGCGCAACCCACAGTCCCTGTATAATCTTTCTGGTTCCGTTCGCGCTCCTGTTTCTTTAGTTTCATCAGCGATTCGTGTCTTGCCTGTGTATGAAAATATTTGTTGGGCACCATTTCCAAACCTCGTTTTTTAGCAAATTCCGAAGCGCCTTTCCCGCTTAAAAAAACATGTTCTGAATTGAGCATTACTTCGCGTGCGGCGCTAATCGGGTTTTTAATGTTTCGAACCCCGGCAACGGCGCCCGCGTTGAGTGTTTTTCCATCCATAATTGAAGCATCGAGTTCCACTTTTTCGTCGTGGGTAAATACCGCTCCTTTCCCGGCATTGAATAGCGGCGAATCTTCGAGCACATTAATTACCCGCACCACTATATCCGTTGCTTCAGCGCCTTCTTTTAACATTTTTTCGCCCAGTTCGAGCGCCTCGTTCAATTTGGCTTTGTATTCGTTTTGCTGTTCTTTGCTCATTCTTTCTTCCGACATTACACCAGCGCCGCCATGAATTACAATGGCATACTTTGACTGTGCTGCTGCAAAACAGGCAGAACCGACAATCAAAATCAGAAAAAACAAGGTTTTTAAATTCATATACCAAACTTTTTAACTGTTGCAAAAATGCCATAATTAAGTGAGCCTGAAAAATAATTTTGGGCACTTTTTATGCAAATCGAATCACAGTGTTCAAAATCAAGATGCAAATGATTATTTGTTTAAAAATAGTCGTTTTACCTTTAAACAAAAAACTAAGTTTTGTGTTTTTGCTAACAACAGTTAATTAACAGAATTTATTATTGCAGAATGAAAGCAGAGGGGTATTCCATAAAAGACCTGGAAGTGTTATCGGGTGTTAAAGCACACACCATCAGAATCTGGGAAAAACGGTATCATTTGTTAAGCCCCGCCCGCACTGGTACAAACATCAGGTATTATAGCGATGCGGATTTGCGACGGATTTTAAACGTATCGCTTTTGGTGAAAACCGGGTTTAAAATCTCGAAAGTTGCAAAATGGGAGGAACCGCAACTTAAACTGACCGTTTTGGAAGCCACCGAAAAGAAAGTTACTGAACCTGAATTAGTGGAACGACTGATACTTTTCATGTTAAATTTCGACAATGTTGGATTTTATCAGTTGGTAAATAAAATCATTGAACAGAAAGGTTTTGAAGATGCAGTGGTAAAGGTGTTTTTTGTTTTATTTGAACGTATTGGCACTTACTGGCAGGTAGGTTCAATCTTTCCAGCCCAGGAGCACTATGTTACCGGCATCCTCCGGCAGAAATTAATTGCCGAAACTGACAAACTGGGAGTTGATAACAGTAACGGCCAAACCATGCTTTTCTTTTTACCCGAGCACGAAATGCACGAAATGAGCCTGCTCTTTTATGCATATCTGGCCCGTAAATATGGTTACAATGTAATTTATCTGGGCCAGTTTGTACCTTTTGACGATCTGATAAAAGCGCAGTCGCACATTAAAATCGATTATGTTTTTGCTGCTTTTATCAATCCGTTAACCAGGGAAGACCTCGAAAATTATCTGGTTCGGTTAAAAGAAGCCTTTCAGCATCAAAAAATATTTATTACAGGCTTGCAGGTGAGGCAATTGATGCCAGAGTTGCCGCGAACTGTAAAGATTGTAAAAGATTACAGGGAGTTTAAAAAATACGTTGACTGAAATGGAAAAAACTCCTGCCACTGCTGATTTTTATTGTTTATATGCGATAATGGCCATTCCTTGCAGTAAATTTATCCGGTTTTTAAAATAAAGGTTTCGTACAAATAATTTAGTTCTTTGGATACTTAAAAAAGAGATTAACCGTTGTTAATAAATCATAAAATATCGATGTATGAAAAAAATTATCATTTCAGCAGTTTTGGTTGTTTTAACACTTTCGTTATCAGCACAGTTAAAATTTGATTTGGGATTAAAAGGCGGTGTAAATTTTTCGAGAATCAGTTTCGATTTGGACGATTACAAGGCTGAATCGGTTACAAAAACCCATTTTGGCGCTTTTGGAAGAATCGGATGGGACAGGATTTTTATACAACCCGAACTTTATTTCAGCGGTAAAGGTGGTAGTTTGGATTCTGATATATTAACCGCAGTAAACAATTTTAATTTTAACACATTTGATGTGCCTTTGTTACTTGGGGTGCGGGCAATAAAAGGTAAAATCTTTGATGTTCAGGTTGTTGCGGGGCCTGTTTTCAGCAATATCACTTCAAAGGAAGTCAGCTCTGATGAAATTTTTGACAGTTCGTTTTACAGCAATCATTACTTTGGTTTTCAGTACGGTATTGGTGTCGATGTATTATTCCTGACCCTGCACGCACGTATGGAAAACGGCCTGGGAGATTTTTACACACAAGCTGAAAAATCGGGAAAAAACAACACATTTATGCTTTCGGTTGGTTTTAAGTTCTTGTAAAATCAAAGTTTAAAGACATCTTCTCAACTGGTTTTGGTTTTTTTGAACCAGTTTATCGGGTTCAATTGTTGTTTATATTTCGTAAATAGTTCTTTTCCAACCAATAATCCGCCACTCCAAAATACAATTTCCATTAAAACCAAACTAACGGCCGATGCAATTACCTTTGTTTTTGTGGGTAAGTCAAAAAACGGGATGATAAATGTGGCGGCAAAAAACACACCCGAGAAAATCATTAAAAAAATGCCGAGTTTAATTTGCAGGTTTTTCTTCTTCATTTCTAATTGATTCTTCTTACCGCCCAGTTAACGGCATTTGTAATGTGCTCAATGATATATTTATCCTGAAATGATTCGTGGGTGTGGCCAAATCCTGTGTAAAACGAACGGATACCGTCTTTTTCGTTCCACCAGATAATTGGGTGGTCGCCCATTTTCCAGTCATCGTTTTCGTATTTTTTAATTGAACTTTCGTCGATGGTGGCAAGCACATTTACATTGGGGCGCGGATTTTCCTTAAAAGTGTACCATTCGTCGTAAGTGGTGTATGATTTCATTCCCTTAAAAGGTTTCATGGCGGGGTGGCCGAAGTTTTCGAAAACCACGGTGGCTTCCTGCGATGCCGGGTGAGTTTTAAAATAACCGCCAACCAGTTTCCCGTAAAAAGGCCATTCGTATTCGCAGTCGGCAGCGGCGTGGATTCCAACAAAGCCTTTCCCGCTTTTCATGAATTTTTCAAAAGCAGCCTGTCCGTCATTACAAATTGCGTCGCCGGATGGATTGAGGAAAACAACCACATCAAAGTTTGCTAAAAAGTCATCGCGTAACAGGCCCGAATTTTCGGTAGCCGTAATTACCCAGTTTTGTTTTTTACTTTGGTCGTATAACATTTTCAGTCCCGACGAAATTGATTCGTGCCTGAATCCCGCGGTTTTGCTAAATACCAGCACGTTAACAGGTTTTTCAAACTCAGGTTTATCGTCCTGGGCAGTGCAGGAAAAGGCGATAAAGGCGATAACTGTAAATGCCAGAAGTGTAATGATTAGGTTTCTCATTATAAATTTTTTTATTGGTTTATTCATTCTTTGAATTGATCCAGGTTTTTAAAACAGGTTACAAGGTTAATAAAAAGAAGTCAACCATAAAAATGATCGAAAAGAAAAGATTAAATAATATTGCCGCTCATTACCAAAACCGGATAACTGTTTGGCCCTTCATTAAAAAGCAAATCCAGAATGCTGAGGTTGGGGACAAAACCAAGTTTGTCGCTGAATACCTGGGTGTATTTTACAGGTTGAAAATCGTTATTGCTTTGAGTTTTTATTTTTGGGGAAATTCGTTCCCTTAAATTTACTGTTCCTTCGGGCACTTTTTCAAAATCTTCGGTTAAAACGGCGCTGTTTTCAATTTCGATTATTCCGCAAATGGTTTCATGAATTTTCAGGTTAAAATCAAACAGAAACTTGTGTTTGGTTACGAAAAAGGGTTGAATGTCGTCTTTGTAATATTCAAAAAAAGGGGAAGAGCTGTATGCCGAAAAAATGGTGCGCCAAAGGTTGCGCTGCCAGTCCGTATCATACGAAATCTGAAGGTCTTTGATTAATGTTTTGGGGCCGCGCCCTTTTACCACCGGAACAATGAGTTGAACAGGCCCGTTTCCGCCCATAATAACGCAGCGGTTTCGGTAGGTTTGCTTGATAAAATTCTCGAACTGTTCAATGTAAACCTTTTCAGTTTTTACAATTGCTGAATAATACTGAATTGGGCCAAAATATGTGGCGCTCAACAGAATACTTTTGGCAGATATCATAAATCATTAAACAACGAAAAATTTTCATCCATTTTGCCCATTTCAATTCCCAGCGGATGATCGTCCTCTTCACTTTTCAGCCTGGCCTGAATGGCTGCAAGTTTTTCATCCAGAACACTGTTTGCCTTTGCCAGTTTTTTGTTTTCGCTTTTCAGGTTCCAGATTTTAGGATACAAATAAATGACAGCAGCAAAATATCCCAGTGCAATGCAACACAAAATAACCAATGCCATCGGGGCATTCTGAATTTCCCAAAAGAAAAGGTTAATGGTAATTTCAGCCGAATTTTGCAAGGTGAAAATCACTGCCAAAATGGCCAGAATCAATCCAAAAATTAATAATGCACTCATTTTTAATTAATTTGAAGTGAAGATAAACAAAAAGGATGAAAGGGGCATGCCCGGAATTAAACAAAAGTTTGCGAATAAATTGAGTAATCAGTATTGAGTATCAAGTATCAAGCCTAATAGTATCAAGACCAATAGTATCAAAAAGAATCCAGTATCAAGTATCAAAAATTAAGCATCCAGTATTAAACTTTGAACTCTGAACATTGAACTACTTAATCCCCCTGAACATCCTGCCCAGCCTTATTTTTGCCGGAAAGCTCCTGTCTTTGTCCATTGAAAGCCAGATGAATTTTGCTTTTCCAACCACGTGGTCTTCGGGCACAAAACCCCAGTAGCGTGAGTCGGCTGAGTTGTTACGGTTGTCGCCCATCATCCAGTAGTAATCCATTTTAAAGGTGTAGCTGGTTGCAACTTCGCCGTTTATTTTTATTTCGTTACCGTTTACTTCAAGTTTATTGTTTTCGTAAACACTGATAACCCTGTTGTATATGGGTAAATTTTCTGCGGTCAGTTGAACGGTTTTGTCTTTGCCAGGAATGACAATTGGGCCGAAATTATCCACATTCCACTGAAAATCCTGGTGCGAAGGAAAAACACCAGGTTCCCAAACTCCGGGTTCCCGGGTAATTTTTTCAACCGAAACCACATTGGTAAATTCTTTTAATTTGCCTGCACTTTCTTCGGTCAACGGAAATTCATACTGCTCGCTTGAAAATACATTCCTGTCGTCTTCGGCAATTTTAAGTTTATCCAAAGCCTTTGGGTTAATGGCAGTTCCATTAGTTGTGACCTTGTAATTGTGCTGTAAGCCGGGCAGGTTTTGCTGCGGTTTTCCATTCACAAAAAGCTGTCCGCGCTCCATTTTTATTTCATCGCCGGGAATAGCAACACAGCGTTTAATGTAGTTTTCGCGCTTATCAACTGGTCGCGGCACGATTTCGCCAAAATTACGTTTGTCGCCCCAAACCCTCTCGCGGCCATAATCCCTCACCAACTGGTGATAACTGGCAGCCTGCATATTCAGTGCAACGGTATCACCCTCGGGGAAATGAAAAACGACAACATCGTCGTTTTTAATTTTTCCAAAACCTGCCATCCGGTGATATGGCTTTTGAATCCATTCGAGATAAGATTTTGTGCCTTTTGTGAGAGGCATTGTGTTATGCACAAAAGGAAACGACAGCGGGGTGTTGGGCGTTTTAGGCCCGTACGCGGTTTTGCTTACAAACAGGTAATCTCCGACAAGCAGCGATTTTTCCATCGAAGATGTTGGAATGGTATAAGCTTCAATAAAAAACATACGGATAAATGTGGCGGCAATTACCGCGAAAATAATGGCGTCAATCCATTCAACCACTTTGGTTTGCCTTCCGTTTGGCGGATTTTTCTTTTTCCAGAATGCCCAGTGCACCTTTTCAGTGATGTACATATCAAAAATTACGGCAAGCCCTGGCAACCACCAGAAATTTCCCATCCAGATAACCCACAGCAGGTAAAGCCCGCCAACAACAGAGAACTTAAACCACTTATTTGAAAGTATTTCTTTCATTGTATTGTATTAAAATTAGATGTTCAGTAAATCTTTCATTGTGAGGATTCCTTTGCGGCCAATGCAATATTCGGCGGCAAGCACCGCGCCAAATGCCAAGCCTTTACGGCTTTTGGAACTGTGTGTAATTTCGATGAAATCCACTTCTGATTCATATTTAATAGTGTGGATTCCGGGTATTTCATCCTGGCGTACCGATTTGATATTCAATTCGTTTTCGGCGGGAGTTTTATCATTCACCCAACTTGTTTTGCCTGGCAGAATTTCCAGAATATCTTCGGCGAGGCTGATTGCAGTTCCGCTGGGGGCATCTAATTTGTGAATGTGGTGGACTTCGGTCATTTCAACCTCGTATTCGTTGCGGTTGGCCATTAACTGCGCCAGTTTTTTGTTCAGTTCAAAGAATAAATTCACGCCCAGTGAAAAGTTGCTGGCATAGAAAAATGTGCCGTTTGTATCTTTGCAATTTTTTAAAACTTCCTCCTTTTTATCAAGCCAGCCTGTTGTTCCGCTAACCACCGGAATTCCGGCTTCAAAACAAATTCTGTAGTTGTTTACTGCCGAACGGGGAATGGTAAATTCAATGGCAACGTCGCATTTGCGAAGGTTTTCAACGGTTAAATCATTCGGATTGTTAACGTCAGTTATCAGGTTAATCTGATGTCCGCGGGATACAGCAATTTTTTCAATTTCCTTTCCCATTTTCCCGTAACCGATAAGCGCTAAATTCATAAAAAATTCCTCCTGATAAAATTAAAGGCACAAAGATAAAATATTAACAAAGAAAGCAGCAACCCGCAAAAACTAAAAATTATTTCGACAAAAGGGGAGAGTTGGAAGATAAACGGGACTTTGACTTTCCCAAGTCAAAGTTTTTTTCGTTTCCGAACAGATTAAAAAGATCATGGACTTGAGAAAGTCCCTGTCCCTCCCGGGAACACTACTCTTTATAAATAAATATGATTTTGAAAAATAGGAAAATAAGGAATAATAAATAAAAAAGTGTTCAAAATGTCGAATAGTGGATAAATCCTTTCTGATTTCTTATTCCTTAATGCATATTTTAAATTTAAAACGTTAATCATTTGATTTACTAACTTTAGCAATCAAAATTTTTTTGACGATGAATACGATTTCAAGGGAGTTCCATATTTTTGCCAAACCGGTTTCCGCTGCCTGTAACCTGAATTGCAGTTATTGTTATTATTCAGGCGAAAACAACAAAATTGGGTTAGCAATAAATCCCCGAATGGAGTATGATCTTCTCGAAAAGTATATTGTTCAGCACATTGAAGCCACAACTGACGATTTAATTTTTTTTTCATGGCACGGTGGGGAACCAACGCTTGCAGGGGTTGATTTTTACAGGAAGGCAGTTGAACTTCAGAAAAAACATCTTCCGAAAGGAAAAAAATTACTGAACGGCATTCAAACTAACGGAACTTTAATCAATGAAGAATGGTGCAGGTTTCTGAAAAAGGAAAGTTTCCTGGTTGGGATCAGTATGGACGGACCGGAAGAATTTCACAAACGGTTTCGGATAAAAAATAACGGATTTGGCACTTATAATGAAGTTTTAAGGGGATACCGGCTATTGCAGCGCCATGAAATTACCACCGAGATTTTGTGTGTTGTAAATGCATCCAATGCTGAATATCCGCTTGAGGTTTACAGGTTCTTCAAATCGTTAAATGCGGGTTTTATTACTTTTCTTCCATTGGTTGAACAGAAATCCGGTTTTAAGCCTGAGGTTACTGAAAATACTGTTTCGCCGGAAACATTCGGAAAATTTTTGATTAATATTTTTGATGACTGGGTTGAAAATGATATTGGCAAGGTTACTATCCAGATTTTTGAAGAGGCTTTGCGTGCTGCCATCGATAATGAACACACGCTTTGCATTTTTAAAGTGAATTGTGGCGGCGTGCCTGTGATTGAGGGCAACGGAGATTTTTATTCGTGCGACCATTTTGTAAAACCGGAACATTTATTGGGCAGCATAAAATACAGGCCGGTTTCTGATTTTCTTGACAGCGATGAGCAAAAGGCATTTGGAAGGGCAAAATCAATTACATTGCCCAAATATTGTAAAAACTGCCATGTGCTTTCGATGTGCAATGGGGAATGCCCCAAAAACCGGTTCATTGAAACCCCCGATGGAGAGCAGGGGTTAAATTATTTATGTGCCGGATATAAAATGTTTTTCAAACATTGTTTGCCATTTATAGAAGCGGTTAGAACGGCGGTGGCTGAAGGCTGCTGATAAAAAAAAGAAAGGATGAGTCAACACTCATCCTTTTCACTAACTAAACCAATAAAACTAATCAAACCTAAACTTATGAACTAAAACTTTGATACAAAAATAGGGGTTATCTTCTAAACCGAGGTTAACTCAATGTTAAGAAATGTGTTTTACAGCATATATTAATCTAATGTTAATTTGGAAAAAATTCTTATCAAAAATGTTTTACAAATAAAAAAGCCCCACGGATTTCTCCGAAAGGCTTTAAAAAAAAATATTATGATGAAAAAATCAGGTTGTTTTCTTCTCCTCGCCTGCAATTGAATCGCGCATTGCAGTATCGGCAATTATATTTTTGTATTTCATGTAATCCATCACTCCCAAATGCCCATTCCTAAAGGCTTCCGCAATTGCCAACGGAATTTTGGCTTCTGCCTCAATTACTTTTGCTTTCATTTCCTGCGCCTTGGCAATCATTTCCTGTTCAAGGGCAACAGCCATCGAGCGGCGTTCCTCTGCTTTTGCCTGTGCAATATTTTTATCGGCTTCGGCCTGGTCCATCTGTAATGCAGCGCCAATGTTTTTACCAATGTCGATATCTGCAATGTCAATCGAAAGAATTTCGAAAGCTGTTCCGGCATCCAGCCCTTTTTCCAAAACCACACGCGAAATAAAATCAGGATTTTCAAGAACTGATTTGTGCGAGTGGGATGAGCCGATAGACGAAACAATTCCTTCCCCAACACGAGCCAAAACTGTTTCTTCGCCGGCGCCACCTACTAATTGTTTAATGTTTGCGCGAACGGTTACCCTTGCTTTAGCAATCAACTGAATCCCGTCTTTCGAAACCGCAGTTACCGGCGGTGTATTAATTACCTTTGGGTTAACCGACATTTGAACAGCCTCGAAAACATCGCGTCCTGCAAGATCAATGGCGGTAGCCATATTAAAGGAAAGATCGATATTTGCCTTTGATGCCGAAACCAGCGCATGAACTACCCTTGCAACATGGCCGCCGGCAAGAAAATGAGCTTCAAGCGCATCGCGGTTTAGCGGTACACCTGCTTTGGTGCCTTCAATTAATGCACGCACAATTACTCCCGGGGGTACTTTCCTGAACCGCATTAAAAACAGTTGCAACAACGAAATTTGTACACCCGAAACCAATGCCGAAAACCAAAGCCCGATTGGGATAAAGTACAGCATGATGAATAATAAAACTATTATTCCGATTACTACTCCTAATAAACCGACTGATTCAATCATTTTATTCTACTTTTAATGGTTCAACAATTATTTTATTCTGTTGTATTTTTAGTATTCTTACGTTTGTCTGATGGTCAATAAAACTGCCATTCGACTGTGCTTCAACAATTTCTCCGTTTATTTTTATTTTTCCAATGGGGGCCAATCTGCCAATTGTTTTTCCAATATCGCCAACTTTCAAATTTTCAGGATTGAAATTTTCGATTACCCCATCAATTTCCGAATCAAGAATCATCTTTTTTCCTGCCCTGGATTTAAAAAAATAGTAAAATAAAAGGGGCGATATAACCAAAACAACCGCTAATGTGATAAACCCGGCAGCGTTGCCCAGTTCGGAGAATGCGATGTAAACACTGGCAGCGAGCAGTAAAAACCCACCTATTCCGGCAATGGTAACACCTGGAATTACTGTAAATTCTATTAACAATAATACGATCCCGAGGAAAATGAGCAAAACAATGGCGAGTATGTCCATATCAGTTAATTGTGGCGTTTAAATTTCTTTCGGTTAAAGCATCTTTTAGCGGCTTTAAAGCTTTTAATCCCCCTTTTTTAATATCGCATTTCCCTTTGTAGTGGGTAATTAATGTGCATTGTGATGCCTGTTCGAATGTGTGTTCGCAAATTTCAATAAGTGCATGTGTAACATAATCAAACGAGTGCACATTATCGTTGTGCAAAATCAGAAAATTATCTTTAGCCGAATCATTGCCCGGATTTCCTGATTGTTTTCTTTTAATCTCCTTTGACGTCATTTCTCTTTTTCTATTTCTTTTGCCTGTTCCAAAGGTATTCTTTTTCCGTTTAAATATGCAGCAATAATTGCATCTTTTATTCCTTCCTGCTGAACCTGTTTTTGCATAACCAGCGCGTCTTCGTAATTGTTTAAATTACCGGTGGTGTAAACAACCACCCCTTTTTCATCGGTATAGTTCTCTACTTTTCTGATTACGGATATTTTGCTGAATACGGATTTCATGTTGTTTGGGATCCCGCGGCTGTATGCGCCAATTTGTATTTTATATGTTGCCCCCGATGATTTTAGTTTAGGGACAGGCCTTACAGTTGGTTTATCAAACGGCAACACCGAAGGAATTATTATATCAGGAGATTTACTGACAGTTGCAGTCTGAACAGCATTTCTATTCCTGATTTCCTGCTCCGCAGCATTCATTTCCCTGATAAAAGTTTCGGTTTCCTGTGTAGTGGCAGTTTGCCAGTAGCTGCTTTCTGCCGTTTTTGCCTGCAAAAACAACTGTTTCACAACGTTTTTTAATTCAAAGGTTTGACTTTCCAATTCCAGAATTTGTTTTCCGATTGAATCTTTTTCAGACCATGATTTCGATGATTTGTATTTTTCGCGCAGCGCTTCTGTTTGCGTCACAGCAGCTTCAAGTTCCTTTTGTTTTGTATTACCATCTTTAAAATAAACTTCGCCTTCCGTGGTTTTAAAATGAGAAACGTACAAATAGGTTATTTCGCTGTTGATGTTAAAATTGATAATTTCTTCAGCAGCTAGCTGATTATTATTTAGATTTTCAGGCATTTCTTCTGTTATTTGTTCAAGTCCGGCAGTTTGAAAAGGATTGATTTTATTAATACATTGCTCCATCTTCAAATTTAAATTAACCTTTTCCCGATCGTTTGCACTTGCAACTGCTTTGTATAGTTTGTAATGTCTTAACGCATTATCCCACTGATTTAATGCATGTAACTGAATGCCAAAATAGTAATCAATATCAAGCGGGGTTACTTCTTTGCTTGCTTTTAAGAGGTAAGATAAATCCTGCTCGGAATAATGCCCGTTTTCGGTCCGGCAAGCTCCGTAAAAGTAATTTACCATAAAATCATCGGGGCGTTCATCCAGAATTTTCCTGAAAAGTGGTTCTGCTTCCTGAAAATTCCCCTTATCAAATAATAAAATGGCTTTTGTAAGCGGATTCTCCTGGAAGGGTGCTGCATTTGTCCATTTCAGGAAAAATAAAACCACAAATAGTATTGTTTGAAAAGATATAATTGATTTATGGTGCATAACTGTGTTCAAACATTGTTTAGGGTAAAAATACAAAAAAAACAGTGCCTCAGTTCAATTTCAACGGCATTTCGTTCATAAATTATGAATTGTGATGAAGCTGAGTTTTATCATTAATAACATATATTTGTAAAACTTTAAAAACCGGATTTATTATGTCGAAATTCACAGCAGGCGATAAAGCCCCTATGTTCGAGGGGGTGAACCAGAACGGGAAGAAAGTCAGTTTGAATGATTTTAAAGGGAAAAAACTTATACTTTATTTTTATCCGAAGGACAACACGCCCGGTTGCACCGCAGAGGCATGCAATTTGAACGATAATTATGAAATGTGGATAAAAAAAGGCTACGAAATAGTCGGGGTAAGTCCCGACAATGAAAAGTCACATCTAAAATTCATCGATAAATTTGGGCTGAAATTCAACCTGATTGCCGATACTGAAAACAAAATTCTGGAAGCATACTTTGCATGGGGCGAAAAAAGCATGTATGGCAAAAAGTACATGGGTGTGCTTCGGTCTACCTACGTAATCAACGAAAACGGTATTATTGAAGCGGTATTTGATAAGGTTGATACAAACAATCATACAAAACAAATTATAGGGGCATTAAATATTTAACCTTTACAAAACATGACAAAAGAAGAAAAACTTGCGTTGAACAAGGAAAAGCTGAAAGCGCTTCAGCTTACAATGGACAAAATTGAAAAGAGTTATGGCAAAGGCTCGATTATGCGGTTGGGCGACCGTGCTGTTGACGAAGTATCTGCAATCTCATCCGGATCGATAGCTTTGGATGTCGCACTGGGAGTGGGCGGTTACCCGAAAGGGCGCGTAATTGAAATATATGGGCCTGAATCATCGGGTAAAACCACGCTTGCCATTCATGCCATTGCCGAAGCGCAGAAAGCCGGTGGAATTGCCGCAATAGTTGATGCTGAACATGCATTCGACCCGTATTACGCTAAAAACCTGGGTGTTGATATTGATGAACTCCTGATTTCGCAACCTGATAATGGCGAACAGGCGCTGGAAATTGTGGATAACCTTGTTCGTTCAGGAGCTATCGACATTATCGTAATCGACTCGGTGGCTGCTTTAACGCCAAAAGCCGAACTGGAAGGAGAAATGGGCGATTCAAAAATGGGTTTGCAGGCCCGTTTAATGTCGCAGGCATTGCGAAAACTCACTGCAAATATCAGCAAAACAAAAACCTGCTGCATCTTTATCAACCAGTTGCGGGAAAAAATTGGGGTTATGTTTGGAAACCCCGAAACAACAACCGGGGGAAATGCTTTGAAGTTTTATGCATCTGTGCGACTTGATATCAGGCGCATCGGCCAGGTGAAAGATGGCGAGGAAGTTCAGGGGAACAACGTCAGGGTGAAAGTGGTGAAAAATAAGGTTGCACCGCCATTTCGCAAAGCCGAATTTGATATTATGTATGGTGAGGGAATCTCAAAATCGGGCGAAATTGTCGATTTGGGTGTTCAACACAATATCATTAAAAAGAGCGGTTCGTGGTTTAGTTACGGCGAAACGAAACTGGGACAAGGCCGGGATACAGTCCGAAAACTAATAATTGATAATCCGGAACTGTCACAGGAACTGGAAACAAAGATCGTGCAAGCGATTACTGGAAAAGCTACATTGGTATAATATGATTCAAAACTGGCAGTGATACTGGGTGAACCGCTTCTGTCGATTCATCCAGTTTTTTTTAAACTCATACAAAAGTTGAAATGAAAGTATTAAAATTTGGCGGAACTTCGGTTGGCTCAGCCGAAAATATCAGAAAAGTTAAAGCAATTGTTAAAAGCCAGACTGATGACGTGATTGTTGTTGTTTCGGCGCTGGGCGGAATAACTGATAAAATACTGGCTGCTGCCCGAAATGCATCAGATGGCGCCGGGGATTTTCATCAGGATTTAGCTGAAATTAAACGCCGGCACGAAGAAGTAATTCAGCCACTCTTTAATGGTTCGGCGGCCATAAAATATATTGTTACTGAATTTCTTGACGAACTTGAACAAATATTGACCGGAATTACGCTGGTGGGTGAACTTACAGCAAAAACACTTGATCGTATTGCCGGGATTGGCGAACGTATTTCTTCGCACATAGTGGCGCAGTTTATTGGCGCTGAACGTTTTGATTCCTCCGGTTTTATCAGGACCGACAGTAATTTTGGAAAAGCTGCCGTCGATTTTAATCTTACCAACAAAAATATCCAGGATATTTTCTCGGGTTTTAAGGGAGTTGCAGTTGTTCCGGGATTTATTTCAAAAAACAAAAAAGGAGAGTTTACAACACTCGGAAGGGGTGGTTCCGATTATACTGCTGCAATAATTGCAGCAGCGCTCGATGTAGATATTCTTGAAATCTGGACCGATGTAAACGGTTTTATGACAGCCGATCCGCGCATAATCAGCAAAGCATACACAATCCCGGAATTAACTTATTCCGAGGCGATGGAATTATCGCATTTCGGAGCAAAGGTTATTTATCCCCCAACTATTCTTCCGGTTTATCAAAAACGGATTCCAATTCTGATAAAAAACACTTTCGAGCCTGAACATCAGGGTACCCGTATTTCTCAAAGCCCTGTAAATGGCGCCGACCGCATTATCAAGGGAATTTCATCAATATCTGGAATTGCATTGGTTACTTTGCAGGGAATCGGAATGGTTGGGGTTACCGGAATTTCAATGAGGTTGTTTACTGCCCTTGCACGCGAAAACGTGAACGTAATTCTTATTTCGCAGGCATCTTCTGAAAATTCAATTAGTATTGCCATAGAAGAAAAAGCGGTTGACATTGCAGGGACTGCCATTCAAAACGATTTTGAAAAGGAAATAGCGAACGGGCAAATCAACAAAATTGCCATTGAAACCGACCTTTCCATTGTGGCAATCGTTGGCGAAAACATGAAACATACAACCGGTA
>WTWZ01000060.1 GCA_009773765.1 Prolixibacteraceae bacterium | reverse complement strand
ATTACATCAACAGCATTACCGGGCGCGAAATGGTTTTGTGGGATGGCGCCTGCATGGTCCATGAACAATTTTCAGTTGAAAAAATTGTGGATTTGATGGACGAACATCCCGATGCGGAATTTATCGCCCATCCTGAATGTGAAAAACCGGTTTTGCTGCTTGCAAAATTTATTGGTTCAACAACTGCATTGTTAAACTACGTGCAAAAAAGCGAATCGCGGAAATTCATTGTGGCTACCGAAAGCGGAATTTTGCACCAAATGGTAAAAGCCCGTCCTGAAAAGATTTTCATCCCGGCCCCATCGGTTGATTCAACGTGCGGGTGCAACGACTGTTCGTTCATGAAACTGAACAACCTGCAGAAACTGTACATCTGCCTGAAATACGAATTGCCTGAAATAATTTTACCCCAGGAAGTTATTGAAAAAGCGCGTTTTCCCATTCAGCGGATGCTGGAGATTTCGAAATAAAACAACTAAACGTCGGGTTTTAAATGTATTCCAATAAAAAATTCAATCCGCTTTCCGGGCAACTGTAACTGAATTTGTATCCCTGATATTCTCAACCAACAGATTCTGCTTCGAAATTTCGATGGCTCTTAAAAGTGAATTGTCTATTTTTTGGATTATCGGGTAAAAACCTTCCTCGCCAATGATGTTTCGTGCGATGTAAGCTTTAATTTGTGCATTCATAATTTTTGCAGAGGCTTTTAAATCCTCATTATCACGCGGAATTCCCTTTAAAGCAGCATATTGAACAAACTCATCCAGAACATTTTTTTTATCAAGATATTCATCAAACTCGTCGGCCCGGGTAAATTTAGAGAGTGTTTCGCGGTGTTCGTCGGCATAGCTGTAAGCATACGAATAAATCAGCCCTCTTCGGAAAATACTGTTAAAGTAATCGGAATTGCCCGATGTATCGACCGGAACAAAAAAGTCGGGCATAATACCGCCGCCGCCATAAACAATGCGGCCACTTTTGGTGGTGTATTTCAAAGAATCGTCAAAATGAATACTGTCGGCCACCAACTGTTCCATATTGTGAAACCGCTCGTAAATATTGTTGTAGTAATCTTCGGAGCCGTTGTCATACGAACTTTGTATGCACCGCCCACTTGGCGTGTAAAAACGGGCAACTGTCAGGCGCAGCGCCGAACCATCGGCAAGCGGGATCTGTTCCTGCACCAGTCCCTTTCCAAACGAGCGACGCCCAATTACAATTCCGCGGTCGTTATCCTGAATTGCCCCTGCAAAAATTTCGCTTGCCGAAGCCGAAAATTCATCAATCATAACATAGAGCTGAAAATTTTTCCAGGTATTTTTCCCCGAAGCGTTGTAGGTTTTGCGGGGTTGGTTAACACCTTCGGTATATAAAATTGGTTCATCCTTTTCCAAAAACTCATCAACCATTTGCAGCACGCCAACCAGCGATCCGCCAGGATTTTGCCTCAGATCAATAATAACTTTTTTAGCTCCGGCATCGCTCAGTTTTTCCATGCCTTCCATAAACTCCTTGTACGTTTTATTGGCAAAGCGGCTGATTTTGATAAATCCTGTTTCAGGGTCGATCATGTATGAAACATCGATGCTGTTAATCGGGATATCGCCGCGTGAAATTTCAAATTCGAGTTCATTATTATAACCTTTTCGAACCACCGCAACTTCGACTTTTGTATTTTTTTCGCCTCGAAGCAAGCTCAAAACCGTGGAGTTTACCACATTGACCCCGGCTACAATTGAATCGTTTACTCTTACAATCCGGTCGCCTGGCATAATTCCGACTTTGCTCGACGGCCCGCCTGAAATGACTTCAATAACCCTGACCGTATCTTCCATGATGGAAAACTGTACGCCAATGCCCGAAAAATTGCCGGTCATTTCTTCCTCAACTTCCTGCATATCGCGGGCAGGAATGTATGTTGAATGAGGATCGAGATTTTTTAAAATCTCAGGGATGGTTTTTTCGATGATACTGGCAGTGTTAACACTGTCAACATAACCTTGTTCAACCAACTGAAGTATGGTTGAAATTTTATTTGGCTTTTCACCGCCAAATCCAGCAAATCCCTGTTGGCTGTTACGGTTTAACAGATTTCCGATTAAAATTCCGGATGCCACTGAAACCGCAATTAACAGTGGTATTATAAGTGTTGTTTTTTTATTCATTTTAGTGTTTTATATGTCTTCAGGTAAAACCTGCCCTACCTCAATATTTGCCCTTTTTAATAAGTTAATGCCATCCTCAACCCGGTAATTTTCGGTAAAAACCACCCTTTTAATGCCCGCCTGGATAATCAGTTTTGAACATTCCAAGCATGGCGAGGAAGTTACGTAAAGTGTGGCCCCCAAACTGCTGTTTCCTGATTTGGCAACCTTTGTAATAGCATTGGCCTCGGCGTGTAAAACGTAGGTTTTTGTTTTATTTTCCCCATCTTCACACTCGTTTTCAAAACCCGAAGGAGTGCCGTTGTAACCATCGGAAATAATCATTTTATCCTTTACCAAAAGCGCCCCTACTTTTCTTCGCTTGCAGTATGAGTTTTGCGCCCAGATTTCGGCCATTTTTAAATAGCGCTGGTCGAGCAACTGTTGTTTTCTATTCGTCATGTTCAAATCTTACAATAGGTTTACCTTTCCCACAAAAGATTACAAATGTAATACTGAATTGTTCAAATTCAGGAAACACAGACCAAAAGCCGGATTCTTTTAACAAACATTAAAACAAATTAAAAACGCCGCTAATCAGCGGCGTTTCAATATGCTATACTTAATAAACTATTGTTTTATCAGCAACCAAAGATCCGAATATTTCGGGAATGCCTGCCTGATTTCAGTAACCCTGCGGCGGGCTTCGGCTTCGCTTTTATACGAATTTACGCAAACCCTGTAATAACCCGTTTCGCTGTGCAGTATTATGGGTGTGAAACCTTCGTTTAAAAGTGTTTCGCGGAAGTTCTTTGCATTGTCCAACTGGCTGAAAGAACCAAGTATTACAAAAAAAGTATTTCCTTCATTGCTGCTTTTATCACCTGCATCGGTAAAAGTAACCGATTCCTTGCGAAGTGAAACCGATTTATCCTCAGCAACGGGTGTGGTTGCCTGAGTTTCAGGCACAGTAAAAACCTTTGGCTGGGCTACTGGCGGAGCATATTGCACCTGGGGCTGTTTTTTTGTTGTTTTACATGCAGATAATGCCATTACAGCCACAAATACATAGAACAATATTCTTTTCATCTTTTCAATTTTTTTACAGTTTAACGCAGCTAAATTAGGTAAAACAGATATTCCAAATTCCCGAAGGCGAAGTAAGTTTTGCACAATCAGTTGTTTGCAACTATTAATATTTGTTGCTTTCATAATCCGGATCCTGGTTTTTAAAACTTATGGAATGTTCTAAAACAAAACATTAACAGTAACGTAAACAATGGCACGCAATAAAATTCAAATGAAAGCAGGGCCAACAAATCATAAAACGCGCGAAGCACAGTTTGCCGGGCAATTTTACCCCGGAAATAAAAAAGAATTAACCCATCAACTTAAAAGTTTTTTTAAGGAGGCTAAAACTGTGGGCATAAATTCAGATAAAAATCAGTGTTTACAAGCCATAATCGTGCCACACGCAGGATATATTTTTAGCGGACAGGTTGCGGCAAGCGCATTTGTCAAGATTCCGGAAAAAGCTGATTATAAAAGAATATTTGTGCTGGCACCCAGTCACCGGTATTCATTTAACGGCGCTGCGGTTTATTGCCATGGAAATTACAAAACACCTTTAGGCGAAATTCAGGTTGATACCTCTCTTTCACTGGAACTTGTAAATAATTCAGCATGGTTTTTCAACCATCCGGATGCCCATGAAAACGAACATAGCCTTGAAGTGCAATTGCCATTTCTGCAACATAAACTGGGAAACCATTTTACACTTATGCCCGTCATTATGGGGACTCAAGACCCTGAAATCTGTAAAAAAATTGCCGAAGAATTAAAGCCCTGGTTTACTTCCGAAAATCTTTGGGTAATCAGCACCGATTTTTCGCATTATCCCCATTATGAGGATGCCTGTAAAGTTGACGAATTAACCGCTTCGGCCATTTGCAGCAATCAACCCGAAAAGCTTCAATCGGTTATAAAAGAAAACAGGAACCTGAATATCAGCAACCTGGCTACTTCGCTTTGTGGCTGGGGTTCGGTGCTTGCCCTGCTTTACCTGACCGAAAACCGCGGTTATGCTTTCGAGAAAATCTTTTATCAGAATTCAGGGGATTCAAAAAAATATGGCAGCAAAAACCGGGTTGTAGGTTACTGGTCGATTGCGGTTTACGAACAACAAAAGGAGTTTGTAATTTCGGAAGAAGAGAAAAAAGAACTGCTTGAAAAGGCCCGAAATTCGATTGTAACTTTTATTAATACCGGCAAAAAAGGCAACCTTGTTCCACCCCAAACTTCGGGAATACTGGACGAAATTACAGGCGCTTTTGTAAGTGTTTATATTGATGGCAAACTTCGGGGGTGCACCGGTGGTTTTGCCCGTGAAAACACTTTAAACGACGTTGTTCAGCAAATGGCAGTTTCGGCTTCGTGCGACCGAAGGTTTAGCTCTATTGAGCCAGACGAACTGGAAAAAATGAAGTTGGAAATTTCGGTGCTTTCGCCTTTAAAAAAGGCCGGATCGGTTGATGAAATCGTTCTGGGAAAACACGGAATTTACATAAAAAAAGGGATCAAGTCGGGCACATTTTTACCGCAGGTGGCAACAAAAACCGGATGGAACCTGGAAGAATTTTTAGGACATTGTTCCCGCGACAAGGCAGGAATTGGCTGGGATGGATGGAAAGATGCTGATATTTTTATTTACGAGGCAATCGTTTTCAGAGATTCTATTTAAATACCTCCCGCAGTACATTCAACGATTTTATCTCGCCCAAATTATCGAAATGCAACTGGTAATAATCAATTAATGCCGAAACCAAGGTATCGCGCATTTTTCGGGAAATTTCAAAAATGCCGATCTCGTGTATTTTTAACGACGACAATTTGATGAGATACCCGGTGGCTTCCCTGTTGGTATAAAACGGGTGCGAAGGCTGAAAATGAACGACAGCGCCCTTTTTTATATCGAACCATCCTTCGAAACCACTGCGGCCCGTATCGGGCAAAATACCCAAATACTCCGTCAGCCTGAATAAAAACCAGAGGTGAAAACCGGAAAACCCGGTTGCCATGATATCGAAATACAACAACGAGTTTTTGATAAAATCAAACATTTCGGGGTAGCTTTCCTGTTCGTTTATTGACTTGTACAACACTTCGGCCAGAAAAATTGCCTGTGCCGATTTCGCTATTTCAAAAGGAATATTCTGGTAAACCTGGTTGCTCCTGAGTTCTTTTACGCGGTGCAACTCGCTGGACTGTTTTTGATATGCAACCAAATCGGCCAGAAAAAGCGGTTGAAGCAAACTGGCTTTGTTTTGCGATTTTTTACTTCGCGCGGCATTCACAAGGTAACTTTGGCGGCCAAAATCGCGGGTGAAAATGGTGGCAATCACGCTGCTCTCACCGTATTTGATGGAGTGCAGAACAATTCCTTCGGTAGAAATTAGCATATTCAGTTTAGAGTTTCGAGTTCAAAGTTTCGAGTTCAAAAGTGATGTTAAAATTACAAATAGCAAAAAACAAAATTCAAATAAATCACAATCTTCAATTTTGGAAATTTCAAACTTGTGTGTCGGAAAAGTTTGGAACTTGGATTTTTAAGACTTGAGTTTTATTTGTTTTTTGTAATTCGAGTATTGGTATTTCAGAAATACATGAACATTAAAAATAAAATCCTCTGTCAATTTATGAAAAGTAGTTTCGTCACATGTGTTTCCTCGCCAAGTTCATCGTTGCAAAAAACAAGGTAAACGCCGGTTTTTACACGTCGGCCATTTAAATTTTTGCCATCCCAAACTGCCTGTCCACCAAGTGAAGTGGTACGGAAAACCAGGTTTCCCGCAATGTCGGTAATTTTTACTTCCGAGTTTTCAACCAGGTTGGTAATGGTAACCGGCCCGTCGTAGGTTTCGCGCACCGGATTGGGATAAACGTAAACGCTGTCGTAAGTTGATTTCCCTTCAATGGCTTCGCCCATATACGAAATTATCCCTTTTTCTGTACCAAAAAAAACCTCTCCGTTTTTTTGGTTAATACCGATTGAAACAATATTATCTGAAAAAAGCGGGCTGTTACTGGTAGTAAAATGTAAAATTTCTTCGGTTCCAGATTCAGAAACCAGATAAACACCAGAGTTTCTGGTACCCAGCCATTTACGGTTAGCTCCGTCAACTGCAATGGCTGTAACGGTTTCGTTTTCGAGCAGCGGGTGGTACAATCCGTCTTTTAAATCGAGGCTAGGCTGAATGGCGTAAAAATTATCGGTATCCCAAATTCGGCCCGGATTATTGTAAACTGCAACGCCTTTTGATGTTCCGAGCCAGATTGCCCCGTCGTTGTCTTCGGCAATGCACTGTACATCGTTCATCCGTGTATATTGCTCAATTTGCCCGTTGTTGAAATAGGAAGTTACAAGCAACCGTTTTTTCCTTTCTCCTGTTTTGTCAACAACATACATGTCATGCCCGCTCAAAACAATCACCCATTTATCGTCGTTTCTGTTAACCAGTACCTGGCCCATGTTGTAGCGGCTGGCAACATCAGGTAATGTAAAAGACGCCCATTTCCCATCGGGCGAGAGCCTGTGCAGATTTTGCGCCACTTCAGAGTTGGTTATCCATAAGTTTCCCTGAGAATCAAAATCCAATCCGGCAACCCGCACATAAGGTTCGTCGGGTTGTGTTGGCAAAGCGGTTTGCAACGGGCTGTTTTTATTGGTAAACCGTGTAACAAACTGGTTGTTCCGGTATTCTAAAACACCGCCGCCCCAGGTTGCCACAAAGAAATGATCTGTATTAAACGGATCTTCAGTAACTAAAAGAACATTAAAAAAACCATCCAACTCCGGATTACTGCTTTTCCTGAAATAGTCCCACTGGTTATTCCTAAACCGCTGAAAACGTGGTATTTCCCAACCCTTTGTTCCACCGGGAGCCACCCACAAATCAGTACCCGAATGATTCAGGGAGAAAATAACATTATCAAACGGACTGTTTAACTTAACCCTTTCATTTTGATCGCCTGAAACCCTAATCATCGAATTTATATAATCTGCAACCCAGATTGTTCCATTTTCGGTGGTTACCGCACTTCTCGGGCTAATGGGGAAAATAGCTTCGCTACCAAAACTGTAACGGTTAATTTCTTTTACAACCTGATGTGTGTCGTTTACAACAAATACCTGTTCCCTGCTGGCAACAGTCAGATACTTTCCTTTGGCCTGAATGTCGTATGAATATCTTATCTGCGGCAAATAGGTTACCCAGTTGTTACCGTTTAAAATGTACAGTTTATCCTGGTCCCATTTATCGGGAGTGTAGTTGGCAATCAGCTTCCCGGCATGAATTTCAAGGTGGTTAAATTTTCCTGGTGCATTTGGAATATCCTGAACTTTAGTCCAGTTTCTGAAATCGGCCAGGTTGGCGCCCTGAAAAGCCGCCCTTAAAATTCCTTCATCAGTTGCGGCATACAAATATTCGCCGCTGGCCTCAACATCGTTTACATTCACCATTTCCCCGCCCTGGCCAATCAGGTAAGTATCTTTTATTTCGTTTTTTTTCAGGTTAATAACCACTATTCCAAAACCACACGCCAAATAAGCCCCGTCGCCTATAAAACTAATATTGTTGACGGTTTTATCGCTGGTTAGCTGCTTGCGCTTGATGTCGGAAAGATTGACGACTTTATTTTTATAAACCAGATCGATATTACTGTTGTTGTATGCAACCACAAGCACGTTATTTGCTTCGTTGTAAGCAATGGTTTTAATTCCAAAATCGGAAAGGTCCAAAATTTCGGAAACCTTGCCAACGCTGTTATCCTGCAAATCGTAATAAAACAATCCGCCTGTTGAGGCACAAAAAACCTGGTTGGTTGCCAGGGCAATTTTTGTTGCTTCCGAATAGGACAGATAGTCCTGCCAGCTTCCCTGTTTTCGTTGTGCATTACCGGAAAGAACCAAAAAAAATGCAAAAATCAGAAGGACATATTTAGTCATGAAATCAGGTTTTATACTATTCTATACTCTTTAAATACAATACCAGCTTTTCAACTGCCCTGCCGCGGTGACTGATTTTATTTTTATCGGTTAAATTCATCTCGGCAAAAGTTTGAGAAAATCCTTTTGGCTGAAAAATGGGGTCGTAACCAAAGCCTGAAGCGCCTCTTTTTTCGGTAAGAATTTTGCCTTCAACCTCTCCTTCAAACTGTTTTTCCAAGCCGTCAACCACCAGCGATATTACTGTTCTAAAACGTGCACCGCGGTTTTTTATTTTAGTTAGTTTTTTAAGAACTTTGTCAATATTGGCTTCTGCGCTTTTTTCTTCTCCGGCATAATGTGCTGAATACACACCGGGTTCGCCGTTGAGCGCTTCAATTTCCAAACCTGTGTCGTCGGCAAAACAGTCATATCCGAATTTATTGAAAATGAAAAAGGCTTTTTGGCTGGCATTTCCCTCCAGCGTTGGGTGATCTTCAGGGATTTCCTCTTCACACCCAATATCTTTCAGACTTAACAATTTTACCCGATTGCCCAGAATGGCCTGTAATTCTTCTAATTTATGTTTGTTGTTGGTAGCAAATACGAGTTCCATAGTTTTAAGATTTACCGATTTTTATTCTCAGGTTATCGATTTCAAAATTTGCTTTATTGTTGTTCCAAAAATAGATTTTAATGTTATCCCCTTCCTGTATTTCGGGGGTTATTTTAACATCGAAAACTGTCCTGCCCCACTTATCGGGGTATCTGGCAAACTGATTGATTTTCGAAACCTGGTAAATCTTCAGTTCTCCTGCGCGATCAGTGGTAAACACAAGCAAAACTTCTGTAAGTTTTTCTTCAATTTTAAAATCGGCAAGAATTGTAATTTTTTTGCTGGTTATCAAATCACTATCTGCCACAAATTCAACCGAGGTTCCAAATTCATCTTTTTCAGTGTAAAAATAAGTGTGGTTTCCACTGACGGAATCTTTTTTTATTCTGGTTGAGTTTTGAATCCAGACCGCTGAATTATCGGGCTCAAAAGTACGGATAAATTTGTATTCAAGTTGTTTAGTTCCTTTATCAAGTAGTATGAAACCCGAGTTATTTCTTTTTTTCTGTTCAATAATTTCAGGATAAAACGAATAAATCAGTTCGAAAAGTTCATCGCCGATTATACCGCCCTGCCATGCAAAAGCAAAATATTCAGTGCGCGAATCCATCAGAAAATCACTCAATTCGGCAACATTGTTTTTTTCGTTGATAAAGCAAACGGCATCAGCGTTAACCATTTCAGTCAATTCTTTGTGTTTCGTACTGAGCAAAATCCGAATATTATCGTTGTAAGTTGACTTCCATTTTTCCACTTTTTCAGAAATTAAAGGAGTTAGCCCGAGTTTGTTTTTATGGTAAAAATACCGGTTCGTCACGCTCGCCAAAACAAAAATTAAAAAGCCTGAAGCAAGATAAATTATTACCTGTTTTCTCCTTTCGGGATAACGGACAATGTAATATTTTACCGATAAAGCAATTAATATCAAAAATATAAGCGAAGTAAAACAAAACATCAGGATTATCCCCAGATTGGAATATTCGAAACGAACCGAGTGTTCCCCTTCCGGAACCAAAACCGACATGTGCGCGAAATTGGTTTTTATCAAATCCTGCTCAATCCCGTTAATGTAAACCCTCCAGCCATTGTAGTAATTTTGCTGGTAAATAAGTAGTTGAGGAAACTCCAGGCTGGTTTTTATTTCAATCATTCTGGGCGAAAAGCCACTGATTTTCAATTCATCGTATTTGCCGGAGCGCAAAGTTTTGCCGGTTAATTTTTTATAATCCGAAGTTTGCACAAAAACAGTATTCGTTTTAAAATCCCTGACAGAACCATCTTCCCTGACATCATCGGAAAAATAGACAACCGGCCCTTTCTTAATGGCTTCCAGCAAATTGGGGTGATTGTCGGAAAGATACCGGTAACCATCGGTTTTAAAGGAAACCAGACCATCGAAAGTAACTTTTTTGGGAAAAACATTGTTGTTCATCCAGGTAAATTCATTGGCAGCATTCCGGTCGGAGTTTTCTTCAATTGGATTCAGGTCGGGAACAGGAAAACCTTTGGGCGACGATTTCAGGTATTTGTAAAACTCAACCGGGCTGTGTTTACTCAACACTGTGTAATGTGCGCTTAATTGTGTGGAAACAATTCCATCGGCAATAAACAAAAAAAGTAAAGCAGCAGAAAAATACTTCACTGTTTTAATTTTCCAGGTTATTAAAATCAAAACCGAAAGAAATACAACCTGGATAATCCCCTGAAAAATAATGTTATCGTACCGGGTTGCTGTAAAAAGTTCTTCTGAGAATTTTAAACTATTCTTGAAATATGCAAAATTTTCAATCCTGGAATTCGCCTGAATAATCAAAATCAACAACACTGCAATTATAGAAGCCGAAATCAGCATGATTCGTTTCCGGTCTTTAAAACTGAAATCCAAATATTTAAAGTTGATTCCGGTAAATGCCAGAAAGCCAAAAATGGCAAAAGCCCTGAACATTCCCGGATACTGGAACCTGTCCATTAGCGGTGCAAACTTGTACAACAACCCCCTGACAAAAAACTGGTCGCCAAAAGAGGCCAGCAAAGCAAAAAAGCCAAAAAACAGGATTAAATATGATTCCTTTTGAACCGCCCTTTTTGTAAACACAAATAAAAAAAGCGCCAGGCTGATAATTCCCCAGTAACCATTTGAAAATGAAACGTCGGTTTTAAAAAACTGCGGGTCGTTCCCGGCAGCCATCGGCACCAAAAACGACAACAACGATTTTACCGAAAACGGGTGTTTTTGGGCCAGCTCGACAGGCAGCCCGTTAAACCGGCTTAAAAAAGGAGAAATCTGAAAATATGCCAGTATTAAAGTTGAACTGAAAAGAATTACAATCATCAGCAAAGCAAAATGATAACCCGCTGACTTTTTAATGTAGATTTTATCCGTTCGGTTTGTAATCAAATGCCTGATAAAAATGCACAGCAAAAAGTAACCTGAAATAATGGTAAGCGCCGGATAACTGCAGTAAATCATTAAAAACAACGCAACCGACAATCTTACAAAGTTGATTTTGTTGATTTCCCTGATAAACTGATAATAGCAAGCAATCAGAAAAGGGATCAGTGCATAACCGCAAACAAAAGCCACGTGTTGCGAATTTCCGATGGTAAATCCAGATAACATGTATGCAACCGATAATCCAACAGAAAGTGAAACATCAGCTTTGAACTGTTTCAGAAAATAAAAAAATGAAACTCCTGCCAGAAAAATATATGCCAAAAACACGAACTGCAGGGTAATGTTGGAGTATCCAAACATGTTCCCAATAATCCAGAATTCGGGATTAAAAACCGAAACCAGGTCGGCGTAAATGGGCGTTCCGTAAAGCAAATAAGGGTTCCAAAGTGGAAACTGGTTATTTAAAACCGATTCGGAAAAAAAATAACGGGATGGAAGAAATGCATCGACAAAATCCCATTTCATGCCGTTTTGCAGAAATACCAACTGCCAGAAAGCAACGATAACAGCAAATAAAATAATTAAATATCCCCGTTTTTGCATTTGGTAAAAATAGTGAAAAGGGGCACACTGCCACAATCAAATTTGAACTGTGCTAAATGGATTATTTTCTAATCAACGAGAATTTCACTTCGGGCGAATTCATTAAAATCCCCAGATCCATAATTTCTGCTGCTTTTTTACTGGCAACAAAATCGGCCGGCAGCACGGCAATCCTGAAAACCTGGTCCTGCGTTTCGGCTGGCAAAAGATCGCTGAAAGGGATTGTGGCTTCCAAAAAAATTCTGACGTCATTAACTGTGTAATCAAAATTATACTGAATCACACCTTCGTCCAAAACAATGGTTTGTGGTAAAAGTCGCCAAACATCCGTGTTTTTGCCGTTTACTTTAACCACATCCCATAAAATATAAACGAGTACCACATCGGTATCGTAAATTTTAAAATTGGCAGGGAAATCAAAAAACAGCTCGTAATTATCCGAAGCCTTAAAATCGCCTTCCAATTCAAATATGGTTCCCAGCATATCGTCTCCATCTTCTCCGGGAGGGCCCATCGGGCCTTCGCACGACAAAATAAATGCCGATACAAATAATAAAATCATTGTAGCAAGTTTTTTCATGACTGTAAGTTTTAATTATTGAAATAAATTGATCTTCTGCTAAAAACAAGATTAGTGCCAAAAGTAATTAAAACCTTTGCCGAAAATGAAGCTGCACAGGAGTAATGAATTTTTACTTTGTCCGGTGTTTTTTTAAAAAAACACAAAATATTCAGACTGAACGCAGGTTTTCCGGCAACCGTGTGTCGAAGTTCAATAATATGCAGTTATTAAAAAAATTCTGATATTTTTTTGATAAATTTCACGTTCAATAAAAAACCAATTTTGAAGATGAAGATACTGGAAGAAGTAAAAATCAGCGACAACGGGTTTGTTTTTAATTCGAAAACAGGAGATTCGTTTAGCCTGAACCCGTTTGGACTTGAGTTGATTAAAAACATCCGGGAAGAGAAGGATTTCGGAATCCTCAAAGCAGAAATGCTCGAAAAATATGATGTTGACGACCTCTCTTTTGAAAGGGACTTTTATGAATTCTGCGCCTTGCTAAAACACCATCAAATTATTATCCAGGGCAATCCGCTCGATTTTAAATAGTTCCCAAAAATGGCGAAACAGAAAATAACGCTTGCCGTAACGGGGCTGAACAACACCGACAATCCGGGGCCGGGGGTTCCGGTAATCCGGGGCGCAAAAGAGTCGGAAGATTTCGATGTGCGTGTAATCGGTTTGGTTTACGAAAACCTCGAACCCGGCATTTACATGGAAGGATTGTGCGACCGCATTTTCCAGATTCCTTATCCTTCTGCGGGTTCCGATGATTTAATTGAACGGATTGAATGGATTCACAGGCAGGAAAAAATTGATGTACTGATTCCAAATTTCGATGCTGAACTTTTTTCGTTTATGAAAAACGAACAGCGATTGAAAGACATGGGAATTCATACTTTTTTACCGACAATCAAACAGTTTCAGGAACGCGAAAAAGATAAACTGCCCGAATTTGGCGAGAAATACGGAGTTAAAGTACCCCGCAGCATAAACATGGGAAGTTTCAGCCAGATTGCAGAAATTGAAGAAAAAATGGATTATCCGGTGATGGTGAAAGGGCAGTTTTACGATGCTTACCTTGCCGTAAACGAAGAGCAGGTAAAACAGGCTTTTCATAAACTGGCCGCCAAATGGGGCTTGCCGGTGATTGCTCAGGAATTTGTTAAAGGTACCGAGGTAAATGTAATTGCCCTCGGCGACGGAAACGGAAACACAATTGCCGCTGTTCCCATGCGCAAACAATACATTACCGACAAAGGAAAAGCGTGGGGCGGAATTACGCTGGCCGACGACAAAATGATGGAACTTACCCGAATGATTATCCAAAAAACAAAATGGAAAGGCGGAATGGAACTGGAACTGATAAAAACCAACAATGGCGAATATTACCTCATTGAAATTAACCCGCGAATTCCGGCATGGGTATACCTTGCAGTGGGTGCGGGGCAGAATATTCCCGATGCGCTGATAAAACTGGCGCTGGGCTGGGATGTAAAACCCATGACTACCTACAAAATCGGAAAAATGTTTGTGCGCTATTCGTACGACATGATTGTGGATTTGGAGAAGTTTGCTGCGATATCAATGAACAGGGAGATTTAATGCGTGAATGGAAAAAAGAATGCATGAATGCGAGAATGCTTGAATGTATGAATGAGGAAAAGGCTGGAGGCTAAAGTCCAAAGTCGGAAGAAAAGAAAGATTAACGATTGATGATTAACGAATTAAGATTAACGATTTTCTATGTGCCCTATGTGCCTATGTGGTGAAAGAAAGTCGGAAGACCGGAGTCAGAAGTCGGAAGAAAAAGAAGATTAACGAATAATGATTAATAAATAGTAAAATTTGGCGCCTTTGCGCCTTTGCGAGAAAAATATGGAAAAATTAAAATACGAAAAACCGGTTATCAGCAAAATAACCGCCGGAATACCCAACAAATTCGGGTTGCCGGCCCGGCAAAAAATTGTGCCTGAAATCGATGGAATTCCGGTTTCGAAACTCATGGACGAATACGGTTCGCCACTGTTTGTCATCTCCGAAAAAACCATCCGCGATACCTATCACGAAGCTCGACGGGCGTTTGAAACCCGCTACCCGAAGGTGCAATTTGCATGGTCATATAAAACCAACTACCTCGATGCCGTTTGCAGCATTTATCACTCCGAAGGCGCATGGGCTGAAGTGGTTTCGGGATTCGAGTTTCAAAAGGCGCTTTCGCTGGGTGTAAACGGCTCGCAAATTCTTTTTAACGGCCCCGAAAAGTCGGGAGAGGATTTAACAATGGCCATCAACCACAACGCCTGCATCCACATCGACCATTTCGATGAGTTGTATTTACTGATTGAAACCACTCGCAAACTAGGAAAAAAAGCGCGGGTTGCCATTCGCATCAACATGGACACAGGTATTTACCCGATGTGGGACCGCTTCGGTTTTAACTACGAAAACGGCGAAGCATGGAATGCCATCAACCGCATTATGTTAGCCGAAAACCTCGATTTGATTGGGCTGCACACCCACATTGGAACGTACATCATGTCAACTTCGGCTTACGCCGTTGCTGCTTCCAAATTGTCGAACCT
>WTWZ01000003.1 GCA_009773765.1 Prolixibacteraceae bacterium | reverse complement strand
GCATTTCAGAAATATTACCGAAGTGCCGAAAATTGTAATTCAGCGGCTCGAACATTATTTTCTGACCTACAAGGATATGCCGGGCGAAGACCGTTATACCGAAATACCTACCACTTACGGCGCGGAAGAGGCATATGAGGTTATAAAACTTTCGATGGGGGATTACAACAATAAGTTCGATAACCTCGGAAAATTACTTGCGTAGTGCCTGTTGAAATATTTTCCCACGGGGTTTCGGGGTTTTCGGGCCACTCGCTGTTGTTGTAAACCCATACGATGAAACTTATCCGTGCTGGCCGGGGATATGATCAATAAAGTTCCGGTAGAAAAATGAGCCGGGTGCTTTTGGTTCTAACATTTCGATAATATCAGACTTCTAATACCTATACCTGATTATCAGCATATAGTGCGACGATTAGCGTAAAGTAATAATCCTTACCTTAGCAGTCATGGGACAACTATTATTACCAATATTTCCGGGCGATACACGGATGATAAACATGACACTTGGAGTGCGTGAACACGATGGCACTGTTTTTTATCTTCATAGTGGCGCACCAATTTTCTCGCATTTATCTGATGACTTGATTATGTTCCGTTTTATAACGTCAAAACTTATTTTTGAAGTTCATTATTCTATCGCCAAAGAAGAAGGGATATCAGAGGGGAGCATCCGTTACGCAATAGGCCTTGGGCGGCTAAAAAAAACTCCGGGGTTGAAATAGATACATCAAAAACCCGCAGCCAGCGAAGCAGTGAAGATGCACGGGCAGCAGAAGGCATAGGCATAGCTGCAACACGCCAGGAAGAACGGGGACTGGCAGTAACAGGCAACCAGGATTATGCCCCCAGTTTATTCGAACATCAGGAAAGTGTATTCAATGCGGGGGTACTGTTTGCCCTGCCGGCACTAATATCAAGAGGGTTAGAGCGGTTCTTCAAAGTCTTTAACCCATTGCCCCCGGGTTTTTATGGTTTGCACCATGTTATACTCATTTTGTGCTTCATGGCGCTTTGCCGGATAAAAAATCCTGAGCAGTTAAAACAACATCCGCCGGGGGAACTGGGCAAATTGCTTGGCCTTGTGACCGCATACCCGAAGTTGGGTATTTTAGGGTCAAAATAAAGCAAATAACCGACCAGTCAAAAGCAGATGAACTGCACACGGAACTTTTCCGTTCATGGACAGAAGAAATGCCAGAGATGTTTTTTTATATCGATGGGCATGTCAGGGTTTATCATGGAGAAAAGGCAAACCTTCCCAAGCGGTTTGTATCGCGCGAAAAACTTTGTTTAAGCGGAACTGCCGAATTCTGGGTAAACGACCAGCAAGGCCTTCCCCTGATGGTTGTCACCGGGGAGTTGAACGAAAAATTAAAGGCAGCCATCGAAGAAATCATACCAAAAATCCAGGAAGAAATAACACTGCCATCCAAACCCACAGAACCAGCCTTCACCATAGTTGTCGACCGTGAAGCTTATGAGTCGGCATGGTTTATAAAGTTATGGGAACAGCATCGTGTGGCCGTAATCACCTATCGCAAAAACGTTAAAGATAAATGGGACAGTTCATTGTTTTATAATATTGAAACACAAATTTATAATACCAATGTAACCATGCAGCTTTGCGAAATGGGAACCCAACTGAACGGGCACTGGTTCAGGGAAATCAGGAGGCTTTCCGAAAACGGGCACCAGACATCGGTATTGACAACACACCCAGAGTTGTCGCTGCCCGAAACGGCAGTAAAAATGTTCTCAAGGTGGGCACAGGAAAACTTCTTCAAATACATGATCGCCGATTTTGATTTCGACCGGATGATAGAATACGGAACAGAACCTGTTAATCAGAAGCGTGTTTTTATGGGTTTACATATTGTGCAGAATATGAGGCATTTATTTAATATGTTTTTTTCGAAATGTGAGGAAGTACTATTCTGAAAATTCATTTTAGATAGATTTCGTACAACTAAAAACTCTTTAAATTCCTTTATACTTTATCCCAAAATAGCTCTTAATAAGGTTCATTTTTTTGTATCTTTGAACCAATAAGTACTTACAGAAGGTTCTATGACATCCTGAGACAAAAGAGCAATTATTTTTGTCGTTACCAAATCATTACATGTTTATTTTGAAAACTTGTAATCAATTGAAATACAATACGTTTTACAAAATAGTTCGTTTCCTACCTGGGGAGCCAGACAGGACAAGAGGTCATTTTAATCTCATCCAATCGTTTATTTTAATGATATTCGATTGAACCTGACTGCCGTCAGGCAGGTTTGCAAACAAATTTCGACCTCTTTTTTTGTGCCCGGATTTCTGAAAACCTTGCTGGTGTGCTGACTGATATTGAAAAATACCAAAGCAAAAGCAAGAAAATAATCCACGGTAGTATCAGCAGTACCAGTTATAACAACCCCCAATTTTATACAGTATATTTGAATAATTACCCCCATTTTATTACATTATTTTTCGATATTTACCCCAAATCTGTAACATTATTTCTATATTTACCCCTAATATTAAAACTATTACTCAAATGTTCACAAGAGATATATTGCAGGATTTAAAGAAATGGGCAGACAGGTCAACCCGCAAACCATTGGTAATGAGGGGAGCGCGGCAGGTTGGCAAAACCACTGCTATCGACATGTTCTCAAAGGATTTCAACCAGTACATTAAACTTAACCTTGAGAAACCTGCTGAAAAAGAAATATTTGAAAAAGAATACCCTTTCCCTGATTTGCTTATGGCATTATTTATATATGCCGGAAAAAAACGGAAGGAAGGTAAAACATTGATATTTATCGATGAAATTCAGAATTCACCCAAAGCGGTTGCACTATTACGTTATTTTTACGAAGAAGCCAATGATTTGTATGTAATAACCGCCGGTTCGCTACTCGAAAGCATATTGGATAAGCGAATCTCGTTCCCGGTGGGCAGGGTGGAATACATGGCAATGCGCCCCTGTTCATTCAGGGAGTTTTTGTTTGCAACCGGAAACAACCAGTTGGTTGAGATGCTCGAACAGCCTGAAATTCCCATGTTTTTGCATTCACAGTTTTCATCGTGGTTTAAAAAATATGCCACCATCGGAGGAATGCCCGAAGTGGTGGCACGTTATGCAGAAGATGCCGATATTACCGCACTCGATACTGTTTACAATAGCCTGATACAATCGTATTCCGATGATGTGGATAAGTATGCCGACTCTGCGGCGCAGGCAATATATATCCAGCACATCATATCCAACGTGTTCAGCGAAGGAGGTAAAAAAATCACTTTTGAAAAATTCGGGGGTTCAGAATATCGGTCACGCGAAATGCGGGAAGCATTCAGGATGGTTGAAAAAACCATGCTGGTGCGGCTGGTATATCCCGGCACATCGGTAATGATTCCTCCTACACCAATCCAGTCGCGAAAGCCAAGAATGCATGTCCTCGATACCGGGCTGATTAACCATTCACTCAGCATTATGGGGCAAATGGTTTTTAACGACGATATAGGGGAAACGCACCGGGGAATTATTGCAGAACATATTGTGGGACAGGAACTACTTGCATCAAATTCATCCATAAGTAAAAATCTGTACTTCTGGACCCGTGAAAAAACCGATTCCAGCGCCGAGGTAGATTACATTCTTCCGTATAACGGCAAGCTCATCCCCGTAGAGGTAAAATCGGGCAGTATTGGTAAACTAAGGTCGCTGCACCTGTTTCTGGACAGCGCCCCACATACGGTTGCAGTACGGGTTTACCAGGGCGAATACCTGGTACAGAAAGCCAAAACCATTGCAGGCAAGGAATTTACCCTGCTGAACCTGCCTTTTTACATGGTTCACCGCCTCGAACGTGAACTTGATAAGATCATTTAAAAGGTTAAGGATTTATAGTTGCTGTATCATATAACCTACAAGTTAAAATGCGAATGAAACGGTTTTAATGGATTAAAGGAACAGTAATTACGTGTTAGGGCAAGTTTGGACTTTACCTTTACCAACAAATTTGAAACTTTCTTTAACTTGAAGAGAATTAAAAATGACCCAAATTGTTCCGCTTCCAACATAACAGTCATATTTTCCTTCAACATATTGCTTTTTAAAATCCCCATTATGATAGACTTTTAAAGAGCCAAACCATGTAATTTCTTTAGGAGTATCCCCAGTGAATTTACACTTACCTATCCAAGTATCTTGAGGAGTACCAGTTAAATCGTACATTTCAATCCAAGAATCTGCAGAAATGTTAACAGCCATTAAAAGCAATAATGTACTAATGATAATTTTGATTTTCATAAAATTTTGATTTAGTTGAAACATTGAAAATTATTAATTTGTTTAATTTAAGCAGTGCCGAGCAAAATATTTTACTTTTTGGAGAGACATAATAATTTATTTGGTCAAAGTTCATATAATTAAAGTCTATCAAAATTTAAAGTACCCCATCCGCAATTAGAATTATAACAACAACTACCCCTTTTATTATCAGTGCGATCCATAAGCACCCGGAGCTTAATGTATCTAAAAACCCGTCGCCTTTTACCCTTGTCCACAGCCCAATTATGAAGGCTACAATTTGCAACCTTAATAAAAATCCCATTAGGTTGTCAATAATATCCCATATTTGGCAGTACTTCATCTTTAAAATTAAAAAGTTGCACTTTGACTTTGATTTTGATTTTTTTTTTTATTCTTTTGAACCAGAATTTAATAACAATGATTAAAAATACAAATACAATATGGCTTCCGTGGTGGGGTCTTCTTACGTAAGTCAGGAGTTAAAGAGCCATATTGGTATTTTTTAAAAATATTTCAAAATGAGCCTGCTCCTGTAAAGAGCAGGTTTTTTAATTTATAGAAAGAATGCAATTGAATAATAATTTTTGGTGGTGGCACAGCAACTTTTTACAACCGTGAAGAGAGAAAACGCCATTGCCCAAAATTGGAAAACGGCTCATCGAATCACGGTGAGCCGTTTTTTTTGAACATAGCCCCACCCCAGCCCTCCCCGCATGGGGAGGGAGTAAGAAAAGAAAGAAAATGAAAAATAGAATCGTAAATAAAATTTAAAATAGCGTTTCCCGGAACCCCCCTTTGGGGGGCAGGGGGGCCATTCAATCCTATGGAAAAATTAAATTACAAACCAATAGTTCGAAAAATACTGGCCGACACGGTTACCCCTGTTAGTATTTATCTTCGCTTGCGAACGCTTTACCCGAAAGCTATTTTGCTCGAAAGTTCCGACTATCACGGCAACGAAAATGCTTACTCGTTTATTTGCTTTGGTCCGGTGGCCTCTTTTACGGTAACCAACGGAGAAGTAGTAAAAGAACTTCCCGGAAGGGAAAAAGTAAAATTAACCCTTTCAAAAGAACGAACTTTGGACAACGAACTGGATGAATTTTTTAAAACTTTCAATGTTCAATCCGATAAAATAGAACTCCCGGCAAACGGTTTGTTTGGTTATGTAAATTTCGACGCCATCCAGCATTTCGAGAATATCAGGTTTACATCAGAAAAAAAGGAAGAGTACCAGATTCCGGAGGTGAAATACTGCTTCTATAAATATGTAGTTGCCATCGACCATCATAAAAACATCATTCATATAGTCGAGAATCTGCTCGAAAACGAAACTTCGCAGATGGATCACATTCACCATTTGCTGGTCAACCTTAATTTTTCGACGGCAAAATTCGAAACCGTTGACAACGAAACATCCAACATCACCGATGAGGAATACAAAGCCATGGTGACTAAAGGAAAAGAACACTGTTACCGGGGCGATGTTTTCCAGATTGTGCTTAGCCGTCAGTTTGCACAAAATTACCGGGGCGACGATTTTAACGTTTACAGAGCGCTGCGTTCAATAAATCCGTCGCCGTACCTTTTCTTTTTCGATTATGGCGATTACCGTATTTTTGGTTCAAGTCCCGAAGCACAAATCCGTATCAACAAAAACAAGGCATATATTCACCCCATAGCCGGAACTTTTAAACGCACCGGCAACGATGAACAGGACCGCGAATTAGCAGAAAAGCTGAGCAAAGATCCAAAAGAAAATGCCGAACATGTGATGCTGGTTGACCTTGCCCGCAACGACCTGAGTCGCAATGCAGAAAATGTAATTGTTGAAACTTACCGTGAAGTGCAGTTTTATTCGCATGTAATTCACCTGGTTTCACAGGTTTCGGGAGAAATTACTCCTGAAACCAACCTTATAAAAGTGTTAGGCGAAACTTTCCCTGCCGGAACTTTATCGGGGGCGCCAAAATACAAAGCAATGGAGTTAATCGATAAATACGAAAACCAGAATCGCGGTTATTACGGTGGTTGCATTGGCTACCTTGGTTTCGACAGGACTTTAAACCATGCCATTATGATTCGCTCATTCCTGAGTAAAAACAACAAGCTTTTTTACCAGGCCGGAGCCGGAATTGTTGCCGACTCGCAGGAAGAAAACGAGTTGCAGGAAGTAAACAACAAACTGGCAGCACTGAAAAAAGCCATTGAAATGGCAAAGGAGATTAATTAGGAAGCCTCCCCCCAACCCCCTCCGGGAGAGGGGGAGAAAAGAAAAAAAGGCCCCATCCCCAACCCTTCCCCAAAGGAGAAGGGAGAAAGAAAAAAGAATTGAAATAAAAACATAAAAAATGATACAACAAGAAAACACAACAAAAACGAACGCTTCCCAAGCTCCCCTCCTTCGGAGGGGCGGGGGGGAGGCTTCCATCATAGTAATCGACAATTACGATTCGTTTACCTACAACCTGGTGCACGCTATCAAAAAAATAACCGGCCTGCCGGTTGATGTATTCAGAAATGACCAGATTTCGCTTAAAGAAATCGAAAAATACGACAAAATTGTACTCTCGCCCGGACCGGGAATTCCTGAAGAAGCGGGTTTGCTGCTCGATATAATCAGGGAATTTGGTCCACGTAAAAAAATGCTGGGTGTTTGTCTTGGTCACCAAGCCATTGGTGAAGCTTTTGGCGGGACGCTGCACAACATGAAAAAAGTGCTGCACGGCATTGCAACACCGGTTAAACTCACCGAAAATAAAACGGAACTTTTCACCGGACTGCCTGAAACTTTTGAGGTGGGCCGCTACCATTCGTGGATTGTAAATAAGGAAGACCTGCCCGGCTGTTTCGAAGTTACAAGTTACGACAGCGAAGGTTTTATTATGAGTATGAAACACAAAGAGTTTGATGTGGAAGGCGTTCAGTTTCACCCCGAATCGGTACTAACGCCGCTGGGTGAAGAGATTTTGAGGAATTGGCTGAAAGCCCCATCTAACTCCCCCTCAGGGGGAGAATCTGAATAACCCCGGGATTCATCCCGGGGATAAAATGAAACAAAAAACTCAAGGTTCGTCCGGTAAAGTTTAAAAAAGCAAAGAACTACCACGAACCTCAAAACATAAGTTGATTAGAATGAAAGAAATTTTAGAATATCTCTTCACCGGCAACACTCTCTCCCGCGAAAAGTCAAAAGAAAGTCTTCTTGCAGTTGGAAAAGGATTGCACAGTGAAGCCGAATTTGCCTCCTTCCTCACCGTTTTCAAGATGCGCCCAATCACTTCGGAAGAACTTGCCGGATTCCGCGATGCCATGGACGAACTCAGCCTGAGAACCGACCTTTCGGAATACAATGCCATTGATGTTGTTGGAACCGGCGGCGATGGAAAAAACACGTTTAACATCTCAACACTGGCTTGTTTTGTAATTGCCGGTGCGGGTGTGAATGTTACAAAACACGGAAACTACGCCGTTTCCTCCACCAGCGGCTCATCCAATTTGCTCGAATTGCTTGGATACAAATTCAGTAACGACATTTATAAACTGAAAAACGACCTCGAAAAAGGAAATTTTTGCTTTTTGCACGCCCCGCTTTTCCACCCAGCCATGAAACACATTGCACCGGTTCGTCGTGCCCTGAAAGTGCAGACTTTTTTCAATATTCTTGGCCCGATGATAAATCCGTCGTCGCCAAAATATCAGGTACTTGGCGTGAATAACCTTGAAAATTTCAACCACTACAAAAACGTGTATGAAACCCTGAACGTGAATTACGCTATTGTAAACAGCCTCGACGGGTACGATGAAATTTCGCTGACTGCAGAAACGCGAATCGCAACAAAACACAAGGAATATGTACTTTCCCCGCTGGATTTTGGAATGAAGACAATTCAGCCCGAAAAATTATTTGGAGGAAATACAGTGGAAGAAGCGGCAAAAATATTTGTTGATATTTTGGAAGGAAATGGAACTGAAGAACAAAACAATGCGGTAATTGCCAATACAGCCATCGGTTTAAATGTTTATTTTGCTGAAAAAGAATTGCCTGAATGTATTGAAATTGCTGCAGAATCCCTGAAAAGTGGAAAGGCTCTGGAGAAGCTGGAAAAAGTAACAATGTAGCTGTCATTTCGAGGGAGGCACGACCGAGAAATCCGGAACTTTAAAACAACGATGAAAAATGCCAATTGAAACAACAGATTTCTCCTATCGTCGAAATGACAATCCAACAAAGCTGTCATTTCGAAGAAGGAACGATTGAGAAATCTCTCGGCGAAAATTGAAAAATATAACAGAAAAGAAAAATGAGAGACCATAATTACTTCGTTTACATTCTAACTAACAAGAATAAAACTGTTCTTTACATTGGTGTTACAAACGATTTACAGCGAAGGACTTATGAACATGAAAATGGATTATTACCTGGATTTACAAAAAAATATAATTGCCACTTTTTGATTTATTACGAACATTTTCAAAACATTGACGATGCTATTGCAAGGGAAAAGGAATTGAAAAAATGGAGAAGAGAGAAAAAGGAAAATTTGATTAATGAATTTAATGCCGATTGGAAATTTCTAAACAAAGTGGTGTACGAAGCATTGTAGTTACAGATTTCTCCTCCTGCGTCGTCGAAATGACAATCAATCCAAGCTGTCATTTCGAAGGAAGAACGACTGAGAAATCTGCAACATTGAAATAACGACGACAAGCGACAGATTTCTCCTCGTTCCTCATCGAAATGACAAAAAACTAAAAAAATGAACATACTCGATAAAATAATAGAAACAAAAAAAACGGAAGTTGCCAGTCAGAAAAACCTGATCAGCATTGAACAACTTGAAAAATATCCTCTCTTTTCAAGACCATGCAATTCGTTAAAAACCAGTTTGTTAAAAGATGGTTCCTCTGGAGTTATTGCCGAATTCAAACAAAGATCGCCTTCAAAGGGAGAAATCAATATTAAGGTGAAAGTGGAAGATGTAACCAAAGGTTATACAAATGCCGGTGTTGCAGGTATTTCTGTCTTAACCGAATATGAATATTTTGGCGGAACATTGGAAAACCTGGTGAAAGCGCGTGAAACCAATCCTGAAATTCCCATTTTGCGGAAAGATTTTATGATTGACACTTACCAGATTTTTGAAGCAAAGGCACACGGAGCCGATGTAGTTCTGTTGATTGCTGCCTGCCTCGAAAAAGAACAGGCCGAAGTTTTGGCCAAACAAGCAAAAATCCTTGGAATGGATGTTTTAATGGAAGTTCACAATGCCGAAGAACTGGAAAAAGTAAACGATTTTGTTGATATTGTTGGTGTTAACAATCGCGACCTTAAATCTTTTACCATGGATATTGAAACTTCGGTACGCTTGTCGAAACTTATTCCCGGTAAATTTGTAAAGATTTCGGAAAGCGGACTTGACACCGCAAAAACCATTCATTATCTGCGTGAAAATGGTTTCAAAGGATTTCTGATTGGCGAAACGTTTATGAAAACTGAAAATCCTGGGGAAGCTTGCTGTAAATTGATTGAAGAACTAAAAAATGAATTGTAAATCTTCTCACCCTTCGACTACGCTCTGGGTGACACACCGTCATGCTGAGCGTAGTCGAAGCATGTTTACCAAAGAATCTTAAATTCATGAAACGACAACTCAAAATAAAAGTCTGCGGGATGAAATTCGCCGAAAACCGGAGGGAGGTTGAAAAACTGGATGTCGATTTTCTCGGGTATATTTTCTATGCTCCTTCAAAACGTTTTGTTGGAGTAACTCCCGAGCCCGGACTTTTCAGTTCCGAAAAACCCAAAGTGGGTGTTTTTGTCGATGGAAATGCGTTTGAAATTTTAGCCCTGTCAAAAAACCTTGGTTTTGAATGGGTTCAACTGCACGGCAAAGAAAATCCGAAAACCTGCCAGTTGCTCAAAAGGCAGGGATTGAAAATTATTAAAGCTTTTAGTGTTGATGAGAACTTCAATTTTGAATCCACTTTGCAATACGAAAAAGTGGCAAACTACTTTCTGTTCGATACGAAAACAGAAAATCATGGTGGATCGGGCCAAAAATTCAACTGGGCAATGCTTGATAAATATGACGGGCATATTCCATTTTTTCTAAGCGGAGGAATTGGCCCAGGCGATGTAAATAGCATATTGGAAATTAAACATCCAAAACTTACCGGAGTTGACTTAAATAGTGATTTTGAAGACGAACCGGGACTGAAAAATATGGAGAAACTGAAGAAATTTATTGCTGAAATTAAAATGAAATAACTATGTGTCTATGTGGTTAAAGATTTACCACATAGGCACATAGAACTCATAGAAAAATAAGAAACGCATGAAATACATCGTTAACGAAAAAGGATATTACGGCGAGTTTGGCGGGGCATGGATTCCTGAAATGATGTACACCAACATCGACGAGCTGAAACACCGCTATTTAAAAATCATTGAATCGGAAGAATTTAAAAACGAGTTCGACCATTTGCTGAAAGACTATGTTGGCCGGCCATCGCCGCTGTACTTTGCCAGCCGTTTATCAGAACATTACGGTTCGAAAATTTATTTGAAACGCGAAGACCTGAACCACACCGGCTCGCACAAACTGAATAACACTGTCGGACAGATTTTATTGGCACAAAAACTGGGCAAAACCCGCGTCATTGCCGAAACAGGGGCCGGTCAGCACGGTGTTGCGACTGCTACTGTTTGCGCCCTGAAAAACATTAAATGTGTAGTTTATATGGGAGCGCTCGATGTTGCCAGGCAGTCGCCCAATGTAAAGAAAATGAAAATGCTGGGCGCCGAAGTAGTTCCTGTCCACAGCGGTAACAAAACCCTGAAAGACGCCACCAACGAGGCAATGCGCGACTGGATCAACAATCCTGAAGACACACATTATATCATCGGTTCGGTTGTGGGGCCGCATCCTTATCCCGACATGGTTGCCAGGTTTCAGTCGGTTATCAGTGAAGAAATAAAATGGCAGTTAAAAGAGCAAACCGGAAGCGAGTTCCCGGCCCGCGTGTTGGCGTGTGTTGGCGGCGGAAGTAACGCAGCCGGGGCTTTTTATCATTTTCTGGATGACGAACAGGTTGAACTGATTGGTGTTGAAGCCGCCGGAAAAGGCGTTGATACCAGCGAAACCGCCGCAACTTTAACAGTGGGTTCCCCCGGAATTTTACACGCTGCTAAAACCATGCTCATGCAAAACACCGACGGACAGATTACCGAACCCTACTCCATTTCAGCAGGATTGGATTATCCGGGAATCGGACCATTGCACGCCCATTTGTTTAAATCCGGTCGGGCAAAATACCTTGCCGCCACCGATGAAGAAGTGCTTTATGCTGCACTTTTTCTAACTCAAAAAGAAGGCATCATTCCTGCGCTGGAATCAGCACATGCATTGGCAGCACTCGATAAAATAAAAATGAACCCCGGTGATGTGAATGTTATCAATCTCTCGGGCAGTGGTAATAAAGACATGGAAACGTATCTGGAATATTTTGGGTATTGAAAAAGTAGTTAGTAGTGAAATTTTAGTATTGAGTAAAAGAAACATCAAAACTGTCAATTCGAAGGAGGAATCCAGAGTAATCGGGAAGAAATCTCTACCTTTGTGAAACAGATTTCTCCTCCTACGTCGTCGAAATGACAATAAAAAAAGACAACATGAAAAACAGAATCAATAGTTTATTCGAATCGAAAAAGGAAAACATACTTTCGGTGTATTTTACCGCAGGATTCCCGAACCTGAACGACACTGTGGAAATTATTCAGCAGCTTGAAATAAACGGGGTTGACCTCATCGAAATCGGGATGCCGTTTTCAGACCCCACAGCCGACGGGCCAACTATTCAGCGCAGCAGCGAAATTTCGCTTAAAAATGGTATGAGCCTCGAACTCCTTTTCGAACAACTGAAAAACATCAGGCAAACCGTAAAAATACCGCTCATTTTAATGGGCTACCTGAATCCGGTTTACCAGTTTGGAGTTGAACGGTTCTGTGAAAAATGTGCCGAAATTGGAATCGACGGCACCATTTTGCCCGACCTCCCCTTAGATGAATTTGAGCAGTATTACAAACCGGTTTTCGAAAAACACAACCTGCACAATATCCTGTTAATCACGCCACAAACCACCGAATCGCGCATCAGGCAAATTGATGCTGCAAGTAGTGTTTTTATTTACATGGTTTCCTCGTCATCAACAACCGGAGCAGGTAAAAAAGTGGAAGATTTTCAACGCGGATATTTTGAAAGAATTCAGTCGATGAACCTGAAAAATCCGCGGCTCATCGGGTTTGGAATTTCCGACGGGGCAACCTTTGAAAATGCCTGCAAATATGCCAACGGAGCCATTATCGGCAGTGCATTTGTAAAGGCAATCGACTCTGAAATAAAATTGGAAGAATCTGTTCCAGGTTTTATTAAAAATTTATTGACAACAGGATAATGCAAATTGGTTCAATTAGAAATCCTGTTATCTAACATGTTTAACAATTTTGCCTGTAATTGCCATAATATCAATGTGGTATAAAACACCAAAAAGTGTTTTTTTGTTAATTAAGGTTAAACCATATTTTAAATCATACTGAATGTAATTTAAGGGTGTTATATTATTGTCGAAACCAAAAAAATGAGTGCCATGTTAGAATACGCAAAAGTAATTTTACCTAAAGTGAGTTTTAGCCAAGACTTATTCACAAAAGAGTTAATCAAATGTATCGGATGGGTGGAAGAAAACCAGAGAGATGAACTTTACGCCTGGTGTTATGAGAACTTTAACGAGATTTATCCCGATGTGATTTCCAAGGCATTTTCGGGAATTGCGGCATAAAAAGTGTTAACCGGCGGGATTTTTTCCCGCCTTTTTTTATCAATTGGTTTTTAAAAAAATCCCGAATCATTCCAAACTCATTTCAATTGTCTCATTTGCGCAACTTGAGCAATTCTTAAAATCCCAGCCTGAAATTAAATCGGCTGAAAAAATTGCGGGAAAAGATTTTTTTAATGAAACATGGAAAATTATGGTCCGCCAACCGCTTGATCATGCCGATACAACAAGAGGATTTTTTCTGCAGCGCGTTTTTGTTGCCGACAAAGGCAAAGAGAATGCTGTTTTACTGATTACTGAAGGTTACGGGGCCAATTATGCTGCAAGTCCCCGTTACATTAAGGAACTCTCGGCGATGGTCAATTCGAACCAGATTACTGTTGAACACCGCTATTTCGGTGAATCGTGGCCCGATTCGGTGAACTGGGATTATCTGACAGTGATTAATGTTGCTGCCGATCATCATGCCATTGTTGAGATTTTCAAAAAATATTACCCCGGGAAATGGATCAATACCGGAATCAGTAAAGGAGGACAAACCGCTGTTTATCACAGGGCTTTTTATCCTGATGATGTAGATGTTACGGTGGCCTATGTTGCCCCGCTGAATTTTGGAGTTGAAGACGGCCGCCACGAGCCATTTTTACAAAAAGTTCCGGGAACGGCTGAACAACGTAAAAAGATTGAGGAATTTCAGATTGAAGTTCTAAAAAACCGCGAAGTTTTGGTTCCCCGGATGGAAGCCTTTTCAAAAGAAAAAAATTACAGTTACCCTAAATTAAAAATGCCCCGTTTCCGGAGCATTTTTGCTATTTCAGTTTACAGTTTTTTTAAACGATATCAGGAACAATATAAGGCGCCCGATAATTACGGGTAAGTAATTTGTCGGCATCGGGATCATTGACAAATTTTTCCGAAGCCGGATCGAATGTCAACACCCTGCCCATCCGGTACGCAATATTGCCCAGGTGGGCCAGGCCCGATGAAAGGTGCGCTGTTTCAACCGGTCCGTTCAATAATGTTTTGTCGTGTGCGCGTACTGCCTGTATCCAGTTTTTGAAATGCCCGTCGGTGCCTCCATCGCCTCGTGCCATCTCCGTCTGGGCAATTGAACCGTCGTTGCCCCCTTTATCCTTTTCACGTTTTTGCCCCATGTAGAACTGGTATTTATCATACCCGTCAACCACCAGTATCCCCTTTTCTCCATAAAAAATATTTCCTACAGTTACTCCTTCTTCGGTGTTGGTGCACCACGGACGAACTTCGAACTGGATGATTTTGTCTTCTTCGGGATAATGATAAATCGAAGAAAGAACCTCGGGTGTTTCCTTGGCATCGTTAAACAGGAATTTTCCACCCATCGAAGTTATTTTTGTTGGAAAGCCAACGTTTAATCCCCACATGCAGAGATCGGTTTCATGAATTCCCTGGTTTCCCACATCGCCATTTCCATACTCAAAAGTCCAATGCCAGTTGTAGTGGACAATGTTGCGGCTAAATGGCCTTTTCGCCGCCGGTCCTGCCCACAAATCATAGTCCAGGCCTTCGGGTACCGGTTCAAAACCTTTGTTTCCAATATCGGCCCGCCACCGGAAAACCAGCCCCCGCGACATATAAACTCGGCCAATATAACCTTCGTGCAACATTTTCACAGCCTCGCGCACTGAGGGCGAACTGCGCAACTGAACACCGTGCTGAACAATGCGGTCGTATTTCTGGGCGGCTTCAACCATTTTGCGGCCTTCATAAATATTGTGTGAACCCGGTTTTTCAACAAAAACATCTTTACCGGCCTGACACGCCCAAATTACCGACAGTGCATGCCAGTGGTTGGGCGATGCAATACTTACCACATCAATATCCTTATTATCGTAAATGCGGCGAAGATCCTGCTCAAGCGCAACATCTTTGCTGTATTTAGCCTTAAAGTCTTTCTGACGTTCCCTGAGAACATTCATATCAGGATCGCATAAATGAGTAATGACAACATTATCCTGCACCATTAAACTCGAAATGTGACTTTTCCCGCGGCCGTTTACACCCAAAACAGCAGCATTGATGCGGTCGTTGGCGCCAAATGCATGTGCCGGAATAATACCCGGGACAGAAATTACTGCGGTAGCTGCCGCCGTATTTTTTAAGAAAATCCTTCGTGACTGATTTTTCATTTCATTGATATTTAAATTTTAAATGTTTTTTTGATCTAAACGATATATCAAATTTAAGTTGGTTTTAAAACGGAGTTAAATTTAGAAAAAATCATTGAGAATAGGTTTCAACAAAATTGTTTATTAATGATGAAAAATTTCTTATACATTGAAAAAATAAATCTTTGGATTTTAAAGAAAACTGTTTATATTTGCAGCCCGTTGGAGAGGAAATTTCATTGAAATAAAAATATATTGCGGGGTGGAGCAGTTGGCAGCTCGTTGGGCTCATAACCCAAAGGTCGTAGGTTCAAGTCCTGCCCCCGCTACAAAAGCCTGACTTACAATAAGTCAGGCTTTTTTTATTGAGTGGGCTAATTCACCATAAAATATCATCAGCATTGAAACCACTCATTTTTTTTGATGTAACCAATTCTGATGATTCAAAGTAAAAAAAACAGAAATTTGTGCGATGTTAGAAACGCTAAATAATAAGTATCCCTTTAACAATGATCTGAAAGTAAATTTACAATCATTCGCCGGGGTAAGTCTTGGTATTTTTTTGTTCTTACTGTTTTTTCAACCTTTTCAAATTAGAAATCCCGATTTCGACAACCAGCTTTTAATTATTGCCGGATTTGGTGTAATCACCCTGTTGTTGCTGTGCATTTTACGAATTTTGCTCCCATCCGTTTTCCCAAAATATTTTACCGGAGAAAACTGGACTTACACTAAAGAATTGCTGTTAAACGTCTCGTTTTGGGTTCTCAATTCGGTGGCTTTTTCATTTTTTGCCCGGTATGTTGGTGGAATCGAAATTACTTTTCACAGCGCCATTATCGTTGTATTAATTTCACTTTCTGCAATGGTTTTTGTAATTGTTGCCAATCAGTTCCGGGTGTTGAACAGCCAGATTAAACAATTAACCGAACTGGGCGGAATCACACGGGAATATGAATCCGGAGAGGGGAAAGACATTGAAATCGCTTTCGAATCTGAGAACAAAACGGAATATTTTAAACTTGCCCTTGAGCAAATTATGCTCATAAAATCGGCAAATAATTACATCGAGGTTATTTACAAAACGGGGGATAAAATAAGTAAGCGGCTGTTAAGAAATACGATTAAAAATACCGAGGAATTCTTTTCGAAATATCCAACCCTGGTGCGTTGCCACCGCTCGTGTATCGTGAATAAGAATTATATCAAAAAATTAGAAAAAGGGAAAGATGGCCTGAAACTGGCCCTTTTCGATTATCCCCAGGAAATTCATGTTTCGCGGCTATATGCACTTAAGGTAAAAGATGCCTTGAAACAGGCTGATTGATAATTGCAATTCATCCCTGACAAACGGCATCTCTCCCAAAATCCAACTGTTTATCACTATTTCACGGCAACAATCCCTATTTCTTTCAATAAAAAAAATTGACCGGTAATTTTGAATGTTGTTCTGTTAAGAGCTTGTTGCATTCAAATCAATATTAAAAAATACCAATCATGAATATATTATTGGTTTACCCGGAATACCCCGATACTTTTTGGAGTTTTAAATATGCACTAAAATTTGTGTCGAAAAAAGCAGCTTACCCACCGCTCGGATTATTGACCATTGCGCCCCTTCTTCCTTCGCACTGGGAGAAAAAACTGGTTGATTTAAATATCGAAAACCTGAAAATCCGCGATATTGTTTGGGCCGATTATGTATTTATCGGCGCCATGTCGGTACAGATGAAATCGGCTATGGAAGTGATTAAAAGATGTATATCCTACAATAAAAAAATCGTTGCAGGCGGACCTCTTTTCACCGAAGATTTTGAAAAATTTCAGATGGTTGATCATCTTGTATTAAATGAAGCGGAAATAACTTTGCCCCAATTTCTAAGCGATTTGGAAGCAGGAAATCCTCAGAAAATTTATCATACGGCTGACTTTGCCGATATCACAAAATCACCAGTCCCCGATTATTCATTAATCAAATCGTCAAAATATTCAACCATAAGCATCCAGTATTCGCGTGGCTGCCCGTTTAACTGCGATTTTTGCGATATCACCGCCCTCCTCGGGCACAAATCGAGAATAAAAACTACCGACCAAATTTTAGCCGAGCTTGATAATATTTACCATTCGGGTTGGCAGGGCAATATATTTTTTGTTGACGACAACTTTATCGGGAATAAACCGGTTTTAAAAAACAACCTGCTTCCCAAATTAATTTCCTGGATGCAGGAACATGGCAATCCATATACTTTTTCAACCGAAGCATCTATAAATTTAGCCGATGATCCTGAACTGATGAAACTGATGACCCGGGCCGGATTTGCCGCCGTTTTTATCGGTATTGAAACCCCGCAGGAAACAAGCCTGGCCGAATGTAACAAAGTGCAAAACAAAAACCGGAACCTTTTGGAAAGTGTAAAAAGGGTTCAAAAAGCAGGGATTGAGGTAATGGGCGGCTTTATTGTTGGATTCGACAGCGATTTGCCAACCATTTTCAGGCATCAAATCGATTTTATTCAGCAAAGCGGCATCGTCTCGGCCATGATTGGAATGCTGAATGCCCCCACAAAATCGAAACTTTATCAGAAACTGCATTCTCAGGGCCGTATTCTCGAAACATGGACTGGCGACAATACCGATTCCTCAACGAATATTATCCCAAAAATGAATATTGCCGAATTAAAATCGGGTTACCTGAAAATCATACAGGGAATCTACGATGGAAAGCCTTTTTATCATCGCGTACACCATTTTTTAAAGGAATTCGAACCGCAGGTTAAAAACCGTACCCGGTTAAATTTTAACAAAATCATGGCTTTGTTAAAATCGATGTTTGTCATCGGAATATACGATAATAACCGGGTGCATTACTGGCGCCTTTTCTTCTGGGCCTTATTCAAACGACCAAAACTTTTCCCGCTTGCAATAACTTATTCCATCTATGGCTATCATTTTAAAAGGGTATTTAAAAAAATTGAATGAAAGAGAAACACATTAATTGCCCGAAAACAATATTACAGCAGAAACTCATCATAGTTGAGCGGTGATATTGTTTTATGGTCATCAGGAGTATAACCCTGAATAAAGGATTTTGAGAAATTTGCCTTCTTTTTGGGGTTCCATTTAAATTCATAAGCAAAAAATTTACCATCGTACTCCTCAATGTAATCGATTTCCTGTTGTGCGATTGTTCGCCAAAAAAAAGTATTCGCCCATTTTGAATTGTAGTGGTTAAATTTCATGCGTTCACTCATCAGGAAGTTTTCCCAAAGTGCGCCTGTATCATTTCGCAGTTCAGGTGGTGCAAAATTCGAAATCAGCGCATTTCTGATACCATTGTCGTAAAAAAATATTTTACGGGCTTTTTTAAGTTCATTCCTTAAATTTCTTTGGAGGGAATTTAACCGGAATACGATAAATGTTTGTTCCATTATCTGAATGTACTTTTCAACGGTTTCGTTGTCAAGTCCTGTTATTTGGCCAAGTTCTTTGTACGAAACCTGGTTGCCTACCTGAAAAGATAGCGCCTGTAAAAGTTTAATCAGTTTATCGGGTTTTTTAATTCCCTCCCATCGTAGGATATCTTTATAAAGATAACTGTCTGACAGTTGTTTTAAAACTTCTTTTTCGTTGCCTGCAGAATTAATAACGTCGGGGTAATAACCGTAAACCAGCCGGTGGTACATCATCCTTTTTTCTTCAAGTAATCCGTGATGCGCAACCATTTCGGCAAATGACAACGGGAAGAGGTAAAACTCCCATTTACGCCCGGTTAATGGTTCGTTTATTTTATTTGCCAGTTCAAATGCCGATGAACCGGTTGCAATTAGCTGAATTTCTTTCAAGTGGTCGGTAATAAGTTTCAGTTTTATCCCAATGTTTTCAATTCGCTGTGCTTCATCAATGACAACCGTTTTGTAAGGGGCAAACCATGCTTTAAACCTTGATGAGGAAGGCGCTTCAAATAAAGCTGCCACATCAGGCTCGTCGGCATTCAACCATAAAACATCAGGAAGGTTTTCCGAGATTTTCCTTAGCAGCGTTGTTTTTCCGGTTTGCCTTGCCCCAAGTAGGATTATGGCTTTCCCTCCGCCCAATTTATTCAGGATATTTTTTTCTGTTAATCGTAAAATCATATTTTTTGCGGTTTAACCCGCAAATATAGTATATTATTTGCGGTTTAACCCGCAAACCTTTAAACTACAATATGATTCTTCAACCATGTCAATTTCCTGTTGTTGATGTATGCGCCAAATATAGATGTTGGCAACTTCTTGTAATATTTAAAATTTTAGTTTATTGGGGCATGATTTACAGTAAACGGGAAAATAATTCCCTTGCCCGGAAAAGAATTCGAAACCACATTGTGCATTGCACTGATAAATCACAGTAGATTTCAGGTGATGTTTATGAATTAAAGAGAATTTTATCGATTTTCTAATATGGAGACTTGTTACAACTTCACTTTCACCGGTTTGCTGGGAGTGCTTTCATTATTTAGCCTGTCGAGTACTGAAATCCGTACTTCATATTTTTTCTTTTTGCTGTTAAAGGGTGCAAATTTCAATTCGGTTTCTTTTACAATTCCCCAGAAAAAATTGTTATTTCCGGCATCGAAAAACGTTCCTGATTCGTTCCCGTAAACCACAAAAAGATTGGGCTTGTCCGTTACCAGCTCCGCATTTTCGGTTTTCCACTTCACTTTTTTGCCTCTTTTGCTTATCTTCTTTACCGGTTGAGGAGGTGTGTTGTCAATCCATTTCATTGGCGGTACTATTGCCGGTTTACGGTAAAGTGAATTCCGTAAACTGTCCTGCAATCCAAACAAATCGCGGTTAAAATGTTTGGCGCTGTAAAATGCAGAACCTTCAATACCGGGAGTTTTCCGCAACATCCTGATTTGGTTTGGTATTTCGCCGGGCCTTGTCCATGCTGGTGTTGCTGATCCGGCCTCAATTTTGTAAACCGCGTGCCCAATATACATTCCCCGGTTGTATGCGTGGTCTTTCCACCAGTTGGCAAGCAGTTTAAAATCGGCCTGCGGATGCCCAATCTGCCAGTAAATCTGCGGAAGCAAATAATCAATCCAGCCATTTTGTTGCCATTTAATCACGTCGGCGTACAAATGGTCGTAGTTGGTAGCGCCGGCATTGGTATCGGAACCACGCGGGTCATCGGCTTTATTGCGCCAAACACCAAACGGGCTGATACCGAATTTTACCCACGGTTTTGTTGCTTTTATGGTGTCGTTTAACATTTTTATAATGATATCCACATTTTCGCGGCGCCAGTCAGCCTTATCTTCCTTTCGAAATCCGCGGTTATACAACGCAAATGAAACTGTGTCCGGATAATCGGCAGCCAACGGGTAGGGATAAAAATAGTCATCGAAATGAATGGCATCAACATCATACCGCAAAACAATATCTTTTACCACGCGGGTAACAAATTCGCGGGCTTGAGGCAGGCCGGGATCAAAATACAGCAGGTTGCCATATTTTACAATCCATTCAGGGTGTTGAAATGCAATGTGGTTACCTCCCAGCAGTTCATTGCTGTTTTGCGCCACACGAAACGGGTTGAGCCATGCATGAAATTCCAATCCCTGCCGGTGACATTCGTCAATCCAAAACTGAAGCGGGTCGTAAAAAGGTTCGGGCGCTTTGCCGGGAGTTCCGGTTAAATAGCGTGACCATGGTTCCAAATCCGACGGGTAAAATGCATCTGACGCCGGACGAACCTGGCTTTTGCTGCTGTTCAGTTGTTAGCCCAGGTTTCGAGGGCCAGTCGATGTTGTTAACGGTGGCTACCCAAACTGCCCGGAACTCATGTTTTGGCTGGGCTAACAGAACAAGATGTGCAACGATAAAAGGAATCAGTAAGAGAGATTTTTTCATTTATATGGCATTTGAATTATTAAGTTCGCAAAAGTAACTAATCCGGTTTTCAGGAAAAAACGAATCAACCACAATCGAAATATATTTTTTAACTTAATAGCCAAACATTCTTTCCTATTTTTGCAACATGATTTTAATTGCAGACAGCGGCTCAACAAAAACCAATTGGTGTTTAACGGGTAACCCGGGGTTACCGGAGATTTTTTCGACCGGCGGAATGAATCCGTTTTTCAGAAATACTGAAGATATTGCCAGCGAAATCAGGATGAAACTTCTGCCTGAAACGGGCAGTGAGATAAATGAAATCCATTTTTACGGAGCGGGGGTCATCAGTCAGGAGAAAGGAAACATTGTAAGAAACGCGTTACAGGTTTTATATCCTAAAGCAGAAATTGAAGTGCAAAGCGATTTACTTGCAGCAGCCCGGGCAACTTTGGGTAACAAACCCGGGATTGCCTGTATTTTGGGAACCGGTTCAAATTCATGCTTTTATAATGGTGTGGAAATTGTGAAACATGTTCCTCCGCTTGGTTTTATTTTGGGCGATGAAGGCAGTGGGGCAGTAATGGGGAGAAAATTAATCGGAGATTTTCTGAAAGGAATTATGCCTGAAAGAATTGCTGAAAAATTCAAAACCAGATTCCAAATAACTTATGCCGACTTTCTCGACAGTGTTTATAAAAAAGAAAAACCAAACCAGTTCCTGGCGCAATTCGTTCCGTTTTTGCACGAAAATATCGCCGATGAATACTGCCTGAAACTTGTTGAAAAATCATTCGGCGAATTTGTTCGCCGCAATATTTCCGGTTATTCCGGCTTTCATGAGTTACCCATTTGTTTCGTGGGCTCGGTGGCATTTTATTTTCAGGAACAACTAAAAAATGTGCTGGGGAAAAATTACCTTCAAATTAAAGCTATTTTAAAAGAACCGCTAAACGGGCTAATCAAATTTCACACTGAAAAATGAAAAACATAAATGTTACAGAGTCGGACTCAAACTACAGTAACCTCGAAAAAATGAGTGTCCGCGAATTACTTGAAGGCATTCATAACGAAGATAAAAAGGTTTTGCCTGCCGTTGAAAAGGTAATTCCGCAAATTGAGAAACTAGTGGCTGAAATTGTTCCGCGGGTAAAAAAAGGGGGCCGGCTTTTTTACATTGGAGCCGGTACAAGCGGGAGGTTGGGCATTTTGGATGCATCGGAAATCCCTCCAACTTTTGGGGTTGAACCTGGTTTGGTAACCGGGTTAATTGCCGGTGGGGATCAGGCAATACGGAAAGCGGTTGAAAGCGCCGAGGACGATGAAAAACTATCATGGGAAATACTAAAGGAGTACAACATCAATGTAACAGATACGGTGGTTGGAATTGCGGCATCGGGCAGAACCCCATACGTAATAGGTGCAGTAAAGAATGCACGTGAAAACGGAATACTGACAGCCTGTATAACAAGCAACCCAAACACCGTACTCGCACAAAATGTTGATATTGCCATTGAAGCCATAGTGGGGCCCGAATTTGTAACGGGCAGCACGCGAATGAAATCGGGAACCGCCCAGAAACTAATTCTGAACATGATTACCACAACCTTAATGATAAAGTTGGGAAGGGTGAAAGGAAATAAAATGGTAAACATGCAACTCACCAACCAAAAACTGGTTGAGCGAGGCACACTAATGATAATGGACGAACTTGGTTTCTCCGAGGAAAAAGCAAGGAGATTGTTACTACTGCACGGTTCGGTACAAAAAGTACTTGAACAAACCGGCGACATTAACATTTAATTTAAACTTTATTCAAAACCAATTAACATTATTAAAAAATAATATCTTTGCAACAGAAATTTTTTTGAAACATGCGTTGTATATAAAATAAAATGCAACACTATGATATTTAAGACAAATCATTTGACTTACCGTTCCGGTAAGTTTTTGGTTTATTAGGTTTAGTTGGTTTAGGTTAAAAAGGCTGTCAGTTGGGCAGCCTTTTGTTTTTTCCTATACCTCATCAGGCACAAAATAGGGTTTACGGTAATTTCGGGTGAGTAACATATCTGCTTCAGGGTCGTTGGCAAATTTCTCGTAAGCCCCCACAAAAGTGAGTTCCCTTTTTAGCCGGTAAGAAATGTTGGCCAATGCCGGTAAAGCTGAAGAATAAAAGCCCTCGTTAATATCGCATCGTAAATCGTAGTCGTTTCCTGAACGAACAGCATCTATGAAATTGGCATAATGTTCAGTACCTCCCGGAGCGGCCAGAAAAGATGGATCGGCTGGAGTTTCGGAGGGTTCGCGTGAAGATTTTGCAAATGGTATATTTTCGCGTTGCCTGAAAGCCTGCCATGAACTCCCGTTAATTTCGAGATAACCTTCAGTCCCGTAAAAAATATTTCCGATTTTTATTTCAAGTCCTGCTTCAGCATTTGTAAACCGTCCGCGGGTTTCGAATTCAAGAATTTTCCCGTCTTCATAGGTAAATACCGAGGTTTGGGTATTTGGCGTTTCCTGCGAACACTCTTTGGGATTAATTCCGAAAAGGCCCCCTGTGGAATAAACCGACACCGGGTGTTCGTTTTTATTTAGTCCCCAGCGTGCGATGTCGAACTGGTGAGGCCCCTGGTTTGCTGTGTCGCCGCCGCCTGTGGCCCAGTGCCAGTGCCAGTTGTAATGTCCGCGGGTTTCGTTGTACGGTTGCCAGGTAGCCGGGCCCAGCCACATATCGTAATGTAAGGTTTCGGGGGGCATACTGTTAGGCGAAATGCCAAACGAATCGCGGGGCTTGTAGCACAGTCCGCGTGCCATGTAAACATCCCCTATTCCGCCAAAATGAAGAAATTCTATGGCTTCCCTTACATTGGCAATCGAACGGTTTTGTGTGCCTACCTGAACCCGGACGTTGTATTTCCGGGCGGCTTCCACCATTTTACGCCCTTCGAAAACATTATGAGAAGCCGGTTTTTCAACATATACATGCTTCCCGGCCTGACATGCCCAGATGGTACCCAGTGCGTGCCAGTGGTTTGGTGTGGCAAACGATACCGCATGTACTTCCTTATCGTCGAAAACCCTGCGCATGTCCCATTCTGTTTTTGGCGCAGTTCCCATTACTTCCCGAACTTTTTTTGCCCTTTCGGGGAAAAATTCTTCATCCACATCGCAAAGGGTTTTCAAAAAAATATTTCGGTTTTCTTTGAGAGCACACCAGTTTCTGATGTGTGAGTTTCCCTGTCCGCGAATGCCTATTACAGCAACATTAATCCGCTCATTTGCACCAATTACCGATGCGTATGATTTTGCACTGAAACCCATACCCCCAATGGCAATTCCTGCGGTCCCAACCAGGCTTTTTTTTATGAAATCTCTTCTTTCCGTCATTTTTTATTTGAAATTATGGTTTAGTTTTTCGGCAACCAAATTACTTATTTTGAATTGAAAATATGCCAATTTTCAGAAACCGTTTTTTCCTATTTTTAACGCCTGAAAAAAACAAATCAAAATGAGAAAAATCCTCTCCGTTGTCCTTACTCCAGTATATCTATTGATTTTTGCGCTTTTGTTGCTTATTTTTCATCCCTTGCAGGTTTTTACCAGATGGATTTGGGGCTACCCGGTGCGGAAAAAAGTTGTTGATGTATTAAACTTCGGATTGCTTTACAGTCTATGGATTTTAGGTACCAAAATTACTTTTCGCGGGTTTGAAAAAATACCACAGAACCGGCCTTTGATTATTGTTGCCAACCATCAGAGTTTACTCGATATTATTGCGGTGGTAGTTGGTTTCAGAAGAAATCATCCAAAATTTATCTCGAAAATTGAACTTGGAAAGGGAATTCCGAGCGTTTCTTATAATCTGCGCTATGGAGGGTCTGTGCTGATTGACCGTAAAAAGGGGGCACAATCGGTGAAAGATATTATGATGCTGGGGAAACACATTGAAGCCAACAATTATTCTGCTTGTATTTTTCCGGAAGGGACACGAACAAAGAATGGATTGATTAAAACTTTCCAGCCGGCAGGAATTGCCTCTCTCCTAAGAACTTCTCCATCAGCAGTGATTGTTCCCTTAGCGATTGATGGATTTGAAATTATGAAAAACGGTTATTTCCCGATGACAGTTGGCTGTCACCTGAAACTGACTGCCCTCTGCCCGATTGAACCAGGAGGAATTGACCCCGTGGAACTGGCACAAAATATTGAGGATTTGATTAGAAAGGAGTTGGGGCAGATTTAAGGTTTTTAAAATTTGTACATTTGGAAAGAATTTTAAGATAATTATGTTGCAGCAAAAGATCTTCGGAGATAAGAATTACAGGCAGAAATTAGCTAATTTCAGTATTGATGATATTTCTGAGCTTAAAACCAAAACCGAAATAATTTCGAAATACATTAAAGCTATTGAAAGTGGACGCATAGAAAGGACAAAAGAGGAAGCGATTCAGGCTGACTTCCTAAACAAGTTTTTTGGGGACTTATTAGGTTACGATTATAATGACCCAAAACTTTGGAATCTTGAAAAAGAAAATAAATCGGTTACCGATGGAACAAAAGCTGATGGCGCTTTGGGATTCTTTGCAATGGACGGCAAAAATATTGAAGCAGATGTTAGGGCAGTTGTAGAACTAAAGGATGCCTTGACAGATCTTGACAAGCCTCAAAACCGTCAGTCTGATAGGCGGACGCCAGTTGAACAGGCTTTTTCATATTCTTCAAAAGCAGGGGGTCGATGCAAGTGGGTAATTGTTTCTAATTTCAAAGAAATACGGTTTTATCATGCTTCCGACCAAAGCCGTTACGAGATATTTATTTTACAGGAATTATTAAATGTAGAAAATCTTAAAAGGTTTTTCTTTTTGCTTCAGAAAGAACAGTTGATTTCAAAAAATTCCGAATCATTTGTTGAAATTTTATATCGGGAACGTCAGGAAACTGAACAAATTATTTCAAAACTATTTTACAACCAGTACAAAAATCTACGCATTGAACTTTTTGAACATTTAAAGCAAAATAATCCTTATAAAGAGAAACTTTTACTTTTAAACAAGTCACAAAAGTTACTCGACCGTTTTATTTTTGTTTGTTTTTGTGAAGACCGTAATCTTTTGCCTGCATACACGAGCAAGAAAGTAAAAGACATTCTAAAAAATGCTTTCGACTTTTACCCGAACAAATTGTGGCGACAGTTGACAGGACTGTTTCACAGCATTGATATTGGAAATGCACCATTGGATATCAATAAGTTTAATGGCGGATTGTTTGCAAAAGACGATGAATTGGATAACCTGATTATTAAGGACGAAATTCTATTAAAACTTATTGCTTTTTCGGAATTCGATTTCGACAGCGACCTGAATGTGAATATTCTTGGGCATATTTTTGAGCAATCGTTATCAGATATTGAAGAATTGAAGGCTCAAATTGGAAATGGCAAAGAACTCACCGACGAAGAAAAAAGCGAAGTTCGGAAAAACGGAAAACGCAAAAAAGATGGCATTTTTTACACACCCGAATATATTACCCGTTATATTGTAAAAGAAGCAATTGGAGGTTGGCTTGAAGACCGTAAGCAGGAGCTTGGGTTTTACAACCTTCCCGAACTTACATCGGATGATATTGCCACTATTAAACCCGAAAACAAAAAAGGGAGTAAATTAAGATATAATGCTAAAGTTGAAGTCTGGCTAAAGTTTTGGGAAGCATACAAACAGCAATTGCTTAACATAAAAGTTCTGGACCCTGCCTGTGGTTCAGGGGCATTTCTAAATCAGGCATTCGATTATTTGTTTGTCGAAGGCCGCAGAGTAAGTGAAGAGATTAGCCTTTTACGTTTAGGACAGCGTGAAGTATTTGAACTCGACCGACATATTCTTACCAACAATATTTTTGGCGTTGACCTTAATCCCGAGTCTGTAGAAATTACAAAACTTTCTCTTTGGCTTAAAACAGCTAACCAAGGGAAGGAACTTACTGCACTTGAGGAAAATATAAAATGCGGGAACTCTTTAATTGACGACCCAACTATTGCAGGTGACAAAGCCTTTAACTGGTTTACAAGTTTCCCATCTGTTTTTCCAAATTTCAGAAAGCAGAAAGAAAAGGAAACAGATTTTATTGAAGAGCCGACTTATAATTATGGAAATCCTGAAAGTAAGGGTTTTGAAAAGTTTGGGTTCGATGTTGTAATTGGAAACCCTCCTTATGGAGCAACACTTTTGGAAAAAGATATTGAATATTTTAGAAAAATATATGAATCATTTGAATACCAGGTAAATTCATACGTTCTCTTCTATGAGAAGGGAATTGTCCTCTTGAAAAGTAAGGGATATTTAGCTTATATAACACCTGCAACTTTTACCTACCAGCATTTCTTTAAAAAAATAAGGAAAGTTCTAAATAAATATGATCTGATAAGTGTATGTAAATATCAATATGAGGTATTTGAAGACGCTGATGTTGGTGATACTGTGTCTTGGGTATTGAAAAAGTCGTTTAGTCCTGAATATATCACATTTATCCGAATTTCTACTTTCCCAAACAATATAGAAATTGAGTATTCTGAAACTAAACTTAAATTATTAGATGATAAGGGGATATATAAAATTACGGATAATAGAATCGATATAAATTTCAGTACAAAACCATTTCAAAAACTTGGAGAAATTGCTCAAATAATTGTTGGCATAAAACCATATCAGGTTGGAAAAGGTGATCCTAAACAAACCAGGGAAATAGTAAATAGCAGGGTCTTTTCATCTGATAGACCAATTGATAATACTTTTAAGAGTTGTATTGTCGGTAAAGATTTTAATAGATATACAATGTTAAACACTAACTTATCTTACTTAAGTTACGGGAAATGGCTTGCAGAACCTCGTGAAATAGCTCCTTTTTTTAAAGAGAAAATCATTATTCGACAAACTTCAGATTCTTTGATTGGAAATTTGGATGTTTCTTTATCGGTTAACTTAAACAATGTGTACAATATCACTTCGATAAATGAATCTGAAATTTCAAATCATTACTTGTTGTCTTTGATAAACAGTAAGCTGTTCAATTATATCTATCAGTCTATTTCACAAGAAAAAGGAAGGCTTTTTGCAGAAGTGAAAAAAGTTTATCTGGAACAATTGCCATGCAAAATTATTCCCTTGTCGGAACAACAACCATTCATTGAAAAAGCCGATACAATGCTTTTGAATAACAAATATTTACAGGAAATAAAGCAAAGTTTTATCCTGTTAATTAAAAGCAAATGGCCAACTCTTAATATCACAAATAAGATTGATGAATGGTACAACCTTTCGTTTGAAGATTTCAGGAAAGAACTGGAAAAACAAAAAATAAAACTGTCATTACAAGAGCAAGCTGAATGGATGCAATATTTTAACGGGCAAAAACATAAATCAGAGTTATTGCAAAATACAATTAGCCAAACTGATAATGAGATTGACGAAATGGTTTATCAACTGTATAAATTAACCGAAGAGGAAAAGGCTATTATAAGTAGTTAATTTGAAAAAATCAGGCTAAAATTGAACAAGGTTCGCCGGTATGGCCAGAAATCACAATTCATCTTGCTTTTTCAACAATTTTAATCGCCAAATCGAAATTAAAAGGCAGCAGCAGACTTGCATTCATAATTTCAGCTATTTACTGTTTCCCATATATTCAGCAACCATTTCAACTTCATTATACCACTCTTCGCCGTATTTCCTGATGAGGGGTTCTTTCAGGAATTTGTACAACGGCAGTTTTGCCGATTTTCCACATTCGCGCCCGGCGATACAAATAGCCAGTTCCTGATAATTTACTGCATCGTAACGTTTATATTCTGTTATTCTGATAGGGAACAGATGGCAGGAAACAGGTTTGCGAAAAGTGGTTTTGCCCTCAAAATATGCTTTTTCAATTGCACATTTTAAAATGCCATTTTTATCGGCGAAAGAATAAACACACTGACGCCCGTTAATCAGTGGTGTTACCAAATCGCCATCTTTATCGATTACAGAATACCCTTGTTTTTCAATTTCATGCTGATGCTTTCCTGAAAGATAATTTTGAAAATCAGGGTATTCCTTTTCAATAATTTCAGCTTCTTCCTTGGTAACCGGTGCACCTGAATCCCCATCAACACAACAAGCCCCTTTGCATTTTAATAAATCACAAATAAAGTGCTGCTCAAAAATATCGCGGCTGATTATGGTTCTACCTATTTCTACCATAAAGCCCCCCTTACTCCCCCCTGAGGGGGGAAACCAAGAAATTGTTTATTTTTTGTGCCATTCAATATTAAATTTTTCTTCTTCTTTCCACCTCCCTCTCCTTTGGGGATGGTTGGGGAGGGGCTTTCTTATCCTTTAATCAGGTTCTTCCCCGTCATATCCGCCGGAACTTCCAATCCCATAACATTTAACAAGGTTGGGGCAACATCGGCAAGAATACCATTTTCAAGACTGATTCCTTTTTTGCCGGAAATAAAAATACACGGGACCGGGTTCAACGAGTGCGCCGTGTTTTCCGAGCCATCTTCGTTAACGGCATTATCGGCATTTCCGTGGTCGGCAATGATCATGATGTTGTAACCACCTTCAAGTGCGGCTTCAACCACATCTTTGGCACACTGGTCAACGGCAGTAACAGCTTTGTAAATGGCTTCGTAAACTCCGGTGTGGCCTACCATATCGCCGTTGGCAAAATTCAGGCAAACAAAATCTGCTTCGCCGTTTCTGAGTTTCGGAACTATCGCATCTCTTACTTCCGGCGCCGACATTTCAGGCTGCAAATCGTAGGTTGGAACCCGGGGAGACTGAACAAGAATGCGGCTTTCGCCCGGGAATTCGTCTTCGCGGCCACCGCTGAAGAAGAAAGTAACATGGGCATATTTTTCGGTTTCGGCAATCCTGATTTGTTTCAAACCGGCTTTTGAAACCACTTCGCCCATGGTGTTTGTAACGTTGTCTTTATCGAAAATCACATTAATTCCTTTGAAATCGGCTTTGTAATTGGTCATGGTGTACCACTGCAGGTTCATCCGGTGCATACCAAATTCAGGCAGGTCTTTTTGGGTAAAGGCAATTGTGGTCTGGCGTAAACGGTCGGTGCGGAAATTATAGCAAATAACAACATCGCCTTCTTCTATAATTCCCACAGGGTTGCTGTTTTCATCAACCATAACAATAGGTTTCATAAATTCGTCGGTAATTCCGGCATCATAAAATGCCTGGATTGTGGCCAACAAACCGGTTGATTTTTCGCCTTTGCCGTGGGTGTATAAATCGTAGGCCAGTTTCAGGCGGTCGTAGTTTTTATCGCGGTCCATTCCGTAGTAGCGACCAATGATGGAAGCGAATTTCGCGTTTGTTGTTTTCATCCCTTCAAGGTCGGTTTCGAGGAACCCGTATCCCGAACGCGGGTCGGTATCACGGCCGTCCATTAATCCGTGAACAAAAATATCTTTCAACCCCATATCGGAGGCAATCTGGCAAAGTGCAACCATGTGGGCGCTGAGTGCATGAACTCCGCCGGGGCCAATCAATCCTATCAGGTGAACCTTTTTATTATTCTCTTTTGCATAAGCGTAAGCTTTTACAATCTGCTGATTTTTCCACAAAGATTTATCGCGAATGGCTTTGGTAATTTTCACCATATCCTGATACAAAACCCGGCCGGCGCCAATGCTCAGGTGACCCACTTCAGAGTTTCCCATCTGGCCTTCGGGCAAACCCACATCTTCTCCGCAAGCCATTAACTGCGAGTGCGGGTACTTTTCAATCACCGAGTCCATGAAAGGAGTTGGCGCTGTTGTAATAATGTCACCTTTCGAACCGTCGCCGATTCCCCACCCGTCAAGAATCATCAATAATGTTTTCTGAATTTTTGCCATTTTATTTATTCTTGTCTTTATACTTGTTACTAAATGTCTTTTAGTCTGTTAACCGACAAAAGTATCCTTTTTTTATCTCATTCAAGAATAACCTTTGAAAGTTGAAAGTGATTTAACAAATACTTAGGGGTACGGCTTTGGGGCTTTGAGTTTCCTAACTCAAAGAATTGGGGCTGTGAGTTTCCTGACTCAAAGATTCATTGTTTATGATTTAGTTTGAAAATTCATGGCCTTTGGAAAGTCCATGTCCTGGCAGATTGGGTAGGGCCTGAGTTTCCCGGCTCAAAGTTTCTTTTTTATCTTCGCCTAAAATAAAAAGCATGAAAGAGCGCCTTTTCGGAAAAACATTACAGGAAATACAGTCACTGGTCCTGGAACTGGGGTTGTCAAAATTTACCGCTGCACAAATTACCGGCTGGCTATACAAAAAACCGGCGTCTTCTATTGCCGAAATGACCAATCTTTCAAAAAAAGTACGCGATAACCTGAACGAAAAATTTGAATTCGGGCTCACCTCTTATACAAAAGTTCAGGTTAGCGCCGATGGCACAAAAAAGTATCTGTTCCCAACTGCTCAAAATAAATTTATTGAAACAGCGATGATTCCTGAGGGCGATCGTAAAACGGTTTGTGTAAGTTCGCAGGTGGGCTGCAAAATGGGCTGCCTTTTTTGTTTTACCGCCAAACAAGGGTTTCAGGGACAATTAACCGCCGGCGAAATTGTGAACCAAATCCGCAGCATAAACGAGGCGAACGAGGTATCCAACATTGTTTACATGGGCATGGGCGAACCCTTCGACAACCTGGAAGAAGTTCTGAAAAGCATCGAAATCCTTACATCTGACTGGGGTTTTGCAATGAGCCCCCGTCGGATTACAGTTTCAACCGTTGGCATAGTTCCCGGCATGGTTACTTTCCTCGAAAAAAGCGAAGCTCACCTTGCAGTAAGTTTGCACACGCCTTTTCACGAAGAACGGCAAAAACTGATGCCGGTGCAGGTTGCTTACCCAATCGGCGAAGTGGTCAGGGAAATTAAAAGTTGGGATTTCGGCCGCCAGCGCCGTGTTTCATTCGAGTACATTTTATTCGAAGGTTTAAACGACACAACAGTTCATGTAAAAGAACTGGCGCGTATTTTAGATGGATTAAAATGCCGCATCAACCTTATCCGGTTTCATCCTGTTCCGGGTACCCCACTTAAAAGCCCCGATGAAAAAACCATGCTGAATTTTAAAGAAAAACTGAACCAGAAAGGGATTTTAACTACGATTCGCGCTTCGAGAGGACAAGATATTTATGCTGCCTGCGGGTTATTATCGACAAAAGAATTGATGAAAGCCCCTCCCAACCTCCCCTGATAATAGGAAGCCCCACCCGGCCTCCCCATGGGGAGGAGCAAAAGAAAGACTATACCTGATTTTTTTATTCTTTATTCGATATTCCTTATTTTTCAATCCAACATCATCTTTTCAATATAAATATCCTGAAAATCTGGGTCGCCTTCGAGGTTGATGTGAGTGGTTTTATCCAGAATTTTCTGAATAAATTTTTCGTCTTCAAACAAAAACATTTTTGCTCCAATGAGGGCTGTGTTTCCCAGTTTTACAATTTTTCCGGCCTCGCATTCAATCAATCCGGTGCGGATTACGTTTTCGATATTCAGAAAATTGCCAAACCCGCCGGCAATAAAAACATGTTCAATTTCGGCGTAAGTAATTTTAAGCTGTTTCAGTAAAATCTGTGTCCCGGCAGCAATGGCGGCTTTTGCCAGTTGAAACTCGCGAATGTCCTGCTGATTGATTGAAACCTCCCTGGTTATTTTTACCTTTTTATCGCCACTATTGATTTCGCCAAACATCCCAATTTCTTCCCTGTTCAGCAAAATGGCCATAATATCGATTAATCCGCTGCCGCAAATTCCTTTGGCCTGCACATTTCCAATAACATGCACTTTAAGTTCGCCATTCTCAAAATCAACTGAAGAGATCGCCCCGGTGGTTGCCCTCATTCCCTGGCTGATTTTTGCCCCTTCAAAAGCCGGTCCTGCCGCGGTGGAGGCGCAAACAATTTTATCGCGGTTGCCAATCACAATTTCGCCGTTTGTGCCCAAATCTATTAAAACTGAGAATTCTTCGCGCCCGGACATTTTTGTTGCTGCAATTCCTGCCAGAATATCGCTGCCCACAAAGCTGCCAATTGACGGGAAGAAACTAATTTCTGTATTCCCCGGCAATTCCCAGTTAAGTTCTGAAGGAGTAAATTTCTGAGTTCCCAAACAGGGCGAACGGAATGGGTAAAACGAAAGCGAACTAACCTCCAGTCCCGAAAAAATATGGTGCATTACCGTGTTGCCAACCACTACGACTTTTGAAATATTAAACGGGCGTGTTTTAAGCATAGACTGAACCATTTCCCCGGTTTTCCGGTGAACCAGGGTTTTCAATTCTTCAAAATTCCCATCCAGGCAATTTTGGATCCGGGAAATTAAATCGCTGCCATATTTTGCCTGTGCGTTTACATCAGAAACCGAATCAAGAACATGCCCGTTTTCAAGATTTACCAATTGCGCAACAATAGTGGTTGTCCCCAAATCAACAGCAATTCCGAAACCTTTTTGGGGCCGAAAATCAAAAGTTGAACTATCGGCAAGAATAATATTATCGAATTGTGAAATTTCGAGTGTGATATCCTGTTCGGCTTTGCAAAAACAGGCCAGCCGCCATTCTTTCCCAAGTTTTAGTTTGTGGAGTTTTTGTTGCTGAACGGGCCCAATTTCCAGTTCCCCCTGCAAAAGTTTTACTTTGCAGCTTCCGCAGGTACCTTTTCCGCCACATGGAAACTCAACGCTAAACTCGTGCAAAACGTCAATAAGCGGGGTTCCGCGGGTTACTTCAACGGTTTTTCCAAGGGGCTGAAGATTTATGGTTACTGTTTCGTGCATCCAAAAAACGTTAAATTAGAAAAGTTTAGTTGCCTGATTTAGAAAAAATCCAGGCGGTTTACGTGGAATATATTGATGGTGATAATGAAAATGACAAGAAATGTGGCTTCTGCCAATTAAACCAATGCGTTTGTTTCGGTATCAGGAAAAACCAGCCAGGGCTTAAAAGTTTTGGCTTCTTCGAAATCCATCCGGGCATACGAAATAATAATAACCACATCGCCAACTGCAACTTTACGGGCGGCCGGCCCGTTGAGGCAAATGGTTCCTGAAGCGCGTTCTCCTTTAATCACATAAGTTTCAAGGCGTTCGCCATTGTTAATGTTAACCACCTGCACCTTTTCGTATTCAATCAGGTTGGCGGCATCCATCAAATCCTGATCGATGGTAATGCTGCCCACATACTGCAGGTTGGCCTCGGTAACGGTTACCTTGTGTATTTTCGATTTACAAACTTCAACTTGCATCACTTTGTTTTTTTAGTTAAAACAACATTGTCAATCAACCTTACTTTTCCGCAGAAAACGGCAACACAACAAACCTTTTCGCCTTCATCATCCCAGCTTTTAACGGGTTGTAACTGCCGGTTGTCAACAATTTCAACATATTCAACAGTTAAATACGGGTTTTTGTTGATGGTTTCAGATATCCATTCAGCAAGCTCTCTTACGGATTTTTGTTCAAATGGTTTATTTGCTTCAAACAGGGTTTTTGAAATTACGGCTGCATTTATGCGTTCTTCTGCACTTAGTAATTCATTTCTTGAACTCATTGCCAAACCGTTCTTTTCGCGCACAATCGGGCAGGGAACAATTTCCACCGGCAGTTTTAATTGTGAAACCATTTCTTTTATAATTGCCAGTTGCTGGAAATCTTTCAAACCAAAATAGGCTTTACCGGGCTGAACAATATCGAAGAATTTGCTAACTATCTGCGCCACTCCGTTAAAATGGCCGGGGCGGTGTTTGCCTTCCATAATGGTTTCCAATGCGCCAAAATTAAATCTGCGGGTATCGGGTCCGGGATAAATTTCTTCGGGTGTTGGGGCAAAAACAATCTGACAGCCTGTTTTTTCGAGTAGTCCCAAATCGGCGTTTAAATTTCGCGGGTACCGCTCCAAATCTTTCGGATCGTTAAACTGGGTTGGGTTCACAAAAATACTTACAACAACTGTTTTGTTCTCCGAAACTGCCTGCCGAACCAAAGAAATATGCCCGTCATGCAACGCCCCCATGGTCGGAACAAATCCGGTTGTTCCGGTTTCCTTTAGCTCGTTCAGCTTATTTTTTAACCCTTTTATTGTTTCAATCAGAAACATACCTTTCAAATTTGCGGTGTAAAGTAAATAAAATTAATTCGCAAAACAGGCGAAAAACAGGCAGCAAAATTTTTGATTTAATTTGGCATAACTTCCTTAAATTGAATATTCAGGATATTTTTATTACCTTTGCAACCTTGTTATAAACTGCGTTCACCGGAGAATGGAAAAGAAAAAGATCCTTTATATTTCACAGGAGATTACTCCTTATTTACCTGAAAATGATATGTCTGAGACATCGAGGTATTTACCTCAGGGTATCCAGGAAAGGGGAAGAGAAATACGAACGTTTATGCCCCGCTACGGCTGCGTAAATGAAAGGCGCAATCAACTGCACGAAGTAATCCGCCTTTCGGGGATGAACCTGGTTATTAACGATACCGACCACCCTTTAATAATTAAAGTTGCTTCGATCCAGACTGCCCGGATGCAGGTCTATTTTATTGATAATGAAGATTATTTCCATCGCAAATGTATTTTAACCGATGAACAGGGAAATGAATTTTCTGACAACGATGAAAGAGCCGTATTTTTTGCGCGGGGAGTTCTTGAAACCGTAATCAAATTGCGTTGGGCCCCTGATATAATTCATTGTCACGGGTGGCTGACTTCGCTGGTCCCACTTTACATTAAAAAATATTATTACAATAATCCTCTTTTCAGAAATTCAAAAGTGGTTTATTCAGTTTATAACGATGATTTCAAAAAAACCCTGAATTCAAGTTTCAGCGAAAAACTGCTGCTCGAAGGGATTAAAAAAGAAGATGTCAGCGTGATTAGTGATCCTACTTTTGTAAACGTCTGCAAACTGGGCATCAATTTTTCTGACGGCATCATTAAAGGCACAAAAAAAATAAACGCCGAGGTTGAGGAATATATTCCTTCCACAGGCAAGTTATATCTCGACTACCAGCCTAAAGAGACTTATATAGATGCATACAATGAGTTTTACGACAAGGTATTTTAAAAATTATCAATTAAATATTCAGAAAATTAGTGAAAAGCAATTATAAAAATCAGTTTCTTGCCGCAATCGTTTTGATTATAACCGCATTAACCAGTTGCGAGAAGCAAAGCAGCATAGGGGTTGAAGTTCTGCCCTCCGGAGATTTAATTACCACAAAAAATGTAATTCAGAAAAATATCAGGTCGTTTACTTTTTCTGAAGATTCAATTCGCACTGACGAAGCCAGTAATAGTTTGCTGGGAAGTTTCACAGATTCGGTATTTGGGAATACAACTATTGGTTTTGCCTCACAGTTCAGGTTATACGGTTTCCCCGATTTTGGAAGAAATAATCCCCAACCCGACTCAATTAGCCTTTATTTGTATTATCGCATCATTTATGGCGACACAATTACAAAACAACGTTTTAATGTTTTCGAGCTTAAATCGTCAATTGATCCTGACGAAAGCTACAGGCAAAATGTTGATCTTAAATCGATGGCGTATGATAAACTTCTTGGACAAATTGAATATACGCCACGTATTAAACTCGATACCACTTCAAAAGATACTTTTTACCAGTTAATCAATATTCCTTTGGATTTTTCTTTGGCAGAGAAACTGTTTTATGCAGACTCACTTATGCTGACAAACAATGATATTTTTCTGGAATTTTTCAAAGGATTATATATTGAAACAGAAAAGCAACATGCCAGGGGTGGGGCAATTTTATCTCTGGAAACCGCAGCATCCGGGAGTTTCCGTGGTTCAGCAGTAGTACTTTATTACCATAATGATTCGTTAAAATCCAAACTTGACGTAAATAAAGATTCAGTTTTACTGATGCCTTATATCATTTCTTCGTTCAGCGCAAGGGTAAATAATATTACTCACGATTATACTGAAACACCATTTTATCATAACCTGAATTCTGAAACCACAGAAGATTCGCTGATTTATGTCCAGGCTATGGGTGGGTTAAAATCCAGAATCATAATTGATGGGCTTTCATCGTGGAAAGATTCGGTAAATATTGCTATTAACAAAGCTGAGTTAATTTTTCAAATTGATACCGTTGCCTCACAAATCAAGAAATATCCCCCACCAAATAAATTACTGTTTACTGTGGTTGATGAGAACGGAAAGGAAATTCTGCCCAAAGACTATGTTTTTAGCCCGTCGTTTTACGGCGGTGGTTTGCGCAAGAATTATACCTACCATTTCAATATAACACAACATCTTCAGGAAATTATTGACGGGAAAACAGGAAATTATGGATTTTTCCTGACTCCGGCGCAAAAAAATAATGAAGCGAACCGGGTAATTTTAAAAGGAAGTACCAGTAAAACAGGTATTAAATTAATTATTACGTATTCCAAATTTACAGAATAAACGGTTTTAATTATACCGTCATTTATCGAAATGACATTTACTCAATTCATAACATTTCTGCTGATTGGGGTCGGCTTGAGTTTCGATTCGTTTGCCGTTTCGGTTTCATGCGGTTTGATGAAACAGGAAATCAAGTTCAGGCAAGCTATTTTTGTAGCAGGCTCCCTGGCTCTTTTTCAGGCGGTTTTCCCAGTAATTGGCTGGATTTTAGGCACAAAACTCAGCCATTTAATTGCCTCTGTCGATCATTGGATTGCTTTTGGATTGTTGGCTTTAATTGGCATAAAAATGATAATTGAAGGGTTAAAACCCGAAGGAATATTAAAAAAATTTAATCCGTTCGATGTTAAAGTTTTAATTAGTCTTTCGGTTGCCACAAGTATCGACGCATTGGTTGTTGGATTGAGTTTTGGCTTTTTGGATGTGCCAATACTTTTCCCGGTTGTGGTTATCGGAGGTGTTACTTTTATAGCATCAATGCTGGGAATGTTGTTCGGGAAGAATGTCCCGGCAAAAAGAAGCCATCAGTCTATTGTTATTGGAGGTATAATTTTAATTGTAATGGGGTTTAAAATTATTGTTGAACATTTGTGGTTTTGATAAAATTTTCACATCAGGTTTTTCAGAATTCGGGATATTTTCAGAATGGCGCCAGTTGAAATGATTACTAAAAGTGGTTTATAATGAAGATTGGTAATCTTGAACTAAAAGGAACCCCGCTTTTTTTAGCTCCTATGGAAGACGTAACTTACAAGTCGTTTCGGTGGATGTGCAGGAAATTTGGAGCAGATGTAATGTACACTGAATTCATTTCGTCGGAGGCGCTGGTTCGGGACAATAAAAAAACCAAAGAAAAAATGGCGCTTTACGATTTCGACCGGCCGGCAGCAATCCAGATATATCAAACCCCGATTTTATTGATATTAACTTTGGTTGCCCCATGAAAAAAATTGTTCGCCACGGGGCTGGAGCTGCCTTGTTGCTCGATTTGCCTAAGATGCAGCAAATGGCCGCCGAAATTGTAAAAGCGGTAAAAATACCGGTAACGGCAAAAACCCGGCTGGGCTGGACAGAATCTGATAAACCAATCGTTGAAGCTGCCCAACGGTTGCAGGATGCAGGAATAGCTGCTTTGGCCATTCATGGCCGCACCCGCGACCAGTTGTACACCGGCAAAGCCGACTGGGCTTTAATTGGCGAAGTAAAAAACCACCCAAAAATACAAATCCCGATTATTGGAAACGGCGACATTATCAGCGCGCAAAAGGCCAGATATTTTCTCGATAAAACCGGAGTTGATGCACTGATGATTGGGCGCGGGGCAATTGGCCGCCCATGGTTGTTTCGCGAGGTAAAGCATTACTTCGAAACAGGGGAACTGATGCCTCAGCCAAATGTTGCCGAAGTAGTTGAGATTTTGAAAGAGCAAATCAGGTTAAACCTCGAATGGAAAGAAAACGAGTTTGCAGGTATTTTAATGCTGCGCCGCCATTTTGCCAAATATTTTCCCGGCCTTCCCAATTTCAGGGAGTTGAAAATTAAATTACTTCTCGCTGAAAACGCTTGTGAAGTACACGAAATACTGGAAACAATTGTTGAAGTTTATGGAACATATCAGCCCGATTATTTAAATGCAAGTTTATGATAATGAACGGAAAATACGCTAAATACTATTCCGATGAATCGCTTTGGGAAAAAATCAAAAAATTCTCGAAAGCTGCTGGCGCAAAGGTAATTTATGCTGTTTTGCTTTTGTATTATGCGATGGCCGATAAAAATGTAAGTATAAAAACAAAACTATACATTGCTGCTGCTTTGGGTTATTTTATTTTACCTGCCGATGCCATTTTCGATTTATCGCCAATCATTGGATATTCTGATGATTTAGGCGTTTTACTTTTCGCATTAAAACAGATTTCAACATGCATAACACCTGAAGTTCAGCAAAAAGCAAGATCTAAAATTAAAGAATGGTTTGAAGGGATTGAGGAAAAGGAGTTAAAGGAATTGGAGGAAAAAATATTTTAACCATCCGTTTTCATAACTATGTTTGAGTTCGATTTTTCGCTGATGCAATGGGTTTTGCTGGTAATTTGCGCTGTATTTGTGGGCATGTCGAAAGTGGGAATTGCCGGTATTTCAATGTTTTACATTCCTGTGCTTGCACTGATTTTCGGCGGAAAACCATCAACCGGGATTCTTTTGCCGATGCTGATGATGGCTGATATTTTCGGAGTGGCTTATTATCACCGGCACACTGAATGGAAATACCTGTTTAAACTGTTGCCCTGGGCTTTTGTCGGAATTGGAATCGGACTTTGGGCAGGAAGAGTTGTAAATGACGAGTGGTTTAAAAACATCATAGCCTTCCTGGTTTTTGCCGGTGTGGGAACCATGCTTTGGCGCGAAAAACAAAAAGGGACCGACTTTTTTCCCCATACATGGTGGTTTGCCGCTATTATGGGCGTTTTGGGTGGTTTTGCCACCATGATTGGCAATGTGGCAGGCCCAATATTTGCCATTTATATGCTTGCCATGAACCTTCCCAAAAATGCATTTATTGGAACCGGGGCATGGTTTTTCCTGATTGTCAACTTTTCTAAATTCCCGCTCCAGGTTTGGGTTTGGAACAATATAGGATGGAAAACCATTATCATTGATTTAATCATGTTGCCGGCCATTGCGCTGGGTGCATTTCTGGGAATCTGGATTGTGAGAAAGATACCCGATAAAGCTTACCGTACTTTTATTATTATTGTAACTGTTTTATCAGCATTTTTATTATTGATATAAATTTATCCCCTTAATGCTTCGGATCCATTTACTATTTCCAGAATTTCGCGGGTAATAGATGCCTGACGGGCTTTGTTGTACTGAAGCGTAAGAAAATTGAGCAGTTCGGTGGCATTGTCGGTGGCATTGTGCATGGCAGTTAAACGGGCGCCGTGTTCAGCCGCATGAGAATCAAGTATGGCTTTGTAGAACTGTATTTTAAGTATTCTGGGAATCAATTCCTGAATGATATATTCTTTTGAAGGTTCATAAATAAAATTAGTATTCACATTTTCAAACTCGTTTTTTTCTATTTCAACCGGAAGAAACTGTTCCGTAGTCTGAATCTGAACCGCTGCATTTTTAAATTGATTGTACACAATCTCAATGCGGTCGAATATTCCCTCTTCGAATTTCCTCATCAAATCTAACGCGATTTCAGAAATGTTTTCGAACGAAAGTCCGTTGAAAATTTCATTTTTTTGATCGGCAACTTTTATCCCCTGGTATTTCAATTGTTTCATTCCCTGTTTACCGATACATAAAAACTGAACGTTTCCGCTTTCGTGTTGTTTGCTGTATTTATCGCGAACCCGTTTAGCTGCTATTTTCGAAATGTTGATGTTAAATCCCCCGCATAAACCCTTGTTTGAGGAAACTAAAACAATCAGTACCTTTTGGGGCTCACGCTGTTGGGTGTAAACCGACTCCTCACTATTTTCGAGGCTGGAACTGATTGCAGTAAGAATATTGTGCAGTTTATTGGCATACGGGCGTATCTGATAAATTGCATCCTGGGCTTTTTTCAGTTTTGCCGCCGATACTATTTTCATAGCGCTTGTTACCTGACGGGTAGTTTTTACCGATGCTATCCTAATTCTTATTTCCTTTAAGCCAGCCATATATATGGTTACTTTTTATACTTTTCTGATATTTCTGCCGCAACTTTACGAATGGTTTCTTCAACATTCCCTGTCAGATTTCCCTCTTTTAGTTCATCAAGAACCGAACGATGCTGTATTTGCATCATTTCAAGGAAATCGGTTTCAAATTCTTTTACTTTATTAACAGGAACTGAACGCAACAACTCTTTAACACCACAATAAATTATGGCAATCTGCTGCTCAATACTTAAGGGTGAATATTGCCCCTGCTTTAAAATCTCAACATTTTTACGCCCTTTGTCGAGTACCCGCATAGTTGCTGCATCGAGGTCGGAACCAAATTTTGAAAATGCCTCGAGTTCGCGGAATTGTGCCTGGTCTATTTTCAATGTCCCTGCAATCTTCTTCATTGCTTTAATCTGGGCGCTTCCCCCCACTCGCGAAACAGAAATGCCTACGTTAATTGCGGGCCTGATTCCTGCATTAAACAGGTGTGGTTCAAGAAAAATCTGGCCATCGGTAATCGAAATTACATTGGTGGGAATGTATGCTGAAACATCGCCCGACTGAGTTTCGATAATTGGAAGTGCAGTTAATGATCCTCCTCCTTTTATTTTGTCTTTCAAACAGTCGGGAAGGTCGTTCATATTTTTGGCAATTTCATCGCTTTCGATAATTTTTGCAGCCCGCTCCAGCAAACGCGAGTGAAGATAAAATACGTCGCCGGGGTAAGCTTCCCTTCCGGGCGGGCGGCGAAGCAGCAGCGAAACTTCGCGATATGAAACAGCTTGTTTCGAAAGGTCGTCGTAAATAATCAAAGCGTGCCTGCCTGTATCCCTGAAATACTCTCCAATTGATGCCCCTGCATAAGGTGCATAAAATTGTAATGCTGCCGGGTCGGAGGCTGTTGCCGATACAATTACGGTATATTCCATAGCACCGTGTTTTTCGAGAGTGGCAGCAATATTGGCAACCGTTGATCCTTTTTTGCCAATGGCAACATAAATACAATAAACCGGATCGCCTTTTTCAAAATTCTCGCGCTGGTTAATAATGGCATCGATGGCAATTGCAGTTTTCCCGGTCTGGCGGTCGCCAATAATTAATTCGCGCTGGCCCCGGCCAATCGGTATCATTGCATCAATTGCCTTTATTCCGGTATGCAGGGGCTTTTTAACCGGATGGCGGAAAATTACCCCGGGAGCCTTTCGTTCCAAAGGCATTTCGAGCATTTTGCCCTGTAATGCACCTTTGCCGTCAATGGGTTCGCCAAGGGTATTAATAACGCGGCCAAGTAATTGTTCTCCAACCATAATTGAAGAATTCCTTTGCAAACGTTTAACAGAATCGCCTTCTTTTATTTTCGATGATAGTCCGAGAAGCACAGCTCCAACATTGTCTTCTTCCAGGTTCAGGACAATACCTTTCACTCCGCTGTCGAATTCAATCATTTCGTTGGCTTCAACATTCGAAAGCCCGTAAATGCGTGCAATTCCATCGCCTACCTGTAAAACGGTACCAACCTCTTCAAGTTCCGATTCCGACTTAAAGCCTTCCAGTTGTTGCTTTAATATCTGTGATATTTCTGCAGGTTTTATATTAGTCATTTTATATTGTTTTTCGAGTCGAATTCAATTAATAAATTTCCGTTTTTAGTAACAGTTGTTTTATTTTTCTGAGTTGAGTGGCAACGCTTGAATCGTATTGCCTGTCGTCAATTCTGAGTATAAGACCGCCAATAATTTCAGGCTCTGTCTTACAATATAATTCCACGGTTGCATTTAGTTCCATTTCCAGCAGATTCCTGATCTTGTCGTTGGCCTTAGGGTTTATTTCGGTTGCGGTAACCAGGACTGCCGATTTAATATTTTGATCTTCTCTGGTCATCTCCAAAAAGTTACGACAGATTCCGGGAATGTAATTTTCTCTTTTATTTTTGGTGATTAATACAAGAAAGTTTAAGGTTAACAGGTGAATTTCAGTTTTAAATATTGCCGTTAACAATTGAACCTTTTTAGATGTTTTAATTACAGGGCTTTCAAGCATATTTATAAAATCAGGCGAGAGGCTGCATACATCAAAAACTTTTTGAATATCAGTTTTAAGTGTGTTCAGCATTTTTTTCTCTTTTGCCAGCAGGAAAAAAGCTTTGGCGTATCTTACCCTTATTGCGCTAACAGTCATTAGTTTTAATTCAGTTTAATGTCGTCAATTAAACCATCCACCAGTTTTTCCTGTTCCGATTTGCTGCTTAATTCTTTTTTAACCACTTTTTCAGCAATCAACAGCGATAATTCAGCCACCTGCTTTTTTATGTCGTTGACAGCGCTTGTTTTTTCATTCTGAATCTGAACCCGTGCCGATTCAATGGCTTTTTGTGTTTCAAGATTGGCTTTTTGTTTTGCTTCGGCAATAATTTTATCCTTTATTTTTCTTGCTTCTTTCAGAATAATTTCTTTTTCCCTGCGGGCATCTGCCATCACTTTTTCGTTTTCGGCTTTTAACCCGGCAACTTCTTTTTTAGCTTCTTCAGCTAAATTTAACGCGCTGGCAATTGATTCTTCCCTGTCTTTCAGGGCATTTAAAATTGGTTTCCATGCAAATTTCCGGAGAATGAAAAGGACAATTCCGAAAATGATGACCATCCAGAATATTGTTCCGGGATTTGGTGTAACTAAACCCATAATATTAATTTTTTAGTTTTTCATGGCAACAGTACCTCCGGCAATCCCGGAGGTTGTTGCCAAAAAGTTTTCACTAAATGAAAATAACTAGCGTACACACGATTACTGCAAAAAAGGCCACACCTTCAATTAATGCAGCTGCAACAATCATGTTAGAGCGAATGTCGCCGCTTGCCTCGGGTTGGCGGGCGATGGCTTCCATTGCAGCGGCTCCGATTTTACCGATACCCATAGCTGCTGCAATTGCTGCAATTGCAGCCCCAAGGGCAGCGCCCGCTTTTCCAATAGCAGCGCCTGTTGTCGCCTGAAGCAATACTGTGAAAATTACTGATAACATAGCATTTAAATTTAATAATGATTATTAATGATGTTCTGCGGTGGCCATACCGAAATAGATGGCCGACAACAGAGTAAAAACATAAGATTGTATTAACGAAACCAAAACATCGAGCAGCAAAATAAAAACCGAAAACAGAATTGAAACGGGACTCACTGCCAATCCGGCCAAAGGGCCGTACAAACTGGCAAAAATAAATATCAAACTAATAAAAACCGTTACAATCATGTGGCCGGCAAGCATGTTGGCAAACAAACGTACCATTAAAACAAAAGGTTTTGTAATTACCCCCGAAAACTCAACTATGGGCATTAATGGAACAGGAAATTTTAACCACCAGGGTACATCGGGATTATATATTTCTTTCCAGTAATGTTTATTTCCGTTTATTGAAGTAACAAAAAAAGTAAATAAAGCGAGTACCATGGTTACTGCAATATTGCCGGTTACATTGGCGCCAAATGGTGGAAAAGGAATTAATCCCATTAAATTATTAATGAGGATAAAAAAGAACATTGTTAATAGAAATGGCATAAACTTTTCGTATTTCTTTTCGCCAATTGCCGGTTTTGCTATTTGATCGCGAATAAAAAGAACAACAGGCTCAAGTAAATTTTGAATACCTTTAGGGGCCTTACCCTTGTTTTTGTTTAATTTGCGAACAACATGAGTAAGCATTACAACCAATAAAAGAGCAGAAAAAAATATCCCGGCAACAACTTTTGTTATTGAAAAATCAAGCGGTTTACCAATTTCGTTTCCGTGTTGGTCGAGTTCCACAATTTTACCGTCATTTTCATGGCTGTGCGAAATTCTGAAACCCCTATAATCATTGTGGGCATGGTTAAACTTGTTCGACATGAAAACATGAAAATTTTTTCCACCATGCAAATCCGGATTTTTACTGTATAAAATAATGGGTAACGGAATGCTGATGTGAGTAGTGCCAAGCGATACAACATGCCAGTCGTATGAATCCATTACGTGCTCGATAATAAACCTGCCGGTGTTGAATTCTTCCTTAATAAGAGAATCGGAATGAAGGGGTTCGTTTTCCTTGCTTGCTTTAACCTCAAAGGAAACAGCTAACCCAAGTATGAATATCAGTAATATCCTCACCGAAAGTTTTAACATTGTTCTAAAGTGCTTAACTAATGCCCACAAATTTAAAAGATTTTTTTTACGACTTTCGAAAAACCTTTTTTTTCATGGTTTAATAATTTAATTTTCAAAGAAGTAAATTCATCTCATAAACGTTGTCCTTTGTTTTTGTTGCCTGAAGTTTCTTTTATTAGCGAAGTTACTTCGATTACAGTAAAAATGAGGTAAAGAAACATAAAACAAATAACAAAAATTATTGCGTTTTTGGCATCCACTGCGAAGTATGTAATAACAACGGTTAAATAAAAAATCAGTTTAAAAAAAGTAATAAGCAGGTTGTTTCGGGCAAATTTTGCCATATCTTTTTTTGCCTGCTGCAACTGAAATGCGTGAACGGCAGTTGATACCATAATAAAGAACAGCAAAAGGAATGGCAAAACAGGCAAATAATACTGAGGTATGAACTGCGAAAATACAAACCAGCCTAACAGAGCCAAAACAACAGAAATTATGGTTACTTTAATTATAAATTTTTTCATCCGTATTTACGGTTTACTGTTTTCTTTTTAAAAGATTTTTTGTTGCATACAACACCGCTGCTATAACCGAAAGAATCATAAATCCCAGTGTAAAACCTTTAAATTCATTTTTCATCCACTGGTCTATTTTGAAACCTCCATAGGTACCAGCGCCGATAATTGCCATCATCTCGAACGCAAGACTGGAGTAACGTATATAATTGTCGATTTTATTTTTGTGGTTATTTTGCTGGTTCATTTAAAGGTTTTGTACCATTCATAATACACGAGCCCGAAAAAAGTGAACCGGGCTCAACTGAAAGTTTTCCGGCAACAATATCGCCGGTAATCTGCGAGGTTGATTTCATAATGAGCAATTCGCTGGCCGTAACTTTTCCTTTAATATAGCCTGAAATTTCGATGTTGTTACAGTTTATTTGGCCTTCAATCCTGCCTTTGGGGCCAACTACCAGTTTGCCTTTGGCCAAAATATTCCCCATTAATTCACCGTCAATTCTGATATCGCCATTGGCATTAATGTCGCCTTTTATTTTGGTTCCTTCGCTTATAATGTTGATTGATTGGTTAACGCCCTCTCCATTTCCGGTTAGTTTTGCCATTTTATGCTCTTTATTAGTTTTTTTGAATAACATTTATAAATGAATTACAGGGGTTTGAAATTACTATTTTTTACTGTTTTAGCAACAGGTTTTTGTATTTTCTATTCAGGGCCGTATGCCCATTTCAGATAAACGCTGCCCCAGGTAAATCCAGCGCCGAAAGCAACCAGAATAATATTATCTCCTTTTTTCAATTTTTTTTCGTAATCCCACAAACAAAGCGGAATGGTAGCAGAAGTGGTATTGCCGTATTTTTGAATGTTAACCATTACTTTATCAGTACCAACTCCCATACGGCGGGCAATGGCATCAATAATCCGCATGTTTGCCTGATGAGGGACCAACCAGGCAATATCCTCAGATTTTAAATGATGTTTTTTCATTATTTCTTCGGCAACGTTGGCCATGTTCGAAACGGCAGCTTTAAATACAACCTGGCCTTCCTGGTAAACAAAGTGTTCCATTCTGTCAACGGTTTCATACGATGCCGGTTGCGATGAACCGCCCGCTTTCATGTGCAGGTGATGGCGCCCCAGGCCGTCAACCCGGTTTAAGTAATCAATTACCCCAACATCTTCAATTGTGGGTTCAAGTAAAATAGCAGTGCCTGCATCACCAAAAAGCGGGCAGGTTGTACGATCGGTGTAATTGGTTATAGCCGACATTTTTTCAGCAGCAACCACAATAACCCTGTTGTAACGGCCCGATTCGATAAACTGAACTGCCGTTGAAAGTGCAAAAATAAAACCTGAACAGGCAGCATTTAAATCGAAACTCCAGGCATTTCGGATTCCGGTTTTCTGGGCAATTATATTTGCAGTAGCCGGAAAAGGCATGTCAGGAGTTATTGTAGCGCAAATCAGCATATCAATTTCATTAGGGGAAGTGTTGGTTTTTGAAAGTAAATTTTCGACGGCTTTTGTCCCCAAATCGCTGGTCGCTTTACCAGGGTCTTTGCATATCCGGCGTTCCTTAATTCCAATGCGCTGCATTATCCACTCGTCGGATGTATCAACCATAGTGCTGATTTCCTCGTTTGTTAACCTGTATTCGGGCAAATGTGCCCCAACTCCTGTAATCGCCGCCCTTAATGTTGCCATTTGTTTTTTACAATTATTGAAAAATCTGCATTTTGAATCCGATAATTCTCAAAATTGAATTCCGGGGTTTCAACCTTTTTGATTTTTCTTACGGTTCGATAAAAAAACCAGGCGGTTAACCTGGTTTATACTGCAATTTCTTTTACTACTACCTGTTTGCCGCGGTAGTATCCGCACTCAGGACAAACCGTGTGATATTTAAATGTAGCGCCGCAATTAGAGCAGGCAGCAAGTGTTGGCGCAACTGCTTTATAGTGCGTGCGCCTTTTGTCCCTTCTTGTACTCGATATTCTATGCTTTGGATGTGCCATAATATATAGTTTTTAATTATTATTTTCCAGTCTTCTCAGTGCTTCCCACCGCGGATCGGTTAATTTATCCGATTTGCTTTCGGGGTGCTTATAATTTTTCAGTTTTTTAATCATTTCCCTGTTGCAATCTCTTTTCCCGGCACTGTTTTTAGGGTGTACATGCCTTAGAGGAATGCTTAACGAAACATATTCATAAATAACCTGAGCCAGGTTAATATGATGTTCTTCGGGATTCACCCAAAGTACATTTTCTCCGTCGTCGAACTCTTTTTCCCCAAATTTAACAAAAATCTCGGTTTCATTCTTAATTGGTTGTTGGTATAAATCCAGACAACGGTCGCAGGCAAGTTCGAGCCAGCCGGTTATATCAAAATGCAATTTCATAAACGAACTGCGTTTTTCAAATATTACCTTTACTGTGATTTTACCGTTTTCAACCAGGCTTTCTTCAAAATGTGCAAAGAACTTGTTGTCAGCTTCAAACCCGAAATCGTGAAGGCCTTCTTTAAGGCCTTTAAATTCAATATCATATTTCATTCTCCAGCTCACGTTTCAAAAAAAGAGGATGCAAAAGTATAAATTTTTTATCAACACCCGAAAAAATCAGAAAAATAATTCCGTTTTGCTTCATAATGAATGAAGAAGATTGTGCATTTTTTGTACTGGCAGCCTGCTTTACTTGTTTAAAATAATCCTGAATGTTGTGCCCTTGCCAATTTCGGACCATTTAATAAAGATTTTTCCGTTGTGATAATTTTCAATTATTCGTTTTGCAAGTGAAAGTCCCAGTCCCCAACCCCTCTTTTTAGTAGAGTACCCGGGTTGAAAAATGGTTTTGAACTGCGATTTTGGAACACCTTTTCCGGTATCGGTAATATCAATCAGAATCGAATTTCCTTTTTCGTGCAAATCGATTTTAATTGTTCCATGATTCTCCATTGCATCGATGGCATTTTTACACAGGTTTTCAACCACCCACGAAAAAAGTGCAGTGTTCAGATGTGTTTCAACCACGTCGTTTTCTGAAAAAGAAGTTTTAAAAATTACTTTGTTGGAGGAGCGTATTTTTAAATAATTAACCGTTGAATTTAATGCTTCAACTAAATTTGTGGGAAACAGGTCTGGTTTTGAGCCAATTTTAGAAAACCGTTCGGTTATTCTTTCAAGCCGTTCGATATCCTTTTCAAATTCTTTAATTAGCGATTCGTCCACGTCCTTGAGTTTTAATATTTCAATCCAGGCCATTAACGACGAAATGGGTGTGCCCAACTGGTGTGCGGTTTCCTTCGACATTCCAACCCAAACCTGGTTTTGCTCTGCTTTTTGTGTCGCAGAAAAGGCAAAATAGGCAACTGCTATAAAAACGATGATAACAAAAAGCTGAATAAAGGGATAATATCTCAGATTACGTAAAATACTCGATTCGCTGTAATAAAGAAGTTGGGTATTATCCTCCGATAATTCGATGGGAATAGGTTCAACACGGTCTTTCATTTTTTTTAGTTCACGTTGCAGTGCTTCTCCCTTCCGCTCTTCATTGTATTTTATATTGGCAGCAGTATTAAACGTGCCATCTTTTTCAACAATTATTATCGGAATAGTGGTGTTTTGAGTGGCAACTAAGCTAAGGAAATTCAGATAATTGGTATTTAACCGTTCCATTTCGGGAGACGTAACTTCGATGGAAGCACCAATCAGTTCCTTGGTTGCTTCAGCCCAAAGTTCCACCCTTTTGCGCTCTTCCTGTGCCATTTTACCGGTGAGCCAGTTTGTGTACAGCAGTGATGAAACTCCAATAAGAATTGCAATTACAAGGAGAAGAATTTTCCCGCGCTTTCTTTTCAGATAAATATCCAAAGCAATAGTTTTATTGTTTAAATGTTGAAAACGAAAGAAAGATAATAATATTATTTTTTACCTCTCAATTGTGAATTTCATAATTTTTAACAGAAATTTTAGCTGCTTATAAATTATGGTTCTTAAAATTTACATATGACTGTGTAACGATTTCAGCAGAATACTTTCAGTTTTTCCGAGTAGCTCAAGTACAGCGCTGGTAATACCTTTCACGTCGATGCCACATTCCCTGTATAAATCGTCCAGGGTGCCGTGTTCAATAAATTTATCGGGAATACCAAGAAGTTTAATGGTTGCTGAGTAATTGTTTTGTGCCATAAATTCAAGAACTGCGCTTCCAAATCCTCCCTGTATTGTTCCATCTTCAATGGTAACTATGAATTTGAAATTTTCAAACACTTCAGTAAGCATTTCCTTATCGATGGGTTTTACAAACCGTAAATCGTAGTGTGCTGCTGAAACATCTTTATTTTCAAGGCTTTTTACTGCCCGTTTAGCAAAAATCCCGGCTTTCCCGATACTCAGCAAAGCAACATCTTTCCCGTCATCAAGTTTACGGCCTTTCCCGATTTCAATTTTTTCGAATGGCTTTTTCCAGTTGGGTTTAATGCCGCATCCCCGCGGATACCTGATTGAGAAAGGCAGTTTATTTTCAGGTAATTGAGCAGTGTACATCAGGTTGCGCAATTCTACCTCGTCCATTGGCGCCGACACTATCATATTTGGAATGGACCTCATGTACGCAATATCAAAAACTCCGTGGTGTGTTGGGCCATCTTCGCCAACCAGACCGCCGCGATCGAGACAAAAAATAACAGGAAGCTTCTGAATTGCAACGTCATGAACCACCTGATCGTAAGCCCGCTGCATGAATGTGGAATATATGTTGCAAAATGGCACCATTCCCTGGGTTGCCAATCCGGCTGAAAATGTAACTGCGTGTTGTTCTGCTATTCCAACGTCGAAAGCACGTGTTGGCATTTTTGCAAATAAAAGGTTCATTGAACATCCGGTTGGCATAGCAGGGGTAATTCCAACTATTTTTTCGTTTAATTCGGCCAGTTCAAGCAGTGTTTCACCAAAAACATTCTGAAATTTTGGTGCTTTATCAATCGGACAATCGCACGAATAAATTTCACCTGTTTCCTTGTCGAACAGGCCCGGAGCATGATATTTGGTCTGATTGATTTCGGCGAGTTTGAAACCTTTGCCCTTTTGCGTGATGATATGAAGTAATTTAGGGCCCGGTAAATTTTTCAAATCATTCAGAACTTCGGTCAGGTATATAATGTCATGCCCGTCAACCGGGCCAAAGTACCTGAAATCCAAAGCCTCGAAAATATTGTTTTCCTTGAGTAACAGATTTTTTAGTGCATGTTGGTTTTTTTGAAGAAGTTTTCTTGCTTTTTTACCAAACCCATCCAGTTTCCCAAGTCCCTCCCAAACATCTTTTTTAAACCGGTTGTAGGTTTCCGATTTTGAAATATTGAGCAGGTACCGGTTTATTCCGCCAACACTGGGGTCTATGGCCATGTTGTTATCGTTGAGAATGACAAGTATGTCGGAATTATTTTCGCCGGCATTGTTCAGTCCTTCAAATGCCATCCCCCCTGTCATCGCACCATCGCCAATCACGGCTATTACTTTTCTGCCGGTCTCGTTTTTTAATTTCGACGCCACAGCCATTCCAAGCGCTGCCGATATTGAAGTTGATGCGTGCCCAACCCCAAAAGCATCGTAAATACTTTCTTCTCTCTTCGGAAAACCGCTGATTCCTTTAAATTTTCGGTTGGTGTTAAAAACTTCCTTGCGCCCGGTTAAAATTTTATGGCCGTAAGCCTGGTGGCCAACGTCCCAAATGATTTGATCGTATGGTGTGTTGTAAACATAGTGTAAGGCAACCGTTAATTCAACAACTCCCAAACTTGCGCCAAAATGGCCTGGGTTTATTGATAATTCATCAATTATAAAATTTCTTAAATCTTTGCAAACCTCTGGTAATAGTTCAGGTTGAAGTTTTTTTAAGTCGGCCGGACTATTTATTTTTTCTAATAAGCTTCCTTTTTTATCAATCATTTCTGCGAAAAAATATTTTTCAAAGTTAAAACAAATCTTTAAAAGTGTTTATTTCGTTACTTCCGAGTTAATCATGTATAAACCATCCAGGGTAAGCATTGGTTCAATAATTTTAACACTTTTAGTTAAAGGCGCAATAATTGAACTTAAACCGCCGGTTGCAACTACTGTAAGTTTCTCTTCCAGTTCGTTTTGAGTTCTTTCAATTATTGAATCAACAAGTCCGCTGAACCCGAAAATAACACCCGATTGAATAGCGTGTATTGTATTTTCTCCCAAAACAGAAGGAGGCGGGGTTAAATGAATTTGAGGCAATTGCGCAGTTTTACCTGCCAGCGCATTAACCGCAGTTTGAAGGCCCGGGGCGATTGCAACCCCCCTGATTTCAGCATCTTTTCCAATGGTTGTAAATGTCAGCGCTGTACCAAAGTCGATAATTGTGGTTAGTTTTCCGAATTTTTTAAACGCCGCAACCGCGTTGGAAACAAGGTCTGACCCAATTTGATATGGGTTTAAAACCTTTACCGGCAGTTTGTGGTAAATATCGGGCCCGACGGAAATTATGCCAACATCCGGCAATAGTTTGGCAAGCATTTCGGTAAACGGATGGACCAGCGATGGAACTACACTGCTAATAATAATCTGGTTCAAATCGGCGATGTAAATTTTCCCATCGCTCAGCAGCGAACTGAAAATAACCCGGTATTCATCAGCCATTTTTAACAGATCGGTTTGAACCCTCCAATGGTTCAGCCATTCTCCGTTATTGTTCACCCCAAATACGATGTTGGTGTTCCCAATGTCTATTGCAAGTAACATGTGGTTTTAAAGTATTAATTTTCAGAAACAAACTTAGTTGAATAAATATTCACTTAGTGCCAATTTCAATATATTTAATTTTCTTAATACAATAATTTCAAATTATTTAAGGTTTGAATTACTGCTAAAAGGCCGTAATTTTTGAATAAATTTGAATTTGAATTCTGAAAAATATTTTGTTAATTTATCAACAAGTTTGATATAGTCAAAAATGTGATGTTATGCAAAATACAAAAAATCCTTTAATCTTTATTATAGAAGAGAGTATTATTTATAAAGACCTGATAATTGGGTATTTACATTCGAAGAAGTACGATAAAATTAAGGTTTTTAAAACCGGCGAGGAAAGCATAAAACATCTTCATTTAAACCCGGATATTATTATTCTTGATTATTCGGGAGAGGGAATGAGTGGCCTGGAAATTATGCGAAAGGTTAAATTGACACACCCTAAAATTGATTTTATTTTTCTGAGCGGACAAAATGATGTTGAAGTTGCCATTTCGATTATGAAACTTGGGGCCGCTGATTATGTGGTTAAAAACGACAAAGCACCTGCAAGGCTGGTAAAAGCAATTGAGCAGGTAATTTTGGAATCCAAAAAAGAAAAAATGAACAAAGGTTTTACCATTGGTGTTTTCGGCTTCTTTGTTTTGTTGCTTTTACTTATTGCGGGTATTATTTTCATCACCATAGTTTTCAACTTTTAACCCAAATTTGCTCTCTTAATTTTTTTGCCAGTTTCCTTCCCCGGGAAACTATTCCGGCTGAAGCATGATTTTCCATTTCGTGTTTAATTGTCATCAAGTCGGTTTTCAGCAAATATATTGCTTTAATTCACAACATTCAGCGGGTTCCCATTAACAAATGATTTCAGATTTTCAGTTGCAATACCCATTAAGCGGGTCCGCGCGTCGAAAGTTGCCCACGCAATATGTGGGGTAATGAAACAGTTTCTGGCCTTTGGCAGCGGATTTTCAGGCCTGGCAGGTTCAACAGATAAAACATCGAGCCCGGCCCCGGCAATTCTGCCCGAGTTTAGTGCATTGGCCAAATCCTGCTCGTTAATTAGCGGCCCTCGGCCTGTATTGACCAGAAAGGCAGTTGGTTTCATTTTTTCAATCGCCCCCTTATTTATGAAGCCCGTATTTTCAGCAGTGAGCGGACAATTGATGCTCACAACATCGCTCGCTTTTAGTAAAGTATCCAAATCAACCTGAACAACTTCGGGGTCAGTTTCATTTTTGCTGCGGTTGGTAAAAATCACTTTCATGCCAAAAGCTATCCCGATTTTTGCCACTGCCCGGCCAATCTGGCCAAACCCGATAATTCCCAATGTTTTTCCGGCCAGTTCAGTTTGCGGGGTTTTCCAAAAAGCGAAATCGGCGCTGGCAGCCCACTCCCCAGCCGAAACCGATTGGGCGTGAACGCCAACATTCTGCGTAAAATTCAGGATGTGTGCAAAAACCATTTGCGCCACCGAAGCCGTGCTGTATGCCGGAATATTGGCAACCACAATTCCGGCATTTCGGGCAGCTTCTGTATCAACCACATTGTACCCGGTTGCAAGTACCCCAATAAATCCCAAATCGGGCAGTTGCGAAATTATCTCTCTGTTCAAAACCACTTTGTTGGTAAAAACCGCTTCGGCGCCATTTGCCCGTTCCACGGTCAGTTCAGCAGGCGTGCGGTCGTAAATGGTGCAATCTCCCAGCTCTTTAATTCCGTCCCAGCTCAAATCGCCCGGGTTTAAAACATATCCGTCAAGTACAACTATTTTCATTGGCAGAATTTTTTGAAATCCAAAGAAAGTAAAAATATTCAAATCGTTTTTGTTGGCAGAATCCGTCCATCCTGTTAGTTTTACCTTTTACAAAAATTGAACATCAATGAAATCAGTATTTGCCATAGTTTTAATGACTTTTTCAATTTTCTGCAGTTACGCCCGGGAAAAGCCAAAAATTAAAATGACGGATTTCATCGGGATCAACTCGAATATTGCTTCTTACGACCATAAATACCTGGCCGACCTTGCCAAATGTGCCAAATGGATGCGCGAATACCACTCGTGGGGACATTACGAAGTGGCAGATAATTATTACAAATGGGACAATTTCACCACCGTTCCGCAGGGTTACTCCTGGCCAGACCACAATAAATTTATGGACGAGTGCAAACGGCTCGGAATAAATGTGTTAATTGATGTTTTAGATAAACCCGTCTGGGCAGGAACGCACCGGGGCGCCTATTCAACAGGCGATGGCACAAAAGCATCTGATTATCTCGACAAACTTGAGTTTATGGGTCAGTTAGTGGCGCGGTACGGCGCACAAAAAATCGACAAATCAAAGCTGGAAACCGCCGATAAAGTAACAGGACTGAACTACATTAAATACTTCGAAGACGACAACGAACCCGACTACTGGTGGGAAACACCACTGTGGCCTGCTGAAAAATACGCCGTTTACTGTAACGCGGTACACGACGGATTTGGTGTTGAAACTTCAGATGAATATCCTTTGCTTGGCATCAAATCAGTAGATTCAACAGCAATGCATGTTTTGGCAGGTTTGGCAACAACAACCCCGGTTTACATTCAGAAAATCCTGGCTGCCTCCAATGGCCGCGTCCCCTTCGATGTGATTAACATTCATGCCTATTGCACCGACCATAAAGTCGGCTATTCGCCCGAAAACGAAAGTTACGGTTTTGAAAAAACCATGGGCGGGTTTATGGACTGGTGTAAAAAAACACTGCCCGAAATTCCGGTTTGGCTCACCGAGTTTGGCTGGGACACTTTTCTGAATGGCAGTAACCATTCTTATATTTATGCACCTGCACAACAGCAGGCCAATTATATCATCCGTTCCTATTTTGTGGCGCTGAAAATGGGGTTTGAGAAAGCCTTTTTGTTTATGGATAAAGACCCTGACAGCGACAACATACTGCAATACAGTTCGTCGGGAATCATCACCGACCAATCTTCCGGTCTTGCAAAAAAAACCTCGTTTTACTATTTGGCCACCCTGCAATCCTCCCTGGGTGACGCGGTTTTTAACCGCGTTGTTTCATACCGCGCACCGGCTGGCAGCAACGAAGTTTTTTGTTTTGAATTTACAAACAATTCCCACGAAAAAATTTACGCACTCTGGACACGGGTTAAAAACTCAAAAACCGATTCAGGCGCAACCCTGAATTACAAGTTCGACATGGGCTACCAGCCAAAATATGCGCATACCGTTCAACTTAAAGACAAAGATTTGGATGGAGAAAAAACCGAACTTAACCTGACCGGCTCATTCGTTGATTTGACCCTTACTGAAACACCACAGCTTTTGGTGATTTCGGAACTTAAAACTGCAATAAATTCAAATCCAAGAAATGAAACCGATTTCAAGGTTTATCCTAATCCTGCAAACTCTTCTGCCGAAATTTCATTTCTGAACCCAACATTTCAGAAAATCAATCTTTCACTGTTTTCGTCCGATGGCAAACTGGTTGAATTAATTGCCGATTGTTATTTGAAATCGGGCCGTCAACAATTTTCGTTTGGAGAGAATGTTGACCCGGGAATTTATTATATTTGTTTGCAAATGCCTGGTTTTAAGAAGTTGGAGAAATTGATGATTCTTTAAAGAAATCAGCTTTTTAACAAAATAATTTAATATTTTTAGCATTAAAATCAAAAGCGACCTGCAAAGGCCGCTTTAAATATTTTCACAACGGATAAATGCATTTTGAACCATTCAGTTGGTTGTCAAAGAACCCGTTAAATATACAATTTGAACACACAATCCTGTTTACCTGTACCTTTTGCCCGTCCTTTTATTTTATCAAACCGATCCGGAGCTACACAAACGCCTGTATTTATCCTAATTGATTCATTGTCAATATGAACCTGGGCATAAACAACCGTTGTACCATCCTTTTTTAGTCGGTTTTCAAATAATATTAGCCTCGCGCCCGCCATTGATTTTTTGTACTGAATTTGTACTGATTTACCCTATAAAACTGCTTTTGTACTGGATTTTGAACCAACCACCACTGCGCCAAACCCCTCTCCACCAAAAGAAAAGCGGAAAGGCCTGTTATACCCCCCCGCTTTTTGTGGTACCACCTGGAATCGAACCAGGGACACACGGATTTTCAGTCCGTTGCTCTACCAACTGAGCTATGGTACCCCTTTTTTTGGTGTGACAAAAGTAAACATTTTTTCAAATTCACAAAAAAAAATTTAATCCCTGCCGGTTTTGCCCCGAAAAAAATCAATTATTCCAAATAAGATTGAGAATTGCATTTCTTTTATACTTTTGCACGCTTATAATTTTATCAATGGTTGGTTCTGATTTTCTGACACATACACTTAAAAATGGGATCAGGTTGATCCACCAGCAAACCGATTCTGCTGTGGGCCATCTGGGTGTTTTAATCAACACCGGGTCGCGCGACGAGGCACAGGAAGAACACGGGTTGGCCCATTTTATCGAACATTCGGTTTTTAAAGGCACAAAAAAACGTAGGGCTTACCATGTTTTAAGCCGTATTGAAGATGTTGGCGGCGAACTTAACGCTTACACCACAAAAGAAGAAACTACGCTTTATTCCACATTTTTAAGCCAGGATTATGAACGGGCAGCCGAATTGTTAAGTGATATTTTGTTTAACAGCGTTTATCCGCAAAAAGAAATCAACCGCGAAAAAGAGGTGATTGCCGAAGAGATAAACTCGTACAAGGATTCGCCTTCGGATTTGATTTTTGATGAGTTTGAAGAACTGGTTTTCGATGGCCACCCCATTGCACGTAACATATTGGGAACCAGCGAAAACATTAGCAAATTTAATCGGAATTCAATTCTGGGCTTTATTGAAAAAAACTATCATACCGACCAAATGGTGGTGAGCTCGGTGGGTAATATGAAGTTTGAAAAACTGGTTAAATATATAGAAAAATATTTTGGCAGCGCTGAAACAAAACTCCGCACCAACGGCAGGAAACCATTCGAAAATTATGTGCCCGGAACAAGGACCGAAGTAAAAGGCACATTTCAAACCCATTGTGTTTTGGGCAATATTGCTTACGATGTAAAACATCCCAGCCGGATTGTATTGGTTTTGCTTAATAATATTATTGGGGGGCCGGCAATGAATTCGCGCCTCAACCTTGCACTGCGCGAACGAAAAGGGTTGGCTTACAACATCGAATCGGGTTACGCCGCTTACACCGACACAGGATTGTTTAATGTGTATTTTGGTACCGACAAGGAAAACTACGAAAAGGCGCTTACGTTGGTTAAAAAAGAGTTTAAAATGTTGCGCGACAGTAAATTAGGCGATGTTCAACTGAGCAAGGCAAAAAAACAGTTGCTGGGCCAGATTGCAGTTTCCACTGAAAGTCACGATGATTTGATGCTGGCCATCGGTAAAAGTTATCTTTTGTATAACCGTGTGGACCCACTCAATGAAGTTTTCAGAAAAATTGGGGCAATTACTTCAGATAATTTACTTGAAGTAGCCAATGAAATTCTCGGCGAATCGAAAATGAGTATTCTGGTTTATCACTAAACTTCAAAGTATGTACCGGTTAAAGGAAATCGATAAATACATTCTAAATCACATTGAACCGGAGGATGAGGTATTGAAGGAACTCAATCGGGAAACTCACCTGAAAGTATTGGGGGCCCGGATGATTTCAGGCCATTTGCAGGGTCAGGTGCTTTCCATGCTTTCTAAAATGATTCGGCCAAAAACAATTCTTGAGCTTGGAACTTTTACCGGTTATTCAGCAATTTGCCTTGCTAAAGGCCTTCAGAAAGGAGGAAAACTAATTACCATCGAAATTGATGATGAGCTTGAAGGTTTTGCAAAAAAATATTTTGGAAAAGCAGGAATTCAACATAAAATTGAACAACGTATTGGCCCGGCGCTGGAGATAATACCTATTTTAACAGAAACTTTCGACCTGGTTTTTATTGATGCACACAAACCTGAGTACCCAGCCTATTATAATGCTGTTTTCGAAAAGGTAAACAGCGGTGGTTACATTATTGCCGACAATACGTTGTGGAGCGGCAAAGTACTGGAAAATCCTGCCGAAGATGATTTCCAGTCCCAGGGAATTATCTGCTTTAACGATATGGTAAGAAACGATGGTCGTGTGGAAAAGGTCATCCTGCCTCTGCGCGACGGGATGACCATAATCAGAAAAAAGTAAAAAACATTTTCAGTTTTTATTCACCTCGAATTTTACCGAACCTGCGGGTTTGGGTTTAAATTTCAACCTTCTTTTTTTGTTTATGTTCTTTTTGTTTTTATCGAACCTGTCGATGTTTCCATCCAGTTTCACCTCCATTTTGTTTTCCTCCTTCCCGTTTTCGGCAACCGAATTTAGTTCGGGCCTGATTCCCCTTTTATTTTTCTGAATAAAATCTTTCACCTGCAGTACCGTTAAACTAAAGATTGTACCCGTGTTTCCTTCGAGGATGTACCAGATTTCTTTTTTCAGGTAATCGGTTTTAAATGGTTTTGCAATGCCTTTGGCCAGCTCAAGGTTGAGCAACTCCTGCGGGAAGTCGCTTTGAGCTTCAATATATGTATCGAGTTCATACAACAAACAACATTTAAGTTTGCCGCAGGCCCCCGACATTTTTAGTGCAGCCGGCGAAAGTCCCTGTTTTAATGCCGCCCCTGACGGTATGGTTTTAAAATTGGTGAGCCAGCTCGAACAACACAGCTCGCGGCCACAAGATCCAATTCCACCAACAATTCCAGCTTCCTGGCGGGAGCCAATCTGTTTCATTTCAACCTGAATACCAAACTCGCGGGCGTAGTGTTTTATCAGTTCTCTGAAATCAACCCGTCCTTCAGCAAGATAGTAAAAGATGGCTTTCCGGTTATCGCCCCTGAATTCAACATCGCCAATTTTCATGTCGGGCCCCAATTCGTTCACAATTTGCCTTGCCCTTATCATGGTGGGTTTTTCGCGGCCGCGGGCTTCCTGTAAAATTTTTAGATCGTTGGCTGATGCTTTGCGATAAACTGTGTTTAATTTATACCCCAACGGATTTTTAACCTTCCTGAGAAACTGCTTTTCGGCAAGATATCCGGTGAGGGTAACCTCCCCGATATCGTGACCGGGCGAGGTAGCCACAACTATTTTATCGCCTCTTTTTATCTCAATTTGTTCGCTGTTCGAGAAATATTCCCTTCGTGTTGTCTTAAACTTTACCTCAACAATATCCGATTTATCTGAAGTATCCGGCAAATCATTTAACCAACTGTAACTGTCAATAAAAGTGTTTCCTGCATTATTAAATAAACATCCGTTGCAACTCATTTCATCCCGTCTTTAAATAATAAACTGCAAATATTGAAATAAAAGATTAAAATGTCGTAATCTGTATGGATTTATTTCAACCCGAATTTTTCCCTTCAACCGTCAAAAAATTATCTTTGTCTGCGAATGGCCGACACAAGAAAATATGTTGAAACTCCTTTGATGAAACAATATTATGCCATCAAGGAGAAACATCCTGATGCAGTTTTGCTGTTCAGGGTAGGCGATTTTTACGAAACTTTTGGCGAGGATGCGGTTAAAACCGCCGGGATTTTAGGGATTACTTTAACCCGTCGCGCCAATGGTGCGGCAAGTTACGTTGAGTTGGCCGGTTTTCCGTACCACGCGCTCGACACCTATCTGCCAAAATTGGTGCGTGCCGGCCAGCGGGTTGCCATTTGCGAACAACTGGAAGACCCCAAACTCACCAAAACCATTGTAAAACGGGGCATCACCGAATTAGTCACCCCCGGCGTTTCCATCAACGACAATATTTTGGAAAACCGCGAAAACAATTTTCTGGCGTCAGTCCATTTCGATAAAAAAATGGCAGGCGTTGCTTTTCTCGACATTTCAACCGGAGAATTTTTAACGGCCCAGGGGAAATTTGAATACATCGACAAACTGCTGAGCTCTTTTCAGCCCAAGGAAGTGTTGTTTCAAAGAGGGCGGGGAAGTGAGTTCAGCGAAATATTCGGCCCGAAATATTACACTTTCAATCTTGAAGACTGGGTTTACACAGACGATGCAGCAACCGACAGGTTAAAACGACATTTTGAAACTTCGTCGTTAAAAGGTTTTGGGGTTCAGGGAATGCAACTGGCAATTATTGCCGCAGGCGCAATTTTGCATTACCTCGATATTACTCAACACAACCGGCTAAGCCACATCAATAATTTAAGCCGTATTGAAGAGGACCATTACGTTTGGCTCGACAGGTTTACCATTCGCAACCTTGAACTTTTTTCACCTATTCAGGAAAACGGAAAATCGCTGATTGATGTGGTTGACAAAACTATTTCGCCTATGGGTTCGCGGCTGCTGAAACGCTGGATGGCGCTGCCGCTGAAGGATATTGAGCCCATTAACCGCCGCTTGGACGTTGTGGAATTATTCCTGAAAAATCCTGAAATAAAAGAAATCACCGACGAATATTTACGACAGATTGGCGATTTGGAACGCCTGGTTTCGAAAGTTGCCGTTGGCAGGATTAATCCGCGGGAAGTAGAGCAGGTAAAACATGCCTTAAATGCGATAATTCCAATTAAACAGGCTTGTGCCGCAGTTGAAAACGTAGCTTTGAACCGATTTTCGGAACAGTTAAATCCCTGTGATTTGATCCGCGAAAAAATTCAAAAAGAAATTATCTCCGACCCACCCACTGCGATTAATAAAGGCAGGGTAATTGCCAGCGGAATCTCCCAGGAACTGGATGATTTGAGGGAAATAGCCTATTCAGGAAAAGATTTTCTGGCAAAAATACAAAAACGCGAAAGCGACAAATGCGGAATTCCATCCCTGAAAATAAGTTTTAACAATGTTTTCGGGTATTATATCGAAGTAAGAAATACGCATAAAGATAAAGTTCCGCCTGGTTGGATTCGGAAACAAACCCTGGTAGGCGCCGAGCGATATATTACCGAAGAACTGAAAGAATACGAAACTAAAATTCTTGGCGCCGAGGAGAAAATTCAAACACTCGAAACCAGGATTTTTACTGATTTGGTTTTTGCCCTTTCCGAATACATTTCAGCCATTCAGCTCAATTCCAATATTCTGGCTCAAATCGACTGTCTTTTGTCGTTCTCGAAATGTGCCGCCACTTACGGCTATTTTCGCCCCCAAATTAACGATTCGGCCACCATAGATATTAAAAGCGGACGGCATCCGGTAATCGAACATCAGCTCCCTATTGGAGAGTCCTATATTTCGAACGATGTTTTGTTAGACCAGGAAGAGCAACAAATCATAATCATCACTGGCCCGAATATGGCGGGTAAATCGGCTTTATTAAGGCAAACCGCACTGATAGTTTTGCTGGCTCAAATGGGTTCGTTTGTACCGGCCGAAAAAGCTGAAATAGGTTTTGTCGATAAAATATTTACTCGCGTTGGCGCTTCCGACAATATTTCGCTGGGTGAGTCAACTTTTATGGTAGAAATGAATGAAGCGGCGAGTATTTTAAACAATGTATCTGACCGCAGCCTGATTTTGTTCGATGAACTTGGCCGCGGAACTTCAACCTACGACGGAATTTCGATTGCATGGTCGGTGGTTGAGCATTTGCATGAACACCCGCGTGCCAAAGCAAAAACACTTTTTGCAACCCACTACCACGAGTTAAACGAAATGGAAGGCGCATTTCCCCGCGTAAGGAACTTTAATGTTTCTATTAAAGAAGTCGGGAACAAAGTCATTTTCCTCCGAAAACTGGTTCGGGGCGGCAGTAATCACAGTTTTGGGATTCATGTGGCCGGAATGGCCGGAATGCCCAAATCGGTAATCAAACGTGCCGAACAAATCCTGGTAAAACTGGAAGCCGGAAGGGAAAAAGGAAGTCTTGCCAAACCATTGGGCGAAATCAGGGAAAAACGCGAAGGGATGCAACTCAGCTTTTTTCAGTTGGACGACCCGGTGCTGAAACAGATCAGGGACGAAATTGCCGGCCTGGACATCAACAACCTAACGCCGATTGAGGCGTTGAACAAACTCAATGAAATCAGGAAATTGACGGGGTTGAGATAATGGCAGCAATTTTATTTCATTTATTTTGTGAGATAAAAAAATAGCCATATATTTGCACCACTTAAAAAAAGAGGCTCCCCTAAATATTAAAAAGTTCTTTAAAATAAGCGGGAATAGCTCAGTTGGTAGAGCACGACCTTGCCAAGGTCGGGGTCGCGAGTTCGAGTCTCGTTTCCCGCTCAGTAAATAAATATTAGGATGCCCAGGTGGCGAAATGGCAGGCACGTTTAACTTAAAATCCAATGAACAATGTGTTCGTGCGGGTTTCCTGCCCCGATGCCCCGTCAGAAGGGGAGTCTCGTTTCCCGCTCCAGTAAAAAGAGGGGTTGTCCCGGCACAGAGTGTCGGGGTTTACCGTTCGTTGAAAACTTAAGGATGCCCAGGTGGTGGAATGGTAGACACGTTGGACTTAAAATCCAATGAACATTATGTTCGTGCGGGTTCAAGTCCCGCCCCGGGTACTTAAAAGGCTTGACTATTAAATAGTTAAGCCTTTTTTAATAGAGATTAATATAGAGGATACGGGAAAATTATTCACAATTTACAAGTTAAACCGCAAAAATGCACCAAAGGCTAAACTGATAGAGAGTCAATGGTATATAAATTGTCAAACAAATAGATCGGTTCCCTATTTTCTTAATTTTGTTCCTGTTCTGTCAATTCTTTATTAATGAAAACAAATCGCCGCAATTTTATAACAACAGCTTTAGCCAGTAGTCTGGCCGCAGCAGTGCCGGTTTCGGCCTACGCTCAAAAACCATCTGCAGCAATCTCTGAAAAAGTAAAGGAGAACTACGAAAAGCTGGACAAAATTCTTCAGCAACCAGTATTTAAAAGAGGGTTGTTCAGTTCGCCCGTGATTATTGAAACGCTTGAACTGCTTCGGAATGAGAACAGTTTTTTATGCCGGGTGCGATCGAAAAACGGCGAAGAAGGCATGGCGGTAAGTAATGGCGGTCAAATGCGTTCGCTGTATCCGGTTTTTAATAATCTGGTAAAGCCATTTTTTATTGGTAAAGATGCACGCGGCCTGGATGTGTTGATGGAAAAGGTGTTCATCTATAATCTTAATTTCAGGCTGTCGGGGATGGCGCTGGGTGTTCCGTTGTCTTCCGTTGAATTTGCCATTCTCGATATGATGGGAAAGATTGCCGGAAAACCGATGGGAGAACTGTTTGGGGAAATTCACCACCGTGAAGTTGCGGTTTACCAGGCTACCGAATACCGCGAAAAACCGGTGGGGGAATCGTTGGAACTGATAAAACGCGATGTGGCTGAATACAGCGCAAAGGCGCTGAAAATTAAAGTTGGCGGACTGATGTTTATGACCAGTGATATCAACGCAGTTGGCCCTCCGGGAAGAACAGAAACTATCATTCCGCTGGTTCGGAAAACTTTTGGTGACGACATGGTTTTGTATGCCGATTCAAATGGTTTTTATTCGGTAAAAGAAGCAATCAGGGTAGGAAAATTGCTGGAGGAGTATCGGTTTCAATTCTTTGAAGAACCCGTTCCATTCGACTGGTATGAAGAAACTAAAATGGTGGCCGATGCACTAACCATTCCGGTTGCCGGAGGAGAACAGGAATACAGTTTGCACGGATTTCGCTGGCTGATTGCCAACGACGGAGTTGAAATCGTTCAACCCGATACCAACTATTTTGGGGGAATGATCCGCTCGATGAAAGTGGCGCTGATGGCAAATGCACTGGGGAAAAAATGCACGCCACACATGTCGGGAGGAGATTTGGGTTTTTTGTACATGGTGCACTTTGTTTCGGCGCTGCCAAATGCACTCCAATATAATGAGTTTAAAGGATTTAAAACCGATATTAAGTTTGAATGTAAAACATCTCCCCTCCGAAGTGAAAACGGAATGGTTAAAGTGCCCACCGGCCCTGGATTGGGCGTGGAAATAGATCCAGAATTTGTGCGAAAATATAAGGTGGTTGAGATTTAAAAAACACCATTTTAAAATGAAAGGAAAACAAAAAAATTATCGCGAAGAAAAAAAGAGGGCAAGAAAGGGGAGCAAAGAACAATCCCGAATTTTTTTTAAACTAATTTAGCCAACGCAAATATTTTTATCTGTAAGACAATCCAGTTTATGCGCCGGTTTCTGAAACTTCTCGTTACTTTTCTGTTACTGATTAACATCTTAATTGCAGTTGCGCAGGACGATGTAAAAATGCCAAATCTAAGGTGGTACTTATCCGATGACAAAAGTTCGTATGCCGGAATGTTAATGGTGAACCAAATCTGGACCCGTTACATCTGGAACAATCCCGATTATAACGGTGTGGAGCAATACGCCGACATCGATTTGGGTATCCGGCGCAGCAGGCTCATTTTTTATACTTCCCTTATGGACAGGGTTTTTATTTACACCCAAATTGGCGCCGATAACATTTCATACCAAACCAAGCAAAGCCCATCAATTCAACTTTACAATGCCGAAACCGAATTTATCTTCGTGAAAGACAAGCTACACCTTGGTTTTGGATTGAATACCTGGAATGGTATTTCACGTTATTCAAACAATAAACTTCCCGAATTTCTGGTGGTCGATAATCCCGGGTTTGCTTATCCTGTTGGTGGAACATTCGATAGGAACGGGCGGCAACTGGGAATTTATGCAAAAGGTACTTTAGATAAACTACACTACCGTGTTTCGGTGGTAAAACCTTTTGAATATGGAATTGATTCGGTTTCCTCACCCATAACCACCGAAAGGATTAACGAGAACTTTGCGCTGAAAGGCTATTTTGAATGGCAGTTTTTTGATAAGGAAAACATACTGTTCCCCTACATGACCATGAATAACCTGGGCCGCGCCCGGATGCTGAATGTAGGCGCCGGGTTTTATTATCATCCCGAGGCAATGCTGGTTGAGGCTGAAAAAGATTTATCAACCGTTGACCCGTTTCTTGCCGACTGGCTCATATCAACCGGAAACGAGCATTTACTTCCCAACTTTGCCGGTTATTATCCCTCTCAAATCAGCGATATTTTTTTGGTTGCCATGGATGTTTTTTTAGATATGCCCACAAAAAATAAGGGCGCAATAACTTCGTATTTAGGTTATTACTACAATTTTTTTGGCCCCAGCTACCTCCGCTCAATGGGTAAAATGAATGTTTCAAAAATGGATTATGCGCAGGCATTGCCGCAGGGCCCGGGAAATGCGGAGTGGGAAGTTGGAACCGGCCACATTGTTCGTGCAGAACTGGGATACCTGTTGCCAGGCAACGGATTGAAAAACCGGTTCCAGCCTTTTGGCGCAGTTACTTTTAAAAAATTTGAAGCGCTTGATGAAGCCTCTTTTCAGTTCGATGCCGGAATTAACTGGCTGATGTACGGGCACAACCTGAAATGGACTTTGCAATACTCATCGCGGCCAATTTACACCGAAGTTGAAGAACAGCAACTGTGGACAAGCTCAAAAGGGCAGGTAATTTTGCAAACTCAGATATATTTTTAAATCATGCCAAAAATAAGGATCACAAAACGGTTTCATTTCGAAATGGCGCATACATTGTATGAATACGACGGGCTGTGCCGTAATATTCACGGTCATTCCTACAATCTGGAGGTTACAATTTCCGGCGAACCACTAAACGAGCCGGGCCACCCAAAAGACGGGATGGTTCTCGATTTCAGCGAACTCAAAAACATTGTAAAAACACAAATCATTAATCGTTTCGACCATGCGCTGATGGTAAACATGATGGTTTCCCATCAACAACTTGAGTTGCTCAAACAAATAAACGAACGTATATTCATTGTTGATTTTCAGCCCACATCTGAGAACATTGCAATTTATATTTCCGAAATGCTTCAACAACATTTGCCTGCCGGTGTTAATTTATTTAGCATCAGATTGTACGAAACCGAAACTTCGTTTGCAGAATGGTTTGCATCCGATAATCAGTAAAAGAATTATATCATGTCTGAAAATAATAATCAAAAACTCTTTCTTCTTGACGCGTACGCGTTGATTTACCGCAGTTATTTTGCCTTTATCCGAAACCCCCGGTTTAATTCGAAAGGAGTAAATACCTCGGCAATGCTGGGTGTTACAAATTCAATTGTACAGGTTTTGGAGAAAGAAAAACCCGATTATATCGGTGTTGTTTTCGATGTTTCGGCGCCGACTTTTCGACATGAAATATTTCCGGAATATAAAGCTAACCGCGAAGCAATGCCCGAAGATCTCAGAAAATCAATTCCGTACATCCGCAAAATTATTGAAGGATTTAATATTCCAATTATCGAATTGGCAGGTTTTGAAGCCGACGATGTAATAGGCACCCTGGCCAAAGAAGCAGAAAAACAGGGATTTACCACTTATATGATGACTCCCGACAAAGATTACGCGCAACTGGTTTCGGATAATATTTTTATGTACAAACCCGGGAAAGGTGGCGATGATGCCGAAGTTTGGGGATTAAAGGAAGTGCAGGAAAATTTCGGGATTAAAACATCCGGCCAGGTAATTGATATTCTGGGATTGATGGGCGACGCCGCCGATAATATTCCGGGTTGCCCTGGAATTGGCCCGAAAACCGCAGAAAAACTGATTGCCGATTTCGGCAGCATCGACGGTATTTACCAAAATATCGATAAGCTAAAAGGCAAGCAAAAAGATAATTTAATTGAATTTGAGAAACAGGTGAGACTTTCAAGACATCTGGCAACCATCATTTTGGATGTTCCCATCGAATTCAATACTAAAAACCTCACCCGCGACGAGGTTAACAAAGAGGCGCTAATTTCGCTTTTTGAAGAACTGGAATTCAGGACACTGATTCAACGGTTAAAGTTAAAAGAAGCCCCGGTTCAGGCGGAAATGAATTTCCAGGGAACTTTGTTTGATATGGGTTCTCCCGAAATGGAACAAATCGGGAAAAAGATGGAAACCATTGAAACAATTCCTCATCAGTATTATTTAATTGAAAACGAAATTCAGCGCGCAAGTCTGCGTGCTGAACTGTCGGTGCAGGACGAGTTTTGTTTCGATACCGAAACCACCGGCCTTGACACGCAATCGTCGGATATTGTTTGTATGTCGTTTGCATTCAGAAAACACGAGGCATATTGCGTAACAATACCCAAAAATCAGCAGGAAGCACAAAAAGTAATCGATGAGTTTCGCGAAATATTTGCCGACGAAAACATTACCAAAATCGGGCAAAACATCAAGTTCGATATGCTGATGCTGAGCAATTACGGCATCGAAATAAAAGGCAAATTGTACGATACAATGATTGCGCATTATCTTATTCAGCCCGATTTAAAGCACAACCTCGATTTTCTGTGCGATATTTACCTCAACTACAAAAAAATCCCGACCTACGATTTAATCGGGAAAAAGGGCAAAAACCAGATAACCATGCGTTCGGTTTCGCCCGAAAAATTGCGCGATTATTCATGCGAGGATGCCGACCTGACTTTCCAATTAAAACAGAAAATCGATCCTGATTTGGAAAAATCCGGTGTCCGCGAGTTGTTTGAAACCATGGAAATGCATTTGATTCCAGTGCTTGCACACATGGAAAATGCCGGTGTAAAAATCAATTCCGACGAGCTAAACCTTTTTGCAAAAGTTTTGCTCGAACAAATAATTCAACTCGAAAAAGAGATCATCGAACTTGCAGGCACATCTTTCAATGTTTCGTCTCCTCAACAGCTCGGAATAATTCTTTTTGAAAAACTGAAAATTGACTCAGACGCAAAAAAAACAAAGACCAAACAGTATTCAACTGCCGAAGAAACCTTGGTTCAGTTGGTTCACAAACACCCGATAGTTCAGAAAATACTCGATTTCAGGGGATTGAAAAAGTTGCTTTCAACTTATGTTGAGGCACTCCCGTTGTTGGTCGATAGAAAAACCGGTAAGATTCATACTTCATACAATCAGGCGATTGCAGCAACGGGAAGGTTAAGTTCGGTAAACCCGAATCTTCAGAATATTCCGATTCGTTCAGAAAACGGTCGCGAAATACGTAAAGCATTTATTCCGACTGACGAAAACCATACTTTTTTATCGGCCGACTATTCGCAAATCGAGTTGCGGATTATGGCGGCGCTGAGCCAAGATGAGGAAATGCTGAAAGCTTTTAACGAAGGCAAAGACATCCACGCGATAACCGCAGCTAAAATTTACCAGATTCCCGAAGAAGAAGTTAGTGGCGAAATGCGCCGGAAAGCGAAAACCGCCAACTTCGGGATTATTTATGGAATTTCGGCATTTGGGCTGTCGCAGCGGTTAAATATTCCGCGTTCAGAAGCCAAAGAGTTGATTGACGGATATTTCCGGAATTTCCCAAAAATCAGGCAATTTATGGACAAACAGATTGAACTTGCAAGAAATCAGGGGTTTATTCAAACAATTAAAGGCCGAAAACGTTATTTATCCGACATCAATTCAGCCAACGCCGTTGTGCGCGGAATGGCGGAACGAAATGCGATAAATGCTCCAATTCAGGGCTCGGCAGCCGATATTATTAAAATTGCGATGATTAATATTTACCGGCAATTTGAAACATTGAAACTGAAATCGAAAATGGTACTTCAGGTACACGATGAATTGAATTTTGATGTGGTGAAAAGCGAGTTGGAGCAGGTTATGCAAATCGTTAAAACTGAAATGGAGGGCGCTGTTAAAATTGGTGTACAGCTAACAGTTGAAATGAATGCAGCCTCAAATTGGCTCGATGCACATTAATTTATGATTTACGAAATTGAAACAGAAGAAGATTATCAGCAAGGTTTAAAACGTTTCCTGGAAATTTGCTCCGGCCCAAAAAATGAAAGAGAAGAGAAAGAGATGTATCTTTTAATGGGTTTAATGGAAAAATATGAAAGGAACAACTGCCCGGACAGTTGATTGCTCCGGTGCCAGGCCCACATAAAAAACCATCAGGAATTTGATTACCGTTATATTCTGAAAATTTTGTGAACAAGCACTATGTAACTGAAAACAACAATCCATACACATTTAATATCTTTGCCCCCGAAATACAGCGAATGGAGAATTTTAACACATATACAGCTAATCAGCCTAATCATCCCGGGCATAATACGTTGAACAATGTCAACCCTGTTGGAATTCCTGACACCGCATTTTATTCCGGTCCGTCAATGGTTCAGACAGATTCAGCGTTACTTGTTCCAACGGATACTGCATTTCGCTTTTGGGAAGTTGAGTTGGAGGAAAAAATTTTCGTTGGAGATTTGCGCTACCTGCCCGATTCAACTTACCTTGAACGCATTTCGTGGAAAGGGCTTAGAATTACCCCCCGCGAAATCACAACTCCCGGTACAGACTGGCTTACCATTATGCTGTTTCTGGCTTTTGTGATTTTAGCCAGTGTAAGTGCTGGTTTTTCGAAATACATCAGATCATTGTTCCAGTCACTTATCAATTACCCTACTGCATTTCGTATGTTTCGCGAGAAAAACTATTCTATTCTACATGGGGCTTTTAGGTTGGAAGTGTTATTTTACTTTATTTTTTCAATTTTTGTTTTTCAAATGATTGTTTTGGCATCAGAAACCAATTCATTTTATAATATCTCTGTTTTTGGGAAAACCTTTGCAGTTGTAGTTGTTTATTTTTTGGCTAAAAAACTGGCTTATCACGCGCTTGGTTCAATCTTTATTGACACTTCCGACACTGCTGAATTTCTGTTTAATATGGATAATTTTCACCGGGGGGCTGGAATTATTTTGTTTCCGATAGTCGCTTTAATTGCCTACTTTCCTTCTGAAAACCCTTTAATTGCCGTTGTTTTGGGAGTTTTCACCACTTTGGCTTTTTACATCATGTTACTAAAACGCGGTGTATCAATTTTATTAAAAAAACAGTTTCCAATATTTTATCTCTTTTTATACCTTTGCACCATAGAATTTTTACCCTTGCTTTTGATTTATAAAATAGCAGTTGGTTAAGAAAGGGATAAGGTTCACTAAAAACAGGATATTTTGAAAGTTAAGAGCATCATCGTTTCGCAGCCGGATCCAAACACGGCAAAGTCACCGTATTTTGAGCTGGCTGAAAAATATGGTTTGAAAATTGATTTCCGGCCTTTTATTCAGGTTGAAGGAGTCCCGGCTAAAGAGTTCCGTAATTCGCGTATTTACATTCTCGATTACACTGCTGTCATTTTTACAAGCAGAACGGCCATCGATCATTTTTTCAGGATAAGCCAGGAATTGCGTTTGGCCATTCCCGATACGATGAAATATTTTTGTATCTCTGAAGCAACCGCTTTCTACCTGCAGAAATACATTGTTTACCGTAAACGTAAAATTTTTTACGGCGACGGAAGGTTCTCTGATCTGATTAGCGTAATGAAAAAGCATAAGGAAGAAAATTTTTTGGTTCCGCTTTCAGATATTCACAAACAGGAAATTCCGGAATTGCTTGAAGCCGAGGGGTACAAATACACAAAAGCTATTCTTTACCGCACCGTATGCAGTAATTTATCCGATTTGAAAGAAATAAATTACGACATCCTTGTTTTTTTCAGTCCGTCAGGGATAAAATCGCTGTTTCAGAATTTTCCCAATTTTGTGCAGAACGATATAAAAATTGCCTGTTTTGGGCCAACGACTGCCAAAGCGGTCCGCGATGCAGGGTTAAGGCTGGATATTGAGGCACCGACGTCACAGGCACCTTCGATGACAATGGCGCTGGAACAGTTTATTAAAAAGAATAATAAAACTTAATCGGAAATATATATAATTTTGAAAGGCTGTCCACCATTTGGCGGGTAGCCTTTTTTGATTCAGGATGGATAATATATCTGGAAATACTGACAGGGAAAAATTGAATTTTTCTTTTCAAAAAGCTGAACGGCTTTGTAGTAAAAAGATAATAGACAAATTATTTGTGCAGGGCAAATCAGTTTTTGTGTTCCCGGTAAAAATAGTTTATCTCGAAACCAAACTTCCTTCCGGTTATCTGGTTCAGGCTGCATTTACCGCGTCGAAAAAAAACTTTAAAAGGGCAGTTCAGCGAAATTTGATTAAACGCAGGATGCGGGAAGCTTACCGGTTAAATAAATCGGACTTCTTCGATGAAATTGGAGAGAAACAGGTGGCTGTTTTTTTTATTTATACAGGTAAGGCTATTTCGGAATATAGCCAAATTGAGACAGCGATTAAAAAGGGGATGAGAAAGTTGCTTTCTGAAATAAAAGCCGACAAATAAAAAACCCCGGATAAATCACCTTCAAAGCTTGCAGATTTTATATTTCGGGTATTTTTACCCTTCGTCCATTATTTCGGTTTGCATCCGCACTGAATCTTCATGAATCAACTGGAAAAGGATCTTCACAAAAGTATCGTTTAAATCCAGTTTTTTGCCCAGGTTGACCCTGTCGTCCATTAACTGCGCCCAACGGTTGATTTGTAAAGCGGTTACATTGTTCTCTTTTTTGTAACGTCCAATTTCTTTTACAATTTCCATCCTCGACGATAGTGTTTCGAGCAATTCAACATCAATAGCATCGATACGGTTTCGCAAAACATCCAATTGGTTTTCAAATTCAGGGTTGTTTGCACTTTCGTGCCTGATTATAAGCCGGTCGAGTAATTTGGCCAAATCGGCGGGCGTAAGTTGCTGCGCTGCATCACTTAACGCACATGACGGGTCGATGTGGGATTCTATCATCAAACCCTCCAGGCCCATATCGAAAGCTTTTTGTGAAATTTCGAACAGGTATTCGCGTTTACCGGCAATGTGGCTTGGGTCGCATATAATTGGCAGGTTTGGCATCAACCTTCGCAGTTCAATAACAGTTTGCCAGTTGGGATAATTCCGGTATTTGGTTTCCCTGAAAGGGGTAAATCCACGATGAATGGCAACAATATTTTTAATGCCTGCCTGATAAACCCTTTCAATGGCACCCATCCACAACTGCACATCGGGATTTACCGGATTTTTTACCATTACAACAGCGTTACTGCCTTTCACTACATCAGCAATTTCCTGAACCACAAACGGGCTGGCCGTGGAGCGAGCGCCAATCCAAATCACGTCTAATCCGGCTTTCAAGGCTTCTTCGGTATGTTGGGCATTGGCAACTTCAGTACCTACCGGGAACCCGGTTTCCTGTTTCACCAATTGAAGCCATTTTAAACCTACCGATCCAACACCTTCAAACATTCCGGGGCGGGTCCGGGGTTTCCAAACTCCACCGCGATAAACAAATACCCGTTTGTCTTTAGCCAGTAATCTGGCAGTATCGAGAGCCTGTTTTTCCGTTTCAAGGCTGCAAGGGCCTGAAATTAACAGAGGGTTGTCCAATTTTGGCAACCATATTTTTATCGGATTAATATCTAATTTTAATGTCATGTTTTTTTGGTATAAAGTTTCACAAATTTTTCTTCATTTTTTATGAGATGGGGATTTTCACCTTCGAGGATTCCCCTTATTTTATTTGCATTTACAATTAAATCGTGAAGTTTGTCGTCTTCCCCGTTTTGCAGACAATCACGAAATTCCTGCAAATGTTTGATGTAAACGTCCAGCGATTCAACAACGTAATTGCGGTTTTGTTGAAAAATCGGGTGCCACATTGTACCCGAACTTTTTGCCAAACGCACTGTGGAATTAAATCCGCCGCTTGCCAAATCGAAAATAATATTTCGGTCTTCTTTTGATTGTACGGCATTTGCAAGAGCGTATGCCGCGGCATGGGGAAGATGCGAAACAAAAGCTGTGCTGTGGTCCTGTTCGTCGGCAGACATATAGGCAATACTCATTCCCAGGGTTTGAAACATTTTTTCAATTAACGCCAGGTGTTGTGGGCCGGAGTCGGACTGATCGCACAATATGGTTATTTTACCTTTGAAAAGGCCTTCGAGCGCGGCGTTTGGCCCTGAATTTTCGGTGCCCGACATGGGGTGGGCCGGAACAAAGTTTTTTCGGGACGGATGATTTTTGACCGACTCAATGATTACCCTTTTGGTTGAACTCATATCGGTGACAGTTGTAGTGCTGTTAACTAAATCGAGTACCCTGGGAAGCACAGTTACTTCCTTGTCAACCGGAATGGCAATAATAACAATGTCGGCATTTTTTACCGCATCTTCCAGGTTTTCAATGCGATCAACCAATCCAATTTTCAACGCCTGTCCGGCATTTTCATCACTGGAATCAACACCAATTAACTCGGTGGCAAATTTGTTTTTTCGTAAATCAATAGCCAGCGAACCGCCAATTAACCCTAGTCCAATAATTGTTATATTCATTTGTTTGCTACATAAAAAAAAGGCCCCGATTTTTTCGAGACCTTTTGGTAAAATATTTTCGATAACAACAATACCCTACTCTTTGATCCCGGTTTTTGAACCATAATAAAAGTAAAAATAGGAATTGTTAAAATTTGATTTCATTTTTAATTATTATGACGGCAAATATAGAGATATATTTTGAAATTGATTCATTTCGTTAGAATTTGCTTTGAATTGTTTAAATACCCCTCTTCAATTTCTGATTATTTTTTTTGAAAAAACCTGTTTGCCGTTTTCCCTGATAATTAACAAATACATACCGATGGAAAGATGGCTTAAATTAACCTCAAACTTAATTTCACCAAAAAAGTTTTTCTTTTGAGCCGATGCTACCTTTTGTCCGTATAGGCTGAATATTTCAAGGGTTAATTCATCAATATTGTTCTTAGCCTGTACATTAACATTTAAAACATTGCTGAATGGATTGGGATAAACCAAAATATTTCCGGGAGATAACACCAATGCCTGTGATGAAACGGGTGTTTGAATGCGTAAATTATCTATAGTCCAGCCCCAGCCGTTTGCATACGGATCGGAAAATAACCTGAATTGTATTAAAATGGTATCGTTAGCTTTAAAGTTACCGTTTTCGAGTAGCTTTATTTCGCGGTTTACATACCATTCAGGGATTCCCACGGTGGTTGAAACCTGATTTACCAAATTCTTATTGTAATTTATTTTCCATGTTGCATTGGCCCCCGAGTCATAACCATTAGCCAGTGGGAGCCAGGTTTTCCCGTTATCCTTACTTCCTTCAACAATTACATAATCCCAAAAATCATCGTCTCCAAATTTCGAGAGATTTTCACCAGGTTCTACAAGCACTATTTCATCAAAACTCATTGTTCCGCTTTCCTTCAGAATAACAGGATATTTAAGCAAAGTGGTAAAATTAAAGGTTGTATTGTTTTTATTGGGGCTACGGTAAGGATGAGGGCTGTGAAGGGATCCGTTTTCAAATCCCTTTTCGGTATAAATATCAAAGTCGGAGATGATAAAATCTTTTGATGAAATGTTGAAATCATTATAATAACCGTCAATCGGCTCAAATATTTTTTCAATCCTGAAACTGTAATAATTATTAACCGGGCTTACTGTTTTGTTTTTTACTTTCGACGAATCAATGGCATAAATCCGGTATTTTATTATGTCTCCATCATTTAGAAGGTTAAAACCGGGTTTAAAAAATCCGGAATAAATGGTATTCGAATCAAGTTTTAAATCAAATGATTGTTGCTGGATATCGTTAATTGAAAATTCTACATAAACTGAATCTAATCCAAGATTATCATCGGCAATTGTGGAAATTACGATGTCATTTTTATTTGAAACAAAATACGGTATTGGTTTGTGACTGATTACTGGAGGCTCATTATCGGGCCCGATTTTTACCGAATATAATTCTGAAGGGGCTTCTGTGGGTACTGAAAAAGCACGCGCCATTTTGTCCCTGGCAACAATGTAATAATCAATTTTGCCCGAATCTATAGTGGGGTTTAAGGTTGTTGAAAACTGTCCTTTAGTTGGGTTTGATACCAATTTTAACGAGTCCTTTTTACTCTTAAAACCGTCGGGTGAAAAGTGGAGAATAACCGCATTTGAATCCGTTTCAGTATCACTTTCAATGGATAGAATGAAAGAAATTGGTTTTTTTTCTTCAATATCTTTGGGTTTATCGAGTTTGATTTTCATGTGTTTCCAACCAATATCAGCGAGTATTCCCCTTGTTATTGGCCCCGGATTGTGTACTGCTTCGCCTTTCCCAATGGCATGGGTCATCAGCGAATTTTCGGTATTGGATGGATATGTTGATTCGTTTAAATGATAAATGCTTGAACCATCGTTCCATATTGAAGGAGCGTATAATCGGGCTTTATTTCCTGTATTACCGGCGATTGCTGCCTGGCTGTTGGAGAACAATTGATTGGAAACAAAAGCGTTGTATAGGCCTGTGGAGGGCATATTAAAAATATTTTTGTCGGTTAACTGTTCATTTTTATCGTTTATAACCATTATATCAAAAGCTGCGGCATCTCCTGCATTGTCATTTCCGTAGCCGCCAACATTGCCAGTCACAAAAAAGAAGCCGGTAAAACCGAGGCCATGGCCAATTTCGTGTAAAACAACGGTTACAAAATCGTAAAGCAGTTCAGGGGTTTTGCCGTCAGTACCAAAATACCATTTGGTTTCTTTGTTAAACGTTGCGACAATATCAGGTGATCCGGGGCCTGAAATTTCAGATTTTGTTATTTTTTCGGCAACTGAAATTGGATAAAAACGATTTTTTCGGGGTGCATATTCAAAATTGGCGTAATAGTCTGATGGGCCTGCACTTCCCAAAATATTATTATCCATTGTACGCCATCTGGCTTCAACATAAATTGGTATATCTGATTCAATAATATGCTCCCAAATACTTACCGCGTATTCAAATGCTTCTTTTGCATTTGCCGGGAACAAACTGTAACTAACAACAATGTTTGATTTTTTCTCAGCATTCGATTTTAACAGAAACTCCCTGGGAGGAGGAATATATGATTTTTCCACATTTTCAGAGGCATAACATACAGGATGGGGAACTCTTAATTTTCTCATTTTGGTTTCGTTCTGAGCATTAACAAAACGAATATCGATTAAACTGTAAATAGCCAACAGAAATATTATTTTTTTCACCTGTTCCGATTTCAATAGATTAAAATGACAAATTTAGCAGGATAATTGTTTTGGAAGGGAAAATATTCTTATACTGTACAATGTTCAGTATTGCAACAATGCCGGTGGAATTAAATAAAAAAATGCTGAAATAAATTCAGCATTTTTTAACCAACGTACTCTGTGTTTACACAAGAGTTTAATCACCAATCATCATCAAACTAACACATAAGCTGTTTTCTATTTTTAAAAATCAAGTTGTACAGTATTACCATGGAAATGATAAGACCAATTACTGCGGCTGCAAAAGCAATTAATAATAATGTTTTCATAATTTAATTTTTTATAATTCTTTTAGATATGGTTTTTTGATTTGAATCGGTTAAAATGGCCATGTAAATTCCTGATTTAATCATCGATAAGTCAACTTGTAATTTGGGATTGTATTTAATATCGTTCATTTTTTGGCGGAAAACTGTTTTCCCCATTAAATCGGTAATAGTTATATCAACTAATGTCTGGTAGTTAATTTTTTCAAAATCAAAAGTCAAATTCCCTGAGAAAGGATTTGGATACACATTCACACTTTCAATTGCCGGTTTTTCTTTGTTATTGCCATTTACTGCTATTGCTTCTTTTTCAGGAGCATTCACTGTCCAGCCTAATTCAGATAAAACATAAAGTGTTTTTTCGCCCGGGTTGTGAATAGCTTCTCCTTTATAAGCATGGGCACTCATTAATTCGCTTGGTACACCTGTTGAAAAATTGCTTTTTTTCAGATGATAAATACTAATTCCATTCACCCATGATGTTGGGGCATAAACTGAAACGTCGGATATCACATTATTATCAGTTGTATAATTAAAAACCAATGAATTTGATGTGAGTTGTTCCGTAAGTTCCAGTGATGGACTTGGGAACAATGATTGGTCCGTAATCCGCTGCTGATTTGTATTAAAAACAAAATAGTCATAAACGCTTGGCGAATTGCTTGAGTTGCTGTACTTGCCAACTCCGTTTTCGAACGTGAAGAATCCTGAAATTCCTAATCCATGCCCAATTTCATGTAATACCGCTGTTACAAAATCATATTGATTAGTAGGTGTTTTTCCGTTAGTTCCAAAATACCATGATTTCGATTTGTTAAAGTTACAGGTAATGTCCGCCTCTGTGGGACTATTGTATTCCTTTCCGGTTATCTTTTCGACCAATGCAACCGGATAAAATATGTTGGGTTGAGGTGTACCTTTAAAATTTCGATAGAAAAGAGATGGTTTTCCATTTGCGAGTAAGTTCTCCGATAAATTCTTCCAGTTGGCATGGATGTTAATTTGAACAGGCGAAAAAACACTTTTTTCCCATATAGAAACAGCATATTCAAACGCAACTTTTGCCTCTTCCGGGAAATTTAGATAGGTAACTGATATGTTACCAGTTTTTGTACCACCCGATTTTAAGGTTTTTGAAAATGTCGCCGGTGGTGTAAACAATTTATTAACTTCTTCCAGCCCAATGTTTACAGGAGTTTGAGCTTCAGCGATTTCCTCTGTTAAGAATTGTTGCCCTGATGCATGAATAATAATTGTAAAGCACAGAATAGAAATAAGCGTCCTTTTCATTTCAATTCGATTTAATGCGTTAAATCAAACCGTTAAATCAAACTCAATGAGACAGTAATGAACATTACTTACGCCGCCAGGGCGGTATATTTGCTTTCGTTTAATAAGTTTTTGACGTGGTTGAATAGGTTTGTAAAAGTTGTTTCAACCAGTGGGTTTGTAAAAACCTATTTCATTTTTCAAAGCATCGCAATTGAGCCCTCGGCGTCAATTTCATTTTTTATAAATACTTTTGATCCTTTTTTGTAAACTACAAAACTAAGAGATTCAAAAGCGTCTGTCTCATGACAGTTTTTATTTTATGGGTTTGCAGGTGTAAATATATGAATAATATTTTTTTATTCCAAGCTTTTTTTTAGTTTAGTCACAAAAAAAATACTTTATAGAAAATTATGAGATTTTTATCAACAACCTTTCTGGCTGTTTTATTGATTTTTAATCATTCTTCATTTTCTCAGTCGAAAGAATTTTACAACGAACTGTACCGGCCACAGTTTCATTTTACTCCCGAAAAAAACTGGCATAATGATCCAAACGGATTGGTTTTTTACGATGGTGAATATCATATGTTTTATCAGTATAATCCAAAAGGCACGGAATGGGGATATATGCATTGGGGGCATGCGGTTAGCAAAGATTTGATCCGCTGGGAGCATTTGCCTGTGGCTCTTTACCCAGATGAATATTCAGAAGATAAGGAGTTTTGCACAGTATTTTCGGGTTCAGCCATTGTTGATGAAAACAATATTCTGGGCAAGCAAAATGGTGATAGTAAGACATTAGTTGCTTTTTATACCAGTCAAAAATGCGGACAACGAATAGCATACAGTACAGATAAGGGAAGAACCTGGGAAAAATTCATTGGGAACCCGATTATTCCTTTTGATGAAAAAGACGATGCCCGCGACCCAAAAGTAATTTGGCATGATGAAACAAAAAAGTGGGTTATGGTTTTGTACCGGAAAAGTTCTGAGGATGAAAAATCGAAGGGAATTTCGTTTTATACTTCTGAAAACCTGGTTGACTGGCAATGGGAAAGCCATATTCATGGATTTTATGAATGTCCGGATTTGGTAAAATTACAGGTCTCCAATCGTCCCGGCGAGTTTAAATGGGTTCTTTTCGATGGGGATGGAAGCTATTTAATTGGCGATTTTGATGGAGAAACTTTCACTGCTGAATCGGCTAAAATAAAAAGTGATTTTGGAAATAATTATTATGCCCCCCAAACCTGGAGCAATATACCAAAGGCTGATGGACGGACCATCCAGATTGCCTGGATGAGAGGAGGAGAATTTCCGGAGATGCCGTTCAACGGCCAGATGTCGTTTCCTTGCGAAATTTCGTTAACAAAGTTTAGTTTTGGATATAAGTTGGTTCGCAACCCGATTAAAGAAATCGAAAAATTACACGGAAAAAATCAAAGTTGGGAGAATAAGATTTTAATACCGGGAATCAACGAAAATATAACAAAAAGTGTTAAAGGCGATTGTTTTCATATTATTGCTGATTTGGACTTAAAAACTTCCGATAATTTTGGCTTTATCGTCAGGCACGGTAAAAAAACACCAGGAACCGAAATTCTGTATAATGTTAAGCGGGGAACACTTACTGTTTTAAATACAACCATTCCGGTTGTTCCAATCGGTAATAAAATTTCATTTGAAATTCTACTTGACCGGTCATCGGTTGAAATTTTTCTGAACGGAGGCCAGGCCGTTATTTCCAATTGTTTCACACCCGCTGAAGGAGCTGAAGATTTGGTAATCTACACCAATGGCGGCGAATTAGGAGTTGATAAGTTGATTGTTTATGAAATGAAATCGATCTGGAAAACGAAATAACATGTCATAAAAGAAAACTAAAGTCATCTTTTGCCGAAAGTTCAACCGGAGTTTTTCCTTTTTTAAAAATACGACAGCTACGCTCACCGATTAATGTCAGATTTTTGTTATCAAGTTTGAACATTGTACCTTCCCGAAGCCCGGTAACATAAATATTTGGGTTGATTTCCAGAAATTCTTCTATGCGCTGTTCTCGGGTTTCTCCTCCGTGGCCTGCCGGATTTGCATCCAAATAATGTGGATTAACCTGAAAAGGCACAAGTCCTATACAATCGAAACCCAAAGGATCGATAATCGGCATATCGTTGGTTGTTCTGAGAGTTGGGCATGCAACATTTGCCCCGGCGCTCCATCCTATGTAAGGAACGTTATTAAATGCTCTTTCCCTGATAGGGTTCATTATTTTATTGTCATGCATCATTCTTGCCAGTTGCCATGTATTTCCTCCGCCAACCACAATGGCTTCTGCATTGTAAATGGCTTTAACCGGGTCTGGAAAAGTGTGAATACCAACAACATGATGACCAATTTCGGAGAACCGTTCCTCCACTTTTTCACAATAAGCATCGAATGAAAAGGTAACTGCAGCATAAGGAATAAATACAGCAGTAACCGGTATTTCCCCAAGGAATTTTTTTATTTCATGCTTCGGATAATCCAGATAAAGTTCGCCTGGCATGGTAGAATTGCTAATCAATAGTAGTTTCATCTTTCGAAGTTTTAATTTATCCATCAAATAAACAAATTTTTAAAAAGGAGGAAAATGACTTTCAACAGGATAAAATCACTTATACAAATCCTCAAAATTACACTCCGCCATTTCAACTAAAAAATCAGCGATACTTGAAGTAACATCTTCAAGGTATTTTTTCCCTTTTTCGGCTGTGGCTTTTTGGGGATTTCCAACTCCTGTATCAGATGAAACCTTGTTCCATTGCCGAGGTATCCAGGCAGTTTTATTTAAAACACCTTTCAGTTTCGAAGATTTTGAATTACCATCGCCAGCTTCTTCCAACGGTAAAACCAAATGCGGGTAGTAGTGCATTATTACGCTGGTTTCCATTTCTCCTGCGTGGTCGCCGTCTTCTTCAAAATATTCCGAAAGGTCGTATATTTTGAACCACTCAACCAAACTTATCAGCATTTCAGGAAACTGGGGTTGTATTTCGCGAACCATTGGTTTAAAATCATTACCTCCGTGCCCATTCAATAGTACCAGTTTTCTGATTTTCTGTTTGTAAAGCGCTTCAACAATATCTTGAAATATGAGTGTTTGTGTTGAAGGTTTGGTGTGCAAACAAAACGGCAAATCGATTTGCCCCGGGTTTTGAACACCCAGCGGAATGGTTGGAAGCACCATTATTTTTGCCCCTTTTTTCCATGCTTTTTCTGCTGCTTCTTCTGCAATTTTAGCCGTTTCCAGCGAATCTGTCCCGTAGGGCAAATGGTAATTGTGTGGTTCAGTTGCTCCCCAGGGCAAAATTGCAACGTCGTATTTTTCGTTTTTTACCTGTTTCCAGTTGGTTTGTTCCAAAATATATGGTTTCATAAAAGTGTGGTTATTTAATTTTGATAATGGCATTAAAACTGCAGAAGGGTTACTCCAAAAATAAGCTGGGTTAGTTCAGGCCCCTTTTCTTCCTGAAAAAATGGCGTCAGTTCGAACATGGCAAAAAAGTTAATCCACCGGTAACCGGTTCGGGCCATAATACCGTACCTGAAATCCTGCAACGAATAGTTATCGTTTATTTTTAATTTCTGATTGTGTTCTACTTTGTATTTAATTTTGGTGTAGCTGCCAATCCGGTAACTAAAATATATGCCCGACGAAAAGTAAAACCGGTTTCTGTAATTATTAACAGGAATCTGAATTTCTGCAAGTACTGGCACAGTAACAGAAAATAGAAATAGCTTAGACTTTTGATTATTACTGTAATGAAATGATTTGGGCATTATTTGATCATCCCCGGTTCTAACAATTGTTATGGTGTCATCAAGCCGATAGTCCTGTAATAAAACACCAATTCCTGTAACCAAACCAAAATTATTCCGGTTGCGTTGCAATCCGATACTTTGCTGAATCAGGTTCAGATGAAAAGAATTTGAATGCAAAATATCGTTTTTCATAAATTTGGAATCGTAACCAGAATAATCAGGGTTCAGGAAAGTATTAAAACCAATATCGATACCTGCCCAATGCCCCGAGAAATTGTCTTTCCAAAAGTTAAACCCTTCGGAATTTAAATTTATATGTTTGAGAATTTCTTCCGCATTTTTGCCAATAGGTTTGATTGAATCGGTCTCCTGTGCCTTGGAAAAGAAATTAATTAATATGATCATAAATATCAATGCAACTGATTGGCGACAAAGTCTGCTAATGTTAAATGGCTTTTTAATATTCATACATTCGTTTATTCCGACCAGAATTGTGATGTAACAACAAATTTAACAGAATAGAGTTGAATAAAATTTTAAAAGCTGTTAAAAATGAAAAAGTGAGATTATAAGTTTTGTTGAATGAAAAGGATATTTTAAATTAATAAACAAAAGAAAAAACCGTAAACAACTGAAATTCATTTTAAAAGAGTACATTTGCGCCCAATTTTTATAAGAATTTTAATGATATTATTTAATGAAATGGGCCTCTGTGCCGAAATTCAATCGGCGATTGAAGATTTAGGATTTGAGCAGCCCACTCCTATTCAGGAGAAAGTTATTCCGTTTTTGCTGGAAAGCAACCACGATATGGTAGCCCTTGCCCAAACCGGAACAGGTAAAACAGCCGCTTTTGGGCTGCCAATTATCCAACAAATTGATTTGCAAAAAAAATCGGTACAGGTTTTAATTTTAAGTCCAACACGCGAATTGGCCATGCAAATTGGCAGCGACCTTGAAAATTACTCAAAAAATTTGGGTAAAATTAAAATTGCAATTGTTTATGGAGGTTCCGATATCCGGAAGCAAATCAGCGATATTGAAAACGGTGCGCAGATTGTGGTGGGAACACCCGGCCGCACGCTCGATTTAATTAAACGTAAAAAGCTGAAAGTTAACGAAATACGTTGGGTTGTGCTCGATGAAGCCGATGAAATGCTTTCGATGGGTTTTAAAGACGATTTAGATGCGATTCTTGAAACTTCGCCTGCCGAAAAACAAACACTTTTATTCTCGGCTACTATGCCACAGGAAATTGTTCAGATTTCGAAAAAGTATATGAGCAATATTTTCGAAATCTCGGTTGGCAAGAAAAATACAGGTACAGCGGATGTTGAGCATCATTACTACGTTGTCCACGCGAAAGACCGCTATATTGCGCTAAAACGGGTTGCCGATATTAATCCGAATATTTACGGGATAATTTTTTGCCGCACCCGCATGGAAACCAAGGAAGTGGCCGATAAGCTAATGGAAGACGGGTATAACGCCGATGCTTTGCATGGCGACCTTTCTCAATCTCAGCGCGATTTTGTGATGCAGCGTTTCCGTGGAAAGCACCTGCATATGCTGGTTGCAACCGATGTTGCCGCACGCGGGTTGGATGTGAACGATTTAACCCATGTAATCAATTACAACCTGCCCGATGATCCCGAAATATATATCCACCGCAGCGGAAGAACAGGGCGGGCCGGTAAAAAAGGTATTTCTGTTACATTGATCCACCTTCGCGAAAAAGGAAAACTGAAACAGGTTGAACGCACAGTTAACCAGCCATTTATAAAAAAAATAGTTCCTTCGGGCAAGGAAATTTGCGAGAAACAGTTGTTCAGCCTAATCGACAAGGTTGAGAATATTGAAGTTAATAATGAGCAGATTGCCGAATTTATGCCGGTTATTTACAAAAAACTGGCGTGGCTCGATCGCGAAGAGCTCATCAAACATTTTGTTTCGGTTGAATTTAACCGTTTTCTGACCTATTACGAAAATGCTCCAGACATTAATGTTGACGAATCGCATCACAACGAACGCGATTTTTCAGGCCGCGGCGAAAGAAAGGACCGGGGAGACAGGGGCGATCGTGGTGAACGCAGGGAAAGGGGAGAACGCGGCGATCGTGGAAAGCGCAAGGATCGCGACGGACGCGACAGTTTCGCAGTCAAAACTGATAGGGGAGGAAGAGGAAATTACGAATTTTCGAGGTTCTTTTTTAACATGGGCAAAAAGAATGGTATTGGCAAACGCACCATCATTGATATGATAAACCAAAACCTCCCGAATAAAAATATTGAAATTGGCAGCATTGAAGTTTTAAAGGGATTCTCGTTTTTTGAAATCGACAAACGATTTGAAACCGAGGTTCTAAAAGCCTTTAAAGATGCCACATACAAAGGCCAGCGAATTGGGATTGATATTGCAAAAGGGAAATAAATTCAACAAACCAGCAAAGTCCGCCAAACATTTTCTTTTCTTCAAAAGCTGCTTTATTTTCTTTTAATGAATGGCGGACACCGTCGGCCAGATACTCACTGTAAGCCATTATTCAGAATTTTAATCAGCTCAGAATGAAGAACTTTATTTGAACCGATAATTGTAAAGTTTCGTCCGTAATTGCCTGCATTCAAACTAAAATCAAACGGATTTCCCTGAAAGTCAGTTACTATCCCGCCGGCTTCTTCAATAATGAGTCCCGGCGCGGCAATATCCCATATTTTTGTGGTTTGGTTCATGCAGGCGCCCAGTTTTCCATCGGCAGTGTAACAAAAATCGATCAAGCTGTTGGTCGAACGCAGATTTCGGATACTTGAAACCACTTGCTGAATCAATTTTGCTTCGCGTTCAGTTTTGCCAGGTTCATCGGAATAATCGAGTGAATAGGCAGCCAGTATATTTTTAAGTTCTGTTTCACTTGAAACTTTAATTTTTTCTCCGTTTCGGGTGGCGCCTTTCCCTTTTTCGGCAAAATATATTTCGTTTTGAACCGGCAGAAAACATCCGGCCATCACAGGAATTGAGTTCTTCAATACACAAATTATTACGCCAAACCACGGAATTCCGGCAGCAAAATTCGAAGTTCCGTCAAGCGGATCAATCACCCAGGTAAATTCTGAGCTTCGGTTTTGAAAACCGGTTTCTTCGCCAAGGGTGTTATGTTCAGGAAATTTTTCCAAAATGATATCGATGATTTTTTTCTCCGACTCGATATCTGCTTTTGTAACGATGCTGCTCTGGCTTTCTTTGATGGTGTATTCGCTTATTTTGCCGCTGTAACCGAGCAAAATATAGCCTGCTTCGTGCAATGCTTTGATTAAAAGTTCTTTCATGTAATTTTGAAATCTGATATTTTTAAAGCTTGCTGAAGATAATCTTTCATACTTTAATTTTAAGCCGAGCAAACGGGGCATACCCCGCTTAAAGTAATATTCATTTCCTGCACCTGATAACCTTCAGGCAGCGAAAAATCCGGCTCAATTTCTTCGAGGCAGGTTACCGAGGAACAAACTGAACAACTAAAGTGAACATGCTGATGATGATGGTTTTTGGTGCAACCATGACAAGCTGCAAATTTCGACACACCATCCACATCAACAATCCGGTGTATAAATCCTTCTTCCATTAATTTATCCAATGCGCGATAAATAGTAACCCTGTCGCACTGTCGTTCAAGCCTTTTACTGATTTCCTGATGTGACAATGCAATATCGGAGTTATCAATCAGCTCTTTTATCTGATTTTTATTTAATGATTTTATCATTCGTGTCAAATTTAATTTGCAACACTGTTGCGTTAATAAAAAATGAATTACATTTGCAACACTGTTGCGCAAATTTAAAATTTTACGGATGAAAACTATTAGATTTTTATTTATTTTACTTGCCGGGGCTTTAGCTTTTTTATCGTGCGAAAAAGGTGATCCCGAAATTCCAAACGAAGGAGAATTAATTACAACGGTTAAATACACGTTAAAACCACAACCTGATGGAAACTCTGTTGTTTTTCTGTTCAGGGATTTGGATGGCGATGGCGGTAATCCGCCGGTAATTACAACCGGCCCTTTGAAACCGGAAACCATTTATTCGGGCACGCTTGAGTTACTGAACGAAGCCGAAATGCCAGTTGAGGATATTACCGAAGAGGTTGAAAATGAAGGAAATGAACACCAGTTCTTTTTTACTTCAACTAATAACATTTCGGTTAAATACGACGATTCCGATTTGAACGGAAAACCGGTAGGCCTAAAAACGATTTTAACAACAGGGATTGCCGGAACCGGAAAGATTAAAATTATTTTACGGCATCTGCCCGATAAAAATGCAAGCGGCGTTGCGAATGGCGTCATTACAAATGCCGGAGGTGAAACCGATATCGAAATTGAGTTTAATGTTGTTGTACAATAGATATTTTTTCCTGGTCTTTTTTATTTTTGCATTTCCCGTATTTTCAGAAGCTCAAACTTGTTCTGTTGTATTTACAGGCCGGGTGACTGACGAAAGCACGGGAGTTGCATTGCCGTTTGCAACGGTTTATCTCGAAAATAAAAAAACAGGCGCAGTAACCGATAGCGCGGGTTTTTTCAGAATCGAAACCCTTTGTCCGGGCAATTATTGGGTAAAAGTAAGCCATATAGGATGCGAACCAAAAAGGATCCAGTTGTTTTTAGATAAGGATAAGCAGGTGGTTTTTTCGTTGAACCATTTTTCAGAGTTTCTGAATGAAGTAGTGGTACATGGGAAAAATGGTGACAATACCACTCAAATCAGCTCTACAATTGCCAATAATGAGATTCAAAAGAAAAGCAATGAAAATCTTGCTAATATTTTAGAAAGTATTCAGGGTGTCAGTTCGTTACGAAATGGAATCGGCATTTCAAAACCTGTCATTCACGGGCTGTACGGAAACAGGGTAACGATACTCAACAACGGAATTGCTCAAAGCGGACAACAGTGGGGAAACGACCACGCACCTGAAATCGATCCTTACATTGCCGATTACCTTTCGGTTATAAAAGGCACTTCTGCCTTGCAATATTCGGGGAGCTCGCTGGGTGGGGTTGTGTTGGCCGATACCCGTAATATTGACAACGGCCCAATGTTAAAAGGAAATGTAAATTATATTTTTCAGTCGAACGGAAGGGGAAATACGCTAAATACCCAGCTTGAAAGAGGCGGTAAATGGGTTTTTTGGCGTGTTACCGGGACATTGAAATTATTTGGTGATGCAAAAGCTCCCGGTTATTTTCTGGCCAATACCGGAAAAAAAGAAGCAAACATGGCTGTTCAACTCGAAAAAAAACTGGCCCAAAAGTTGAACACAGAACTCTATTATAGTCTTTTCGAAACAGAAATTGGAATTTTAAGGGGTTCGCATATAAGTAATTTAACCGATTTGGAAGAAGCCATGTCACGGGATGTTCCATTTTTCACAAAGCCTAATTTTTCGTATCAAATTGAACCGCCTTCGCAAAAGGTTACTCACCATTTGTTGAAGATGAAGGCAAAATACCAACCCAGGGAAAAGACTTTTTTCGATTTTACCTATGGCGGCCAAATCAACAATCGTAGAGAATATGATGTGCGACGCAGCGGGCGTTCTGATATCCCGGCGTTGAGCCTTAAACAGGCCAGCCACTTTTTGCAGGCCTCGCTTTATCAGAATATTTCTGCCAATGCAACTTTTAAGGCTGGCGTTTCCGGAAATTATACCGATAACACAAACGTTCCTGAAACCGGAATTTTACCATTGATACCCGATTATCAGTCCGCTCAGGCTGCCGGTTATGCCATTTATCAAAATAAGGCCGGAAAACTTTTCTATGAATTTGGCGGAAGGTACGGCTTTGATAAAATAAATGTGTGGGCAATTTCGCAAACACTGCCACGGAAAGTTGAAAAGCATCAGCATACTTTTAATGATATAAGTTTTTCTGCCGGTAGCCGTTACCCGTTTTCAGATTTGATTTCGATGAATGCAAATATTGGTTACACCAGCCGCTCTCCCGAAATTAACGAGCTTTACAGTTTTGGCCTGCACCAGGGTGTTAGCGGTATCGAAGAAGGCGACCCCAACCTTTCGGCAGAGAAATCAGTAAAAATTGTTGTTAACACCGACTGGAAAATTCCGCCCAAAGTAAATTTTCAGGTTTTGGGTTATTATCAGCATATCAAAGATTTTATTTACCTTCAGTCACAACAGGAGTTTCGTTTAACACTCAGGGGCGCTTTTCCGGTTTATATTTATCACCAGGCTGATTCGCGAATTTATGGCGCCGATTTACTGTTTTCGTACGAACCATATTACCGCCTGCGGCTAACTGCTAAATATGCTTTTGTAAACGGATGGAATCTGGATGAAAGTATTCCATTGGTAAACATTCCGGCACCCAATCTTTTTGGAACGTTAGCCTTTTTCCCCCGCGATTTTATGAATTTGAAGAACAGCGAAATTTCACTTTCAGGTAAATATGTGTTCAAACAAAAAAACCTGCATACAGAACAGGATTTTTTACCTCCTCCTGAGGGCTATTTTCTTTTATCGGCGGAGGCTTCGGCAAAAAAGGAATTGTCGAAATCAATGCTTAAATTTTCTGTTTTCCTGAATAATCTTTTAAATGTTTCGTACCGCGACTATCTCAACCGGATGCGCTATTTTGCCGATGAACCCGGAATCAGCATTAATTTTGGCGTAAATTATTCATTTTGATTTTTTTGTAGGGTTTTGCAGGGTTGCAATAAGTTAAAACCAGCCTTTATTTTTTGAATTTGCAGGTTCGGGCCCCAACTATTTTTACTAATTTTCAAACTTATAAAAACCAACTGCTACTATGAATAAAACGCAACAATTTCACCAGCTCATTACAACCGGAAAATCAGATGGCAAAGTCCTGTTCCGCCCCATTCTCATGCAGTTTGCTGCCGAATACATTGGCAGTAATTACGGATTGTTTGCTTCGGATTACAAGGTTTTGGTTGAAGCCAACCTGCGTTGTATGGATGATTTTGATCTTGATTTGCTTGGATTGATTTCAGACCCATACCGGGAAACCAGCGCTTTTGGTGCAAAAATTCAGTATATTTCCAACGGTGTTCCGAGGTGTTTGAACCTGGTTGTTAATTCAATTGACGATGTAATCAATCTGAATAATCCGGATGTTTATCAATCGGAAAGAACTTTGGACAGGATAAAAGCTGCCGAACTGCTGTCGAAAAAAACTCAGGGAAATATTCCAATTATCGGATGGATTGAAGGCCCGTTGGCAGAAGCTTGCGATTTGGCTGGGGTTGAAAACATGATGTTACAATTGATGATGGACCCCGATTTTGCCAACCGGCTGATGGATAAATGTATGATTACCGCCAAAGATTTTGCCAAAGCGCAAATTGAGGCCGGGTGCGAAATTATTGGAATGGGTGATGCTGTTTGCTCGCAAATTGATGTTGACACCTATAACTTTTTTGTTCGCGAAAGGCACCAGGAATTGATAGATTATATTCACTCACTGGGCGGTAAAATAAAGCTCCACATTTGTGGCGATACTAATCATTTATTGACTTCTTACAAAAATTTTAATCTCGATATTCTCGACCTCGACTGGCAGGTTGATATTGCAAATGCCCGCGAAATTTTGGGCGAAAAAGTAATTTTTGCAGGAAATATCAATCCTGTTTTAGTTCAGAATAAATCGCGCGATGAGGTATTTGAAATGAGCAGAAACCTGGTTGAAAAGCACAAAAACGAACGTTACATACTTTCTGCCGGCTGCGAAATTTCGGTGCTAACACCTCCCGAAAACCTGAAAGCAATGAGCGAAGCCACTTTCTTATAATTCATTATTTTCGAGTGATTCAGTTGGTGATTTTCCATCACCTGCTGAATAAATTAACCCAAAATAAGATAATATTTTAGCCATTTCAGATAATAATCGGTATATTTGGCTAATATATTATACTTTTTCATGAAAGATTACAGTGTCATAAAAACACCCCGGTCGGTTTTAAAAAGCACGGCAATAAAAGTACGCGATTTGCGCAGACAAAGAAAGTACTCACAGTCTGAACTGGCCGGCCGTTCAGGGGTGTCGCTCGGAAGCCTGAAGCGCTTTGAAACCACAGGCCTGATTTCACTCGAATCGTTTCTGAAACTGCTTCACATTCTCGACCGTCTTGAAGAATTCGACGCCATATTACAACCGGGGGAAAACCTTACCGCCGTTGAGAAACTTTTCACCTTAAAATAAAAGAAATGACTGGAATCAAAAAATTAAAAGTGTCAGTAAATTTCGGGAAAGAGGATGTTCAGGTTGGTGAAATGGTTTTATCAGAATCAAAAATCTGGTTCAAATACGATACTGATTTTATAACCAGAGAAATTGAGCTTTCGCCATTTAAACTGCCTTTAGGCAACAAAATTTATACTGCTGAAAGTTATCCGTTCGATGGCCTTTTTGGTCTGTTTAACGATTCACTTCCCGATGGATGGGGCAGGCTTTTGCTCGACAGAACCCTCATTTCGAAGGGAATTTCGTTACAGGAAGTTACCGCGCTCGACAGGTTAGCTTTTGTAGGTCGGCATGGCATGGGGGCGTTGGTTTACGAACCCGGTTTTTCAGAAGAAACAGATGGGATTGAAACACTTGAACTTGATGTTATTGCTGGTCATATTCAGCAAATTATCGAAGGAACAAGTACCGAAATACTTGATGAACTTTACCGTTTGGGAGGTTCGTCGAACGGGGCAAGACCGAAAATAATGGTTGGCTTTCAACCCGAAAGCGGCCAGATAATTTTTGGTGCAAATAATTTACCCGAAGATTTTGAAAACTGGATGGTTAAATTTCCATCGGGCAGCGACTTTGCCGATATTGCCAACATTGAATTTGCATATTATAAAATGGCTACGGATGCCGGAATTAAAATGAACCCATGTAAACTTTTAACGGGAAACCCGGGCAGGAACTATTTTGCAACAAAGCGGTTCGATCGCGAGCGGCAAAAACGGTTACACATGCACTCGGCCAGCGGACTTATGCACGATAATTTCCGCATGAGTACCATGGATTACGGAAACCTGATGGATTGTGCATTTCGGCTTGAGAAGCACAAAAACGCCTGCGAAAAAGTACTACGGATTGCGGCATTCAATGTTTTCGCCAACAACTGCGACGACCATAGCAAAAACTTCGCTTTTTTGTTGGATGAATCGGGGAAATGGGAAATGTCGCCTGCCTACGATTTAACCTTTTCCCTCTCGTTTAACGGGATGCACAGTACAATGGTGGCCGGCGAAAGCAAATTTCCGGGCAAAAAACATCTGCTCGATTTGGCAAATCATTTCGGAATAGAAAACGCTGCAACAACAATTGAACAGGTAAAAAATGTAGTGTCATCATGGAATCAATATGCTTCTGTGTGTGGTGTAACTCCAGTTTCGAAGAAGAATATTGACAAAATTGTCAGTCAAAATCTATCGCGATAAATATACATTTTTGAACTATCCCTGCATTTTATTTCCCGTTCGTACCTCAAAAACAACAACTCTGCAACCTTTATTTTCATGAAATGGGAGAATAGCTGAATTTTGAATCGTTAAACAATTTAAAATTCAGAAAAATGAAAACACAGAAATTCTTTTTAGTAACAATCCTGGTTTTAACAACAGGATTAATGGCGTTTAGCCAAAAGAAAACCGATTCAAATGTAAATGAACAGCTTACTGCCGAATTGCTGCCTCAAAACCTTAAATTAAAGGATGAACTTCAAAAGTATGTAGTTACTACTGACCATTTCAACTCCGATATTTTCGGTAATTTCTTCAATAAAATGAGGGTGAAAGGCGAATACACCCGCGGGCTGGAAAACGGAAAAGTAAAATGGAGCAACTGTTCGGTTGCCATGTCAATGTCGCGTGATGCCGAATTTGAGCAAGGTACACCGCTGAAATACATGGAAGATTTTAGTTATTCCGTTTCGGAAGATATGCTGAAACCTGAAAATTTTACAACGTTTACCGAACACAGCGCTTTTGCCAAAAACCTGATTTGGGATATGATGGCCATCGAGGGTTTTGGCTGGTCTGCCTGGGATAAACTAAAGCTGAACGAGCCATATTCAGCAAAAGATTTTAACGGAAAAATGGATTTGGCAGGGCAGGGTTCTTTCGAAAACAAGGATGTGATTTTAACATGGACCGGGATTTCGAAGCGAAATAGCGAAAACTGTGCAGTTATTGAATTCCGCACAATGAATAATCCTCTTGAATATTCAGGAGATGGAATGTCAATGAAAGGGCGCAGCCACTATTGGGGAACCATCTGGGTTTCGCTGGAGGACAAACAAATTGAACATGCTGTTTTGTTTGAAGATGTGGTGATGGAAATGAATTTGCCGGGACAAACCAATAAACAAATTATGGATGCCACGCGTGAAATAAGTTTTGTAAAAGTGATTTGAAGAATGGTTGCAGGTTTCGGGTTCCAAGTTTATCAAACATGCAACCTGTAACCTGTAACTAAATAAACCACAACTTTTTTGTAATTTCAACATCTAAAAATTTATTAATGCAACATCCAACCTATAACAGAACTTTGAAACAAAAGCTGCTTTGGCATCTGAAAGTGTTAGCCGGTGCGGTGTTTATCTCACTCGTTTTTGCTTTTGTACTCAACCAGCAAATTACCACCGGTTTAATGGTTATGCCTCTGGTGCTAACTTTTATGCAACTCGAAATATTCATTTGGCTGGGCAACTGGTTCTTTAAATCGATACAGGTTGATGCACCCGGTTTCAAGCAGCGAATCGTTGTCAGGCTGATTATTTTTTATGTATGTGTTCTGCTGCTGGCAATTGCTCTTTTTGTGGTTGTGTACGCCATTCAGTATATTATTCATTCCGAAAATTTCAGCCAGTTTTTCCCAACACTTTTAAACATGGAAATGAGGGGATTCTTTATCGCCACATTTGTCGGATTTGGTATTGGCGCGCTGTTTTTCTTTTTTGTGTTGTGGTCAGAAGCGGTTGATCGGGTGCAAAAGTTAAGGGAGGAAAAACTCATTTTTCAATACGAAACATTAAAAAGCCAGGTAAATCCGCATTTCCTTTTTAACAGTCTGAACTCACTTTTATCGTTGGTTCGAAGTGAGCCTGAATTGTCGGAGAAATTTGTTCAGAAGCTATCGTCGATTTATCGTTATACTTTGGAAAACAGGGAAAAGGAATTGGTCCCCCTCTCGGCAGAACTCGATTTTGTAAACGACTATTTTTACCTTCAGAAAATAAGGGACAACGAAAAAATAGAAATGAAAACAGAACTGAATATCAGCAAAAACGCATTAATTGTGCCAGTTTCGCTACAACTTTTAGTCGAAAATGCGCTGAAACACAACACATCAACACGTAAACAACCGTTGGAAATTGTAATTCATAACGAAGGGATTGATAAACTGATTGTTAGGAATAATTTGCAGGTGAAAACACAATTGGCCGACTCATCAAAAATCGGTTTAAAAAACCTGAATGAACGTTGCCGCCTGATTCTTAACCGGGAAATTGAAATTTTGGAAACAGCCGATGAGTTTATTGTGAAAGTACCTGTAAAATTGGTCTGATATGAAAGTTATAATTGTTGAAGATGAACGCCTGGCGTCGAAACGTCTGGAGCAACTGTTGAAAAAAGTGGAACCAAATATTGAGGTTTTACAGATTCTTGAGTCGGTTGACGATGCAGTTAACTGGTTCTCACAAAACACAAAACCCGACCTCATTTTTATGGATATCCAGCTCGACGACGGTATTTCGTTCGAAATTTTTGATGCTGTAAAAATTGATTGCCCGGTGATTTTTACCACGGCCTACAACGAATATGCAATCAGGGCTTTTAAGGTAAACAGTGTCGATTATCTTTTAAAACCTATTGAACAGGAAGCGCTTGCATTGGCCATTCAGAAATTTAAAAATCTGTTTACAGGTAATCACGATTTTGAAGAAAAAATTGCAAAAGTTTTCGGGCAGATTTCGGTAAAATATAAATCCAGGTTTTTTGTTAAGATTGGAGTTCGGTTTATTTCCATTCAGGTGGAAAATATCTGTAGCTTTTTTGTTGAAGAACGCAGCACCTTTTTAAAAACCAATCAGGATAAAACCTACGATTTGGACTACTCGCTCGATCAACTTCAGAATATGGTCAATCCCAGCCAGTTTTTCCGGATTAACCGCAATTACCTTGTAAACATCAATTGTATCGAAGAAATCATCAGTTATTCAACCAACCGCTTAAAAATCAAGGTGGGCAAAACCGAGCAGATTGTAAGCCGCGAAAAGGTGGCAGATTTTAAGAAATGGATGGACAGGTAAACGGGCGACTGTCATCTTGCTTCTGGCAACTGGAAAATTATAAATGGCCAATGTAAATTGTTAATCTGACATATAACAGCATACCTAAATAAGCTTCTATCGCTTGTTTTTATAAAACAGTTTCTATATTTGCTTAAAAGGCTCTTCCGTATTGGGAGGGCCTTTTTCTTGGATTTCTCTAACCGGTTTTTAACATTAAAAATTACAAAATGGCAGATTTAAATTTCTCATTATCAGGACAAAACGAAAACCCCACAAAATTTGTGGCAAAAACACGACAGTTTACATTAACCATCGATGAACCGGAGGGATTAGGCGGAACAGACCATGCCGCCAATCCGGTTGAATTTTTGCTGGCGGCCTACGCCGGATGTTTAAATGTTATGGGGCATATTATTGCCAACGAACTGAATTTCAAATTAAACAGTTTAAGAATTGAGTTGGAGGGCAACCTCAATCCCGCAAAGGTTTTTGGACAACCAACAACTGACCGCGCGGGTTATAAGGAAATCAGGGTTAATATCATTCCCGATGCTGACACCGATGAACAGACTTTGGCAAAATGGCTCGAAATTATAGAAAGCCGCTGCCCGGTAAACGATAATCTAATAAACCCGACACCGGTATCGATAAAGTTGAAAAAAGGTTGAATTAGCAGATTAACTGTGTTTAATAATCAATAAAACTGCCTGTTGATATTTCAGGCAGTTTTATTTTATTCGCAAAATCAACCTTTACTTTATTTTAAGTAACTCAATTTTAATAATTTTACCCCATATTTTAATCAGGCAAAAATGTCGTCAAAACCGCATAAATACAACCTCACCGGGGCTTACCGCTGCCTGTTTTGCTGTTTGATGTTGTAGAAGCCCACAGCCCCCTCCCTGCCTCCCCCGAGGGTGAGGAGAAAGAAAGTGCCTCCTTAATTTTTCTGATTTCATATTTCTTATTCGTTATTCCTTATTTCTTATTCAATATTCATTCTGAAAAAATGACCGCAACAATTACAAAAACTACCAAAATTCCCGAGCGGCCTGCCCGCGCTGAAGGCAATTTTTACAGTCCCGAAAAAAAGAACGCACTGCCCGGCATGAACGACCGTGTGCGCCGTTTACGAAAACATAGTGTTGAAACACCCGAATCGCTTTCCATCGAACGGGCGCTGATTACCACACGGTTTTATCGCGAAAACCTGGGCAAATATTCTGAACCGGTAATGCGGGCGCTTAATTTTCTCGAAATCTGCAAACAAAAAACAATTTATATTGGCGATGATGAACTGATTGTGGGCGAACGCGGTCCGCGGCCAAAATCAGTTCCCACTTTCCCTGAACTCACCTGCCACAGTGTTGATGATTTTCATGTTTTAAACTCACGCGACCAGCAGCGATACACTATTCCGCAGGAAGACATTGATACTTACGAACGCGACGTGATTCCTTTCTGGAAAGGCCGTACCATGCGCGAACGCATTTTCAGCCATGTTCCTACTGAATGGAAAGCAGCGTACGAAGCCGGTGTTTTCACCGAATTTATGGAGCAGCGCGCACCCGGGCACACCACCCTCGACGGGAAAATTTACCGCAAGGGAATGCTCGATTTCAAAAAAGAGATTGAAGACCATATTGCACGGCTCGATTTTCTGAACGACCCCGAAGCCACCGAAAAGCTGGAAGAACTGAAGGCGATGGCCATTTCGTGCGATGCAGTGATTGTTTTTGCCGAACGTCACGCTGATTTGGCTGAAAAACTGGCTAACACCGAAACTAATCAGCAGCGGGTAAAAGAGTTGAAACATATTGCTGAAGTTTGTTGCCGGGTGCCGGCGCACGCACCGCAAAATTTGTGGGAAGCCAACCAAATGTACTGGTTTGTCCATCTCGGCACCATTACCGAACTCAACGGCTGGGACGCCATGAACCCCGGTCATTTCGACCAGCATCTGCAGCCGTTTTACGAAAAGGAAATTGCAGAAGGAACACTCACCCGCGAAGATGCGAAAGAACTTATCAGTTGTTTCTGGGTGAAAGTAAACAACCATCCCGCACCGCCAAAAGTGGGAATCACCGCCCGCGAAAGCGGAACTTTTAACGATTTTACCAACATCAATATTGGTGGATTGCGCCCCGACGGAACCGATGGTGTGAGTGAAATCTCGTACCTCATGCTCGAAGTGATTGAAGAACTGCACATTTTGCAACCCGGTAATTCGGTGCATATCAGCAAAAATACACCCGATAAATTTCTGAACGCGGCTTGTCACGTCATCCGCCAGGGTCACGGTTATCCTTCGGTTTTTAACCCCGATATTTATGTGCAGGAACTGCTTCGACAGGGAAAATCGCAACTGGACGCTTACGAAGGCGGTTGCAGCGGTTGTATCGAAGTTGGCGCTTTTGGTAAGGAGGCCTATGTTCTGACCGGCTACCTGAATGTTCCGAAAATATTGGAAATTACACTAAACAATGGTACCGACCCGCTGACAGGGAAAAAAGCAGGCATCGAAACCGGCGACCCGCGCGACTTCCAGAATTTCGAAGAATTGTATGACGCTTTTCATAAACAGCTCAATTTTGTGGTTGACCAGAAAATCCGTGTCAGCAATTACATCGACAAAATGTTTGCACGTTATGCCCCTGCACCGTTTCTTTCGGTGGTTATCGAAGATTGTATCCAGAAAGGCAAGGATTATTACAACGGCGGCCCGCGATACAATACCAATTATATTCAATGCACGGGCTTGGGAACAGTTACCGACAGCCTTTCGGTATTGAAAAAACATGTTTTCGAAGATAAAATATTTAGCATGGACACTTTGCTTGGCGCGGTAGCCAGGAATTTTGCAGGTGAAGAAAAACTCCGGCAGCGCATCATCAATTATACCCCGTTTTTTGGCAATGACGACGAAATTGCAGACACAATTGCTGTTCGGGTTTACAACGATTTGCTGGCTGCCATCGACGGAAAACCAAATACAAAAGGCGGATCGTTTCACCTGAATATGCTTTCAACTACTTGTCACGTTTATTTTGGCAAAGTGCTGGGCGCCACTCCCAACGGGCGTTTTGCCGGGAAATCGATTTCCGACGGAACTTCGCCATCGCACGGTTACGACACACACGGGCCTACCAACGTCATCCGTTCGCTTGGCAAACTCGACCAGGTAAAATCGGGCGGTACGCTGCTCAACCTGCGTTTTGTACCGGGCCTGCTGAAACGCGAAAAAGACATTGAAAAACTCGGGCAACTTATCCGCAGTTATTTTTCGCTGGGAGGCCACCACATTCAGTTTAATGTGGTTGACACCGCTACTTTGCTTGCAGCGCAGGCATGCCCCGAAGATTACCGCGATTTGCTCGTGCGTATGGCCGGTTACAGCGACTACTTCAACGACATGAATGCCGATTTGCAAAATGAGGTGATTGAGAGAACGGAAAATGAGGCGTTTTAGACAATGACTCCACTTATTTTCGATATTCGCCGCTACTCCATCAACGACGGGCCGGGCATCAGGATAACCATTTTTATGAAAGGTTGTCCACTGCGCTGTACGTGGTGCCACAACCCCGAAAGCCAGTTGCCCGAAGTGCAGAAATTATACACGGCTTCAAAATGCATCGGGGCTCAGGATTGTATCGAAGTTTGCCCCGAAAATGCACTGGCTCTTACACCCAAAGGGATTGTAACCGATACCGAAGCCTGTAATTTGTGCGGAAAATGTGCCGGGGCCTGCCCCACCAAAGCCATCGAAATGTCTGGAAAACTGTACGGAGTTGAAGATTTGATGCGGATAATTGAACGCGAGCGGGTACACATTGAACACTCAAATGGCGGCGTAACTTTTTCTGGTGGGGAACCATTGATGCACCCTGGGTTTTTAGTTGAAATGCTGAAAGCGTGCAGCGAAAAAGGTTTGCACCGAGCGGTGGATACCTGTGGTTATGCTTCAACCGAAACCCTGCTGGAAGTTGCTAAACATACCGACCTGTTTTTGTACGATCTCAAAATGATGAATCCTGTTCAACATAAAAAATGGACCGGAGTTGACAACCGTTTGATTCTTAAAAACCTTAAAGTTTTGGCCGAAACCGGGGCAAAAATCAACATTCGTATTCCATTCATAAAAAATGTGAATACCGGGATTGAAGAAATAACGGGGATGGCTGAGTTTGTTTCGAAACTAAAATTTAAATGCCGAAGTTTGGAAACTGCGGCTCCCGGAAAACCTATTGTGAATTTTCTTCCGTACCACAACATTGCCAGCGGCAAGTACAAAAAACTTGAAATGTTATATAATTCTGACGAAATGGATGAACCCACCGCTGAAGACCTGAAAACCGCCGCAGAAATTTTTGGGAAATTTGGGATTGAGGTCGAGATTGGCGGGTAAAACTACTTCACATAACCAACCGATTGATATTTTAGGCAAGCCAACTCACATAAAATATCTGGCAAATGATTGTGATAAATGTTCCCGACAGAAGGTAATTCCCCTGCTAACCAATAGCGCTTTTAAACCGGCAGAATAAAAAAACTGTATTTTCTATTTAAAAATTCATGAACAAAGACAAAAACCAAACAGTTAACTTCTATCCACTATTTCCCGCACCCTGCAAATGTGCCCCGGCGTTGTTCCGCAACACCCGCCAATCACATTGGCTCCGGCAGCAATAATTTTGGGTACAAGTACTGCCATTTCATCGGGCGTTTCCGGGAAAACAGTTTGCCCGTTGTGGTAATGCGGCATCCCTGCATTGGCATGGACCAAAACAGGAATTTCGGTATTTGCCCGGCGTATTTCTCTCACAATCCCAATCATATCGGCAATGCCGTTTCCGCAGTTGGCCCCAATCATATCAGCACCTGCTTCCACCAGGGTTTCCACCATTTCTGTTGGTGAAACGCCCATCATGGTGCGGAACTCGCCCTGAACAGTTTTGTCGAAAGTCATGGTGCAAAAAACTTCGCATTTTGTGTTTTCCTTAGCAGCCCGTATTGCCAGCCGCGCTTCGTCGAGGGCGGTCATGGTTTCTATCATAATGGCATCGACACCACCGGCTTCGAGGCCAAGAACCTGTTCTTTAAAAGCATCGTACAGTTCTTCTTCGGTTACGTCGCCCATCATCAGGATTTTGCCGGTCGGGCCAACCGAGCCAATCACAAATTTATCGCCGGCAGCATTCCGGCTGATTTCGGCGGCAGCTTTATTTAGCTCAAAAACTTTGTCGGCCAGCCCGTATTTTTCAACTTTAAAAATGGTTCCTCCAAAACTGTTGGTTTCAATCATATCAGCGCCGGCATCGATATAACTTTTGGCAATATCGAAAACTTCCTCAGGGTGGGTGATGTTCCATTCCTCGGGGCATTCCCCCAATTTCAGCCCTTTTTGCTGCAGAAAAGTTCCCCACGCTCCGTCGGAAACAAATATTTTTCCGGCTTTTATCTGGTCGGTTATTTTTCCCATACTAATATTTTTTTGAGTTAAAGCCTGGTTTGTCGTTTGTTACAGTTCTGCCCTGGCATACCCGCCTGGCCAGTCGGGCAGGAAAGCCAGGGTTAGTCAAACAGCAAAATTACTAAAAAACGGTGATGAACAAACACAAACGGAACCCACACGCACGTTCATAGTGATAAAGTATAAAAGATATCTAAAATCAATCGGGGAATTTGTTTAGTCTTGATACTCAATACAAATAATCTCTGTACTAATTACACATTCGCATTCAGGTATTCAACCAAACCCTGCGGATCGGCTGAATAGGCATCGGCGCCAATTCTTTTTCTGAAATCGTCAGTTACGGGCGCGCCGCCAACGGCAACTTTTGCTTCCGGAACGGCTTCTTTAATTGCCTTCGTAATTTTTTCCATGTTTACCATTGTGGTTGTTAACAGAGCTGATAAACCAACAATAGCATTTTCATGTTCCTTGATAGCTGCCACAAACTGTTCAGCTTTTACGTCGGTTCCCAAATCGATAACCTTCCACCCGTTTCCTTCAACCATCATCGAAACAAGGTTTTTGCCGATATCGTGCAAATCGCCTTCAACAGTTCCGATGATAAATGTTCCCTTTTGTTTTACTTCGCCTGAAAGAAAGTAGGGTTTTAAATGAATCATTGCCGTACTCATTGCTTTTGCCGACATTAAAACCTGTGGGACAAAAACCTTGTTTTCGCGGAATTTGATTCCTACTTTTTCCATCCCAACCATTAGTCCACCGGTTAGTATCTGCTGGGCATTAACACCCTCGTCCAATGCTTGTTTTGTGATTTCGTCAGCGCCGTCCAGCCCTTTCATCTGGGGTGGATACGGGGCCGCTTTGTTTATTTTTCCGAATTCGATACAATCTGCCAGTTTTTGTAAAATTTCGCACATGGTTTAATTTTTAGATTTTTTCGATTCACAAAAGTATCCTTATCGTTAATCTTAAAAAATAGTATTTTCTTTGAAAAAGATGGAATATATTACTTTATTTAGATTATGAAAGAAATCAGATATTTTAAAATACCGGTTTCGCTGATTGAAGGGCAAAAGGCGAATCCACTGACCAGCAATTTATATTTAACCGAAATTGGTGAAATTGAAGTTGAATGTGGCACTATTTGGAGTCCGGTTAAAAAACTGGAAAATAATATGCTGGTCTTTTGTACAAAAGGAAGTGGGATTGTAATGATTTCGGGCGAACAAATCCCGGTTTCAGGAGAGCAGTTTTTTATTATTCCCAAACAAAACAGTTTTAAATTCTATTCGGTTATTGATGTAAACTCCCGTTTTCTGGTGATACATTATGATGGAAGGAATTCACAATTGATGGGGAAGGAGTTTTCGGTGGCCCGAAACCTGATTCCATCGGTAAACAACCTGGTTGCCAATCGCGAAATTCTTTTTGACGAGATTTTTAATAACCTTTCCAAGGGGTTTCATGATGAAAACCTCGAATATGTCAATTTTTGTTTCGGGCATTTACTGGCCACTTTTATTTATGCCAGCAAAACCAGTGACGATTTAGCCGACGAATCGAACCCGGGCATCAGGCGTTCAATCGATTTTATGAACAGAAACCTTGGGGAGAAACTTACATTGGGACAGATTTCAAAAGAGGCAGGTTATTCTCCAACGTACTTCACAACACTTTTTAAAAAGGAAACCAATTATCCGCCACTAAGTTATTTTTCTCACCTTAAAATCGTGAAAGCATGCGAATTCCTTGATTATACGCAGATTAAAGTAAAAGAAATTTCGTTTACACTTGGTTTTACCGATCCTTACTATTTCACAAAAGATTTTAAAAAGAAAATGGGAATGCCGCCCCGTCAATACCGCAACAGGGTAGGGAAATAAAATAAGCTGCCTGATCAGGACAGCTTATTTTATTTCTTTCTTTTTCCCCTCCTTCGGAGGGGCCAGGGGAGGCTTCTTTACCTCAAAGCCGCCTTTAATCCTTCGGTAGTGGTGTAATATTTCACAATCATGTTTGGCACTTCCCACTCCGGAAGTTTTCCATCTTTTAAATACTGAAGGTATTTTTCGGTAACCTGGGTAAAGTGGGCTTCGTGGCCAACCCTGTAGCTGTCAGGAATTTCGACCATCCAAATATTTTCAGCCTGTTTTACCAGTTTGATTCCCGGATAATCAGCCTGCAACCCTTCGTTTACGGCTTTTGTGAGGTTTGCTTCCAAAGTAGCATCGCTTTCTGCAATTGCCTCAATATATAAAGTTGTTTTGTAGCCTTGCTCAGCGCCCTGTTTAATTACCAGCTTGCAATTGGTACCGCGCATAACTGAATAGTGGGTATCGCCGGCGCCCTGGGGCGCTTCGTAATTCCAGATGACCGATGCTTTTGCATGGATACCCTTCAGTTTATAGTTAATTTCGCCGTTGCTGTAAACTTTCAAAACGCCGTTAACCACATCTTTTTGCAGGTACTCAGGGTATTGGTCGAGCGTTGTAACTTTTTTAAACATTTCGGGTGTGAGGTCGGTTGTCCAGCGACGGCCCGATACAATTTCAACATCCGATTTTGAAAGGATGACACCGGGAAAAGCTTCCCACTGAATAAGGTCAACCAAATGGGTATTTACATCCACAATTCCTTCTCCCTGTTGTTTGGTGTCGAAAAACCATGCCGGGCGTTTGAGCGGGTTGCCTGAAACCATTTTTGAAAAATGATGGACACTTTCTTTTGTAATGGCCGGTTCTTCGGCAGTTCCGGTTTGCAGCGTGCCAAACACATTTATAATTTTCGACAACTCGCGCTGAAGGATCGTTGTTATTTCGTGGCGTTCGGTCATGATATCGTACAGAAGCACTCCTTTTTCTTCTGCAAGTTTAAATGCCTGTTCAAGTTTTGGAAACTCATCGGGGGTAATTACCATTGGCTTATCGGCCAGCACATTTACTCCGGCTTCAATTGCCTTCAGTATATAATCGGTTTTTATTGCGTTATTACCTGCCGTTACCATCACATTCCCAGGTCTTTCGGCCAGCATTTTTTCAAAAAAATCTATTCCGGTATAAATTTTTACATTCCATGCAGTCGGGTTTTCAGCGCGTAAATTGAAACTGTTAATACGTGCAAGATGTCCCTGCAAATCGTCGCCTTCAGGTGCATAAACATAAACTGTTGAATCAACCATTTCGTACATCGATTTTTGTACCAGCGCGGCATGAAAGTGCCCCGGGTCGAGGGTCATGATTTTGACTTCGCCTTTTGCTCCTGTAAACATGGTTTTGGTTTCTCGGGTTGTTTTTGATTTTTGACCGCCACCGGTACAGGCAGCCAAAATTATTGAACCTGAAAGAACAAGAAAAGATATTTTTTTCATTTTTATATGGATTTTTAAATTTTCAAACAGTACCACAAATTTATATTTTTTAGGTGATGAATGTTGCCCGACTTTAAAAGTAAACATATTATGATATCAGATTTTACATTGGTTGGCAATAATCTGTAAACAAAGCGCCACCCGTTGCCGGATGACGCTTTTAAATACTATTCTAACTAAACAATTTATAAGTTTAACTTATCCATTATAAATCATCCTCAGGTGGAATGGCAGTAAGTGGCGGAACGTTGTTCCCATATCCATCATATCCGTAGTTCTGGTTTAATAGTCCCTGCGTATTCGAGCTGATAGCTGCCTGCGGTACCGGCCATAAAACATGGTAAGGGCTCATGGTATATTCCTGCCCGTTGTTGGCTTTAACACCTTTATTATAGAAATCAGTACTTTCCATTACCCTGTCATAGAAGAAGTTGCTTGTGCCAAAAGTAGCTTTTGAATACGATTTTCCCCGGTATGACTTATTTGGGAATTTGGCAAAAAGGAAAGCTATCCTGTTTAATTCTGTCTTCCTTGGCTCTTCCCAGTAAAGTTCCCTGGCGCGTTCATCAAGTATGGTACCTATATCGAATTTTGAAATATCGGTATATGGGGCGGCGCCGGCCCTTGTGCGAACAGCGTTTACATCGGCCATGGCGAGTGCTGTTTCACCTTTCCACCAGTATGCTTCAGCACGCAGCAGATAAGTTTCTGCCAAACGGAAAACATACCAGTCAAAAGATCCACCCTGAGGTTGGGTTCTGCGCGGATCAGGAGAATAAAGCTTATAATGTGGCCAGCCAAACCAGTTCCTAATGGTATCGGTGGTAGAAATCTGACCGTTTTCCCGGTACAACTGCAATGGTTTGCCATAATATTTACTGGTCGTTTTAAGATTTGCCCTATTATAAACGAGATCTTCCATGTTTATCCAGTTTCCTTTTTTGCGGCGCAGATCATTTGCATCGTCCCAAATCTTTTTGGTATGGTACGATGTTCCCCTTGCCCGGCCTATGCCGCGGCCAAAGGTTTCTACAAGTTTAATTTCCTGGTTGGCAATATCTGCAGTTCCGGGCCCAAAACCATCTGGGGTGTATAACATGTTTGAATTTGAAACACCCCAGAAAGGAACTGCATTGCGCATAATTTGCAGATCAAGTCGTGAATCTACTAAATCTTCACGCGACAAGACCATAAACAACACTTCCTTATTGGCCGCGATGGCTTTGTTCTGCCAACCATGCAGACGGGCTATTACATCGTCGCGAACAATTCCCTGTTTCGTCAAAAAATCCCCATCTTCTTTTGGAACCTGCCCAAAAGGCGATTTCATTAAACTATACACTCCTCCATCAATAACTGCTGATGCAGATGCAATAGCTTTATCGAAGTCGCCAAGAGCAAGGTTGATTTTCGTTAGCAAATGAGCTGCAGCGCCTTTTGTTACGCGGCCACGATCAACATTATCCAGGCAATACTGGGCAGCAAATTCCATGTCTTTCTGCATTTTCCGAAGGATTACTTCACGATCAGTGGAGTAAAAATCGAGTTTCGGCGCTGTAATTTCGCGGCCGATAAAAGGCACATCCCCAAACTGCTGGGTTAACCTGTAATAACGGAAAGCCCTGTGGAAATAGGCTGAACCAAGAACGGCATTGCGTTCTGCCTCATCTTTATAGGTGGCATCATCAATGCGGTCAATTACCACGTTGGCATATTTAATCCCCTTATAACCTTCATACCAGTACCACCCAATCTTATTAAAGTCGGTGTGGTTCAACTGCGAAGTCGGGGTAATTTGTATATTCAGGTTTTGAGCAGGACCGGGTTTATCGGTTGTTCCTTCAACGCAAACTTCGGAGAATACAAGTTCAGTAATAATTGGCGCTGCATCGCCTGACCACTCGAAACGCATGTTGCGTTCGCAGGCGGTCAGCGCTGCATACATACCCTTTGCATCAATCAATGCATTTTCGGGAGAAAAGAAAGAGAGCGGTTTCGGTTCGAGATATTCGTCATCGCATCCTGTTGTTCCCAAAATCAGGGAAACAAAAAGTAACAGAACTATTTTTGTTTTATATCTTATCGTTTTCATATCATTCATCTTTTTACAAAATTATAGCGTTAAATTAACTCCAAGAGTGAAAATACGTGGATTCGGGCCACTGTTTTCCGGATCCCAGAAGTTCCATTCAGGCGCCCACCAACCTACGTTACGGGCTGTGGCAAATATTTTCAGATTGGCAATATTTGCTTTGCTTAATAAAGAATTTGGCACAGTATAGGCCAGTGAAATGTTATCAAGCCGGATAAAAGAACGATCTCTCCAAACATCAAAAACAGCGCCCCCCTCTGCCGAATATATACGTGCATAATCATTGTGAGGTGTTTCAGGTGTCCAGAATGGAATTTTATATGAATTTACCCTTTCCGGAAAACTATCCCTGTTTTTGGCAGAATTCATGGTTCCCTTGTGTCCCCAGTAGGAGTAAATCATGAAAGATATATCAAAGTTTCTGTAAATATTGAATTCCTGGCGCATATTCCAGCGGAACCGGGGAGTGCGGTACCCAAGGTACTGTCTGTCGAGGTCGTTTATCCTACCATCATCGTTTACATCTTCAAGTTTGAAATCGCCCGGGAACTGTCCATACCTTTTGGCCTGATCTTCCTCGCCGATTTGCCATACACCCAGAATTTTTGGCTGCCAAATCACATCGATTGCTTCACCGATAAACCATCCGTTGGTGTAATCATCACCTTCTTTCTGTCCGATTACATTCCCTTGTGCATCTTTCACATCAACCATATCGCCGTACAAATGTGCAATCTCGTTTCTGTTCAGCGTGAAGTTGGTATTGATATTCCAGTTGAAATTTTCACGGTCCATTACCCTCGCATTGAACACGATTTCAACACCAAAGTTGTCAACCTGCCCAAGGTTCGATGCTACCGAGTTAAAACCAAGAATATCGGGCAGCCTGCGGTCAACCAAAACATCTTTTGTTCTGGCGGTATAAAACTCTATTGATCCGTCGAACAATCCATCAAGTATTCCGTAGTCCAATCCAAAGTTTAACGATTCTGTCTGTTCCCATTTCAATTCCGAGTTGGCCATTCGGTTCACGTAAAGCTGAGTACCTTCATAAACAGTACCAGTTAAAGTCTGATAAGGATATTTGCCAGTGGCCATATCTGAAAGGGCTTCGTAACGGCCAATGGCACGGTTACCGTTGCTTCCGTAAGAAACACGAAGTTTTCCGTAGGTAAGAATATTATTTTTTGTAAATCCTTCGTCAGTAAAAACCCAGCCCAAAGCAGCCGAGGGGAAATAACCATAGGGATGTTCCTGTCCAAATGCCGAATAACCATCGCGGCGCATGGTAACTGTTAACATGTATTTGTCTTGCAAAGAATAGAATACTCTGCCCATAAGCGCGTTGGCTGTTTCGTATTCATCGTTGCTGGTAATCTGAAACGTAGATCCCGTGCCTGCTTCCATACGGTGGAAACCTAAAGCATCGGTTGGCTGAAAATTCTGGGCCGACATGTAATTCTGCCAGCTTTGAAACTTTTCAGAGTTGGCAAGTAATGTAACATCGAACTTGTGGATTTCATTAAAAGTCTGGTTCCATTTAATCAAATTATCAACCTGCCAGCTATAAATTTTTTCCTGAAGACGTTTGGCCTGGCCCCCGAATCTTGCCCATTCTTCGTGCTTGGTTGATTGGTGGTTCATAAATTCGTACCACTGGTAACGAGGTGCAAAATTTATCTGGTACGAAATATTAAAAGGCAGTTTAATGGTTGCATATAAATTAGCGTTTAGGGTATTATAAAAACGTCTTCTCTCCTGAAAAGTCATATCATATAATGAGTGCCTTGCCCCGCGGCCAAGGTCGTCAACAGGGCTGATTCGCCAGGTAACGCCATCATTGTTATAAATAGAGCCCCATGGCGAATTATTAATTCTCGTACCCCAGTCAGCCTGAATGGTTGGATCGGGATTTGAACCATCAGCATTTGCACGGTTCATGCGGCTTTCGTCACGGTCAGAGAACTGGGTATTCATGCCCACAGTCAGCCAATCGGTTACTTTTGCATCGAGGTTTACCCTTCCCCTGATGGTTGAAAATCCGTCGCCCACAATAATGCCTTGGTTATTGTTGTATCCCAGCGACATGTAGTAAGTAACAGCATCCGATTTCCCTGATAATGAAATGTTGTAATCCTGACGTAAACCATTCTGAAACACCATGTCGGTCCAGTCAACCGATTGCCCTGCCTTGTAATTGGCAATTTCCACAGGGAGCATACCAAGACGTGCAAGCCATATATCTGTTTCATTGCCGGCACTGCCATCGAGCCACATTTCTTTGGTTACACCTTCGGGCAGATTGTCTGGATCTTCAAATTTATACAGTTTTTTATTTGTAGCAGCATTGTAATAATTAAGAGACTGCATAACTTCTGTTCTCCAGGATACAAATCCATAAGGATCATAAACATCCTCCAAAGTTCCCATGGTAGCTACCCCAACACTTGAGTTTACATTAATAACGGGTTTTCCCTTTACCCCTTTTTTTGTGGTAACCAAAACAACTCCGTTGGCCGACCGTGAACCATAAACCGCTGCCGAAGAAGCATCTTTTAAAACATCGATACTTTCAATATCATTCGGGTTAATATCTTCAAGCGCTCCCTGATAAATTACACCATCCAGAACAATTAACGGATTGGAAGCGGCTTTCAAGGTATTGTCACCCCTGATTTCCATATCGCCGCCACCTTTTGCAGTTGTTGAAAATCCAACCTGCAAACCGGCAATGTTACCACGTAACATATCCTGTAGTGCCTGTGGTTTTTCGTTTTCAACCTGGCTTGCCTTCACTGTGGAAACAGCTCCGGTAAGGTCACTTTTTTTCATGGTCCCGTAACCAATTGCTACAACCTCTTCCAAACCAATAACATCAGCCTCCATTTTTACGCTGATGGTACTTTGTTCGCCAATTTCGATTTCCTGGGGTTTCATACCGATAAAGGAAAACAATAGAGTTTTTGCATTAGCAGGAACGCTGAGCGAGTAATTGCCGTCGGGATTGGTTACAGTCCCTACGGTTGTTCCTTTCACAATTACCGCTACCCCTGGCAGCGGGGCGTCTTCGGCGGTTACAGTGCCTGTAACCGTTTTTTGTGCCATTGTGCTACTTATAAACACAACGAACACCATTAATAAAAACAGTAGTTTTCGCATAAATTAAAATTTAATAGGTTAAATGAAATTTTATATTGGATATTACAAAAAAATCCGAATAGTAACAATCGTTCTAAGATAAATCATTTACACAAATGTGTTCATCAACTCAACTAAAACAACAGGAAAAATAGAAGATGGTTTCTTTCATAAATTTACTTTTAGGTATTGATTAGTAATATTTTAAAAACAATTTTGGGCGAATTGACTTATAATTGTCACATCGCGCTGGTTGTTTTCTTTCTTTTCGTTTAAATTCAACGTCTAAATGTATAAGGAATAGTGAATATACTGATGTCCATATTTTGCAAAGTATGATATTATATTTGCAAGAAATCAGATTTAACATTTAACAAAATTTGAAACAATGAGTAATACGGAAAAATTGGAATGGATTAAAAAGAACGCATTAAAATATTTAGTGAGGCTCATTTTTAAAATCTCCATTTTTTTTGTTTGTATGTCCCTGTTTTTGGTAATTATTTTAAAATGGGTTCCGGTTCCGGTTACCCCATTAATGTTGATTCGATCTGCCCAGCAAATAACATCGGGACAAAAAGTGGTATTAAAACACGATTGGGAGCCAATGAAAAAAATCTCTCCGCACCTGCAACTGGCAGCGGTATGCAGCGAGGATCAGAATTTTCTTAACCATCGCGGGATTGATTTTAAGGCGATTGAAAAAGCAAGAAAGGAGTCGCAAAAGAAAAACGGGAGATTACGCGGGGCAAGTACCATTTCGCAGCAGACGGCAAAAAATGTTTTTCTCTGGCCGCAGCGAAGCTGGGTGAGAAAAGGCCTTGAAGTTTGGTTTACCGGTTTAATCGAACTCATCTGGGGAAAAAAACGGATTCTGGAAGTTTACCTGAACAGCATTGAAATGGGCAACGGGATTTATGGGGTTGAAGCAGCCGCTAAAAACTACTTTGGCACGAGCGCTTCTAAACTGTCCAAATATCAATCGGCATCAATAATTGCCATATTGCCAAGCCCGCGAAAATGGAATGCCAGCAATCCCGGGCCGTATGTCAGAAGCCGGATAGACTGGATTCAGCGGCAAATGAGGCTGCACAGTCCGCTGCCCTGGTTATAAAAAGAGGCTACACTTTTTATGAGTAGCCTCTCTGATTTCTATCGTTTTATATAATCAGTTCCGTAAGGATATCGTTGCGGACGGCTCAACATCGAATTTGCCAAATCGTTATCAACAAATCGTTCGGTTTTGGGATTCCACTTTAATATTCCCGGAACTTTCATTGCAATATGACTGATTAAACAAACCGTGCAGGCGCGGTGCCCGATTTCAACCGGTGAAATTGGCGGCTTGCGTGATTTGATACAATCCAGCCAGTTAAGGTGCTGTTCCTTACTTTGGTAAAGGTGAATTTCGTTTTCGCCAATTTTTGATTCAAGAATTTTCGGGTCGCTGGCGTCGAGCGCTTTGGTTGCCCCGGCAGGAACCGGGTCGCTGGCAGTGGCTCGGTAAGCGCCTCGGGTTACAAAAACCCATCCATCTGTCCCTTCATAGCGTATTCCGTTCGGGAAACCTCCGCTGGTATAAACAGTAATCCCGTTTTCATATTCGTGTTTTACCATAAAATCGCCGTGTACATTCCAGCTTCCGAATTTCGGAAACTGGGCTACAGCCTCTACAGAAACTGGTCCTGTAAATTCGGTATCCATTCCCCAGGCCGCAGAGTCGTAGTGGTGCTGGCCCCAGCCGGTTATCATTCCCGCGCCATAATTTTCGTGGCGCAACCACCCCGGACGGTCGTACCCTTTTTGAGGGTGGACCAGTTGTTCGGTATAGTCAATTTCGGGGGTGGAACCCAGCCACATATCGAAATTTAAAGCCGAAGGAACTGGCATTTTTTCAAAAAGCGGGCCTGAAGGATCGCCCGGCAAGCCAATTTTTACGGTATGAACTTTACCAATCCGCCCGTTGCGAACCAATTCTGCTGCCACCCTGAACTGGGCATCAGAACGTTGCTGTGTTCCAACCTGCAGGATCACCCCCTGCCGGTGAACAATATCGCTCAATAAACGGCCTTCGGTAACAGTAAGCGAAGTTGGCTTTTGAAGGTAAATGTCTTTTCCGGCAAGCGCTGCCTCAATGGCGGGTTGCGAGTGCCAATGATCAGGCGTGCTTATTACCACTGCATCAATGTCGCTGCGTAACAGAATTTCACGGTAATCTTCATACATTTTTACATCAACAGCGCTGTTACTGCCATATTTCTTGCTGTAGGTGTCTTCCACAAGTTTTTTTCCATCGGCCATGCGGTTTTTGTCAACATCGCAAACGGCAACGAAACGGGCATTTTCGTAGCGGAATAAATCGGCCATATCATGCACCCGGGCAATGCGGCCACATCCGATTTGTGCTAACTGTATTGTATTACTTGGCGCATTTTTACCAAATACGGAGGAAGGAACAATGGTTGGGATTACAATTGCGCCGGCTGTTGCAGCCGAGGCATTTCTTAAAAATGTTCTTCGTTTCATATATAATAGTTTAAAGTTTAAAGTATGGGCTCTGAACCGCTTAAAATTCGCGGTTGAAAACCGCTACACCTATTCTCGCATTTTCTCATTCTTGCATTTTTTCTTTCCGAACTCCCCTCCCTCGTAGGGGTCGGGGGAGGCTTCCTATTCTTTCGCGTATTTTGCAAACTCCTCAGCAATCCCGGCTTCAATATGGTTCCCCGAATGTACAATTACACGGTAGCGCAATTTAATATGTTCTCCTTTTTTCAATCTTGTATTTTTATCGTTCGCAGGCCAGTACATGGGTGTTGGCGAAAAGAAACCGTAGTCGCGGGTAAACCATGGCGTCGGGAACCATTTGTTTGAAGGGTGCTGTAAAATCGCCATTCCTTCGGTTTTTCCCATTCGCTGTCCGTAAAAATCAATCCAGGGCGATGGTTTTCCAAAAGTGCCCTTTTCTGAAGTTTCACCTTCTGCATTTATCATTGTGCCGCCGTTGGTTACTGCCAAATCGGTATCCATCCTGCCGCTGAAAAGCGAATGGTTTGTTTTTTCGATGGTTACATCCATCAGCATTTCCATGGTTACATCAAAATCGATAATGAATTTATCCTTCGAAGGATTTGTTACCGTAATTTTACGTTTGTCTTTAATCGGTGAATCGGCACCCGGACGGCGCCAGATACATTCATTTTCAACCACAGCTTTGTTGCCGCCGGTTTCAACGATATCTGCCCGTAACGAAATAATCTGGCCGTCAGTTAGTTTTTCCTGCCAGTAATTGCCTCCATTCACCTTGTCGCAGCCAAAAAACAGCGAACTGTGGTGTGGGTAATTGGCGTTGCGCATCGAAGTTACGCCTGCATTCGATGGGCCATTTACCGGAAAAAAGAAAGGGTATTTCTCATAGTCCGATAATATGTAGCTTGTAAACAGGTTGCCATCTACCCTGAACTCAATTTTATCGCCCACCTTTTCGGCGGTTACTTTGGTTTGTGCAAGTGCCGCAGAAACAATGATAAAAAAACTGATAATAAAGAAGATAGATTTTTTCATTTTTATTTTATTGATTTTTATTTTATACCACAGATTCTTAGGTTATAATTCGCCACTTTATTATATCATTTGCCACAGATTCACAGATTTTATTCTCCAATCTGTGAATCTGTGGCATCAATTTTCATTTTAATATTTCAATCTGTGGATTTTTCGCAAAACTGTTCCAGTATTTTTCAGCAGTAGCAGCATCCATTTTCCCATCAAATACAATCATCCGGTATTTTAAGGTGTAATTCTGTTTTGGTTCAACTTTCCAATCGTGGTGACGGATTGGAACAAACTCGAAATACATATCGCCCCGCCCGCCATTTGCATCGAGCGGCCAAATGCGCATCGGTTCGGGGTGCATCCGGTTCGATGGGTGGCTCAGAAACAAAATTCCCGACCGGCCTTCTTTTGCAGCCGATTCGCCTTCCACAATGCACCACCGTGCAAACGACCCATCGGCATCAATCCGGGTTTTATTGTCTGAAGTCAGTACAGTGCAATTGTCTTTATGCCATTTTTCGGTGGCCCGAAAACCAATTCCTCCGCCGTAACGATAGGCGTTGAGCATAATTCCGTTTTTCAGCGGGCTGTTCAGCGAAGTGGTGTAATCAATCATCCAAACTCCTTCGCCAATATTCCAGGCACGTACATCCAGAATTTCGTTCATTGCAATCTGGTCTTCGCCTTTTGCCCCAAAATCAATGTGTTGCTGCAATGCCTGAAATCCGCTGAAGATTTCCCCTTCAGCCTCGGAAAGAAATCCTGTAAATTTTACAGTTCCCTGACCTGAAAAAAGGTTCCAGAAATCCACCTCGCGGCCTGCAATAGTTGTTTTTGTCCACGGTCCCCATATTCCGTAATGGTGATAATGGTCGGGCGGTTGAATTCGCGATAAAACCTCGCCTCCCGGGGAACTAAGCGGATGAATAAACCCTGACCTTTTAAAAAGCGGGTTTATTGTATCAGGTGGATAGGTTGTCGCAAACCGATAGCTCAGAATTGGTTTTTCGTTCATCTGCAAACTTAAATCTTTGTGGTCTCTTTTTAGTAAAACTTTTGAATGTGCTGTTGCAGCTTTTTCTTCCAGTTTCAACACAAATGTCCGTTCAGTATTTTTTGCTGAAACGCCATTCAAAATAAACCAAAGCCGGGCAGAATGACCAGCTTCCACCTGGCTTGAAACCGGCTTTTCTCCGGTTGAAGTGATTTCGTAAAGCGCCAGGTTCCCTTTGTCGGTATTATAGTTTATTCCATCCAAAGAAACCGACACCGGCGCATCGATTCTTTCCTCTGAAATTTTAACGCTGAGCTTTGCTAATTGCTGAGCAAAAACCGGGTTAGCAAATGAAAGTAATAAAAACAAAAGCCCCCTAAATCCCCCGAAGGGGGACTTTTTGCAGCGGTGATTTGATTGCTTCAGATTATATATATTTCTCATTATTAATACTTTTTGTTGAATTGTTTTTTCTTTTCTTACTCCTCTCCTTTGGAGAGGCCGGGAGAGGCCACTTCATCAATTGTCTCCTTAAACGCCAGAATGTTTTCGGTGGTTACATTGGGTGGCATTCCGCCGCCACACGACCAGATTACCCTGTTTCTATCGCCAAATTCATTTGCCATTTTCCGTGTTTCTTCCCTTATCTGGTCAGGCGTTCCGGCAGCCAGTACATCGCGGGGGGGCAGGTTGCCTATTAATGCAATTTCATGACCAGCCAACCTGCGTATTTCTTTCATGGTGTGCTCGAAACTAAAGTTGAAAAGGTCAACACCCATTTTTTTCAAATAGGGAGTCGAAACCAAACCCTGCGCATCATTGTGAAAAAAATTCAACTTCGAATCGAACGAATCAAAAATCCTTTTTATGTATGGAACTGCATATTCCTTACATTCATCGTCGCCAATAAAACCAACAATATCGTCTAAAACCAGAATTCCTTCAATATCCGGGAACATCTCTTTCTGATGCTGGATCCAGTTAATTGAAAACTGTGTAATCGTTTCAAGCAAACGGTGGCTGTTTTCCGGGTCCATCATGAAACCCATCATCAATTCGGTTGTCCCCATTAAAAACGATGCAATATTCAGCGGTCCGCGGGCAACAGCGAATTTTATTTCGTGCCCCATTTCCCGGATAGGTTTTTGGTAATTTGCCATGCGCTGAATGACAAACGGCAAAAGGCCGTCGGTTTTTGGGTTGGGAAGTTTCAGGTTGCCGGCCTCCGAAATGTCGGTCATAATTCTTTCGGCATGAGGCAGGTTGTAACTGTTCCAAACCATTTTAGCGCCAAATGCCGAGGGTTCGGTACACATGCCAAATTCTGACCAGAACCCGGGCAGAAATATAATATCGGGGAAAGTTTCAATTACTTTTTTGTTGGCATGAAACCAGATTTCCTCGGAAGAATAAAACTGAAGCGTAGAAACACCTGCCCAGCCCGGAATCCATGGGCTGTCAACAATAAAACCGGTTACGGGCTTTGCCGGGATTTTCCCCCTGACTGTGGCAAGCAACAGTTCCCATTGTTCGTTTGTCATGTTTTTGAATTTAGTGTGCTTACAAATTTAGTTTTAACAAAGCTATTTTTTCAGTATTCTTTTTGCAATGATTTGTACTTAATTAACAATTTTACTATTATTGGATTATGAAGATAATGCATGAACAAATCGATTTCCCCGGACGTTCGGCCGTAAAGGTAAAACTGCGCGAAATGCCCCGCTTTACCTACCCCTGGCATTTTCATCCTGAATATGAAATACTTTATGTTATAGATGGTTCAGGAACCAGTTTCGTTGCCGACAGTATCGAGGAATTTCAATCGGGTGATTTAACTTTAATTGGCAGCACTCTTCCCCACTTTTGGCGCAGCGAGGATAAATACCTGAACAGCGGAGGCATCTTGAAAGTGAAGTACACCGTAATTCAGTTCCCCAATGATTTTTTAAAATATGAGATTGCAAATTATCCTGAATACCATTTAATTGGCAACTTACTTGAACGCGCTTCAAGAGGAATAAGGTTTTCTGCTGATTTTGCACGGGGAATAGAAAAAAAAATCATGAAACTTACAAAAAGTAATGGCTTTGAAAGGATTATACATTTACAGGAACTTTTACAGGCTTTGGCAAAAACTGACAATTTCAAACTTCTGGCCGGAGAATTATATCAACATGAAAATCATACTTTTACCAATTTCAGGCTGACAAAGGTACTTCAGTTCTTAAACACCAGCTATCAACGGAAAATTGAATTGGAAACTGTGGCTGAAATTGCAAATTTACATCCGGCGGCATTTTGCCGTTTTTTTAAGGAGAAAACGGGTAAATCACTTTCAGAATATGTAAACGATATGCGAATTGGATATGCCTGCCGTTTGATTATCGAGGGAAAATTATCTGTTTCGCAAGTTTCATACGAAAGCGGGTTTAACAACCTTTCCAATTTTAACCGAACTTTTAAAAAACATACTGGTTATACCCCAACCAACTATTTTGGTGAGTTTCACAAAAAATAGTTTGAGATTGGGACTTTGACTTTTCCCAACTCAAAGATCTTTATTGATTTGGAAATTCATGGACTTGGGAAAGTCCATGTCCCAAGCAGCCGGGACTTTGACTTTCCCAAGTCAAAGATCTTCATTCTCAGTAACTGATTAAAATGCGGTAAGCCTGGGAAAATCCATATCCTCCGTCCATGTTCCCGGCCATTCAACCCAACTTTTAACCAATCCAGATGAAATTGGATTATTGATTACATAATTGAAAACATTGGCGTAATGTTCATTATTTCTGATGGTAGTTTCAAAACTTTCGTGTTCCCACAATTGGCCATTTCTATTTTCAGCCTTGTTTATCTTTTTGGCAGTAAACTGCTTAACCGAATGAAGTATATCCTGTAAATAAATTGGTTCACCATTTTCATCCTTTTCTAATACTGTTAGTACCCAGTGAAAATGGTTAGACATTATACACCATACATGAGAATTTATTCTTTTACCTTCCCAAAAATGTAATGCATCTTCAATTATTTCTCTATTTGATGGGTTTATTAGTGAAATGGTTGGTTCTGTTGATTTATGAAGGAACTTATCGTATGCCAGCCGATAATTGCGAATGGCTTCGAGATAAGCTTTTTTTGCTTCTTCTTTCTGGGACTTTGACCCGATAGCCGTCGGGTTTCCTAACTCAAGGTTCTTGGTTTCATTTTGTTCAGGATGAAGTATGATGGGCTTAGGAAAGTCCATGTTCCGGTTCTTTTGGGACTTTGACTTTCCCAAGTCAAAGTTATTTGAGTGGAAGAAAACGTGGACTTTGGAAAGTCCATGTCCCAGCCCGAAGTTTACAATTTCTTTGTTAGATTTGTAGAACAAGTAAAAATCAAGAAACAATGAATCGGTACTTATTAATCTTCATTTCATTTTTTTTAATTTCACAAACTATAGTTTCCCAGCAAGAAATTGAATTTCTCCCTTCAGACTGGCAAAACCCGGCAGTTTTTGAGAAAGGACAAACCGCGCCACATGCTTTTTACATTCCATACATTTCGGCAGATGACGCGCTGAAAAACAAAAAAAGCCCTTTTTACCAGTTGCTGAATGGCCAGTGGAAATTTAAACTCGTTGAAACGCCGGAACAGGTTCCGGCAGATTTCTGGAATCCCAAATATGATGTAAAGGGGTGGGCTGAAATAAAAGTTCCATCTAACTGGCAGATGGAAGGTTACGACCACCCAAAGTTCAGGAATATTGCACTGACATTTGAGAGCGATCCACCAAAAATTCCCGATTATTTTAACCCGACAGGATGTTACAAACGAAAATTTACCCTGCCAAAAACCTGGGGCAATAAAGAAATTATGTTACGGTTCGAAGGAATAAAATCGGCGTCATACTTATGGGTGAACGGAAAACGCGTGGGTTACAACGAGGGTGGATTTGAACCTGCCGAGTTTAATATTACCCCGTTTTTAGTGAAGGGCGAAAACGATCTGGCAGTCCAGGTGATGCGTTTTTCCGATGGCTCATACCTCGAAAACCAGGATATGTGGCGGCTTTCGGGGATTTACCGCGATGTAAAACTTTACGCGCTGCCAAAAACCTATATTCACGATTTTTATGTGGTTACCGACTTGGACAAGGATTACAAAGATGCCAACCTGATTATTGAAGCCGACATTATAAATACTATTCCCGATTCTGTAAACTGCAAACTGGAAATTGATGTTTTCGATGAAAATCTTGAATCGATTTTAAAAGATGGGGTACAATCTGTCAAATTAAGAGTTGATTCTATTTCAACAAAAAAAGTAACCATTTCCACTCTGGTCGTCGATCCGCCAAAATGGTCGGCTGAATACCCGAATTTATTCACCCTTCTTTTTCATTTAAAAGATAATAAAGGAACAACAATTCAAACGTTCACTAAAAAAATCGGGTTCCGGGAGGTGGAATACAAAAATAAAATCCTCACGGTAAACGGGATTCCGGTGAAGTTAAACGGAGTAAACAGCCACATGCACGATCCTGAACACGGACAGGCAGTTCCGCTGGAAACGCTGCGAAAAGACCTGATTCTGATGAAACAGTTTAACATTAACTGCGTACGCACCAGCCACTACCCGCCCACACCCGAATACATTGAAATGGCCGACGAACTGGGAATGTATGTTGTTGACGAAGTGGGTGTTGAAGCCCATGCCAACGAATATTTATCGGAAGACCCGAAATGGACCGAAATGTACCGCGACCGCACCCGTAAACTGGTTTACCGCGACCGGAACAATCCGTCGGTAATTTTCTGGAGTGCCGGAAACGAATCGGGCAGCGGATTTAATATTGATGAGGTGATAAAAACCGGTAAAGCCATCGACCCCAGCCGCCCGGCTTGGATGTATGGAGGAAACGATTTTTACATCCCGTTTGAAGATATTGTGGGTCCGCGTTACTGGATTCCCATCGACTATAAAAATCTGGCCGAAGGAAAAGTTCTTCCCGAAAACGACAAGCGTGCCTCGTTTATGGACGAATACCTTGCTGCCACCGGAAACGGTTTGGGTGGCCTCGACGAATACTGGGAACTGATTTGGAAGCACCCGCGCCTTTCCGGCGGCGCTATTTGGGACTGGATTAGCCCTGGAATAAAAACTCCCCGCTGGATTTTGCATGATTTATCACCAAAGAAAAACAACGGACAAATAATGGGTCGTCCAACATTTGTTGAAGGTAAAAATGGCCGCGGGCTTGAATTTTCGGGCCACGACGACTGGGTGGAATTTTACCGCGACCCCAGCCTCGATATTACCGGAAACCAGCTTTCCATTGGTTTCTGGGTGAAACCGTCAAAGATCCCGCAACCCAATTGCTTTGTTACCAAAGGAAAACACGGATTTGGAATCATCATGGAAAACCCGGAAACGCTGGAGTTTTATATTCACAGCGGCAAACGTATTTCGGCAAAAGCAAAAGTTGGAACCGATTTTTATGACAACTGGCAATTCATTGCAGGAATTTACGATGGCAGCAAACTCCAGCTTTATATCAACGATAAGCCCGTAGCCCAAACCAGTTTCAGCGGAAACATCAGCGACACGCCTTTCCCGCTTTGTATTGGCCGCGAAGCCGAAACACAGGATCAGGGTGAATACTCGGGACGAATGTCGAAAATGGTTATTGATGATTTGAAAATATTTGGCAAAACGGTTTCTTTAGCTGAATTGAAAAACGATACAACAAATGCAGTACTTGCTTTAGATTTCGAAACCGATAAAAAGGGGGGAGATTTTTATGCTGTTGGACTTGGAGGAAGAACATACGGAATAGTTTGGCCCGACCGTGAAATTCAGCCTGAAATTTACCAGATAAAAAAATCGGGGCAGCCTGTTAAAACAGAACCTGTTGATGTTGAAAACGGGATGGTAAAAATTACCAACCGGCATGAGTTTAAAAACTTAAAAGAACTTATAGGGATGTGGCAGTTAAGCGTAAACGGGGATACCATTCAGCGCGGTTTTTTCGAATTGGATTTGCCTGCCGGCCAATCGGTTGTTGATTCTATCCCATTCAGAATGCCAACCATAGAAGCTGGTTCAGAATGTATCTTAACTGTTTCGTTTCTGTTAAAAGAAAAGACCAAATGGGCAGAAGCCGGCCACGAAATTGCCTGGGATGAAATGATTGTTGAAACCCCGGTTTATTCTAAAGAACAACCGGTTTTAAATGGAAAGGTAACAGTATCGGAAAACGAAAAAGAGATTTCGATTTCAGGGGAAAAGTTTAAATATGTCATCAGCAAAAAAACCGGTGAATTCGTTTCACTTCAATTCAACGGAACCGAATATCTTGAAAGCGGGCCGGCATTTAATGTTTGGCGTGCGCCGCTTGCCAACGATATAGACCCGTGGGGAAGCGAAAATTTTAAAAATAAACATTTTACTCCCGGTTTTGGCAGAAGTATCGACAACCAGCTCCGAACGCTGGGAATGCGCGATTTGGTCACGGAGGTGGATGAAACTGAAGTAGTTAAAAAATCGGATACTAAAATCGTTGTCCGGATAAAAGCATATTCAAACTCTTCGCTGCCTGCCAACCGGATTATGAATTCGTGGAATGGCTCTTCAGCTTTCGAACGTAATGAAACCTGGACTTTTCTGGCCGACGGAACAATTGAACTTGAACAGGAAATCATCCCGCACGGACCGATGCCCGAAATGCTGCAAAAAATCGGGTTGCAGTTTCAACTGCCAAAACAGTTCAGCAATGTTGAATGGTATGGCCGCGGCCCGTTCGAGAACTACCCCGACCGGAAAACCGGCGCAAAAATCGGTCATTACAAATCGAATGCCGATGAAATGTACGAGCCGTATATTTTTCCGCAGGAGTATGGCAACCGCTGCGATGTGCGCTGGTTAAAAGTGCAGAATGAAGATGGTAAAGGATTGTTGATTAGCGGGGATAAACCATTGAATTTCAGTTTGCACAAATATGCACCCGACAATCTCGACCGCGCGGTTTACACTTATCAATTGCAGGAATCGGAAAACACAATTCTGAATGTGGATTACGAAGTAACCGGCGTTGGCGATACCGCTACCCGGCAGTTGCAGAGATACCGTGTAATGCCGCAAGCAGGTAATTATAAGTTGATTATTAAACCATTCTGAATGAATGATGGCATCCGCCAACTGGCGAATGCCATCATTTAACGTGACCTAATCCAAAACAAGGTTTTCAATCATTTCTTTTAATTCGTTTGGCTTTAAACCTGATTTTTCATTTTTGTCGTAAACAGTTAACAGATAAACAGTTTCCTTAAAACTATAAACGTACGAAATGACCCTGGCTCCGCCACTTTTACCTTTGCCTTTGCTTGATATTGCTAACCTGATTTTATAGCAGTTATTTCCGATATAAACTCCTTTTTCCGGGAATTGGTTCATCTGATGAATCAAAATGCTGAATTCTGCTTTTAAAAAAGGATACTTTTTTGCAAGGCGCTTTAATTCCTTCTCAAAACGTTGGGTAGCAATGACACTATAGTTCATTCAACAATTCCTCAGCTGTTTTTAACTTAATTTCCCCCTCTTTATGAAGGCGAACTTCCTCCGCTGCTTCATTTAAATCTTTCAGCAGTTGTGCTGAAGCCGATGTTACAGGTTTTGCTTTTCTTATAAAAGACAGACTTTTTAAAACCTTCATTCCGAATACAGCTTCCTTGTCAGCGATTTCCACAAGCACTTTCATTTTTTACAATTTTTAATCAATCAAAAATAAGGAATTATTCCTGCAAAAAAGGCATCCCTGAATTATAATATATCCAAAAAAAAATGCCTTAATATGATTGTGGCTTCTGCTAAAATATTCGTCCATACACGAAAATTTCTTCAAAAAACAGAAAATATTCGTCTATACACGAAACATTTGGTTTGAAATTTAAAATATTCTTCTATCACGAATAATTCATCACTTTAAATAAATGCCGGTTTCAGGTTCTTTTTTAAGTCCTTTTTTTCTTTTGGCAATTTCGTACGCAACTAAAAACGTAAAACCGGCCATTCGTTTCATTTTCAGGTAATCAATTTTTTCAGCATCGTCGGCCGGAGTATGGTAATCTTCGTGCAGCCCGGTGGTTATCCCCAAAACCGGAACTCCATTTTTGTGAAAATGAAAGTGATCGCTGCCGTTTATAAATTCTTCAGACAAGGCATCGTTTGGAACCAGGTTTAATTTGCGGCTGATTTTCCTGGTTATTTCAGTTAGCCCCGGATTTTTCCCTCCGGTGATAATGTAAAATCCATCAGGCCCAGCCAGACTCTTTCCAACATCTACCAAATCTTCAGGTTCTTTTTCAGCCGAACGCCCAACCATATCGAGATTGATGTTGGCCAAAGTTTTATCGAGCGGGAAAACCGGATTTTTAGTGTAATATTCCGAACCTATTAATCCTTTTTCCTCGGCGGTTACCCAGGCAAAAACAATGCTCCGCAATGGTTTCTTTTTCATTTGCGAAAAAGCTTCGGCTATTTCGAGAAGCGCAACCGTTCCCGAACCATTATCATCGGCGCCATTATTAATTTCACCTTTGCTGTTAATTCCAACATGGTCGTAATGAGCGGTAAGCACCACACATTCGTTTTTCAAAACAGGGTCGCTGCCTTCGATAATTGCAATAATATTTTTGCCTTCAACTTTTTCAGTTTTTTTTGTGATTTGAATTTCCGCGTTTAAATTCTCTATTTCAAACGAATTTGGATTTCCTGACCGGTTCATTTCCCCCTGAATTTCCCTGAGTGTTTTTCCGCTTTCTTTTAAAATTGCATCGGCAATTTCTGAGGATGCCAGTATAATATTTGCCGGAAACTCCTCATGTTCATAACCTTCCAGGAGGTATTTGCCTGATGCCGAATATTCCTGTAACATTTCAAACCAATGGTTATATGTGTTTAATGGGTCGGCGACAAAAATAACTGCCTTGGCCCCCGATAAAAAAATCCGTCCGAGTTTTGTCATTTCCAGATTTGTATTTTCTTCCTTATTTGTCGTGTCAACGGAAATTTCCCTGTTCCGCGCCATAACCAACACTATCTTGTCTTTCAGTTCGATTCCTTCGTAATCATTATATCCGGTATTTTCGTTTACAAAACCATAACCCGCAAATACTATTTTTGCATTTATTGTATCGTTTTTCACCGATCCCGGAAACGTATAAATATCAGTGCTTTTAAAAATTTCTTCGCCGGCATTGTTTTTAAGTTTGAGGTAAGTGCTTTCGCTTTGGGTTTTTACCGAAATCATTTGAAAAGATTGTTCGAAGGTTTTCAATCCCATTTCAATGCACTGATTTTTTAGATAATCAGCCGTAATCTCCAACCCGGGGATTTTTGTTCCAAAATCGCGTCCCTGCATAAAGTCGCTGGCAATAAACTCCAGATGCGCTTTTAATTCGTGCTCGGTAATCGACTGGAGTTCTTTTTTCTGTGCAAAACCGGTTTTAAATATTATTAGTAACAGGAGTGTTCCGGCGATTTTTAAATTCATCATAAAAGTATATTCAGTTTGTTTTTTCATTTTTGGGAATTTCAATTTTCCCGTAATTGGCAATTTCGAAACCTACCAAAAAACAGAGGTCGGCCACCCGTTTCATTTTGTCGAAATTAATCCTCGTAATTTCATCGGTAGTTTTATGGTAATCAGCATGATAACCTGTTGAATAATTGATAATGGGCACTCCCAGCCGGTGAAACGAAAAATGGTCGCTGCTTTGTAAAAAGTAGGGGGGAAGTGAATAATCGGGAATCAACCCAATACGGACACATACTTCGCTGTTTATTTCCTTCAACCCGGGCCAAAAATCATTAGTCAGGGTGTAAAGTCCGTTAAAATCTTTTACTCTTTTTGGCGACTTGTTCCAAACCGTGTCGCGTTGTTCAAAAACACGTCCGTTCATGTCTATGTTAATACAAGCCATTGTTTTTTCTATCTGGAAACCCGGGTTTTGAGCGTAATACTGTGAACCCAGCAATCCCTCTTCTTCGGCAGTAACCCATAAAAAAACAATGCTTCGTTTTGGCTTTTCTTTCAAACCTATAAACGCTTCGGCAACTTCAAGCAGTGTAACCGTTCCCGAGCCGTTGTCATCGGCGCCATTGAAAATACTGCCACTGGCGTCAATTCCCAAATGGTCGTAATGCGCCATAAATACAATGCATTCGTTTTTTAATTCAGGATGGCTGCCTTCAACAAACCCCATTACATTTTTGCCTTGAATTAAATCCGTTTTTCGGCTAATACTTAAGTTAATGCGCATCTTTTCAACAAGATAAGAATTTGGGCGGTTTTTGGTGGAAATTTTTTCCAGTAGTTCAACCAATTTTCCTTTCCTTCCCAGCAAGGCGTTGGCAAAAGTGGAGGTAGTTAAAACAAAATGGCTTTTATCATCTTTATTTTTAATGGTTTCCAGGCTAAAATCGTTGCGGTTGTTCCAACGGCTGATTCTGTTAAAAACTGAACTGGCTTCATCCAAAGGATTATTGATGATTAAAACCAATTCAGCACCGGCTTTGGTTGCATTTTCTATTTTCGCCGTTTCCAATGAGTTGTTCCATCGCGGTAGTTCTTTTTTTTGAAACGATTCAGGCGTACCGGTGGTAAAAATGACAATTTTACCCTCAACGTCAATGCCTTGAAAATCATTGTAACCCGTTTTATCATCCTTAAACCCAAAACCGGCAAATACAATTTCGGCATTCGAAATACGAATATTGGCTCCTGAAGGCAACCCAACGATTGAATCAGTTTTGAATAAAGTGTTTCCTTCAGAACAGGTTAATTCCAAAAAAGTATTTTCGATATCGGGTTTTGAGGAAATGATTGGGACTATTTGAAAGAAACCATCAGCGCCGGCTGACAAACCCATTTCCGCTGCACATTTTTTCAGATAGCCTGCTGCCAAATCCAAACCCGGAACCGGTGTTCCAAAGGCACGGCCTTGTAAACTATCGGATGACAAAAAACTTAAATGGCGCTTTAAATCAGCAATATCTATCTTTTCCAATCCGGAATATTGTGCAAAAATACCCTGATAAAAAAAGTTAAAAAGAAAAAAAAACAGCGCAATTCTTTGAATCATTCTTATATCCCCGATTGATATTACCCCCTGAAAATAACTTAACCCCGACTGGCTAAAATTAACACTTCGGAACAGAAGTGCAAATTTAATTTTTTGCCGTTCTGTTTTTTTTGATGAAATTTATGGCCTGTAATAAATTCAATAAACCATGAAATCGATTAAAATTACAAAAATCCTTTTCGGAATTTTAATACTGCTTGTATTAATCCCTTCATGCGCGGTTAACCCGGTTACCGGGAAAAAGCAACTTATGCTAATGACAGAGGCACAGGAAGTTGAGCTTGGCGCACAATATGATCCCCGTGTTATTTCCACTTTTGGGGAATATCAAAATCAGGAACTTTTAACTTTTATGAGGGAAAAAGGTACAGAAATGGGCAAAATTTCGCATCGTCCTAACCTGCAATATCATTTTAAAATTTTGGATTCGCCAGTTATAAACGCTTTTGCAGTGCCGGGAGGTTACATATATTTTACACGAGGCATTTTAGCTAAGTTCAACAACGAAGCCGAATTAATTGGGGTACTCGGGCATGAAATGGGGCATATAACTGCCCGTCACACGGCCAATCAGCAAAGCAAACAGCAACTCGGACAGGTTTTGCTCATGGGGGGGATGATTGCATCAAAAGAGTTCAGCCAGTTTGCCGGTTACGCCATGCAGGGGATGGAACTGCTTTTTCTGAAATTCAGCCGCGACAATGAGCGCGAGGCCGACCGTTTGGGCGTTGAATATTCCTCCAAAATCAGTTATGATGCAAAAAAAATGGCCGATTTTTTCAATGTGCTGAATAAAATGTCGATGGGAAGCGAACACAACGGTGTACCTACTTTTTTGTCAACCCATCCCGATCCGGGCGACCGTTACAATGCAGTTAAAAGTCAGGCAGCGCAATGGCAGGATAGTTTAAATTATACCAACTGGAAAGTAAATGGCGATAGTTACCTGCGCATGGTTGACGGTATGGTTTATGGCGAAGATCCGCGGCAGGGATTTGTTGAAGCAAATGTATTTTATCATCCTGATATGAAATTCAAATATCCAATTCCTGGGGGATGGCAGTTGCAAAACTCACCGATGCAGGTGCAAATGGCGCCCAAAGATGGAAGCGCGATGATTGTTTTTATGATGGCGCGGCAAAAAACACTTGAAGAAGCGGCACAAAAAAATCTGGCCGATTTAAAACTGGATGTTTTAGACAGTAAACGAACAACTGTAAACGGGTTCCCGGCAATTGCCGCCGTTTCACAGCAAGTTTCGCAAAACCGGCAAACCGGCGCTCAGCAGGTGTTTAAAGTGATGTCGTACCTGATTCAGGACAACAATTCAATTTACATTTTTCATGGTGTTTCTGACGATGCCAACTTTAATAATTATTTCCGCATTTTCGAATCAACCATGGCCAACTTCAGCCGTTTAACTGACCCTGCAAAACTGAACGTAAAGCCAAAACGGATAAAGATAGTTCAGGCCCCGGCTGCCGGAACTTTATCGCAAACCTTTAAAAACCTTAAAATTTCTGACGGCCAGATGAAGGAGTTGGCGCTGCTCAATAATATTGAACTGACTGACCAGATTGCAAAAGGGAAACTGGTTAAGATAATTGGGGAATAAAAAGAACAGAACCAAAGGGCAAAGTCTGTAAAAACTGTGCCCTTTGTATTTTAAGTATTTAATTATCAATTCTCAATCAAAACAGGTTTCCCTAAACCAACCTTTTCAAGTTCATTTAACTGAGTTGCAGCATCGCCCACCACCACATAATACATTTTGGCAGGATCGATGTATTTTACAGCATATCGGCGTAACTTTTCAGGTGTAAGTTCCTTTACAAAAGCCTCTTCCTTTTTGATGTAGTCAAAGGGCAGGTTGTATGAAGAAATATTTCTTATTATACCCAGTAAATCGCCCGGGGTTTCAAATCTAAGGGCGTTTCCTTTCATCAGCGCCGACTTCGTAAAATCAACATATTCCTGCGGAATTTCATTCCGGTATTTTTCCATTTCGGTTTTAAAAATGTTGACCGATTCAAGGGTTGAATTGGTTCTTACTTTCGAAGAGGCAACAAAAGAGCCTGTGTAATTGGCAACTGTTGCCGCGTAAAAATCGGGGTTTGTACGCGGAAGTCCCGGCGCGCCAATACTGATAACCGACTGTTTGGCCCCCGGCATATCGACAAAATAAATTTGTGATTTTGCAGGCGGTTCAGGCAGCGTGAATTCCGGGACCTCAACCTTTTTTGCTTTCCATTTGCGGTTCAGGCTGGCAAGCGCTTTTTCAACCCTCTGTTTTTCAATATCGCCAACAATTAGGAATTGAGATATTGACGGTGAAAAATATTTGTTGTAATAATCTTTCAAATCGCCAATGGTGATTGAGGCAACAGTTTCTTCCGTTCCCGAGGCATCTATTGCCAGAATATTATCGCCATAGATGAGTTTGTTCAGGTTGCCCGAAGCCAGATAATCGGGATTGCCTGCGTTACGTTTCAAATTGTTTACAACCCTGCTTTTTGCCAACCCAAACTGTTCCTCATCCCAGCGAGGTTCAAGTAACATTTCCTCAACCAAAACAAGTGTTTTTTCAAAGTTTTTTTCGAGAGTGGTGACATTGGCTGAAATATTTTCATCGCCCGATGAAAAATAAATCGAAGCACCGAGAAGTCCGATTGCCAGTTCAAGTTCTTCGGGTGTTTTGGTTTTGGTGCCTTCGTTCATCATCGACCCCAGAAGGCTTGCAACTCCGGCTTTTTCAACACTGTCAAACAACCGGCCACCCTCAATGGTAATTGAATACTGTACCATCGGGAGTTCGCTTTGTTTGATTCCCATCAGTTTCATGCCGTTTGAAAGAGAACCTGTCCAGGGTTTTGGATTAGAAACCTCTGGGTCGGGACCAATGGGCGGCATTACAGAGCGGTCGATTTTTGAAGGAGTTTTTATGATGGGCCCTTCTTCAACTGCCGCTGTTTTCACTTCGGCAGCTTTAGATGGGTCCTCCTCTTCAATTCCTGCATTTACAGCGTCTTTTACCGCCAGGTTTGCCTGCCCTTTCGGGACAAAGTTGGTTTCGATGAAGTTTTTCCCTTTTATGTATTTTTCATAAACCGATTTAATATCTCCTGCTGTAACATTCATAAAACCAGCAAGTTCCTTTTCATAATACAGCGGGTCTCCGGTATTCATCGTATATTCAGCCAACGTAAATGCTTTTCCCTGAACACTCGAAAAACGGCTGACAAAGCTGGTTTCGTAACCGGCTTTTATCCGTTCCAAATCCTCAACGGCGAACCCATCTTTTTCAAATTTGGCAAAACCTTCAAAAATTGCATTTTCAACTTCGGTGAGGTTAACGCCGGGGTTAGCAGTTACCGAAATGGTGAAAGCGCCTGCTAGTTCCTGCGAACCGTTACGCGCCATCACCCTCGATGTAAGTTTTTTGTCCTTAACGAGAACCGTGTAAAGCGGCGATTTTTTTGTGCCTGCCAGCAATTCGCCCAGAAAGTTGAGTGCGTACGAATCTTTGGAATACCTTTCAACAGTAGGGAAAACTATTGTCAGCATCGGGGCTTTGGCAAAATTATCTTCGTGAAATAGTTTTTTGGTTTCAGAAAGTGTAACGTTCATTGGTTTTCTTTTTTCAATGTTTTCACCTTTCGGAATTTCCCCAAAATATTTTTCAACCCATTTTTTTACTTCAGCTTTGTCAAAGTCGCCGGTTATCACCAGGAAAGCATTGTTTGGAGAATAAAATTTCCGGTGAAAAGATTTAACATCGTCAACCGTTGCGTTGGTTAGGTCTCCCATCTCGCCTATCACAGTCCAACTGTACGGATGTCCTTTGGGGTAAAGACTTTTAAGTATCAAACCCTGGTTAAATCCATAGGGTGCATTATCGTAACCCTGGCGTTTTTCGTTTTGAACAACATTTTGCTGGTTGACGAGGGAAGCCTGGGTCACGGTGTTTTCAAGATATCCCATGCGGTCCGATTCCATCCATAAGACCATTTCCAGCGCATTTTTCGGAACCACTTCGAAGTAATTGGTCCTGTCCTGACTGGTGCTTCCGTTTAAAGTTCCGCCTGCGCCTTGAATATTTTTAAAGAACTGATCTTCCTGGACATTTTCAGAACGTTGGAACATCATGTGTTCAAATAAATGGGCAAACCCGGTTTTCCCTTCGGTTTCGCGCGAAGAACCCACATGATAATAAACTGCAACCGATGCAATCGGGTCTGATTTGTCTTCGTGCAACACCACGGTTAACCCGTTTTCGAGCATGTATTTTTCAGCTTTAATTGAAAAAGCGGCTTCATTATCTTTTGATTTACAGGGAAGTAAAAAAGCAAATACAAGAATCAGTGATAGTAAAATGTGTTTTTTCATTGCTTACAATTTAAAAATTAGCTGATTGTTTTGTCAAACGAATTTAACAGAAATTGCCAATCATAATATGGATTAATGAAAAAGTTTCCTGATAGAATCCCTGTTAAAAGCAAAAAACCGCATGAACAGCGGCTTTTATACTTCTAAAAGTACCCGGGGCGGGAATCGAACCCGCACTCTGTTGCCAGAACTGGATTTTGAATCCAGCGCGTCTACCAATTCCGCCACCCGGGCAAGTTCCTTGTGTTGAAATTGGTTCGCAAAACTAATTATTTCAACGGAATTGACAAAATTCCTGATGGAACTATTTTTCAACCAGTCAAGAAACCTATAAATACAACAAATTCAATATCCATTTTCCTGAAAAACTTAATTCTGAACACTTTTCGAAAAGAAAAACAGTTTTTTCCTACCTTAGCTTTTGATGAAAGTACAGGTAAAATGAATCAACAGGAAGAAAATAAATTGTTCGAAAGAATAAACAAAAGTGACGAAAAAGCTTTCGAAATACTTTTCCACAAATACTACGGAATACTTTGTTCGTTTGCCACTAAACTGGTTCATGACGATGTTGCCGCAGAGGAAATCGTTCAGGAGTTTTATGTAAAGCTTTGGGAAAAAAGGGAACAGATTTCAATCGATTCTTCGGTTAAAAACTACATTTTTCGTTCGGTTAAAAATCTTTGTCTTAATTTTATTCAGCACAATAAAACCAAAATTGCCCATGCTCAAAAATTACTGTCGGAAGTGGAAAACAATTTTTCAGACGACAATAATTATCCTGAACCCGGCTTGTATGAAAAAATAGAAGAAAGTATTAAATCCTTACCCGAAAAAAGGCGTGAAATTTTCAGGTTGAGTCGGCAGGAAGGATTAAAATATCAGGAAATTGCCCAAAAATTAAACATCTCCGTAAAAACTGTTGAAACCCAAATGAGCCTGGCAATTAAAACATTACGAGACAAACTAAAAAACTATACCACCTTTTTTTCATTTTTTTAGAGCTGAAATAAAAAAGAATTAGGGGTAAAACCAAACCGCTTTGTCATAACAGTATCATGAAAGAAAAGAAAAACATCGAATTTTTTAACAGGGAGTTATTGGCCAAATACCTCTGTAACGAGGTAAACGACCTTGAAAAATTGGAAGTGGAAACCTGGATTAACCATTCGGTTGAAAACCGGGAAGAACTGGAGCAAAGCCGGAAAATGCTCGATTCTGTTGATGCTTATTACAAAGCAGGAAGTTTTAATTCGAAGTTTGGCTGGGAAAATATCAGCGCAATAATAAACCCGACGCAAATGAAAGTTATTCAGCGCAAAAATGTCAGAAAGGAGGTTGTTACACGTTTTTATAAATATGCTGCAATAATCGTGTTTGCTGTTTTACTGGGTTCTGCCGGATATTATTTTGGTTTCAGAAATAACATAATCGAAGTTTACAGCGAAATTATTTCGACACCAACCCAGGTTATTAATGAGTATATACTGCCCGACGGGTCGGTGGTTGCGTTAAACAGTAACTCGAAACTGGTTTTCCCGAAACATTTTAAGGGAGATACAAGGGAAGTTACCATTGAGGGAGAAGCATTTTTCGATGTAAAACCCAATGCTGAAAAACCGTTTGTTATTAACGCCGGAAATGCGCTGGTTAAAGTAATTGGAACAACGTTTAACGTTTGCGCTTACCCCGAAACCGAAACTGTTGAAGTGGTCGTTGAAACAGGCAAAGTACATGTACTCAGTAAATATAACGAAACAATAACCAATAAGAACGGGGTTTTTCTGGTTCCCGGTGAAAAATGTACTTTTTTCAATAAAAGCAGTGTACTGGAAAAATCGGAAAACAGAAACCCGAATTACCTGGCCTGGAAAACCCGCGATTTTATATTTGACGAAACCCCTCTGAATGAAGTATTCCGGTGTTTGGAAAAAACCTATCATGTTGATATTAATGTGGCTGACCCACAGCTAAATGATTTAAAACTCAACGCTCAATTCGACAAAAAACCAATTGAATTTATTTTGAATGTTGTTGGGCTCACATTTAACCTGGAGTTAAAAGTTGAGAATGAACAATATATTTTTTCGAACCGTTTAAACAATTAAATAATAAAATGAAAACAATAGTAAACAATATTAGAATTTCAATGCTAATTGCAGCATTAATGCTGGTTTTTGTCCCAAAAATGCAATTTGCACAGGATACAAAATCGGCTGCACTCGACCAAAATATCAGTATTTCGGTTGAAGACGAATCGCTGTCGAGCGTAATCGAGAAAATTTGCAAGTACCTGAACATCGATTACAAGTACAACTCCGATGTGCTGGCAAACAAAAAAGTGAGTATTAATGTGTCGAACAAACCGGTTAAATTTGTACTCGATAAATTAATGAACGATTATTACCTGCTTTTCGAAATAGAAGACAATATTCTGGTTGTACGCGAATATGTCCCGCTTGACAAGAGTATGCAATACGGTGATAGTCCGGGACAGTATTTTGTCAACAACCGGGGATTTTTATTCGATAATCCGAGGAATAAATCGATTACCATTCCGTTCAAATCATCAAGTAATCTCATCATTATTCCGGTAACCATAAATGAATCAGACACATTGAACTTTATTTTGGATACAGGGGTAAGATACCCGATAATTACCGAATTGCCCTTTGTTAACAAGTTAAACCTGAATTATTTGATGCCGGTAAAAATAAAAGGTTTAGGCGAAGGTGTGGAACTTACTGCTTACCGCTCGGCCAATAACACAATAAATATAAAGGGATTAACTGCCCAAAACCAGGAAGTTCAGATGATTATTGATGAGAATTTCCAGATTTCGCACATACTCGGAATACCTGTGCATGGTTTAATCGGGTTTAACCTTTTTAAAGATTACATCGTTGAAATTGATTACATAGACGAAAAATTAAAGCTTCACAAACCCGAGTATTATAAATATCGCGATCGGAAAAAAGACATAATTATGCCTTTGCATTTCGATGGAAACAAACCTTTTGTGAACACAAGCATTTTAACCGAAGATGATAACAAAGTGCCGGTAAAACTGTTGGTTGATACTGGTGCGAGCGATGCAATCTGGCTCTCGGAAAAATCGGACGACCGTATTACGTACCCGAAAATCCATATCGAAACATTTATCGGGCGCGGATTAAGTGGCGACTTATATGGCATAAAAGGGCGTATTGACGGAATTTGGGTGGGACCGCTTATTTTACCGCAACCTATTGTTGCTTTTCCCGACTCCGAATTGATTGAACAGTTAATTACTTCAAACAACAGGAACGGAACACTTGGGGCTGAAATTTTACGCAGGTTTTATGTTACTGTTGACTACAGAAACAGCCGTTTAACCTTGCGCCCAAACCATAAATTAAAAGACGATTTTAATTACAACATGAGCGGAATGGAAATAATAAACCCAATGCCCGGGTTGCCCATTTTTACCATAACCAATATTCGTGAAAACTCGCCGGCAGCTTTGGCCGGACTGCAAGAAAACGACCAGATTTTATCGTTGAACAACAACCGCAGGGATGCGCTTGAATTAAACGATATAAACCTATTGCTTCAAAGTAAGGAAAACAAAAAAATTAAGGTAAAATATTTGCGCGAAGGCGTTGAATATGAAACTTCATTCGATCTGAAAAAGCTGTTTTAATGTACAAACAAATCATTGTCATATTAATTGCCATTCTGTTGCTGTCAGTTTCGATAAAAGCACAGCAGCAGAATGGCTCTGTTTTTGAAAACCGGGTTACAATAAGCCAGAAAAACCAACCCATTAATTCCATTCTCGACCAGATTAGCTGGCAGGCCGGCGTTTTCTTTTCATACGACGCATCCATTTTAAATTCAAACCAAAAATACAGCATCGAAGCTACCGGAAAATCGTTGTATAATGTTTTAAACGAACTATTTAACCCCAAAGAATTTAAGTTTATTGAACTGGAAAACCAGGTAATTATTGCGAAAATTACCGAATTGAAACTGCCTGATAATATTGAATCAGATTCTATTCCGGTAAAATATTTCTTCCTTTCAGGAACTATTATTGATACAAAAAAAGAGGACCCAATTAAATATGCTTCAGTTTCATTGCTGAATAAGCCCATTGGAACAATCTCAAACGCTGATGGCAATTTTCTGCTAAAAATCCATCCCGGTTTCATACGCGACACTATCGTTTTTTCCTGTATGGGTTACGCACAGTTATTGATGCCGGCCTACAAAATTTTAGATGAAGAAATTATTGAAATGAGCCCGGTTTCAATCCGAATTAAAGAAGTAAGAGTGGTTGCCACAACTCCTGAAAAACTGCTCCAAAACATCAGGGACAACTTAACTGTAAATTATAGTGACGATTCGAAGTTAATGACCGCGTTTTATCGTGAAACAGTGAAACAGGACAATAACTATATAAGTGTATCGGAGGCTGTAATTGAAATTTTAAAAGCGCCCTACACAAACACATTGCGAAGCGATTTGGTACGCATTATAAAGGGCCGCCGCAGCCCCGACGTAAAACCATTTCAATGGCTCAATTTTAAATTACAGGGAGGGCCTTTTACCATAACAAAACTCGATGTGGTAAAAACCCTTGAAAGTTTTATCGACCAGGAATACCAGAATTCATACCAGTACAATATAAGCAAAGTAATCTGGTACAACGATAATCCGGTTTATATACTCGAATTCAAACCTGTTCCCGATTTCAGCAAACACGGTTTTATTGGCGAAATGTATGTTCACCGTGAAACATTTGCTGTGGTACATGTCGGTTTCGCATTTAGTAAAAGCGCTTTAAAAAATGCCGAAAGTGTGATGATTAAAAAGAAACCAAAGGGAGTAAAGGCAAAACCTGTTTTTACCAGTTACTCGGTTAACTATCAGCAATACAACAACAAATGGCATTTGGCCAATGTAAAAGCCTCGGTTAAATTTAAAGTACGCAGCAGAAATAATAAAATTAATTCTGAATATCACAGCATTTCTGATTTGCTGATAACAGATATTAATGATACTGGACTGCGAAGGTTTGAACGCGATGAATCGTTTACACAACGCGACATTTTTGTTGAAATGATAAACAATTATGACCCCGGTTTCTGGGAAAATTACAACATCATAAAACCCGATGAGGATTTGCAAAACGCCTTTAAAAGCACGGTTCAGAGATAAATTCAGCAAATCGTTTCCAGTTTAACATTTTAAAACAGGTTCACTTGGGTTAAAATCGTGCCTGTTTCGTGCATTTTCTGTAATTTTGAGCCGTTTAACACATTAAAAATATACCGATGGAAGAACTCAGTACACGGCAAAGTAAAATCTCGCGGCTCATTCAACGCGAAATGGCCGATATTTTATTAAAAGTAAACAAAACCAAATTCACCGGAAAATTAATCAGCGTGACTGTGGTCCGGGTTACCAAAGATTTAGGGATAGCAAGGGTTTATTTAAGCATATTCCCATCGGGGTTTTCCGCAGAAATTCTAAAAGAAATTGAACTGATAAACAAACAGTTAAGAGGCGAATTGGGCAGAAAATTAGGAAAATCCCTGCGAGTGATTCCTGAACTTGAATTCTATATTGATGACAGCCTCGATTACATCGATAACATCAATAAACTCTTAAAATCATAAACAATATTCAATTTTTAGTCAAATCTTTCGGTTTCATTTCAAATTTAGCGCGTTGAATTTACCGTTTTTCATAGCAAAAAGATATTTGGTTTCAAAAAAGAAACAGAACATCATCAACATTATTTCGGCCATTTCGGTTGGGGGAATCATTGTTGGAACAATGGCGCTGGTGATTGTTCTTTCTGTTTTTAATGGGTTCAGTATATTAATCGATACCTTTTTCAGCAGTTTCGACCCCGATTTAAAAATTACACCAGTTGAAGGTAAAATGTTTGATCCTTATGAATTTGAGTTTGATGAAGTAAAGAATTTGCCTGGTGTTGTTCATTACGCCGAAATTATTGAAGATGTGGCTTTGTTAAAGTATGGGACCCAGATTTACCCGGCAATTGTTAAAGGAGTTCCTGAAAATTACACGCAATACACCGGCATTGACAGTTTAATTATAGATGGAAAATTCATCCTTGAAGATCAGGGTATCAACTATGCCGTTGTTGGACAAGGTGTTGCATATAACCTTGGCGTGAGGCCAGAATTTACTGACCACATTATGGTTTATGTGCCGAAAAAGGGCAAACAGGTTTCAGTTAATCCGGCCCGTGCAATTAATCATAATTATATTTTCACTTCGGGCGTTTTTTCTGTTCTAGAGGAAATCGACTCAAAATACATCATAGTTTCACGGAAATTTGCAGCTGATTTATTTGAAAGTAACCAGTTGATTTCAACTGTTGAACTCGGAATCAGTCCAGATGTAAACCAAAAAAAAGTACAAAAAGAGGTTGAAAAAATCCTTGGCGGCCAGTTCCACGTGAAAAACAAATTCCAGCAACGCGACCTGATTTATAAAACGATGCAATCGGAGAAATGGGCCGCTTACCTGATTTTGGTTTTCATTTTGATCATTGCTTCATTTAACATTTTAAGCAGCCTTTCAATGTTGATTATCGATAAAAAGGAGGATATCCATATTTTTCGCAGTATGGGCGCTTCCCCGAAAACAATCGGACAGATATTTCTTTTCGAGGGCTGGCTGATTTCAATTGCCGGGGCAATTATTGGCGCGTTACTTGGGTTGTTTGTTTGCTGGGTTCAAATTCAATTCGAAATTATTCCGCTTCCCAGCACCGGATCGTTCCTGATTTCAGCATATCCGGTAAAAATTGTTTTTACCGATATTATTCTGATTTTATCGGTTGTTTTGCTCATCGGGTTTTTTGCTTCCTGGTATCCCATAAAATTTATTTCCCAAAAGTATTTCATACAGCAGAATTTATAATCCTATTTTCTGATTTTAGTTATCATTTGATTTTTCAATTTGAAGTAAATTGCCCCTTTAAAATCATAAGAAAGTGAAAGCAATAGTAAAAAGTAAACCTGAAAAGGGAATTTGGATGGAAGAAGTTCCGATTCCGGCAATTGGTCCAAACGATGTTTTGCTGAAAATAAAAAAATCGGCTATTTGTGGCACCGATTTACACATTTACAAATGGGACGAATGGGCGCAACAAACCATAAAAACACCTGTTATTATTGGCCATGAGTATATGGGAACAGTTGTTGAAACAGGTTCTGAAGTTGACAGGGTTCAAGTTGGCGAACGGGTTACCGTTGAAGGCCACATTTCGTGCGGATTTTGCCGGAACTGCCGCCGTGGCCGGCAACACATCTGCGACCACACCATCGGAATCGGAGTTCAGCGAAATGGGGGTTTTGCCGAATATATTTCGGTACCCGCTAAAAATGTTTTACACATTGATAACCGCATTTCCGACGAAATGATGGCTATAATGGATCCCCTAGGAAATGCAACACATACTGCGCTTTCTTTTCCGCTGCTGGGCGAAGATGTATTAATAACCGGAATTGGAGGCCCGATTGGAGCAATGGCTGCAGCTATTTGTAAGTTTTCAGGTGCGCGTAACATTATTGGTACCGATTTAAGTGAATACCGCCGTGAATTGGCCCGTAAAATGGGAGCAACCCGTGTAATTGACCCAACCAGGGAAAGCATAAAAGAGGCAATGGCAAAACACGAAATGGTGGCTGGTTTTGATATTGGCCTTGAATGTTCAGGTTCGCCGGCAGCGTTTAACGACATGGTAAACCACATGTACAATGGCGGGAAAATCAGTTTACTTGGTTTACTGCCTCAAAATACCCAAATTAACTGGAGTAAGCTCATTTTTAAAGGGTTAACACTAAAAGGCATTTACGGACGCGAAATGTACGAAACCTGGTACCAAATGGAAATGATGCTGACTACAGGTCTGGATATTACTCCGGTTATTACTCACCGGTTTCCTGCCGACGAATTTCAGAAAGCGTTTGAAATTATGGAACAAGGAAATTGTGGTAAAATAATTTTAAACTGGGAATAACTAAAATGGCTACTTTTACACAAAACATTAAACTTTGAAACAAGGATTAGTTATAAAATCTACAGGTAGCTGGTTTACAGTGGAGTCGGATATTGGTGAATTATTTGATTGTAAAATAAAAGGAAAATTCCGGATTAAGGATATAAAAAGTACTAATCCGGTAGCTGTTGGCGATCGGGTCCAATTCTCTGTTCAAAGTACTTCGAAAGATAAAAATATTGGGTTAATTACCTCAATTTCAGAAAGGAAGAATTACATCATACGCCGGTCACAAAACCTCTCAAAACAATCGCATATCATTGCTGCCAATATTGATCAGGCTGTTTTAGTAGTTACACTTACTTATCCGGTTACAACCACAACTTTTATTGATCGTTATCTCGCATCTGCAGTAGCTTATCGCATTCCGGTTCTAATTGTTTTCAATAAAATCGATCGGCTTATTGAGGAACAACTAAATGAATTAAACTCATTAATTGACATTTACACCAAAATTGGATATCAGTGCATCACTACTTCAGCAACAACTTTGCACGGAATTGAAGAATTAAAAGAAGCTCTTAAAAACAAAATAAATGTTTTTAACGGTCACAGTGGTGTTGGCAAATCTACACTAATAAATATACTTGAACCCGGATTGAAATTGAAAACAATGGATATTTCCGACATCCATAACACCGGCAAACATACCACAACGTACTCAACACTTTACAAAATCAGTATTGGAGGTTACATCATCGATACACCAGGGATAAAAGCTTTTGGAATGCTCGAAATGGAACCCTGGGAAATTTCCCATTATTTTCCCGAGGTTTTTAAAATCTCTGGCCGTTGTCAGTACAACAATTGTTCGCATACCCACGAACCGGGATGTGCTGTAAAAGTTGCTGTTGAAAAAAATGAAATTGCAAAATCCCGTTTCATTAGTTACCTTGGGTTGTTGGAAACCGATGAAAAATACAGGCCCTCATTTTGACCAAAGTTTTTAAAAAAATTTCCGGTCGTTTTCCTGAAGTCAGATTTGGAATTTTTGTTGTGCAATACTGCGTCAGAATTTAATATATCGCCCATTATCAGCAGATGTTTTTAAATACTTTACTCCCGCTAAGCCGAATCTGGTTAATCCCTGTTTTTGCAGGATTCACAATTGTGCATCTATTTATCTAATTATCTGATGGTTAAGCAATACGTTCCGGTACTTTTTAATGCAAAAATCAGAATTTTTATTTGTCGTTAAATTCAATTCAAAAAACTGAACTATAGCAGAATTCTGGTCAGATTATGTTCAATGATTGCCGGAAGAAGAAATGTCACTTTTGAAAATAAGCAAATACGATTTGTGCTTTTGACGTACCAATGCTATCAGTTAATGACTTTAAGGATTGTTCCTTTATTGATTTTACTGATTTAAAATCGTTCAGCAATTTTTGGGCTGTCATCTCCCCTATTCCCTTAATTGCTTTTAATTCCGAAGTAATAAAATCCTTTGATCTTTTATCGCGATGAAAAGTAATTCCGAACCTGTGCGCCTCATCCCGTAAATGTTGAATTACTTTTAATGTTTGAGAGTTTTTATTGATATAGATTGGAACAGGATCGTCCGGGAAATAAATCTCTTCGAGTTTTTTTGCAATCCCAATTATCGATATTTTCCCCCGTAAATTTAATTTTTCAAGCGCACTAACTGCCGATGAAAGTTGTCCTTTCCCTCCGTCAATAACGATTAATTGTGGTAAAGGTTTTTCTTCATTCAATAATCTTGAATACCGGCGAAAAACCACTTCTTCCATTGAGGCAAAATCATTTTGTCCTTCTACAGTTTTCAAATTATAATGCCTGTATTCCTTTGAATTTGGTTTTCCATTTTTAAATACTACACAAGCTGCCACTGGATTTGTTCCCTGTAAATTACTGTTATCAAAACACTCGATATGAACCGGTATTTCTGTAAGTTGTAAATCCTTTTTTATTGTGCTTAACAACTGTTCCCCGCGTATTTTTGGATTTTTAAATGCCTCTTGTTTATCTTTTTCCAACCGGTAATATTTGGCATTTCTTTGCGACAAATTCAATAATTCCTTTTTTTCTCCTTTCTGTGGAATCTTAAATACAATATTTTCCAGGTTGAAATCCAGTTTTAATGGAACTAATATTTCCCTTGCATTACTTAAAATCTTTTGGCGAATTTCTACAATTCCTGAAAGCAACAATTCCTCAGAAGATTCGTTTAAAACTTTCTTTATTTCAAGAGTAAATGTTTGTATAATTGCACCTTTTATAACCTTCAGATAATTAATAAAAGCAAATTTTTCATCCACCTCTATTGTAAAAACATCAACATCTGTAATGGTTGGAGAAACAATAGTGGAGCGACTCTGATAAAGTTTTAGTGATTCGTATTTATCCTTTATTTTTGCCGCATCTTCAAAATTAAGTGTTCGGGCCAAATCTTCCATTACCCCTTTTAAGTGCTTAATTACACCGGCAATATTACCTTTTAAAATATTGTTAATATCACTTATTCCCTCGTTATATTTATTTTCAGAAATAAATCCTTCACAAGGCCCGTAACAGTTTCCGATGTGATATTCAAGACATACTTTAAATCTTCGATTTTTAACATTCTCCTGTGTTAGATTATAATTGCAGGTCCGTAATTTGTATTCTGATTTAAATAAATCCAATAATGTTCTCACAGTATATATTGAGGTGTACGGACCAAAATATTTTGAACCGTCGCGTTCAAGTTCCCTGGTTTTAAACACTCTTGGAAAAAGTTCATTTTTAATGCAAATCCAGGGAAAGCTTTTATCGTCTTTTAATTGAATATTATAGCGGGGCTGATATTTTTTTATTAAGTTATTTTCAAGAAGCAAAGCATCCTGTTCGCTTTCAACAACCAGGTGTTTAATATCAGTAATATTTCTTACAAGTATTGCAGTTTTTCTGTGATCATGTGTTTTTGTAAAGTAAGAGCTAACCCTTTTTTTTAAATCCTTTGCTTTTCCTATATAAATTATAGTGTTAACATTATCGAAAAACTGATATATTCCCGGCTTGTTTGGAAGTACTGAAACCAGAGATTTTAAATATTCTAAATTACTATTTGCGGAATGATATTTCAATTATTAATATTTGACTAAAACATGCGGGTTATATTCCTTTAAAATTCTTTTATTCGGGGTATCGATAAATTCGAGATCGCAGACAAAACTAAAGTACACTTTTTCAACACCAAATCTTTCAACCATCAGAAGTGCCGCATGAGCAGTGCCACCAGTTGCCAGGAGGTCATCGTGAATAAGTACAACATCACTATTTACCAAACTGTCAGCATGTATTTCAATTCTGTCCTCCCCATATTCAAGTTTGTACGACTCTGTTAAAACCTTATATGGCAGTTTATTTTTTTTACGAACGGGGACAAACCCTGCATTTAGACGACTGGCAATTGCGCCGCCAAATATAAACCCTCGGGCTTCCATTCCAACTACCTTGGTTATTCCTTTGTCCTTAAATTCATTTACAATTGTGTCGATAACATAATTGAGCGCCGCGCTGTTTCTTAATAATGTGGTGATATCTTTAAAACTTATGCCCTTTTTTGGGTAATCCTGAATCTCGCGTATTTCGTTTTTTAAGTTCATTTGCATTTATTTTGTTCCACGTGAAACATTACCTTCCCAATAAAACCAACAGCACATTTATATCTGATGGAGATACTCCCGGAATTCTTTTCGCTTGACCTATAGTTTTCGGGTTAATCTTTTCAAGTTTTTGTCTCGCTTCAGTAGAAATTGATTTTATTTCACTGTAATTAAACCTGCTTTCAATTATTATGTTTTCAAACCTCTCCAATTTATCCGCCAGTCCTTTTTCCCTGCTAATATAACCATAATACTTTATGTTAATTTCAGCCCCTTCAATAATTTCCATTCTTCTGCCTTCCGGCACTTTTCCGAGATACGTTTTAAACGGTGCAATGTATTCTATTAAATCAAAAATTGAAATCTGGGGTCTTAAAATCAAATCATAAAGTTTAACACTTTGTTTTAATTCAGCCGTGCTCTTTTTAATAAGTAATTGATTAACAAATCTTTGCTTAACGCTGAATTCTTTTGCGAATTCAATAATTCCTGAAATCAGGTTCATTTTTTCGTATAACAAATTCATTCGGACCAGCGAAGCCAAACCTAATTTATACGATTTTTCAGTTAATCTTATATCTGCATTGTCCTGTCGTAATAAAATCCTAAACTCTGCCCTGCTTGTAAACATGCGGTATGGTTCATCAACACCTTTTGTTACAAGGTCATCTATCAAAACTCCTATATAGGCTTCATTTCTTCTTAATATAAAATCCTCTTTTGTATAATGGCATTTTAAATGGGCATTAATTCCGGCCATAATGCCTTGGGCGCCGGCTTCTTCATAACCTGTAGTGCCATTAATTTGACCGGCAAAAAACAGATTTTTTATAATTTTTGTTTCGAGTGTGTGATTAAGTTGTGTTGGTTCAAAATAATCGTACTCAATTGCATAGCCTGGGCGGAATATTCTCACATTTTCGAGTCCCTTTACTTTTTGTAATCCTTTTAATTGAACACCCCATGGCAAAGAAGATGAAAAACCATTCAGATAATATTCTATGGTATTTTCACCTTCGGGCTCAATAAACAATTGATGCGCTTCTTTTTCAGAAAATGTTACAATCTTCGATTCAATACTTGGACAATAACGAGGTCCGGTACTTTGAATCGTACCATCAAACATTGGTGAATCTTCAAAACCCTTTTCCAATTCAGTATGAACCTCTTTGTTTGTATGTGTAATCCAACAAGAACGTTGTTTTAATTTGCTCTCAGTACCAGGCAAATATGAAAACTTATAATGGCCTTCTTCTCCTTTTTGTTCTGTTAACACTGAAAAATCAATTGTTCTCCCATCAATTCTAACCGGTGTACCTGTTTTCAACCTACCCATTTTAAAGCCACAATCGAAAAGTTGTTCTGAAATGTTATAAGATGCTGCCTCCCCTATTCTACCTCCCTGTATTTTTGCTGGGCCAATATGCATAAGGCCATTTAAAAATGTACCGTTTGTGAGTATTACCGTATTGGATTTAAATTCAATGCCTACTTTTGTCTTTACTCCAGAAACTATTTTATTTTTGATAATTAACTGTGTAACCACGTCTTGCCACAAATCGAGATTAGGGATGTTTTCCAGTGTTTCACGCCACATTTCGGTAAATCGTGCCCTGTCGTTTTGGGCACGCGGACTCCACATTGCAGGACCTTTTGATTTATTTAACATTCTAAACTGAATGGTTGTTTTATCGGCTATTATTCCAGAATATCCTCCCAGCGCATCTATTTCACGCACAATCTGGCCTTTTGCAATGCCACCCATTGCCGGGTTACATGACATTTGGCCGTATTTGGTCATGTCCATCGTAATTAACAAAGTTTTTGACCCCAAATTTGCCGCTGCAGCTGCTGCTTCGCACCCTGCATGTCCGCCACCAACTACAATGACATCATATACTGGTATCATATTTCTATCTCACTAAAATCAACTTCACTTAAGTATAAATCTTCTTTTTCTCTCATTGCCCGCGTTTCATTATCCGTTTTATCATTGTAGCCAATCAAATGCAACACGCCATGAAAAATTACCCGATATAACTCTTTAATCCAGCTTGTTTCGAATATTTCTGAATTTTCCTTTATTCTTTCAATACTAATAAATAAATCCCCTGAAATCTTATTTCCTTCCACATAATTAAAAGTTATTATATCTGTAAAATAATTATGATGCAGATATTCTATGTTTAAATTAAGCAAGTAATTATCGGAACATAAAATAATAGACAAATCTCCCGAGAGTTTTAATTCCTTATTAATCAATTTTTTAATAGCATTTTTAATGTGTGGTTTGTGTAGTTTTACTGGTTGTATATCTTCAAAAAATATTTCAGTTTTGCTCACTACATTCTATATTTAAATTGAATTCGATTTCCCTTTTCGTTATATTCAATTTGATTGGTTAACGTTTTTATAATAAAAATTCCCCTACCCGATTCGTTTTTCAAATTCTTTTCACTTGTTGGATCTGTTATTTGATTTAAATCAAACCCATTTCCTTCATCTTCTACCCTTATTCTTATTTCGGGCTCTTCATAACTTACTTCAATTGATACACTTTTATTTTTGTCGTTTTTATTTCCATGCTTTATTGAATTAATAACCGCTTCTGAAATACAAAGGTACACCCTGTTGAAATATTTCATTTCTAAATTGTATTCCCTGAAGATTTCCGTAAGAAAGGTTTCAACTTTTTTTAACTCAATTACATCTGAGTTTATTACAAGTATTTCAGGAGGCCTTTTTATCACTACTTTGTTTCTATATTTTTTAAATAATGTTTGTACTTATTGTTGTAAAAGTTGTGCAATTTATGAGAATTCTTGTTTAAATATTCAATACTTATATTCTCATTAGTGTTATACTCGAAAAACTTAACCGGGTTGCTGTAAAATTCATCGGCTGTTTGTGACTCCCGTTTATCTTCAAATTCTCTTTCCAATTCGGCTTTTTCTGCCTCAAGTAAACGTGTTGTAATTTGATTTTGGCGAGCTATTGTTTGCGCGTTTATTGATTTATTCATTAGTTCCCTGCGATTTTGTTCAAGCATATTGTCAATTTGCTGCAACTGTTTTTTAGCATCGCTTCCAACACTGCCGTTATTCATCATTTCACGCAACATTTGCTGCATCATTTCGTGTTGCATTAAACTTTGACCCATTTGCTGACTCATGTTTTGCTGATTTCCGCTTTTCATTTGCTCAATCATTCTTTCAAGTTGTTGTTTAATGCTTTCTGAAGCCTGTTTAAGCGGGTTCATCCCCTGTTTACCATTTCCCGGATTCTCACATTCCTGATCTCCGGGTTGCGCATTTGCCATTTGCTCTTCCAAATTTTCAAGCGCTTCGTTTAGCATCAATGCCAAATTATTTAACGAAGTAACCACAAATTGCTGACTTACCCTTGCATTTGGAAAAAGCGCCTCCTGCATTTCCTCTCCTGCCTTTTTTAGGTTTATTTCAATGGCAAGTAATTCATTGTTAACCATATTTGTTATTTGAGGCGTACGCAATGCCAGCGAATACAATGAATCTTTTACAATCTTACTTTGCTCATATATCCTCTTTTGGTCTTTATTTATCTGTAACAACGCCGGATCTTTATCAGCAATTCCATTTAAACCCAATAAAACATTTTCCTGCGCAAATGAGAGAAAAATGAGGTTACTTAAAATTTGTTTCAGGTTGGCAATGTTTTCCATGTTTTGCTGTTTGGTGTTCATATCGAGCATTTGTTGCATCCCAAAAGCCATATTTTGAAGCTTTTCTCCGCTCTTTTTTAAATTATCCCCTGATTTCTTTTTATTGTTCTTGTTAAGTTCATTTTTACTGTCCTGAAAACTTTTTTCAACATCTTCAAATTCTTCATCAAAATCATCAAAATTCATAGGTTTTGACAGTTCCTTATTTAATTCGAGCGCTTCTTTTAAATTGTTTTCAAGTTGTTTTGTTTGTTCTTCGTGTTTTGAAACTTTACCAGTTACTTCTTCAAAATTCTTTTTTTCATCAAGTTCCTGAACCAAATCGAATTCTTCTTTTGCTATTTGATTTACCTGGTCTATTACATCCTGAATTTTCTGTTCAACTTTCATTTTACGCAACATTTCAAGGTTTCTTTCGAGTTGCTTTTCCAAATCCTCAAAAGTTAATTTCATATTCTCTGATAGCTGATTCAACCGTTGGCTGTTAAATTCATCGGCCAGTTTATTAAATTCTTCAAGTAATTTTTTTAATTCATCTGTAAAAACCTCATCCAATAATTCTTCTATCTGCTTTTGTTTTTCCTGAATAGCTTCGTTCTTTTTATCGAAAGAATTCAGATAGTTATTTAAATTTTCATTGTCCTGTTTTATTTGATTATATAATTTTTCGAGTTGGTTCTGTTTGGAAATAATATCGCTTACCATTTGTGATTTTTCCCAATCAGAAATATTTGTATCCATGTTTTTTAACTGCAGGTTGTTTAGGTCTTGTTTAATTTCCCTGGCCAGTCCCCTGCTTTTATCAATATTTTCCTGAAGGGCTTCAAATTTTTCCTTGTCTTTTGCAAGAATCTCATCACGATCGGGAAATTCAAAAATAAAATTATCGGAAGTTGTTGTTTTAAAGTTATTTACAGCATCATTATCTGTAACCGAAAAATAATAAGAAACCACTCCTTCCGTTTGGTTCAAATCCTTAAAATCGAACGCAAAATAAAAATCCTGGTCGGTCAACATTTTTACAAAAGGTATTGTGATACTGGAATCAGAATTATCGATGTTAAAATGAAAACGAAGATTTGAAAAACCATAATCATCACCTATAGTCCCTTTAAAATAATAACGGGTTAACTGCATTGAATCAATCATTTGCCCTACTTTTATTTCGGGAAACAAATCAGGTATTACTTCAACTGAATACGACAATGCCAACTCAGGTGAAGTAATTTCATTTTGAATAAATACGTTATATTTTGTTGATTTAAAAAACCTTGTTTCCGCAGCAAATGCATTATTAATTTCAGATGCTACAACTTTTACTGAATCACGAACAACAATAAATACTGAATCAATATCAATTCCTTTAAAACTCCATTCCACTTTTGCCCCATTCGGTATTTGTAAATCGCCCATATTTTCCAAAACTATGGTTTGAAGCCCCGTGTATGCAGGGGGAACTACTGTGGTTTTAAACTGTGTTATTCCGGGTTTTGGCAACAACTTCAAACTAAATTTTTCTGAATTGTACTTTAAATCGGTAAAATAGAAATTTACGTCATTTATAACTGAAACCATTTCATATTCAAAAGAACCTGCCGACGATGTTTTCATCAGATATTTGTTTCCTTCAATATTAATATAAACAATCTCCGGTATTTCTGAACCTGTAACCTTAACTTTCACCAGATAAGAATCACCTTTTTTTACTTTTAGCTCCGTATTCCCTAACTGAAATGTAAACGGGGCCGGCTTTACAAATATGGTATTATAATGAACCAACCGGTTAGTTGAATCTATAAAAACATTTTTATTGGTAAAAAAAATTCCGAGCGATATAAAAACACTTATTATAAAATATATAATTACATATTTGATATTTTTAAACTGAATAGCCTCATTAAAATCAAATACTTTTAGTTGTTCAATTTTCTGGTCGATACTGGCCAGAATTAGTTCGTTTGAATATTGATTTTTGGGTAAATTGTTTAGTTCAATTATATTTAAAAGCTTATCTTCAATACTTGTAAAATGATTCTGAATAATTTTTGTAGTTTCCTTTAAATCAATAGGTTTTAATAATCTTAACATTTTTAAAAGAGGTAATCCTATAAACTGAACCAGAAGCAGGCCAGTAAAAATCAGAAAACCAAAAAATACTAATTTTCTAATTTCGGCAGAGAAAAAAACAAAATACTCAATAACTGAAAAAATTGTGTAAATCATTAAAACAAGCAAAAGCAAAATCAACGCGCCCTTTAAAATCTTATAAGCGTAATATTTTAATTTAAATGAATTCAGCTTATCAACAAGTATGTTAAATTTTTCTGACATTAATTTTAAATATTTATAAAACAGATTTTTACAAAATACTCAATTGTTAATAATTCTTCATATACTGCTCAAAAAACAAAAGTAAACTTTTAAAACAAAATTTGCATTTTTCATTTTTTAAACCATATAAACAGTTCCATAAATAAATCTCCTAAACTTTCTATTTTTTAATCTATAAATATTAACAGATTACAAACCTGTTAATAGTGATAATATATAACAATAAAAAGCTGCTAACAGTTGTTAAAAAACAATCTTATTTATTTCTGTTTAAACATATTAAATCTATATAAATATGTTTAAAATAGTTTTAAAAGTATGTTAAAATTATCTTTATAAAAAATGAAAAATAAAAATTAACAACTATCAACAGGATATAATAAGTATCATTAAGTTTTATATTTGTTAAATTATAAATATTAATAATACTTGAGTTTTGAATATACTTTTAGTTGAAGATAATTTAATGAACCAAAAAGTGGTGATGTTTAATTTAAAACAATTAAACTGCAAAATAACACCAGTTGCCAATGGCCGGAAAGCTTTTGAAACTTTTAAGAAAGGAAGTTACGATTTAATATTAATGGATATTATGTTGCCAGAAATGAACGGTTATGAAATAACTGCTGAAATCAGAAAATTTGAAAAAATAAACAATATTGAAAAACCGGTTATTATAATTGCTGTAACTGCAAACACTTACGAAAACGATAAAGAGAAATGTCTGGCCGTTGGAATGGACGAATACATCTCAAAGCCATTTTCGGCGCAGCAATTAATAAGTACCGTTGAAAAATATATTCAGCTTGGATAAAAAGTTAGCATGGAAATAAATTTGGAAATACGCGGGGAAAGTTATTCTGAAAATGATAAGGAGCTGGATATTAAACTAAGGCCACTGCAGTTTAAAGATTTTAGCGGTCAAAAACAGATTGTTGAAAACCTTGAAATTTTTGTGAAAGCGGCCAAAATGCGGGGCGAACAGCTCGATCACGTTTTGTTGCATGGCCCGCCCGGATTAGGCAAAACAACACTTTCGAACATAATTTCGAACGAAATGGGAGTGGGGTTAAAAGTTACATCGGGCCCGGTTTTGGATAAACCCGGCGATTTAGCCGGGCTGCTTACCAATCTCGAAAAAAATGACGTTCTTTTTATTGACGAAATACATCGTTTATCGCCCGTGGTTGAAGAGTATTTGTATTCGGCAATGGAAGATTTCAGGATTGACATCATGATAGACAAAGGCCCGAGTGCACGTTCAATTCAAATTGAATTAAACCCCTTCACACTGATTGGCGCAACAACACGGTCGGGTTTATTAACATCGCCTTTGCGCGCCAGGTTCGGAATAAATGCTCATTTGGAGTATTATGATGCTGAAATTTTAACAGGTATTGTAAAACGTTCAGCCCGGATTCTGGAAGTGAAAATTGAGGAATATGCAGCCCGTGAAATTGCCTTCAGGAGCAGGGGGACGCCGCGCATTGTAAACTCGCTGCTCCGCAGGGTGCGCGATTTTGCCCAGGTAAAAGGAAATGGCAGCATCGACATGGAAATTACCAAACATGCTTTAAAAGCCTTAAATATTGATGAATATGGTTTAGATGAAATGGATAACCGCATTCTGCTGTGCATTATAGATAAATTTAAAGGCGGGCCTGTGGGAATTTCGACCATTGCAACTGCCGTTGGCGAAGACTCCGGTACCATTGAAGAAGTTTATGAACCATTTTTAATAAAGGAAGGATTTTTAAAACGTACCCCGCGGGGCAGGGAAGTTACCGATTTGGCTTACAAACATTTGGGACGAATTAAGTACGGCGATAACCTTACCCTATTTTGAGGGAATGATTTTTATTTCGAACAATTTAGGCCATAATTTTCCGGTAACAAACAAACGTTCCGTTTTATTGTCGTATGCAATTCCATTTAAGTAGTCAATTTTATCCTGATTGTTTTTGTAAATATTAATTATGCCGGCCAAATTAATTTGCGACAAAATTTTACCTGTATCAGGGTCAATTTGTACAATTAAATCGGTGGTGTAAACATTGGCATAAATGGTTCCGTTAATATATTCCAATTCGTTTAAATAATTAACAATTCCTTTGTTATTGGCTACCTCTAAAGTTTTTACCACCGAAAAATCGTTTGCGTTTAACCAGGTTAAAACATGCGTTCCATCGCTCATTATTAAATGCGCCCCGTCGTTTGTTAAACCCCATCCTTCCTTCGATTTAAACTGAAAACTATCAATTACCGCGAAATCGGAAAGTTGATAAACAAAGCCTTTTTGTGTTCGGTAGGTGAGCTGGTAAATTTTATCGTTTAAAATTGTAATTCCTTCACCAAAATATTGATCAGCCAGCATATGCGACTGAAGCGTTTTTCCTGTTCTTAAATCGGTTTTAAATAATCCTGATGTACCATATTCACCTGTACCTTCATAAATAAAACCGTTGTAAAATTCCAAACCCTGCGTGAAATGAGTTTTTGAGTGAGGAAAAGTATTTACAACCTGATAAGTAAATTTTTCGGGAAACACATCAGAAATGGTATTTATTACCAGCAACCGCGAATTTTTAAGTCCGTCGGTTTTAACAGCTTCAACTGTAAAATTACCCGAGCCAAGTTTTTCAATCAGTACATTTTCAACCGTGAAATCAAGTTCTTTACTTTCCTTTATTAGTGTATTGTTAAAGTAAAGTTTTATACTTTCAATCTGGCCGTCCCTGGTTTTGGTTTTAACATTTACTGATACTTTTTCACCAAAAACATAATTGTTTTTTGCGGGCTGAACAGCAATTGAACTAACCGGTTTGCGCGGTTTAGAAGAATTACTGGAGCACGAAAAAGCGGTGATAAAAAGGATTAAAATCGGAATTAAAGGGAAAGCTACAGGTTTCATCGGCTTCAATAAAATATAATTTATACATGCAAAATTAAAATAAAAACGGTTGGGCATGAATTGAAAAATGAAATACACATTAAAGCAATTCCTATATTTTGAATTGAATCCTATCTTTGTATGAAAATTTATCAGCATTGGGCACATACAAAAAACTGGCAGCCGACACGGCCATCTATGGTTTAAGCAGCATTTTAGGGAGGGTGCTGAACTGGTTGCTGACCCCTTATTATTCCTTCATTTTTCTTACCGGCGAATTTGGTGTAATGACCAACCTGTATTCGTATGTGGCCATTTTACTGGTTATTCTTACCTACGGAATGGAAACTTCTTTTTTCAGGTTTGCATCGAAAAGCGATAATCCTGTCAGGATTTACTCCACAACAATGATTTCGGTTTTCAGCACTTCAGTACTTTTTTTACTGGTTTTTATTTTGCTTAAAAACCCGCTTGCCCAATTAATTCAATATCCGCAGCATCCTGAGTATATTGTTTGGTTTGCCATTATTCTGGCCATCGATGCTTTTACAGCAATACCATTTGCCTGGATAAGAATAGAAAATAAACCTATGAAATTCGCCATTATTAAACTGGTAAATATTGCATTCAATATAGGTTTTAACCTGTTCTTTCTTACATTTTGTCCGTGGATATTGAAAAATAATCCCGGTTCTGTTATCGGGCTTATTTATTCCCCGGCGATTGGAGTGGGGTACGTTTTTATTTCGAACCTGCTGGCCTCGCTCATTACGTTGTTCATGCTGATGCCCGATATACTGAAGGTTTCGCTCCGTTTCGACAAAGCCGTTTTAAAACAAATGTGTTATTATGGTTTCCCTGTTTTAATTGTGGGAATTGCCGGTATGTTAAGCCAGGGAATTGATAAAATCCTGATTCCGTTTTTGTTGCCCGAGTCGCAGAAACCCATGGAGCAACTGGGTATTTATGGGGCCAACTTTAAAATGGCGGTTTTAATGAACATGTTTATCCAGGCTTTCAGATATGCTTTCGAACCGTTTTTCTTTGCACGGGGAAATTCGAAGGAAGACCCGGTTGTATATGCCAGGGTAATGAATTATTTTGTGATTTTTGGGTTGTTCATTTTTCTGGGAATGACAATGTATATTGATGTCCTGAAGATTATCATCAACGAACAGTATCATTCGGGCTTGAAAGTGGTACCCATTATTTTAATGGCAAACCTCATTTACGGGATGTATTACACACAATCGTTGTGGTACAAGGTAACCGATAAAACAAAATATGGCGCATATCAAAGCATAATTGAGGCAATTGTAGCTATTACGTTAAATATCCTGTTAATTCCGATATATGGTTACATGGGATCGGCGGCAGCGCTTTTTACAAGTTATATTGTGGTGTTAACCATTTCCTATTTTCTTGGCCAGAAATACTACCCGGTCCCATACAATCTCAAAAAAATAGCAGTTTATTTTGTTATTGCCCTGGTATTATATGTTGCTTCAAAGTTGGTTGAAACTTCACAGTCATTAGTAAATTACGCAGTTGGAACACTATTTATTGGCATTTTTACAGCAGCGGTTTTTACCATCGAAAAAAACGAATTAAAAAGCTTATTTAAATTCAGTAAAAAGAAATAAGTACCAAAATCTATTAAATTTGCATGGATGAAAGACTTGAAAAATACAGTTATTGCTGTAGCCAGCGATCATGCAGGTTTCGAAAGAAAACAGGCGGTTTTGGCCTGGTTCATTGAAAAAGGGATCAAGTATCACGATTTTGGTTGTTATTCTGCTGAACCGGTTGATTATCCCGAGTTTGCCCATGCCATTGGTAGGGCAATTGATAAAGGTGAATTTGAAACAGGTATAACATTTTGCGGCAGCGGACAGGGAATCAGCATTGCAGCCAACAAACATCAGAATGTACGGTCAGCAACCTGCTGGATACCCGAAATTGCTGCGCTCGCAAAGCAACATAACAACGCAAATATTTGTGCCATTCCCGGAAGATATACCACAAACGAACAAGCGATAGCGATTGCAGAGGCATTTTTAAATGCCGGGTTCGAAGGAGGGCGGCATGCACGCAGAGTGGAAAAAATCCCATTAAAATAACCGATGGCGGATTTTAAAAACATATTTCTTGAAGATTCAAAAATCGCATTCGATAAGAAACACCGGAAAACCATCAATTTTAATATTTCAAGGTACGAAGAAGCGGTTTCCAGGGGAAAACTGCGTTACCAAAATCTTGATTTGGCAAAGCAAAGGGCATCGCATATAAAAGACAAAGTGGTTGCCAACCTTGCAACTTATCTCGAAGAGTTTGAAAAAAATGCCCTTAAAAATAACATTCAGATTATTTGGGCGCGCAACAGTAATGAAGCTGTTAATGAAATCATTAAAGTATTAAAGGAAAATGATGCACGTGTAATTGTAAAAAGCAAGTCGATGATTTCGGAAGAAATTGAGCTGAACGAAAATATCGAAAAAAATGGATTTGAGCCCGTTGAAACCGATCTGGGAGAGTTTATCGTTCAGTTAGCCGGTGAAAAACCATACCACATTTTAACCCCGGCAATGCACAAATCGAAAGAAGACGTAGCAAAGCTTTTCAACGAAAAATTCAACACTCCCCCAGAATCAACCCCAACTGAATTAACACATTACGTGCGCGAAAAACTGCGCGAAAAATTTACGTCGGCCGAAGTGGGGGTTACCGGCGCCAACTTTTTAGTTGCAGATGTTGGAGGTATTATTCTGACCGAAAATGAGGGAAACGGTTTTATGTCGGTAGCCTTTCCCAAAGTTCATATTGTAATCGCAGGTATCGAAAAGGTACTGCCGTCAATCAGCGATTTGCACCTGTTTTTGCCCCTTTTGGCTGCGCATGGCACCGGGCAGCAGGTTACTGTTTACAACTCGTTAATTACAGGGCCCAAAAAAGCAGGCGAAACAAACGGTCCCGAAAAAATGTTTGTGGTTTTGCTCGATAACAACCGGTCCAAAATTGCTGCTGAAAACGAACATTACAAAGCCCTGAAATGTATCCGTTGCGGCGCCTGTTTAAATGCCTGCCCCGTTTATAAAAATGTAGGCGGTTATACTTATGCGGCAACTTACACAGGCCCAATCGGCTCGGTAATTACTCCGTTCATGAATGGATTTGGCGAATACAACCATTTAAGTTATGCCTGTCCGGTTTGTGGCGCGTGTTCCGAAGTTTGCCCCGTAAAAATACCGCTTCACGATTTATTGCTGCTCAACCGCAAATTAACTGTTGAACAAAACCTTGGCCCATTTGGTTGGAATACCGGAATGAAAGCGTATGAATGGGCTTTTAAAAAGCGCCAGCATCTTGATTTTGTGAATGGAACAATAAAAAACCATTTGGCCAAAACAAAAAAAAATATACTTGGCAGCGAAAAGGAATTCCCTGTTTTTGCCAAACATTCATTCAGTTACACCAGGAAATCAAATTTAAAATTATAAATATGCTATCGAATACTTGTAAATACGCATTAAGGGCATTGATTTACCTCGGAAAATATTCCGAAGAAAACTCAAGGATTGGTATAAAAAAAATATCAGAAGAGCTGGAGTTATCATCTCCGTTTCTGGGAAAAATTCTTCAAAACCTGGTAAAACAAAAATTGCTGGTTTCAACAAAAGGCCCAAATGGCGGTTTTGCCCTGGGTAAAAAGGCCCAGAATATAACACTGTGGGATATTGTAACAAAAGTTGACGGAGAGGATTTTTTTACCAATTGTTTAATTACGCTCGAACCTTGTAAAACGCACGATCCTTCAAAACCGTTGTGCCCAATTCATTCACAGTACGATAAATTACGCGGGGATATTAGTTCTTTCTACAAGGATACCACACTGGCTATCATCAGCCTGGATATTGACAAATACGAAGAGTTTGTTAAACTTTAAAAAAGTTGTTCCCACTTACGGCCCGAAATAAATAGAAAATAGAAAATTACCGATCCGATAACTCCTGCTGTATTGGCAGTAAAGTCGTATATATCGCTGCTGCGCGAATAGGAAATAATGTGCTGGCTTATTTCGAGCAAGGCACCCAGGGCAATTGAAATTACAGGCGCCACGATGTAATGTTTATATTTTAGTTTTTTAAAAGGGCTGATTAGCAACAAACAAAAAACAAAAAAAAGCCCAAAGTGGACCAATCTGTCAAAATGCGGGATGTTTAAAAAAGGTTTTATTGGTAAATTTCCTGCCGGTATAAAAAGTGCATAGCAAATAATTGCCAGCCATAATAAAGGTTTCCAGAAATAGACTATCTTCATTACCTGTTTTGCGTTTTTACAACCCAACCATCTGAAATGATATTTGGTCTGCAATATTAACCAATTTTGGGCAATCGTTTTATTTAACAAAACAGAAAAATTAAAATGGCCGGAATTTACATTCATATTCCCTTTTGCCGTTGCAAATGTAACTACTGCGATTTTTACAAAACAGTAAACACATCGCTTGCCCCAAAGTTTATTGATGCCCTGAAAACAGAAATCCTCCAGCGGGAAAATTACCTGGATAACGAACCTGTTGAAACCATTTATTTTGGGGGAGGAACACCATCGGTTTTGAAAAAGAATGAAATAGCAGAAATCTTGAATACTTTACACCGGCATTTTTTCATTTCACCCAAAGTCGAAATTACTTTCGAAGCAAATCCCGACGACCTTTCAATGGAATATTTACAGGAAATCTACCAGGCTGGAGTTCATCGGTTAAGTATTGGTATTCAATCGTTTCAAAATGAAATTTTAAAAAAAATGAACCGGCGGCACGATGCCGGCCAGGCAATTGAAGCTCTGGAAAATGCAGCAAAAACAGGTTTTAATGACATCAGCGCTGATTTAATTTACGGTTTGCCCGGTTTAACAGCTAATCTATGGAAGGCCGATTTAAAACAGGTTTTTGAGTTGCCAGTTCAACATCTTTCGGCCTATCATTTAACCTATCACGAAGGAACTGCTTTTTATACCTGGCTGAAAAATGGAACATTAAAAGAGATGACAGAAACGGAAAGTGTGAGCCAGTTTCAGATTTTAACAAATATGGCGAAAGAAAATGGTTTCGAGCAATACGAAATCTCCAACTTTGCAAAAGACCGTAAATATTCAAAACACAATTCAGCATACTGGCTGGGGGTAAAATACCTCGGGCTTGGCCCGTCGGCACATTCATTTAACGGCTTTTCACGACGATGGAATGTTGCACACACCGAAAGTTATATGAAAGCATTAAAATCGGGTTTGTCTTATTCAGAAGAAGAAATTCTTACCGAAAACAACAAATACAACGAGTATATTTTAACCCGGATCCGAACGATATGGGGCGTGTCGGCTGACGAACTAAAATCGCGTTTTGGCCCCGAAAAGGCAACGTGGTTTTTAAAGAATATTGAAAAATACCGGGCATCCGGTTTGGTAAAGCAACAAAACAGTATTTACACTTTAACCGAAAAGGGATTGTTTGTTTCCGATGATATTATGGCGGACCTTATGTTCATTTAATTGTTATCCAACAAGTTGATACTTGATTTTCAACACACAAATAATGTTAACACAGACTGCTAAATCTCTATAAATCTATATATTTGCGGTTCTCAAAAACAGGGGGGGTTAAATGGAAATTAGAATTATAAATAAATCGAATAACGAATTACCTGCCTACAGTACAAAAATGTCGGCCGGAATGGATGTGCGCGCCTATTTACCGGAACCGGTATTATTAAAACCGTTGGAAAGAAAACTGATACCAACCGGTTTATTTGTTGAAATACCTGAAGGTTACGAGGCGCAAATCCGCCCCAGAAGCGGCCTGGCGCTAAAAAAGGGAATTACCGTTTTAAACTCGCCCGGAACAATTGACGCCGATTACAGAGGGGAAGTGGGCATAATTTTAATCAATTTATCGAACGTGGATTTTGTTATTGAAAGCGGGGAGAGAATTTGCCAGATGATTATTGCTCCGCACGAAACCGTGCAATGGAATTTAGTGGAAAAACTGGAGGATACGATAAGGGGAGTGGGTGGTTTTGGCCACACAGGAAAAAAATAGAAAAATGAAGAAATTAATCGCGAATTTTAGTGTTGTCGTTCTGTTTGTTGCTGTTGTTTCCTGTTCGGGGGGTAAAAATATTACCGGGCAGCAGGTTGCAATCGCTGCTGTTGAAAACAGTAAAACTGAATTACCGGAGCAAAAGCGGATGGAGTTTGATTACATGTTTTCGGAAGCGCTGAAACAGAAAATGTTTGGTAATCCGCAAAATGCCATTCAAATATTATCGGGTTGTCTCGAAATCGACCCAAACTCATCGGCAGCAATGTACGAACTGGCCAGTATTCATGCTGCCAACAACGATTTTGCCAGTGCATCTTTACTGCTCGAAAAAGCCATCAGCATCAATTCAAACAACATTTGGTACAAACAATTGCTGGCACAAATTTATCAGCAATCCAAAAGGTTTGATGATGCCGCGCGCATTTACGATGATCTTTTAAATAAAGACCCTGAAAACCAGCAGTTTTTATATACCAAAGCCATTATGCTGGCCAGCGCCAAAAAATATGATGAAGCCATTAAAACATTAAAAATCCTTGAAAAGGAAACAGGCACCAACGAACAAATTTCAGTTGAAATACAGGAGTTGTACCTGTTAAACGGGCAGGTGGATAAAGCATTTCAGGAAATTAGAAAACTAATTGACTACAATCCTTCAGAATCAAGGTATTACGGTTTGCTGGCCGATTTATACCAGAACCAGGGCGACAGTGTTAATGCACTGAAATATTACAGTAAAATACTGGAACTTGATCCCGAAAGTGGGTTTGTACATTTTTCGCTAGCCAATTACTATCTTGAAAACAACCAGGTTGAAATGTCGTTTGAAGAAACAAAAAAAGGATTTTCAAGTAAAAACGTGGAGTTGCAAACCAAGGTACAATTGTATATGATGCTGGCTTCAAACCGCGAACAATCGAAGCTCACCAATGAAAAAGAACTTGAACTGGTTCAAATTCTGTTAGAAACCCATCCGGATGAATTTTTGGTTTACACCATTCAGGCCGATAATTTTTTGCGGAACAATAAACTTGCTGAAGCGAGGGAAGCCCTTTTGAAAGCGCTTCAACTGGAAAAAAATGACTACATGATTTGGGAAAGGTTGCTGTTTATAGACAATGATTTGCAGGACTGGAAGGGACTTTATGAACACAGCGCCAGTGCAATTGAGTTGTTCCCAAATCAACCCAACGTTTACCTGCTGAAAAGCGTGGCTTGCATCCAGTTGGAAAAATACGACGAAGCCGTTGCCGTTATTGAAGAAGGTTTAGACTTTGTGGTTGACAACCCCGCCTTAAAAGGACAAATGCTGATGCTGAAAGGAGAGGCGCTTTACAAGCAAAATAAAATAGACGAAGCTTTCCAATTGTTTGATGAATCAATTAAACTGAACCCCGAAAATTATATTGCCCTGAATAATTATGCCTATTATCTCTCGCTGATTGGGCGCGATTTAGACAAAGCCGAAAGAATGAGCGGAAAAGTAATTGAACGTTTTCCCGATAATTCAACCTACCTCGATACTTACGCCTGGGTACTGTTCAAAAAAGGAAATTACACGCTGGCAAAGTTTTATATGGAGGCGGCTATAAAATATGGCGGTGAAAACAATCCTGTAATACTTGAACATTACGGCGACATTCTGTTTATGCTCAATAAACCGGAGGAAGCAAAACAATATTGGGAGAAGGCAAAGGAAAAAGGCGGCACATCGAAGGTTTTGTTACAAAAAATAAAGGAGCAAAAATATATCGAAGAGTAGAAAGATGGACAGGTTTTATTCGTCATACAGTATTTGGGCCATTGCTTTTTTTCTGATTGCATTTGGGTTTTCATCGTGTAAAGCGCCGCGTGAAATCTCAAAAGCAAATATTAAACCTTTAAGTACGCAAAAACTCCTTAAAAACCAGGAAGAAAACAGCCTGGCTTACGAAAGTTTATCCATTGGCCGCATTAACTGCCAGTTTACCGGAAACCAGTCAAAAACCTCTTTCAGGATCAGTTTAAATACAATCAGGGACGAGAAGATTTTAGCGTCAATTACAAAATTAAATATTCCGGTTGGGCGTGTTTTACTTACCCCCGACAGCGTTATTTATGTAAACTATATCGAAAAAAATTATTTTGTTGACGATTACTCTTTTTTAAGCAATTTCCTGAACATCGACCTTGATTTTAATACCATTCAGGCCATAATTTCAAACGACGCATTTTCGTACAGAAACGATGAAAAGGACCGCGATTTTAAAACTTTTACCACATCGGTTGAATCGGGTATGTATGTACTTCAATCTGAGAAAGAAAAAAAAGTGTTCAGGATGGAAGAAAAAGGCAGGACAGGAAAAATTGAAAGACGTTTAAAAAGACTCGATGATAATGCATTGATACTTCAAAAAATGTACTTTAACCCAACGAATTTTGCACTTACAAAATTACTTATCGAAGACAAAACAAACCGCCGTAAAATGGAAATGAATTTTGATGAATTTGTTAAAGTACTGAATAAAGATTATCCGGGCACTATCAATATGAGCTTTGTTTCAGGGTCGGACAGCGTTTTTCTGAAAGTAAGAATGAGCGGTTTTTCAACCGAAAAAATCGATTCTTTATATTTGAAAATTCCCGAAAAATATCAACAAATCAGGGTAAATTAAATTCTTAAACTGTTACATTCGCACAAATAAATTGAGGTTTTAGAATGAGGGTTTTGCTGGTTACAGGGTTATTTTTGTTTCAGTGTTTCATTGGTTTTTCGCAGTCGGTTGACGAATTGCAAAAGAAAAAGCAGGAAGCAGAAAATGAAATTAAATACACAACAAAACTGCTCAGCGAAGTTCAAAAAAACCAGAAATTATCGTTAAACCGGCTCCAGTTGTTAAACCGGCAAATCGAACAACGTAACGCTGTAATTTCGGCCATTAACAGCGAGATTAACCTTTATCAGCAGCTTATCGATAATAATACCCTGGTTGTCAGGATAATGAATGATGATATAAAAGATCTGAAAAAAGAGTACGCCGAATTAATCCGTTCGGCTTTCCGCAACCGGAATGCCTACGACCAAATCCTTTTTTTACTGTCGGCTGAAAATGCAAACCAGGCTTACCGGCGGTATTTATACATGAAACATTACACAGAATACCGCCAGGGACAGGCCGAAATCATAGAAACCATTCAGGAGGTTTTAAATAAAAAGGCCGAAACCCTTGAACAACAAAAACTGATTAAAATTCAGTTGGTTAGCGATACTAAAAAAGAAGCGCAGCAACTCTCGCAGGAAAAAACCCAGAAAAATGCAGAAGTTAAAAAATTGCAGAAGGAACAACAGGGCCTGCGGAAAAAACTGCAGCAACAGCGCGAAATTGAACAACGGCTGGAACGGGAAATACAAAAAATAATTGAAGAAGAAGCCCGTAAAAGCAAAGCCGCCGGAACTACTGGATTTTCACTCACGCCCGAGCAAAAACTGGTTAGCGATAATTTTTCACAAAACAAAAAGCGGTTGCCCTGGCCGGTTGAAAGGGGAGTGGTTACCGAGCATTTTGGCATTAACCAGCATCCGGTACTGGCCAACGTGCAAACCCGCAACAACGGGATCAGCATTACAACAGAAGCAGGCGCAAAAGTACGGGCTATTTTTAACGGCGAAGTAAGCCGCATTTTTGGCATTGCCGGCGGAAACACCGCAGTAATCATCAGGCATGGAAAATATCTCACGGTTTATTCAAACCTGCGCGAGGCAACAGTTAAAATGGGAGATAAAGTATCGACAAAACAAACCATCGGCACAATTTTTACCGATGTTGACGATGGAAACAAATCGGTTCTGAAATTCCAAATTTGGCTCGAAAACCAAAAACTGAACCCTGAAGAGTGGATTGGGAGATAAAGTACGAGTGGCATGTTGAAAAAAAAGGCAGCCCGTTGCCAGGCCACCTTCAAATATTATAATTCAACACTGTAATCAGGCAAGGTCGAAACGATCGAGGTTCATAACCTTGTTCCAGGCTGCCACAAAGTCGTTCACAAATTTTCCCTTTGCATCTGCGCTTCCGTAAACTTCAGCAAGCGCCCTGAGTTCAGAATTTGAGCCAAAGATCAGGTCGGCGCGGGTTGCAGTCCATTTTACTGCACCTGTTTTGCGATCACGGCCTTCAAATGTCTCTTTATCTTCAGATTTTGGCATCCAGGCAGTACTCATGTCAAGGAGATTCACAAAGAAATCGTTGGTCAGCAATTCGGGTTTTTCAGTGAAAACGCCGTGTTTTGAGCCATCATAATTTGCATTCAGAACGCGCATTCCGCCAACAAGCACTGTCATTTCCGGACCAGTTAAATTCAGCAGTTGAGCTTTATCCACCAGGAGTTCTTCGGTTGATACGGTGAATTTCTGCTTCAGATAATTTCTGAACCCATCGGCTGCAGGTTCCAAAACGGCAAACGATTCAACATCGGTTTGTTCCTGCGATGCATCCATTCTTCCAGAAGTGAAAGGAACAGTTACGTTAAAGCCAGCATCTTTGGCAGCTTTTTCAACACCTGCACAACCTGCCAAAACAATCATATCGGCCAGAGAAACTTTTTTACCACCGGTCTGCTCTTTGTTAAATTCTTTCTGAATACCTTCCAAAACTCCGAGTACTTTAGCTAATTGTGCAGGATTATTTACTGTCCAGTCCTTTTGCGGGGTAAGACGTATGCGGGCGCCATTGGCGCCGCCACGTTTGTCGGAACCACGGAACGTGGATGCTGAAGCCCATGCTGTTGAAACCAGTTGAGAAACGGTAAGTCCTGAACTGAGAACTTTGGCTTTTAATGCAGCAACATCGTTTTCATCAATAAGCGGGTGATCAACAGCCGGAACCGGATCCTGCCAAAGGAGGTCTTCTTCAGGTACTTCGGGTCCTGCGTAACGTGTTTTTGGCCCCATATCACGGTGGGTAAGTTTAAACCAGGCACGCGCAAAAGCATCGGCAAATTCATCAGGGTGTTCGTAAAACCGCCTTGAAATTTTTTCATAAGCCGGGTCGAACCGCAAAGCAAGGTCGGTTGTCAGCATATTCGGAGCCAGACGTTTTGAAGAGTCGTGAGCATGTGGGACACTACCTAAACCGGCTTGTCCGCGGGGTTTCCACTGGTTTGCTCCGGCTGGGCTTTTGGTCAGTTCCCACTCGTAATCAAAAAGGTTTTCGAAGAAGTTATTGCTCCATTTTGTCGGGGTTTTAGTCCAGGTTATTTCAATTCCGCTGGTGATTGTATCGCCGCCTTTTCCCGTTCCATAAGTGCTTTTCCAACCCAGGCCCATTTCTTCCAATGGGGCTGCTTCGGGTTCCGGCCCAACATGAGCAGCGGGTCCTGCGCCGTGGGTTTTTCCAAAAGTATGGCCACCGGCGATAAGCGCTACAGTTTCTTCATCGTTCATTGCCATTCGCGCAAAAGTATTGCGGATATCTTTTGCAGCGGCCAGTGGGTCTGGATTTCCGCCGGGACCTTCGGGATTTACATAAATCAAACCCATCTGTATGGCTGCAAGCGGATTGTCAACTTCTGTCAAATCAAGGTTGCGTTTATCATTATCCAGCCAGGTGGTTTCCGAGCCCCAGTAAACATCTTCTTCCGGTTCCCATACATCTTCACGGCCACCGGCAAAGCCAAAGGTTTTAAAGCCCATTGATTCCAGCGCCACATTTCCGGCAAGGATCATCAGGTCGGCCCATGAAATTTTCTTTCCGTATTTTTGTTTGATGGGCCACAACAATCTGCGGGCCTTGTCGAGGTTGGCATTGTCGGGCCAACTGTTCAGCGGAGCAAAACGCTGCTGACCGGCTCCGGCTCCACCGCGGCCATCGCCGGTACGGTAGGTGCCTGCACTGTGCCATGCCATACGGATAAAAAACGGGCCATAATGCCCGAAATCTGCCGGCCACCAGTCCTGAGAATCAGTCATCAGTTTAACCAGGTCCTCTTTCAAAGCCTTATAATCAATACTTTTAAACTCTTCAGTGTAGTTAAACTCTTCATCCATTGGATTTGACTTGCATGAATGCTGACGCAGAATATTTAATTTTAACTGATTGGGCCACCAGTCGCGGTTTTTTGTACCACCTGCACCCACGCTGTGTTTACTTGTTGCACCGGTTACCGGGCATTTGCTTTCGTGATTTTTTTCTTCCATAATTATTTGATTTTTTAATTTTATTATTTGAAACGGCAATTTATTAAAAAGGTTATTCAATAAGTATTTTATTTAATCAGTAATTTCAATGACCATTAGTGAAATTCTATTTCGAAACCAGGTAATACATAGCCGTTGTAAAAAAATTACGAACCCAGGGAATTGAAGAAATTAAATTAGTTTGTTTACGGGGTTTAATGCCAAATTTGGTTTCGTAATTGGGGTTTATCATATAAAAAATCCGCTTTTCTGTTTTGTAATTCCCGTGTTTTAATATTTGCTCAAATCTTTCGACAGAAATACCGGTGCCTTTAATTTCAAGCAGGGCAGTGACGGTATCTTCGCTTTCACCGGCAATTTTCAGGACAAAGGTGTAAAGTGCTTTTGGGAGCAGGTGAAACCACGGTAATTTAGATAATATTTTATTCTGGCATATTTGCTGGTGCCCCCCAAACGGGTTTTGCCACGGTGGAAATGCCAGAAAAAATTTTCCTTCCGGTTTCAGAAAGCTTTTTACAAAAGTCATTAATTTTTTCTGGTTCGGAATGTGTTCAATTACATCGCGCATAATTATCAGGTCGTATTTTTTAACTGGGTTAACTTTGTAAATATCTTCGCAAATTAAAGAAAGGTTTTGCTGGTTGGGGTGGTTTTTGTAAAACTCTTTCGCCAGTTCGATCCGCCCGCGCGAAATATCGATTCCGGTACACTGGCATCCCAAATCCAGAAAGGGTTTCAGGTTTCCTGCTTCGCCGCAGCCAATTTCAAGAACAGTAGTTTGGCTGTGAGGTTTCACAAAATCAGCAATAAACGGGATCACAAATTTTAGCGTGGTCAATGCCTGTTCATCAAAATACAGTAGTTTGTTTTTATGCCGTTCCTGCATTAGGGTTAAATGTTGGATACCCGCCGTAAACTTGCAATATCAAGGAATTTTATTTTGCGCCCCTGTAATTCAATCAGTTTATCCTGTTTAAATTCAGAAAGCAGGCGGATAACCGATTCGGTTGCAGTTCCCACCATATTGGCCAGCTCTTCGCGGGTAAGCGAAATCTGAAGCGTATTCTGGTTGTCGAGTTCAAAGTTTTCCTTTAAAAGCAAAAGAACCTCGGCCAATCGCTCCCTGACGGTTTTCTGTGCGATGTCGGTAATGTAATCGTTGGCTTCGCGCAATTCGCGGCAAACAATCTGCAGCATGTGGTGCGAGAACTGCCAGTTGTTCTGAATCAGAAAAAGCAATGTTTGATAAGGGACATGGCACAAAATGGCTTCGTCGATTACTTTTGCAGTGGTGCAGGCCAATTCCTGGCTCAATAATGAGCGGTAAGCAATAATTTCGCCCCGCTTGGCAAAACGAATGATTTGTTCCTTCCCGTCGATCCCGGTTTTAAAAATCTTTACAATACCGCGTGTTACGCAGTAGAACCCTGTCAACCGGCTTCCTTCGCGGTAAATAATTGTGCCTTTTTTGTACATCGAACAGGTTTTATCAAAATTCAGGCGGTTAAATTCTTCTTCCGTTAATTTATGGAACAGTTGAAATCCACTTAAATCGGTTTCCTGCTCAACAGGTCTTTTTATTATACTTCTCATTTTCCTGGTTTAAAAATTTAACTATAAACAAATCGCGTTTAAGATACGTTTAAAGATACAATTTAGTGTTTAATTTATAAGCTGCTTATTCAGATTTACAGATGCACTAAATTTACGCCGCAAAATAAAAGAAAACTATTTAAAAACAACATAATATGAAGCATATTGTAGATATGGCCTGGACGGATAAAGTTGCTTTCGAAGGCGATATGGACGGGCACAAAGTAATTGTTGATGCAACCGAAGAATCAGGTGGAAGCGATCTCGGCCCCCGCCCCAAAAAACTGATGTTAACCGCACTGGCTGGTTGCACAGGTATTGATGTAATCAGGGTTCTGAAAAAAATGAAAGTCGTGCCCGAAGCTTTTAATGTAATTGTTGAAGCCGATGTGACCGACGAACACCCGAAACATTACACAAAAATGAAAGTGATTTACCAGTTTAAGGGGAAAAATTTACCAATGGACAAGCTCGAAAAGGCAGTTAAACTCTCAGAAACTACCTATTGCGGGGTAACTGCTGCATACAAAAAGACAATGGAAATAGTAACTGAAATCAGGATAGTGGAATAATTTTGGTTCCTTAGGATAAAAAGTTGAACTTGTTTATAAAAAACGCCGGTTTTAAACAACCGGCGTTTGGGACTTTGCAGGAATACTGGAAATTAAATTCATTAAGAACTCAAAATTACTGGCAATCGAAGTGCCAATGAGTTAATTCGGACGGCATCTGCAATCAGGATGCCATCCGGATTGCCGTTTTAATTTTTTAACCAGTGTTCTTCCCGAAAACCATACAGGGCTTTTTATCGTACTATTTTTTGTTAATTTTAATTTTCAAAATCAAATACTGCGGTTATGTTGAAATCGGTAAATCCGGCTACGGGGAAAATCATTGAATCTTACGAAACACATTCCGAAAAGGGAGTTGAAAAAATAATTAATTCAACCAACAAAACCTGGCAACAGTGGAAATCAACTTCTTTTAGCCAAAGGGCTTCATGTATGCAAAACCTTTCCACGGTTTTAAGGAGCAGAAAAGAGGAACTTGCCCGGTTAATGGCAATCGAAATGGGGAAGGTGGTAAAGGAAGGAGTTGCTGAAATTGAAAAATGTGCGTGGGGTTGCGAATATTACGCCCAATATGCGGAAAGTTTTTTGGAAAATGAACATATTGAAACAGAAGCGTTTCGCTCGTATATTTCATATCAGCCACTTGGGACAATTCTGGCAGTAATGCCGTGGAACTTTCCTTTCTGGCAGGTTTTCAGGTTTTTAGCGCCAACATTAATGGCCGGAAACACAGCGGTACTGAAACATGCAAGTAATGTTCCGGGCTGTGCAATGGCTATTGAAGAGATGGTTCGTGAAGCCGGTTTTCCCGAAAATGTATTTCGTACTTTATTGATAGCAAGTAAACAGGTGGAGAATGTAATTCGGCACCCGGCAATAAAAGCAGTGAGTTTAACGGGCAGTACCCCTGCCGGAAAAAGTGTTGCTGCAATTGCCGGAAGCGTTTTAAAAAAATGTGTTTTGGAACTGGGAGGCAGCGACCCGTACATTATTCTTGAAGATGCCGAACTGGAAAAAGCAGCTAAAATTTGCGCTACCAGTCGGTTGCTAAACGCCGGGCAAAGTTGTATTGCTGCCAAACGGTTTATAGTTGTTGGCGAAGTTTATACTGAATTTCTTGAATATTTTGCCCAGGAAATGAATCAGGCAATTTTTGGCGATCCGTGTGATTCGGAGACTACAATGGGGCCGATGGCCAGAAAGGATTTGCGCAACGAATTGCATCAGCAGGTTGTAAATTCAGTAAAAACAGGGGCCGAAATTGTTTTGGGAGGTGAAATCCCAAACCGTAAAGGGGCTTTTTATCCGCCCACCATTCTTGAAAATGTAAAACCCGGAATGCCTGCTTACGATGAAGAATTGTTTGGCCCGGTGGCTTCGGTAATCAGGGTGAAAAACGAAGCAGAGGCGATAAAAGTTGCCAATGACACAGAATTTGGTTTGGGGGCAGCAGTTTTCACCAGAGATTTAAAAAACGGAGAAAAAATCGCTGAAAATTTATTGGAAGTCGGCTGTTGTTTTGTAAACGATTTTGTGAAATCGGACCCGCGGTTACCATTTGGAGGAATAAAAACCAGTGGTTACGGGCGCGAGCTTTCAACCCACGGAATCAAGGAATTTATGAATGTGAAAACGGTGGTTGTGAAATGATTTATAACTTCTTTAAAACCTTATTTTTGTTTTTAAACCTTAGTAACCAATAATTTACATATAGAGGATAAACCTTATTTAACTTATTTAATGAAAATCGATTACACAATTTATAAATAGTTTAAACCATAAACCAATGAAAATCAAATTTTTAATTCTTATTGTTGTCTTAATTCCGGCACTTTTATCGTGTACCCGGCAAAAAACAGAACGCGAAACCAATTTTAACACCGGCTGGAAATTTATCCGGGCTGATGTTGAAAGCGCCGAACTTCCCTCTTTTAATGACTCGGATTGGCGCACGCTCGATTTGCCCCACGATTACAGCATCGAAGATTTACCTGCAAAAGAGGGTGTAAAACAAATCGGCCCGTTTTCCGAAGAAAGCGAAGGTGGAATTTCCACCGGACATGTGGTTGGCGGAACTGCATGGTACCGCAAACATTTCACCCTTGAAAAAGCAGATGAGGGCAAAATCATAAATATTCTTTTCGATGGCGTTTACATGAATGCCGATGTTTGGCTCAACGGGCAACATCTTGGCAAACACGCGTACGGATACACAGCTTTTTCATTCGATTTAACGCCACACCTTAATCCTGCCGGACAAGGCAATGTTTTGGCAGTCCAGGTGAAAAACGAAGGCAAAAACTCGCGCTGGTACAGCGGTTCCGGAATTTACCGCGATGTAACACTGGTTAAAACCGGCAAAGTTTTCATTCCCGTTTGGGGCATTGCAGTAACCACGCCCGAAGTTTCAAATGAAAAAGCTAATGTGAATTTCAAAATCAATATCGCAAATCCGGCGAATAAAACAGGAAAACTGGTTGTTTCCACCACCATAAAATCACCTGCAAATAAAACCGAAATAAAAGCAATTACAACCATCGACCCGTTTACCGGCAATACTGCCCTGGCTGAGCAAAAATTTGAAATCGGGCAACCGGCGCTTTGGTCTCCCGAAAATCCCAATATGTACGAAGCTGTTACCGAAGTGAGCTTGAATGGCAAAGCCATGGATAAGTATTCTGCTACTTTCGGAATTCGCTCGATTGAATTTTCAGCAGAAAAAGGGTTTTTACTGAACGGGCAGCCAGTTGAATTAAAAGGCGGCTGTTTGCACCACGACAACGGAGCGCTGGGTGCAGCAACTTTTCATACTGCAGAATACCGCAGGGTAAAAATCATGAAAGAAAATGGCTTCAATGCGATTCGCACGGCACACAATCCGCCATCGAAAACCTTTCTCGACGCCTGCGACCAATTGGGAATGCTGGTGATAGACGAATCTTTCGACCATTGGCAAAAACCAAAAAATCCGCAGGATTACAACCTGTATTTCGACCAGTGGTGGGAAAAAGACATTGAGGCAATGGTAAAACGCGACCGTAACCATCCATCGGTTATCATCTGGAGTGTGGGCAACGAAATTCAGGAACGCGCCGATTCTTCCGGGCTGGAAATTTTCAGGAAGCTGAGGGAAAAAGTATTGGAATTCGATAAAACCCGTCCGGTTACCCAGGCTGTTTGCAGTTTCTGGGACAACCCGGGAAAAACATGGGAAGATACCGAACCTGTCTTCGCGCTTATGGATGTGCACAGTTACAACTACCAATGGAAACAGTACGAACCCGACCACGAAAAATTTCCAGACCGGATAATGATTGGTTCAGAATCGATAGCGCTCGAAGCTTTTGAAAACTGGCAACAGGTTGAAAAACATCCGTTTGTAATCGGAGATTTTGTTTGGACAGGTATGGACCACCTCGGAGAATCAGGAATTGGCAGTTCTAAACTTGACAACGACACAACAAAATTTCTGCCACCCTGGCCGTGGTTCATTAACAACAGCGGCGATATCAGCATTTTAGGTTTTAAAAAGCCGCAAATGTATTTCCGCGATGTGATCTGGCGTAACAGCGGTTTGGAAATGCTGGTACATTATCCAATTCCTGATGGCCGAAAGGAAATTGTCAGTTTCTGGGGCTGGCCCAATAACTGGAAAAGCTGGAATTGGGAAGACTACGAAGGAACACCGCTGCAGGTTTCTGTCTATTCTCGTTGCGATGAAGTCAGGCTGGAATTGAATGGTGAAGTAATAGGCGCTAAAAAAGTATCAGAAGAAACCAAATTAACAGCTCAATTCGAAGTACCTTATCAACCCGGCGAACTGGCAGCCATCGGGTTCAAAGATGGGAAAGAAGTGGTTCGCCAGTCGCTGAAAACCACCGGAAAACCTGCACAACTTAAAATATCTGTTGAGGAAAATACTTTTCCTGGAGTGCAAAACGACCTGGCTTATTTCAATATTGAAGTGCTTGATGAAAACGGGTTGCTGGTTCCCGATGCCGAAATACCTGTTGAATTTGAGATTTCAGGAGGCGGCAAACTTCAGGCTGTAGCCAGCGAAAATCCAAAGGAAATGCAAAGCTTTCAGCAACCCAGGGTAAAAACATACCGGGGCAAAGGGCAGTTGATTTTACGATTGGACGAAACTGGCAGCGAAATTCAGGTTACTGCCAAATCTGAAGGATTGCAACCCGGGACAGGGACTTTCCAAAGTCCGTGATTTTGAAAAACGTCAACCTGAAAAACTTCCACTTGGGAAAGTCAAAGTCCCAAGTGACAGGTGGCAGTTGATTTTGTGGTTGGACGAAAAGGGCGGTGAAATTAGTGTATCTGCCAAATCGGAAGGATAGCAATCCGGGATAGGGACTTTCCAAAGTCCGTGATTTTGAAAAACGTTCAACCTGAAAAACTTCGACTTAGGAAAGTCAAAGTCCTTGTCAGATAGCAAATTACAGGCAATGTTGCAATTGGAATTTGTTTTTTCGGGTTTGAAAATTATTTGAAGTTTGTTTTTTGTTTTTCGGGATTTAATACCCTGTAAGGTTTCCATTCATAAATTTTTCGTCCGGCAAATTGCCCAAGAAAAAAGCTGCCCAACAAAAAAGGCGCTAAAATCCAGGTTAGTTCCAAATCGTGAAATTTGCGGATGATGATAACCATTGGAACTGGTATGTGAATAGCGAGAAACCACCAGAATGACAGTTTCCGCAAACCACCGCGGAGATACCCAAAAGGCAGGTTGATGATAAAAGTGGCCACACAGGTGTAAAACAGGCGCCATTCAAAAGTCAGCATATTTTCAAAAACAGGCATCAGACGAATCAATTATTTGTGGTAACTATTTGGTAGAGTGTTTCAATCCAGTCGGAATTAGCATTTAAACTTTCCACAAGTTGAATTTTTTCGCCCCCATTTTTCTCAAACAAATGTTGATACTCGACACCAATTTCCACAATGGTTTCCAAACAGTCGGCAATAAAAGCGGGAGCTGCAATTAAAACCCGTTTTTTGCCTTCTTTGGCCAGTTTAATTACTTCCTGATCGGAAAATGGTTTCAGCCAGTTTTTTGTTAGCCGCGATTGAAAAGCAACTGAGTAGGCCGATTTGGGCAATCCCAGTTCTTTAGCCAGCAAACGTGTGGTTTCGTAACAGGTGGCTTTGTAGCAAAACCTGCCATGTTCGGGCATTTCAACCTCGCAATTGCAGTTAACTGTTTTTATTGCCGGGTGGACGCGGTCGGTTTGACTGAAAGGCAGCCCGTGATAAGAAAAAATAATATGGTCGAATTCTTCAGGTTTGTATTTTCTGATTTGTGCTGAAAAAGCTTTCACAAATCCCGGGTTGTCATAAAATTGTGAAACAATGGTAAGTTCAGGAATCACATTCCATTTGGCTATTTCATTATTAACCAATTGGCTGATTGTGCCTGTTGTTGAAGATGCATATTGAGGAAACATTGGTAAAACAACAATTTTATCGAAACGTTTTTCTTTTATGGTTTGCAGCACCTTTTTCAGCGAAGGGTTTTGGTAACGCATCCCCACAAAAACCTCGTAATTTTCGCCCAGCCTTTCCTGCAATTTGTCGCGGCTTTCATTGGAAATAGCCAGCAATGGCGAACCTTTTTCAGTCCAAAGTAATTTATAAAGGTTGGTGGATTTTGGCGCGCGGAAAGGAACAATAATCACATTCACCAAAAACTTTTGGAGCAGCCACGGCAAATCAATCACGCGGCGGTCGTTCAAAAACTGGAAAAGATATCTTCTGACAGCCGGAACGGTTGGTTCATCGGGTGTGCCGACGTTGGCTAAAATAACGGCTGTTTTATATGTCATTCTTTTTTTTGAAAAATATTTACGTTAGGATTTAAAACACGAAAACCGGGGAAACGTTCAATTACTGATTCAAATTTAGCCAGTCAATTCCTTTTTTTAATTGTTTCAATGTTGCTTCCTCAAAACCTCCGGGTTCAGGAATGTAGTTGTATTCCCAGGATGCATTTGTGGGAAGGCTCAGCAAAATAGATTCTGTGTTTCCGTCCGATTCAAAACCGAATTTTGTACCCCTGTCGTGAATCAGGTTAAATTCCACATATCTTCCCCGGCGCAGGTTTTGCCATTTTTTTTCGCGTTCATAATAAGATTTCTGGCCATTTTTTTCCATAAAACCGGAATATATTTTTGGATATGCATTGGCAAGTGCACAGGTAAACCCAAAAAGTTTATCAAAGCCTTGGTTTTCTGCTGGTTTTAGCCTGTCGAAGAAAATTCCGCCAACTCCCCGGGTTTCGTTGCGGTGGGGGAGAAAATAGTAATCGTCGGCCCAATTTTTAAATTCAGGATAAAAATCAGCATCGAACCTGTCGCAAACTTCTTTTAATAAACGATGAAACAAAACAGCATCTTCAGGCAAAATAATGTGCGGGGTTAAATCAATTCCGCCGCCAAACCACGATGAACCATTATTCAAGGCGAAATAGCGAACATTCATGTGAATTATTGGCATCCAGGGATTTATCGGGTGCAATATCGAAGAAATGCCGGTAGCAGCGAATTCAACGGCTTTTTCGCCAAGTAACTTTTCCATTTGTGCCGAAAATTTCCCTTTTACAAAGGAGAAGTTAACAGCCCCTTTTTCAATTATTGCCCCGTCCTGTAAAACACAGGTTATGCCATTGCCAATATCCTTTTGCCACGGATTGACTGAAAAATTTGCTTTTCCGTCAGCCTTTTCCAGAATCCGGCAAATCATCGACTGAAGTTCTGTGTAAGCCTCAGCTATTTTTACGATTTTGTTCATTGTAGTTTACGATTTTTACAGGTAAAAAATGACAGCGATTTTTTCTGAAATGCGTAGAAAAAGCGATACTGACCAGCCATTGTACCGATTATAAGAAGTAAAAAATGATAACTTGGGAATAGGATTAAAATGTATAACGGAACTTTTATGAAAAAAGAAGTGCCAGGTTGAATTCCAAGCAGTTGAAATGCAAATTTACGGACAACCAAAGCAGCGCTGCCGGTTACAGAAAAAACAACAAGAATAATGAACAGTTGCAGGTTCGATTTTATATTCCACTTGTTTTTGAAATTTTGAAGCATTTTGAATTTTTGAATTCGACACTAATTTATAAGTTCTTCGGCAATTGAACGGGCTTGTTTTATGCGGTCGGCCATTCCAATCCCGTCCCTGATATTACCGGCGAGGATCAGCCCGTTGTACTTTTGCCGTATTTGACGAATGGTTTCAAAGCGTTGCGCCGAACTCAACCCATATTGGGGAATGGCAAATTTATAGCGGTAAATTTCAAATAAATCGGGGTTAAACACCGGCATTCCCAACATTTCCCTTAGATCGCGTGAAATGAGGGTCTCCAGATCTTCGTCATCCATTTCATAAATTTCAGGTCGTTTTGTGCCTCCCATAAAAACCGAAATCAAAGCTCCGTTTTTTGGCGCACGACCGGTAAAAAAAGATGAAGTAAACAACGCGCCCAGAATATTTCTTTTCTCAATAGTTGGAACCAATCCGCCAAAAGCGTTTAGATTTATGCCTTTCCAGTTATGATATCCAATAATTGCCTGAATAACCGAAGCATATTTTAACTCTTTAAACGGTTGTTTTTCAGTTTCTGACAGAAAGGGTAAAAGCTGGAGTAATTCGTTTGTGCCAGCCGTGGTTATCACTTTTTTGGCAAGAATAATTTTCTGATCGCCTTTTATTTCTGTTTGAATCTGAAAACTTTCTTGTTCAGGATGAATGGTTGTATTTTTTGCATTCATAAGGAAAGAGTCACTGCCAATTTTTTCGGTCAGCGCTTTAATCAGGTTGCTTAATCCACCTTTTGCCGAAAATACTTCTTTGGTAGCTTTTTGAAGTCGCGGATTGTTTTTTTTCTCCTTTGCCTTTTGTATCGAACCCTTAATAAAACTTCCGTAGTCTTGTTCCAAAGCATACAATTTTGGCAAAGCATATTTTGGGATCAGATAGGATGGATCGCCGGCATAAATTCCGGAAATAAACGGGTCGATGGCGTAATTCAGAAAACTTTGGCCCAACCTTCTTTTTACAAGATCGGCCAGGTTTTCTTCCGGATTTTCTCCCCTTTTTCTGAACGGTTCGCCCAAAACTTTAAGTTTATCTTTCAGAGTGAAAAGGGGGGTTGTAACTGCCGGTACAAAACCTGAGGGCAGCGCATGCCATTTTCCATTTTTCCATATCAACCGTCGTTTTGCCCCTGCATCGGCGGCTTCAAATGTGCAGAGCCCGGCAAGATCTTCAAATAGTTCGGCCACTTCAGGATTGCCAACCACGCCTGTATTTGGGCCGGTTTCAAAAACAAACCCATCTTCGTTAATGGTTTGGATTACACCTCCTGTTTTTTCCGATTTTTCAATAATCAGCACATTTTTCCCCTGTTTTTTGAGGTAGAAAGCAAGTGTCAGCCCTGTTAAGCCCGCGCCAATTATTACAATATCTTTTTCAATGGGAGAGTTCATTTTAAACTGATTTTGAAAAAGTTTTTGTTGTTGACGTTAAAAGCGGATCAAAGGAAGCTGCAACATTTCTGATAAAAATTAAACCCTCTTCTGTTACTTTGATTTTATCGTCAGTAATCCTGATAATTCCATCAGTTTCAAATTCTTTTAATTTTTGCAAGTCGAATTTTATTGTATTTCTAATCTCCTCGCCGGTTTTCGAAAAACGCTGTCCGATTTCATCCCAAACTACCTGTTCGTTGCACATTAGTTCTGTAATTACTTCGCGGACGATAATCTGGTTGTTGTCCAGTTTATATCCTTTTAAGGTTGGAATATCGCCTTTTCCGGCAAGTTTTATATAGTCGTCAACCGACTTTGTATTTTGCGCGTAAACTGTATTTAACTGGCTGATTGCGGTAACCCCGAGGGCATAAACCTGTCCGGTAGTCCGGCGGGGGCAGTATCCCTGAAAATTCCGGTGCAGCGTTTTGTTTTTGTATGCCAGTGTCAGTTCATCATTTTCAAGGGCAAAATGGTCGAAACCTATGGCATGATAACCACTTTTCAGCAGCAGATTGAATGCATTTTCGAACATTTTCATTTTTTCCCCACTTTCCGGAAGTCCTGCTTTTTCAAGCTTTTTCTGAATTTTGCTTACCCACGGAACATGCGCGTACGAAAAAGTTACCATTCGGTCGGGTTTTAATTCGATGGCTTTCCAGATAGTATTTAAAAAACTTTGAGCGCTTTGTTTTGGCAATCCGTAAATAAAATCGAGGTTAACGGCAACTTCCGGGTCGTCCTTTTTTAAATAGGCCATAATTTCATGCACCGGAATTCCAGGTTCATCCCGGTTAACAGTTTTAAGCACTTCAGGGTCGAAATCCTGAATGCCCAGGCTGAACCGCTTGAAACCAGCTTTTTTCAAACCGTGCATTTGTTCAAAAGTGAGGTAAGCAGGGTTACATTCAATTGCAATTTCAGGTTTTTCTATGGTTGGGAATGCCGATAAAAGCAAGTCATTAATTTCATGCAAATATTCAACGGGAATTGCGTTTGGGGTACCGCCGCCGTAATGAACCTGTGAAATGGGGCGGCTTTTATCCAAATGACTTACCATTGTTTTGATTTCGGTTTTTAATGCCTGAATATAATCGTCGATAACATGATCGTTTTTGATTCCGTAGGAATTACAACCGCAGAAATAACACATCCGCAAACAAAAAGGAATGTGAATATAGAAAGATATATTTTTAGGCGAATGCTGATTTGATTCAACTATAGCATTTCGAAAATCGGCCTGCGAAAATTCTTCGGTAAAAAAATTGGCAGGCGGATAACTTGTGTACCGCGGAACCGGGTTATTGTATTTCTGTAATAAATCGTTGGCAATCATTCTGTTTTGTAATTTGTTTTAAATGCTGCGTTTCCAGTCGGTATTTTTAACCCAGTCGGCGAGGAATCTGGCATTTTCGTAAGGCAGCCCCGGCATAAAACCGTGGCCAAGGTTAAAAATCCAGTTTTGGTTTTTACTGCCAAAATCGATGTATTGATTTAGTGTTTTTTCTATTTCATCCTGATTGGCAAATAATAGCCGCGGATCAACATTTCCCTGCAAACCAATTTCAGTATGAACCAGTTCGCGGGCAGTTGGCAGCGAAGTTTGCCAGTCAATACTCAGAAAATCGCAATGTTCAGGAGTAATATTTTTTATTCCAGTTGCCAGTCCTTTTGGAAAGAAAATAAACGGAACTCCTTTCGCACGAACAGCAGCAGCCATTTTTTTTACAGAAGGCATAAAAAGCTCTTCATACAAATCGAAGGGGATTAATCCGGCATGGGTATCAAACAATTGAAAAACTTCAACACCGTGGTTAATTTGTTCTTCGGCGTAAATGACTGAAAGATCGGTGAGTTCTTCAATCAGTTTTTGTGTGATTTTTTTATTCTGATAGATGAATTTGACAGCATCCGGAAAATCACCTTTTCGCCCCAAACCCTGCAACATGAATAAAAGAACAGTTAAAGGAGCACCGCAAAAACCGATGAGTGGAATATTGGCAGGCCGTGTTTTTATAATTTCGTCAACCACTTTGTAAATATAGTTGAGTTTTGAAGGGTCTGGATTTAGCCCGGCCAAAGGATTACTTCGTTCGAAAAGCGGCTTTTCGAAAACAGGTCCGGCATCCGTAAAATCAAGTCCCATTCCCAGTGCATAAGGAATTACCAGAATGTCGCTGAATAAAATAGCAGCGTCAACACCCAAATCGTAAATTGGCATGAGTGTAACTTCAGCAGCAACTTTTGGGTTTTGCATCATCTGCCAAAACGTATAATTTTCTTTAATTTTCAGATAATTAGGCAGCACACGACCAGCCTGGCGCATAAACCAAAACGGAGGACGGGAAGTTGCTTTTCCTTTTAATGTTTGTAATAAAATTGGTTCTGTCATATTTCAGTTTTTTCGGAAATCCATTCCGAAGCATTAGTTTTTTATTGTTTTAAGTGCCATATAACTGGCTTTCACTGTTTTTTCGATGTCTTCAATTGAATGTGCTGCCGAAACAAAACCGGCTTCGTATTGCGATGGCGCGAGGTAAATGCCACTGTCGAGCGAAAGTTTAAAGTAATTTGTAAATAACCTGGTATCGCTTTTCATAACATCGGCAAACGATTTTACATTTTTTTCCTTCGTAAAAAACAGGGTGAACATGGAACCTACCCGGTTGATTACACCATCAAAACCAAGTTCGTTGAGGTTATTGCGAAGTCCTTCTTCCAAAAGCGCTGATTTTTCTTCCAGTTTTTGATAGAAATTTTCCGTGTTTTTCAATAAACGAAGTGTGGTTAAACCGGCAGCCATTGCCAGCGGATTTCCGGAAAGAGTTCCGGCCTGGTAAACCGGTCCTTTTGGGGCGAGTTGATCCATAATTTCCTGTTTTCCGCCATACGCGCCAACGGGCAAACCACCGCCAATAATTTTGCCGAACGTGGTTAAATCCGGCGTTATTCCCAGTATTTCCTGCGCGCCGCCTTTACTCAGGCGAAATCCAGTCATTACTTCGTCGAATATCAACACGGTTTTTGCTTCGGTACAAAGTTTACGAATGCCTTCCATAAATTCCTTTTCAGGAATAATTACTCCCATATTTCCGGTGACAGGTTCCAGTATTACTGCTGCTATTTCATTTTTATGTTTTTCAAAAAGCTGTTCTACTGAAGCAAGGTCGTTGAATTGTGCAGTCAGTGTGTCGCGTGCTGTTCCTTTGGTAACTCCCGGTGTATCCGGAATTCCGTAGGTAAGAGCACCCGAACCGGCTGCGATAAGGAAGCTGTCGTTGTGTCCGTGATAGCAACCTTCGAATTTTATAACAAGGTCGCGGCCAGTGTAACCGCGTGCCAAACGCAATGCGCTCATTGTTGCTTCGGTTCCCGAATTTACCATTCTGACACTTGCAACCGATGGTACCAATTCTTTGATGAGTTCGGCCATTTCGGTTTCGAGCAAAGTTGGCGCACCAAAACTGGCGCCCAAAGCAGCCGTTTTTTGAATGGCTTCAACAACTGCCGGGTGAGTGTGGCCTAAAATCATTGGTCCCCACGAACCTACGTAATCGATAAATTCGTTTCCGTCAATATCAGTAATTTTCGAACCGCTTGCCTTTGCAATAAAAAGCGGATTTCCGCCCACATTCCGAAATGAACGAACCGGAGAATTAACCCCGCCGGGAATGCTTTTTTGTGCTTCTGTAAATGCCGCTATGCTTTTATTATAGTTCATTAAAAATGTTTTTTGTTATTTATTTTTGACGCTGACAGGTCTAGGGACGCTGTCAGGTCTGTGCTTCTGTTTTGACTTGTCAGCGTGCGTAGCTCCTGACAACGTCAAAATCAACCTAAACCAAATCCTGAATAATTTCCTGTGTATGGTATGAAATGATAATATCGGCGCCGGCCCGTTTTAATCCGGTCAGCAATTCGTTTACAATCCGTTTTTCATCGATCCAGCCATTTGCAGCAGCGGCTTTTACCATTGCAAACTCGCCGCTTACGTTGTATGCAGCTACCGGCATGTTAAATGTTGATTTTACACGGTAAATAATATCCATATAATTCAGGGCTGGTTTAACCATTACAATATCAGCGCCTTCCTGAATATCGAGCGCTACTTCGCGCAATGCTTCATCTCCGTTTGCAGGATCCATCTGGTAAGTTTTACGGTCGCCAAATTTTGGGGCGCTTTCCGCAGCTTCACGGAACGGACCATAAAATGCCGAAGCATATTTTGCTGAATAAGCCATTATTGGCATGTTGTAAAAACCATTTTTGTCGAGTGCGCTGCGAATTGCACCAACGCGTCCGTCCATCATATCGCTGGGTGCAATCATATCAACACCCGATTCAGCCAGGGAAACCGATTGTTTTGCAAGTGTTTCCAATGTAAGATCATTATGAACATCGCCATCGACAATAGTTCCGCAGTGACCGTGGGTTGTATATTCGCAGTTACAAACATCAGCAATCAGGAACAACTCCGGAACTTCTTTTTTCAAAGCTCTTGCTGCCTGCTGAACAATACCATTGTGTGTGCAGGCAACTAATCCGTGCTCATCTTTTGATTCAGGAATTCCAAAAATCAATACCGACTGAACACCTTTATCATATAATTCTTTCCCTTTTTTTACCAGCATATCAACCGAAAGTTGCGAGTTACCGGGCATGGAAGAGATTTTGTTCTCAACTCCTTGTCCGGGACAAACAAATAACGGCATAATCAGGTCGTTGCGGGTGAGGTACGTTTCGCGTATCATGTTTCTTGTAACGGGCGACTGGCGCAGGCGGCGAAGCCTTGTAACTGGAAAATTCATAGTGGTAATTTTTAAAGTTTTAATATTTGTAACAGTTTAAAATTGATTCGAATAAACCCGCAGCAGAACTATTTTTAGCCACAACTTTGGGTATAATATTATTTTCGATGGCCGTCTTTGATGTTGTATCGCCAATGCAGGCCATTCGAATTTTCTCAGGTTGTACGTTCCCTGCTAATTTCAGAAAATTTTTCACTCCTGATGGACTCGTGAAAATCAACATTTCGTAATTATCGTTTAAAATAAGCTGTATCAGTTTTTCATCAAGAGATTTGGGGGTTTCAGTTTGGTATAAATTTATACGGGCGCAAAGTGCAACATCACTTAATTCATCCTGAATAACCGTTCGCGCAAGATTTCCAAGAGCCAGTAATACTTTTGGTATTGACTTTTCATTTTTAATTTTTTGAGAAAAAGCAGTTGCAAAATCTTCTCCGGTTGAACCTGAATTTATAAAAGATGCCTTGTACCCAAATCCGCTTAAAACCTGTTCAGTTTTAGCACCGATTACAGCCACTTGAAGCAATCCGGGTAAAATATGATTGCCTTGTATTTCCATAAGGTTGTCAAAAAAATACCTGACCCCATTTGGGCTTGTAAAAATAAGCCATTGAAAAAAGTGCAATTCTTTAAAGTGTTTTATTTCAAATTCAGTCAGTTGTGCAGGTTGAATTTTAACAAGCGGCATTTCAACAACAGTAGCTCCGGCGGTGGAAAACAGTTGTGCAAGTTCGCCCGATTGTCCTTCAGGCCGGGTTGAAATAAATATTTTATCCTGTAATAAAAGGCTCATTAATGTTGTTGTCTGATATCTGAAAGTATTCTTCCGGCGCCTTTCGCGATTAATTTTTCGGCCAGTTTTATACCGGTTGGCCCTGCGTTTTCCAGCAAACCGGTTTCACTGTCCGACAAATATTCAGTCCCGTCAATTGCCGCAACAAAACCAGTGATTGAAATTGAATTTCCATCGGTTTTTGTGAAGCAACCAACCGGAACCTGGCAACCACCCTCAATTTTACGAAGAAAACCACGTTCAGCTTCAATTGCTTTCCAGGTAACCTGATGGTTTATTTCCGATAAAAAAGAATCAATGCGGTTATCGTCATTTCTCGATTCGATTGCAATTACACCCTGGCTGGTTGCGGGTATAATAACTTCCGGGTCAATTATTTCGGTAATGTATTTTTCAAGGTTTAACCGTTGTAACCCTGCGGCGGCCATAATCATGGCATCGCAATAACCGTCCTCCATTTTCCGGAGCCGGGTTTCCACATTTCCGCGTATATCAACTATTTTAAAATTTTTATTGTGACGCAACAATCCAGCCTGGCGGCGAAGGCTTGATGTTGCAATCACATCGTTTTCGGTGAGTTCAGAAAGGTTACGCCCATTTTTACAAACCAGTGCATCGCGAAATTCACCGCGCTCCAAAACAGCGCCAAGTTTCAAACCTTCAGGCAGGGTAGTGGGCAAGTCTTTCAGGCTGTGCACTGCAATATCAACTTCATTTTCCAAAAGCGCAGTTTCAAGCTCTTTTGTAAAAAGTCCTTTGTCGCCAATTTTCGACAGGGCAACATCAAGAATTTTATCACCTTTGGTTTTGATAATCGTGATTTCAACAATTACTTCAGGAAACTTTTCGAGCAATAATTTTTTAGCGAGGCTGGCCTGGTAAAGTGCAAGCTGGCTCCCGCGGGTCCCAATCCGGATTATATTTTTATTCATTAAGATGTTTCTTTTTATTCGTTTCCAATACTGAAAAGCTCGTTCACAATTTTTAATGAATCGGTATTTTTTCCGTTGGCTGTAATTTCTTTCAGGTTTTTAATGAATAACCGGGTATATTTTTGAGTTAGGTGTTTCGAAAAATCATTGACGGCCGTTTGTATTTCCTCTGTAGAAACTTTGCTATATCCGGCAAGTTCGGTTTTGGTTACTTTAAGCAGATTATTGGTTATTGCCTTAATTGCTGGCTTTAAAGCGCGACTGGCTATCCATTCGCTGAATTCTTCCACAATTTCGTCAATAATAATATTGGCCGAACCAATACTTTCTTTTCTTTTATCCATGTTGATATTTACAATTTCTTTTAAGTCGTCAATTGTAAACAGTTGCACAGCTTCCACTTCTTCCACGTTTTTTTCGATGTTTCGCGGAACAGAAATATCTATATAAACCTGATTGTTGTTTTTTCGTTCGTTTAACGATTGTTTTACCATATCGAATGTTACAAGCGGCACAATTGAACCGGTAGCAACAATTACTATATCGTACAGGTACAGATGGTTTGAAACCTGGTCGAAGGGGAGTACCGTACAGTTGTACCTGGCGGCCAGCCTGGCGGCCTTTTCATCGGTGCGGTTGGTAACGGTTACTTTTGGAACCCCGTTTTTAAGAAAGCTTTGTAAAACCAGGCTCCCGGTTTCACCGGCGCCTATCATTAAAACTCTTTTGCTGGTGAGGTTTTCGAACAGGGCAGAACATTTTTGAACAGCAGCGCTACTTACCGATGTTGTCCCCATTTTTATGGTAGTTTCGGTGCGAACACGCTTGCTGGCCTCAAATGATTTTTGAAACAACCGCATTAAAACTGCATCGGTTAAGGCTGCTTCAGTACAATACACATAAGCATCCTTGATTTGTCCGATAATCTGATCTTCGCCAATAATCATCGAATCGATGCCTGATGCAACCTTAAATAAATGTTTTATGGCCTCCGAATTTGCATAACTGTAAAATGAGTGCCAGTGCTTGTTTTCAACCCCTTTAAATTGCTTCAGCGCTTTGTACACCATCTTTGCCGCAATGTGAAAATCGTATTCATCCTGCGAAAAATAAATTTCAGTCCGGTTACAGGTTGACAAAACAACGATATCAGATATTTCTGTTTCCTTCTGCAGCAATTCAGAATAAGGAATTATTTCCTCTTTTGTTAATGAAAATTGTTCTCTTACTTCAAGTGGCGAAGTTTTATAACTTATACCTATAAGCCCTATCATATAATTGATTTTTCGAATGGATTAAATAAAACAGATTATGGCATTGGATATTAAAAAACACAACATTTGAAAATCCTGATTTCACGGATTTTAATTATGTTATGCCCAAACACATCAATTATACAACCGAAGGAGGAGGACGGCAAAAAAGGGAAGAACAATAGTAATCTGGCAGATGCACAGGGAAAGTACATTCCGCGTAGGCTAGCCTTTTCTTAAAATGAAATTTTTCGAAAACGGTATTTTTGAAATCACCAGGATTAATATCGCGGAAGCTGGCCGAATTGAAATCATGACTGTTGTAATGTTTTTCTGTAACCCATTCGGTCTGGCAATATTTTTCACCGGTATCAATTTCACCCGACATAGCTTTGCCAACACCAAACAGTAAAAACCAGGCATAAAATACCACGAACATAATGTAGGGGAAGTGTGTAGTAAAAATTCCGAATGTAAACATCTCGTTTCTTTTTCGTGATAAAATTGACGGCTAAAGTAAAAAAAATACCTATTGTTGATATCCTGTTCATATTTTTTATTTGGCTTATTTTCAAAAAGATGAAAATATCAGTGCAATGATTGACGTATGTCAACGTTGTGGCCAATGGTATTGCAGCCACTGAAATCGCACGAACTTTTGACACGACAAATACCAAATTACACTTGGGGTACCGGGTAATATTTTTCATAAAAGCTGGACGCCAACAATTATCAAAACTTGTAATTTATGCAAGTTTTGATAATTTATTTTACATCTTTGCCCTATGACTAATTACACAAACCGTAAGGAATACATAGACAAATTACTGTCGTACAAAGATAAAGGCCTCATAAAGGTCGTTAGCGGCTTGCGTAGGTCGGGCAAAAGCACTTTGCTGGAACTTTACCGCGAACATTTGCTAAAACAAGGCATCGGCAAACGACAAATGCAATTTTACAATTTTGAATTACCCGAAAATTACTTGGACAAAACGTGGAGCGATATTTACTTTGAGATAAAGAAAAAATTTCAAACTGATAAAACCAATTATGTTTTTTTGGACGAAGTGCAAAACATACCGCTTTTTGAAAAATTAGTGGACGGGCTTTTTGCTACCGAGAATACCGATGTGTATGTTACAGGGTCAAATGCATTTTTGTTGAGTAGCGAATTAGCAACTTTGCTGAGCGGTCGTTACATAGAAATTTCTATTTTGCCCTTTTCGTTCAAAGAATATTTAACTGCACGAAACATTGACACGAGCAACAAGTACCTCAATTACGAAGCCTTTTTTTTTGATTACATAAACGAAACTTCATTGCCTAAGGGCGTGGAACTGCGAGAAAGCGGTTTTGATAAAATCTACGAATATCTTGAAGCTATTTACACTACAATAATTGAAAAGGACATAACCCAACGCCACCAAATAAACGATAAACGTGCTTTTGCTAACATTGTAAAATTTGTGGCTTCTAATATTGGAAACGCACTTTCGCCAGGCAATATTTCCAAAACACTAAAGCAAGACGGCCAAAACATACATCACGCCACAGTAGAAAAATACCTGGAATATTTGGTGGAGAGTTTTGTGTTTTACAAAGTAAACCGCTTCGATTTGAAAGGCAAAAAACAATTGGCCACACAAGAAAAATACTATTTGGTTGACGCAGGGTTACTGAATATTTTGGCTGGGAAAGAGCGAATAACCGACAGAGGTCACATTTTAGAAAATATTGTTTATTTGGAATTGTTACGCAGAGGCAACAAAGTTTGGACAGGCACAGCCCGAAACACAGAAGTTGATTTTGTGTGCAAAACCCCAATAGGCGAAATTGAATACTACCAGGTAGCATGGCAAATGACAGCCGAAAGTACTGCAGAACGGGAGTTTGGGGCATTGGAAAAAATCAACGACAACTACCCGAAGTATTTGCTCACGACAGATTCGTTTACGCAAAACCGAAGCGGAGTGAGACACTTGAACGTATTTAATTGGCTACTTGGGACAAGCGACAAGCAAGAATAACCTCTGGCCACAACAGCAAAATACCCGGCAAGCCGGGTTTCAGAGCTTCGTTGACAGGAAATTAGGAATTTAAAAAGCTGTTCTTCGTAGGACGTCTATCGGTTCACCCCCCCTGCGTGTATTTGCGAAACGTACGAATCATCCATCATTGTTTTAAATCAATGTTTCACCGAAAGATTTATTTAATTTCGGTTATTTTTGTGTAGTTTGCAAAAAAGCCCAAAATGAATAAAGGGAATTTTCTTGTTTTAACTTTTGTTATTTTTAGTTTTATGAATTCTTGTACTCCAAAAAACAAAGCCGATCTGATTGTAACCAATGCCACGGTTTACGCAGTTGACAGTACTTTTTCGAAAGCTGAAAGTTTCGCTGTGGTTGACGGAAAAATTGCAGCCACAGGTACCACCAGGGAAATCCTGAAAAAATATTCTTCAAAAAATATTGTCGATGCCACGGGCAAGTATGTTTATCCGGGTTTTAACGATGCACACTGTCATTTCAACGGTTATGCAAACAATCTTGCACAATATGCCGATTTGCGAGGAACTTCCGGCCCGGATGGGGTTTACGAAAGATTGAAAACGCACCGCGAAAAATTTGGCGGCGATTGGATTTTGGGCCGTAGCTGGGATCAGAATGATTGGCCAATAAAGGAATTTCCGGATAAAACTGAACTCGACAAACTGTTCCCTGAAACGCCGGTTTACATTGTTCGTGTTGATGGGCACGCCGGTTGGTGTAACTCAAAAGCGCTCGAAATGGCCGGGATTACTGCTGCCACAAAAGTGCAGGGAGGCGATGTTGTGTTGAATAATGGCCAACCCACCGGGGTTTTGATCGATAATGCAATGGGGCTGGTTTCAAAACTAATCCCCGAAATATCAACCGAACAACAGCAGAAAGCGCTCCTCGTAGCCCAGGCCAACTGTTTTGCTGCCGGGCTCACATCGGTTACCGACTGTGGCCTCGATAAAAGCGCCATTTTGCTGATGCAGGAAATGCAAAACCGGGGCGAACTGAAAATGCGCATTAATGCAATGCTTAATCCCACCGGCGAAAACTTTGAATTTTTTGTGAAAAAAGGAGCGCTGAAAACCGAAAAGTTAGTTGTCAACACAATAAAACTATTCGCCGACGGGGCGCTGGGTTCACGCGGGGCGCTGCTTTTGGAAGATTATTCTGACGACCCGGGAAACCGCGGGTTGCAAATTGAAACACAGGAGTTTTACGATAAAATTTGTCAGCTCGCCTTCGACAATCATTTTGTGATGGCCACACACGCCATTGGCGACAGTGCCAACCGTTTGATGCTGAATACATACGGAAAATTTCTGAAAGGAAAAAACGACCGTCGCTGGCGGATTGAACATGCACAAATCATCAACACGGATGATTTTGCAAAGTTTGCTGAATTTTCGGTTGTCCCTTCCATTCAGGCAACGCACTGCACATCAGATATGTACTGGGCTGAAAATCGGGTAGGGGCGGAGCGTGCAAAAGGTGCCTACGCATACCAGACTTTGCTGGGCCAAAATGGCTGGCTGCCCAACGGCACCGATTTCCCGGTGGAAAACATCGAACCGCTTTTCACGTTTTTTGCCACTGTCTTCCGTACCGGCCACAACGGTTTTCCCAAAGGCGGCTGGCATATTGAAGAAGGCCTCACCCGCGAACAAACGCTGCGCTCCATGACAATATGGGCAGCAAAAGCATCGTTCGAAGAAAACGAAAAAGGCAGCCTTGAGCCCGGCAAAATGGCCGATTTTGTTATCCTCGGCGCCGATTTAATGACAGCAACCCCGCAACTGGTTTTGAGTGCAAAAATTGAAAGCACCTGGATTGGCGGGGAGAAGGTTTTCGATGGTAATGAATAAATTTGTTCGATGGTATCGAAAAGATTTGTATTTTAGCAACAAAAACATTCATCATGTTACTTAAGTCCGAAATACAACAAATTGCCAAAATTCAGCAGGAGTCTGTTGAAGTTAAAAATACTGGCCTTCAACGCGAGATTTTTTCTGAATTAAAAGTTAGTTCAACACATGCATTAATTATTTCGGGTGTGAGAAGATGTGGCAAAAGTACACTGCTTTACCAACTTTTAAAGAGAAAATATAACGATGCCTTTTACTTTAACTTCGAACATCCCAGCTTGTACAATTTCGAAAAAACTGATTTTCAGAAACTCGATGAAATAATAAAAGAATCCGGAAAGCAAATTTTGTTTTTCGATGAAATACAGATTATTGAAGACTGGGAAAGGTTCATCAGGTTAAAACTCGATGAAAATTACACAATTATAATAACCGGTTCAAATGCATCATTGTTAAGTCGCGAACTGGGAACTAAGTTGACGGGCAGGCATATTACAAAAGAGTTGTTTCCATTTTCATTTCAGGAATTTTGCAGTTTTTGTGATTTACAAAAAACGGAGCAGGCATTGCTAAGTTATTTGCAAACCGGTGGTTTTCCGGAATATGTAAAAACCCGCGATGAAGACAACCTGACACAGCTTTTTGATGATATTCTTGTTCGTGACATTGCAATACGATACGGAATCAGGGACTTAAAAACATTGAAAAGCCTGGCGCTGTTTATCATCTCCAACACCGGTAAATATGTGACGGGCAATAAGTTAAAGGCTTTGTTCAATGTAGGTTCAACAAGTACGATTATGGAATACATGTCGCATCTTGAACAGTCGTATCTGCTGTTTTTTGTACAGAAATTCAGCTATTCGGTACGAAAACAAATGATAAATCCTCGAAAAGTTTATACGATTGATACAGGATTGGTAAATGTAAATTCTCTTTCCTTTTCAAAGGATTTTGGTCGTAAGCTGGAAAATAGCGTTTTTTTGCATTTGAGAAGACAGTATAAGGATATTTACTACTATGCCGAAAAAGGAGAGTGCGATTTTATTGTTGTTGAAAAAGGCGAAGTAACAGATGTTATTCAGGTGTGCTATCAGTTAACACAAGATAATCTTGACCGTGAATTAAACGGACTGTTCGAAGCACTTCATTTTTTTAACCGGGATGAAGGAAGCATTATCACTTTAAATCAATCTGACAGGTTTGAAAAGGATGGGAAAGTTGCAAAAGTAGTACCTTTTTACAATTTTGTAACAGAGGATTAAAAATATGATAACGAACTGCACAGCCATCCAAAATTGGTTTTGGATGCAAAACTTGAAGTAAGTGGATAGGCGGTTAGAAAGTGTTTGGATTGTAACATAGAATCCAGATTTTTTAGTTTATTTAAAGACAGTATTTTAACTGTTTAAAACATTGAACATCATCAATTCAAATTTTGGAATGGCTGTGAAAAACTGGGAAAGCAAAAAAGAAACTGACAGACGATAAAAAAGACCTTGAATTTTTGGCGGATGAATTTAACGGATTGCAGAGATTTACGAATAGGATGTCAGTCAATTTATAAAACAAATTAAAGATGAAACACAATACAAATTTACCCTCAGTTTTGGGGGTAGGAAATGCACTTGTTGATATTATTACAGTTTTAGAGAATGATTTGGCGCTGGAAAAATTTGGTTTGCCGCGTGGTAGCATGACCCTGGTTGATGTTGAACTTTCGAAAAAAATTTACGATACGGTTTTTTCAGACAGAAGTGAAATGTCAACCGGCGGATCGGTGGCAAATACCATACGGACACTTGCCGGTTTAGGCGGCAGGTGCGGTTACCTTGGTAAAATTGGCAACGATGAACTTGGCCGTGTTTTTAAGGAGGAATTTGAAAAGAGGGGAATCGAAACACACCTTTATTTCAGCGAAAAGGAAACAGGGCGGGTAATGGGCCTGGTTAGCCCCGACTCGGAGCGGACCATGGCAACATACCTCGGCGCCGCTGCCGACTTAACTTCAGCCGATTTCAGCGCCGAAATATTTCAGCAATATCAATATGCTTATATGGAAGGCTACCTGGTTTTTAATCACGATTTGATAAAAACCGGGGTTGAAATGGCAAAAGCTGCCGGTTTGAAAGTTGCCATCGATTTGGCCAGTTTTAATGTGGTGGAAGCCAATCTCAACTTTCTGAAGGATATCATAAAAAACCATGTTGACATTGTTTTTGCCAACGAACAGGAAGCCCGGAGTTTTACCGGTAAAGAACCTGAACAGGCGCTACATGAAATTGCCTGTATGTGCGAAATTGCTGTTGTAAAAGTGGGCAGTCAGGGGTCATTTATTAAAAGGGGCAACGAAATAATTAAAGTGGACGCCATTAAAGCAACTGCTGTTGATACAACCGGCGCCGGCGACAGTTACGCTGCCGGATTTTTTTATGGGTTAACCCACAATTACGATTTGGAAACCTGCGGAAAAATTGCCGCGTTAATTTCAGGAAAAGTGGTTGAAGTGATGGGGGCAAACCTTCCCGGCCATAAATGGGCTGAAATTCATGAGGGGTCGGGGGAGGCTTTAAAACAACCCGTGTATCTGTGCGTCAATTTTGTCGATAATAAAACTCAGGTCTTCGGGCCTGGTTGTAAAATCAAGATCGTCAACATTAATAATCAAAAGTTTTCCCAATTTATAAATGTTAATCCATTTCTCGTACCGGTCGTTAAGCTGTTTCAGGTAATCAATCCTGATTGAACTTTCATACTCGCGGCCGCGTTTCTGAATCTGGTTAACCAGGGTTGGCACCGAAGCCCGCAGGTAAATCAGCAGGTTAGGCGGTTGAATAACACTCACCATTGAATTGAACAAGGTTTTATAGTTGTTGAAATCGCGCGTACTCATTAAACCCATGCTGTGCAGGTTGGGCGCAAAAATTTCGGCGTCTTCATAAATTGTCCTGTCCTGAATAATGGTTTTCCCCGATTTCCGGATGTCGGTAATTTGTTTAAACCTCGAATTCAAAAAGTAGATTTGAAGATTGAAAGACCAACGTTGCATATCGTTGTAAAAATCGTTCAGGTACGGGTTTTCGTCAACATCTTCGAAATGGGGCGTCCATTTGTAATGTTTGGCCAAAAGCCCGGTTAAGGTTGTTTTACCGGCGCCAATGTTTCCTGCTACTGCAATGTGCATATTGTACAATATATTTGGGGTCTAAATTATAAAAATTTGAGTTACCCGTTAATCATTTTTAAAAGTTCATCAAGATATTTTCGGTCGTTAGACAAGCGGGGTATTTTATTTTGTCCGCCAATTTTCTGCCGGTTCTTCATCCACTGGTAAAAAGTTCCTTTTGGAACAACAATAATTTGAGGTTTGTCGAGGGTGAGGTTTTTATGCCGTTTGGCTTCATAATCTGAATTAAGGGTTTTCAGGGAATTGTCGAGTGCTGTGATGAAAAAGTCAAGGTCGTTGGGCGTTTTTACGAATTCGATAATCCATTGGTGGGCCCCTTTTTGGTTGTCAGCCATAAATACGGGGCCGGCAGTATATTCATTTACAATGGCGCCGGTATGTTCGCAGGCGATCTGTATTGCTTTTTCGGCGTTATCAATAATAATTTCCTCGCCAAAAGCATTGATAAAATGCTTGGTGCGCCCGGTTACCTTTATTTTAAACGGATATTTACAGGTAAACTTAACGGTATCGCCAATCACATAACGCCACAAACCAGCGTTTGTCGAAATTACAATGGCGTAATTTTCGTCGGTTTCAACATCTTTTAAACCTACAACCCTGGGATTTTCACTGTCCCACTCCTTCATCGGGATAAATTCATAATAAACACCGTAATCGAGCATCAGCAGCATATCGTCCTGGTGTGGATTGTCCTGAATTCCAAAAAATCCTTCCGAGGCGTTGTAAGTTTCCATATAATGCATCTGCTCCGAGGGGAAAAGTTTTTTGTATTGTTTTCGGTAAGGTTCAAAATTTACCCCGCCATGAACAAAAACCTCCATGTTTGGCCATACTTCAAGAATGTTGTTCTTTCCGGTTTTTTCGAGTACTTTATTAAATAATACAAGGTACCACGAAGGAACACCCGAAAACGAAGTAACATTCTGGTCGAGGGCGGTTTCAATAATTTTTTCGATTTTCTCTTCAAACTCTTCAATCAGTGCAATTTCGGTTGGCGGGGTACGGATAAAATCGGCCCAAAAAGGGACGTTTTCAAGTAATATAGACGAAAGGTCGCCGTAGTATGAGTTATTTTCCGTTTTATTGATGCGGTGACTGCCGCCCAGTGTCAGCGTTTTTCCTTTCAGAATGTTTGTTTCGGGGTAGTTTTTTATGAATTGCGCAAAAACATCTTTGGGCCCGCGCATGTGGCAGTCTTCGAGCGACTCTTTGGTAACCGGAATAAATTTGCTTTTATCGCTCGTTGTGCCCGATGATTTTGCAAACCACTTTATTTCCCCCGGCCACAAAAGGTTTTTCTCCCCTTCGCGCATCCGGTCAACAAAAGGTTTAATATCGTTGTAACTTTGCAGCGGCACAGCTTTTTGGAAATCATCCCTGACAACTATTTTTTCATAATTATGGGCTTTGCCCCACTCGGTTTCGGCGGCGCTGTTAATTAACCTGAAAAGCGTTTCATTCTGAATTTCGAGCGGATAATCCCGGTATAACTGGATTTGGTAAATACGTTTAAAATTTAACCACTTTACTACTGAATTAATAAAAGGCATAGGCTTTGAATCATGGTTTATATAGCAGTCAAATTTATGAATATTTTATACAATAAAAAATTACCCGGTTTTGCAACAAATGGGCCAGCAAAATCATCCGGTCCCCCCTCTTCGGGCCAGATTACATTTTTTCGGGTTTAAATACATATCGTAGCCCAGCCTCCCCGCCCCGAAGGAAGCAGGCGGGAAAATTTTCGTGCTTCATTTTTTATTTGAACTTCCTGCTTTTTCGTAATGGGATCAAATTTGTGCAAGCACTAATATTTCCCTCTTTTTCAGGAGGTGTGGGTTCACGTGAGGGGCGAACCTGTGGGGGAGGTGGTTATTTCTTATTAAAAAATATCTTATAAAAATTACTTTTTCCGCTCTGTTATTGTTCAGTATCGGAAAAGAATCCATAAATTGCATAACGTACGAAGGAAAAATATGGGAATTTTCAATCCTTTTTATGTTACCAGTGATTTGAAAATTGATAATTAACTAAAAAAAGGCGTTTTAAATTAAAATTAATCTGTAGTCCGCATCTATCTCCAAATCTGTATGCCCTGTTAAATATAGAATCCGAGGTTTATGCCATTGAAAATTGGAAGAATATGTTTTATCTGATGCAGTGAACAGATCCTGTGTTTTGGTTTAACCAAAAGTTATTAACACTCCATAACCCCGGAAAAATTCTCCCGGTAAAAAATATTCTTTGCTAACTTCTTAATATAGATTAAATTATTTCTTGTTTTTAATCAGGAAATAACTATATTTGACTCGCCCTATATATAAAACTAATTGTTAATAACTTGAAATACAGAGGTATTTATTATGGAAAACTAACAAAAGTACTTTTCTTCATTCTTGTATCGCTGCAAAGTGCAGCACAACAAGATCCTATCTTTACTCAATACATGTACAACGGCCAGGTAATAAACCCTGCCTATGCCGGTATATGGGAAAAAGCTGGGTTCACTGCGTTAGTTCGTGAACAGTGGGCCGGAATCAACCGGGCCCCGCTGACAGAATCCTTGTCGTTACATAGTCCGTTAAACAACGAGTCGGTTGGGGTTGGGCTGAACATCATTAACGATACCTACGCAAGGGAGAAGAGGCTTACTATCCTGGCCGATTACGCCTACGAGGTCAATTTAACCCCATGGCGGAGGTTGCGGTTTGGCGTTAAATTTGGTTTTACCAACTATAAAAATCCACTCTCAGATTACCAGCTCTACCCCGACGGGGAATATGATCCCGCATTTGCACAGGATATCGACTTAAAATTCCTTCCCAATTTTGGTGTGGGCTTTTTCCTTTACGAAGACAATTATTACATCGGTCTCGCCATTCCAAAAATGGTTGAGAACGATTTCAGTTATAATTACCAGAATTATTCAACCCAGTCTGAAATACGCACCGTTTACCTGAATGGCGGGTACGTGTTTTTCCTTGACCCCTTTTCAAGATATATTTTTAAACCAACCTTTATGATCCGCGCCAGTCTGAATATGCCATTACAATATGATCTGGCCGCCAATCTGCTTTTTTATGAACGCATTTGGACCGGGTTAATGTGGCGGGCAGGCAACGGCCAGGCGGTTTGTGCCTCCATTCAATGGCTGCTGAACAAAAACCTGCGGGTAGGTTTTGCCATGGACATTACTTACAACGAAATTTTTCCATACCAGAACGGAACCTACGAGTTTACGCTGGGGTGGGATATGGACTTTTTTGGGAGGAGCTATGTGAGGGCGAAATATTTTTAGGATGCCCCCCTCAATCCCCCCAAAGGGGGGAAGAAAAGAAAGGGAAGAAAATAACAAAATAAGAAATAACAAAATAAGAAATGAAAAACAGAACAACATCGGAAATAAGAACAGCCCTGAAAGGGCGGCATATAATAGCCCAGGGCAACATCCTGGGTCATGGAAACCAGAATTTACACGCCCCGTGGTCCGATAGTAATCGGGAGAAACACCGGCGTTGAAGAATGGAAAGAAAATAACAGAATAAGCCCGCCTGCCAGCCCGACAGGTTCGTTCTGGCGGGAATGACAAAGTCGGGCAGGGAATAAGAAATAAGAAAGTAAAAAGGAACAGAGCAAAAAAAAACGAATGACCAAAAATCTACCTAAGTAAACAACAACTTGACTAAACTGAAAAATAAAGGCTTTTTAAAACTTACAGCACTGTTTATAGCTGTACTTTTTGCACATTCGGCTGTAATGGCCGAATCTGTGCCGCCTTTTGCTTCAGTTACTTCTTCTCCCGCTGCTGTATATTTTCAGGTTTATTCAATCAATTTCTCAGGGTTGCCCGATAATCCGCTGCAAATCGAATGTCCCGAAGATATTTCAACCTACACCGATATTAACGAATGTACCGCCGAAATCAGCGACAACCTCAATATAATTGTTACCAGCGGCACGCTTGCCTCGCTTACCTGGGAAATGACCGGCGCAAATACGGATGCCTCGCGCCGCACAGGAATTAACCAGATTGAAAGTTATATTTTTAATGAAGGAACAACCATTGTTAATTACACTGCCCGTGACAAATCGGGAACCACGGTTTCGTGCTCATTTTCGGTAACCATTTCCGACAACCAGGTGCCAAAAATTGTATCTGCGCCAGAAAACATTGCGGTTGAAGCCGATGAGAACGAATGTGGCGCAACTGTTACCTGGGACGAACCTGTTGTAGTTGACAACTGCACGCCTGATTATCAGATACTGAAAACCAGCACCCACGTTTCCGGTTCTTTCTTCCCGGTAGGAACAACCAATGTAACCTACATCCTCGACGATGGAATGGCCACCACCCAGGTAGTTTATTCGTTTACGGTAACCGTTACCGACCGCGCTGCGCCTGCTGTTACAGCGCCTGAAAACATTACTGTAAATTGCGGAGAACCTTTGCCACGTATTTATTCCAGTTTTAAGGAGTTTACCGAAGCCGGTGGCGCTGCTACCGACAACTGCCAGTTAAAAGCCAGCAGTTTTACCCTGAAATCGCAGACCCAGAGCAGCCAAATCTGCCCATACACCGTTACCCGCACTTACCAGGTTTCTGATGTATATAATAATGTAGGCACGGTTGAACACCTTATTTTTGTGGGGGAACCAATTAAAGAACCCATTATCGAGCCTGTTAAAGAAGAAATTGTGACGTTGAAATCTGGGATGGCAGATTTTACAGCAGCTCTATCAGGCAACTGGAGCGAACCTGCGACGTGGGGAGGAGGTGCAGTTCCTGGAAGCGGAGATAATGTGACCATTCCTGCAGGAATCACTGTAAACATTGATCAAAATGTTACAAATTTAGCATCATTAACAATTTCCGGAATCCTCCAGTTTGAAGCTCTAACAGCAAGAACTTTATCCTCTGCCTTGATAACAGTAAATTCAGGAGGAATATTTAGAAGCGCACAATCGGGAACGATTAAATCACACAGCTTAATTGCACAGGGAGATATCATAAATAAAGGAACCATTGATTTTAGTTCCAGTTCAAATAATACAGGAGTCGAAATTACCTTTACTGGTAGTAGTAATAATGAATTTAACTGCCAAAATGCAACTTTAACCAATTTGAAACAAACCAACGGAGTGATTCTGAACAAAGGAACCACAGTATCTTCCATTCTTTCATATACTCCCGGTGGTACTTTTCAGGTTTTATCAGATGCATCAGCCACTGCAAAAGGATTTTTGGTAATAAATAATGGAACTTTCAAAATAACAGGGACAAATGTATTTAGTAATCCCGTTTTTAATATCGCCAGTTACATTATTCCTGCTACAGGAGGTTTTTGGTTGGGAAATGACAATGCAACAGTGCTGGGGCAATTTGGAACGGTGGACAACAACGGAGAATTAAAAATCTCTGCTGGCACTTTTAATATTGGAACAGCATCCGGAAACTCATCGGTAACCAATAATAACGGTAAATTTGAATTATCAGATGGTACAGTCAATATCGCAGGGAGATTTCAGGTAAGCGGAGCATCAGCAACTATTACCGGAGGTGTTATGAACTTGTCATCATTGGGTAATGGCGATGCTAATGAAGCCACTTTTCATGTTACATTAGCGAGTAACCTAACAATTTCGGGATCTCCTCTCATCACATTTACCCGCCCTAATTCAAATTCTGTTCCATTCAACGATATCGAAATCCTGAGCGGCAGTGGAACTAAAACAATAACCGGTGGAACATTCCAAATGGGAACAGCATTAACTACGGTTCCTAGCACATTCAAGATAAACAGCGATATTCCATTAAACAACTTTACTGTTTTTAACAGCAATTCCAGTATTCTGCTAACCGATAACCTTACTGTTAACAATCAGCTCACCATGAATGGTGGTAATATTAACACAAGTAGCCAAACCCTTATTTTAAACGGAAGTACTTCATCATCTCTTTCTTACGCTTCAGGTATGGTAGTAGGCAAATTGCAACGTACCGTAGCTCAAGCTGGTGTCAACTATATTTTTCCTGTTGGAGATGGAACCAACTCATCGACACTTCAGCTTAATTTTGCATCCGTAAATACTCAAGGCACAGTAACTGCATCATCAAACGGAATTTTGCCAGCAGGATTTTTATTGAATCCCACTACTGTTGATGCATCAGCTTTTATCACAAATAGTACTGTTGGTTTTAGCACTGTTTCAGGAAGTTTTCAATTACCAACCGGTTTTAATCCATTGCAAAAGGTAGGTTTGTACAATAGTTCCTGGAGTTATCAGCCGGCCATGGCAAGTGTAGGTTTCAGCGGATGGACTGCCCTTACAAATTCGGCTTTTGCTCTTGCTGATTGCACTGAACCAACCATTACACTTGGCGCAAATCCGATTATTTGCGAAGGAACTTTATCAGTTAATTTACCTTATTCGGCAACAACAAATTCTCCGAATGAGTACCGAATCGATTTTACAGATAACAGTTTAGATGTTAACTGGAAGGCACTAACTGCAAGCCCGATTATTTTAGCTATTCCACCGGGTACTGCTCCGAATTCTTATTCGGGTGATATTTATGTCAGAAATGCTGCAGTTTGCGAAAGTGCAGGAGCTGGACTATCTGTGACCATCAACCCGCAACCTGTTGGAACAAACGGGACAGCGGCAACCTGTTCAGGAGTAGCTTTAAATTACAATTTGCAGGCACAAATCACCAACAGTGTTGCCA
>WTWZ01000059.1:15408-19639 GCA_009773765.1 Prolixibacteraceae bacterium | reverse complement strand
ATATTGATTGTAATTTTAGTGTAATCCATGTTTGAACATTTTTGGGTAAAACTTAAAAGCCATTCGCTATTTAACGAATGGCTTTCAAATATACTTTTTTTCGAACCCGGAAATTTACAACCGGTTCTTTTTCTTAAAATCCGTTGATTATTTGGATAAAATCTTCAGCTTTCAGCGAGGCGCCGCCAATTAAACCGCCGTCAACGTCTTTGTTGGCAAACAGTTCTTTTGCATTTTTTGCATTGCAACTCCCACCGTATAAAATCGAAGTTCCTTCAGCTATTTCGGCGCCAAATTTTGCAGTTATTGCTGCACGGATATTGGCGTGCATGTCCTGTGCCTGTTGTGATGACGCAGTAACACCCGTTCCGATGGCCCAGATGGGTTCGTAGGCTATTACTATTTTTTTGAAATCGTCAGCCGACAGGTTGAAAATGGTTTCTGTCAACTGCTGTTTTACATATTCGTTGTGTGTTTCGGCCTGACGGATTGCCAACGCCTCGCCACAACAGAAAATAGGGGTTAATCCGCTTTTCAGCGCCAAAGCCACTTTTTTGTTTAAAATTTCGCTGGTTTCGCCGTAATATTCCCTGCGCTCCGAGTGACCAAGAATTACATAATTGGCCCCTGTCGATTTTACCATGTCAGCGGATACTTCGCCGGTGAAAGCGCCTTTTGCTTCGGCCGCACAGTTTTGGGCAGCAACGCCAATTCGGGCAGCATCAACGGTTTCAACTACTTTTACAATGTGGGTAAAAGGAGTTCCCAAAACCACAACCACGTCTGTTGCACCTTCGTTTGCAACAATTGTGTCAACAGCTTTTGCCAGTTCAATACCTTCCTGCAAAGTGGTATTGCATTTCCAGTTCCCTGCAACTATTTTTTGTCTCATATTCCTGAATTATAGTTTATTAGATATTTTTAAAACGAACGCAAATTTAATGGATCGAATGGTAACATTTTAAATCGAACCTGATTAATGAAAACAATTAACTATTTATTCACCCAATTCGTCATTCTTCCATTCACGCATTCTTTCCCTCAATTACTCGGCCATAAATTCTTCTTTAAATTCCTCCGGTGTTGGAATGTCGTTATAATGCCATTTGCCTACAATAGTCCCGCTTTTAAGAACTACAAGCCCGGGATTTGAACGGATAATGGTTTTCAGGGTAATTTCGTCGCAGTTAAAAAATTCGTAAGGCGCTCCGGTTTCCGCAGCAAAAGCTTCCGATTGGCCTGAAAGCGATGAAGTGAGACAAATAAACGAAAATCCTTTTTCAGCAGCCCAGTTTGCAAGGTTGTTGATTTTTTCCTGTGGTTTCCGGCTCGATTTTTCCAGATTGTAGGCAACCAGCATAAAAACGTAATTTTCATCGTGGATAAAAAAGTCGATAATATTTTCGCCTTCCGGAGTTTGTATGGTAAAATTAACAATCGGTGGCACATAACCTTTCTGTACGATTTTAGATTCCATATTTTCGTAAACCCAGTTCACAGTATCCTGCCAGGGATAATTTTCCTCGGTGAACTTTTCAACTTTTCCCGTATTTTTATTTTTATAGTAAAACGTATTTTCGTAAACTTCACGTGGTGCATTCTCCGGTATTTTCATTGCTTCCGGTATATTTACACCCACTTTGTAGGGCCTGAAATCGAAAATAGGTTCGTGGTTGTAGGAGTAAAACACAATTGCGATATAGGCTGTAACAGTTACACCACCAAGGGCAAAACCCGGTTTTTTATCTAAAAACCAGGTCATATTATTACGGTATTTTACCACAATGAGGGCAAAAACCATCAGTACCACATTTTTGTAAAAAGTCTCCCAGTTCGAAATTACCAAAGCATCGCCAAAACAGCCGCAGTCGGTAACCGGGTTTTTAATGGCAATCCAAAGTGTAAGCGGTAAAAAGAAGGCCATGAACAAAAAAGCCAGCCACGAAAAAAGCCGAATGAAAACACTGAAAAGCAAAGCAACCCCGATTGCAAATTCGGCAAAGGCAAGAAAAACACCTAGCGGAAAAGCCGCCCAAACAAGCCATTCCATGCCCATTGCATTAAAATAATCGGTAAATTTATAAGCCGACCCCCACGGGTCAATTCCCTTTACAAATCCCGAGAAAATAAATGTAGCCCCCAGTAAGATACGGGCAATGTGTTTAATCAATTTCATCTCATTATAATTGTTAATTTTTAAAGGTATTCGATGTAACTCGCTTTATAATGTTCCATTTGTGTGGCAAAATTTTGTCATGCTCGTTTCATACTATTCTGATTAGTTGTTTTCAAATTCAATCTTAATCATCGCAAAAACGGCATAGTTTATCATATCGAGATAATTGGCGTTGATACCTTCTGAAGCTAAAGTAATGCCCTGATTGTTTTCAATCTGTTTGGTGCGGTTAATCTTCATTAAAATTAAATCGGTGTATGAGCTAATCCTCATATTTCGCCAGGCTTCGCCATAGTCGTGGTTTTTATCCTGCATCAGTAAATTGGCTTGTGTAAAATATTTGTCGTACAATTCCATGGTTTGTTCAGCCGACAATTCTATTCCGGTTGGCCCAAGCTCAAGTTGTATCAAACCCATGATTGCATAGTTGATAATCCCGATAAATTCCGAACGGGCATCTTCACTAACTTTATTTACTCCTTTTTCTTCAATGCTCCTGATTCTTTGTGCTTTAATATAAATCTGGTCGGTTACTGATTTTGGCCGAAGTATGCGCCATGCAGTCCCGTAATCCTTCATTTTTTTCGAAAAAAGGTCGCGGCAAATCGATTTTACCGTGTCGTATTGCTGGTTTGTTTTATCCATCTGTTTTTATAATGAGGCATAAAAGTATTAAAAAATGACAAATTTGAACCGTTTTATTTTACATTTGTGTTCTTTCAATTGTTTAACTAAAATCATCGCATACATGTTGATTAGCCAGTCGACCGGCAAGTTCCTCAAACGAAAAAGCAAATTTAACATCGGCAATGAGGAGATAGATTTAACAATTCCCATTGTGATGGGTATTGTTAATGTTACGCCCGATTCGTTTTATGACGGGGGAAAAATGGAAGACGAAAACGTGCTTCTCGCATCGGTTGAAAACATGATCGAAGATGGTGTTTCTATTCTCGATATTGGCGGGGTTTCAACAAAACCCGGTTCACAGATGGTTTCCACCAAAACTGAATTGGAGCGGTTAATTCCTGCTGTTCAGGCCATTCGGAGCCATTTTCCCGGTGTTCCGATTTCAATAGACACTTTTCGGCCGTGGGTTGCTGTGCAGATTATCGATGAAATAGGGCCGGTAATGGTAAACGATATTTCAGGTGGTTCGCTCGATTCCAAAATGTTCGAAACCATTGGCCGGCTGAAGGTCCCGTATGTTTTGTGCCATATTCAGGGCACGCCGGCAACCATGCAGGATGAACCGCAATACGAAGATGTTGTGAAAGAGGTTTCGAATTATTTCAGCGAAAGAGTTAAAAGGCTTACCAAATTTGGTGTTGAAGATATAGTTATCGACCCTGGTTTTGGGTTTGGTAAAAATCTCGACCACAATTATGAATTACTCAACCGGTTAGATTCGTTCAAAGTCTTTCAGTTGCCGGTATTGGTTGGAATGAGCCGGAAATCGATGATTTGGAAAGCGCTCGAAATAACCCCCGAAACTTCGCTGAACGGAACAACTGTGGCAAACACACTGGCATTAATGGGTGGCGCTGATATTTTAAGGGTACACGATGTAAAAGAGGCAGTTGAAGCTGTAAAACTTTTTTGTGAAATTAAAGCAACAATAAAAAAATGATGGCATTTATTACCATCCGGTTTCTCGATATTCTCGATATTTTGCTGGTGGCATTGGTGCTTTACCAGCTTTACCGGCTTTTAAAAGGAACGGTGGCTTTTAATATCATTATCGGTTTAATTATACTGTTATTGTTTTGGCTCATCGTCAGGTTACTTAATATGGAGCTTATAGGTACCATCATGGGCCAGTTTATTGGTGTTGGTGTGCTTGCGCTGATTATTGTTTTTCATCCCGAAATCAGAAAATTCCTTATTTTTATTGGCACTTACTATAATTTGAATAAGGTTCTTGGCCTCGATATTTTGTTGGGTTCGGGGAAGAAAAAAATAATAAACCAGGAACAAATCGATATTTTGGTGGATGCCTGCAATTCGATGTCGAAATCACATACCGGCGCTTTAATTGTAATAACCAATACATTG
>WTWZ01000059.1:0-15386 GCA_009773765.1 Prolixibacteraceae bacterium | reverse complement strand
AATAACCAATACATTGGAACTATACGAACAGGTAAATTCGGGCGAAAGGCTCAATGCTAAAATCTCTTCATCCCTGCTACGCACCATTTTCTTCAAAAATTCACCGTTACATGATGGGGCTGTAATTATTCGTGGTAACCGGATTGCTGCTGCCGGTTGTATTTTACCGCTGACACAAAAGGAAATCGAAAAAAGCATGGGGCTGCGCCATCGCGCAGCCATTGGCATAACCGAGAACAGTGATGCGGTTTGTATTATTGTTTCTGAAGAAAAAGGAACTATTTCGTTTGCAAAAGAAGGCGAAATTACACGCCGGGTTACAAAGGAAAAATTGATTACACTTTTGGAAGAAAATATCCAATAGGCGGAATAATGGCCAAATTGTTTTAACCATTTATGTTTATAAAATACAATGAACCGGATTTGTACATTGTTTGACATTAAATACCCTGTAATTCAGGGAGGAATGGTTTGGTGTTCGGGTTGGAAACTGGCCTCGGCAGTAAGCAATGCCGGTGGATTGGGTTTGCTTGGCGCCGGCTCAATGCATCCTGATGTTTTGGAAGAACACATCATCAAAACAAGAAATGCTACCTCAAAACCTTTTGGGGTAAACGTTCCGCTAATATATCCCGAACTTGAAAAAATAATGAATATTATTGCTGAACAGCAGGTTACAATTGTATTTACATCAGCCGGAAGCCCAAAATTGTGGACAACATGGTTAAAAGACAGGGGAATAAAAGTTGCCCACGTGGTTTCCAGTTCAATTTTTGCTGAAAAGTGTGCTGCTGCCGGAGTGGATGCAATTGTTGCCGAAGGGTTTGAAGCCGGCGGCCACAATGGACGGGAAGAAACAACGACCTTGGCGCTGGTTCCTTCCGTTCGGAAAGTGACAGATTTACCCTTGATTGCTGCCGGTGGAATTTCGTCGGGCCGGTCGATGCTGGCCGCAATGGCATTGGGCGCCGATGGGGTTCAGATTGGTTCGCGGTTTGCAGTTTCTGATGAGTCGTCGGCCCACCCCCGTTTTAAAAAGCTGGTTTGCGAATTAGGGGAAGGTGGAACAAAACTGGCGCTGAAAAAACTGGCTCCTGTGCGGTTGGTAAAAAATGAATTTTTCGATCTGATAAACAAAGCCGAACAGAACGGTGCAACTGCCGGTGAGTTGCGCGGGCTTTTAGGAAAAGGCCGGGCAAAAAAAGGAATGTTCGAAGGCGATTTGGAAAATGGCGAACTTGAAATAGGCCAGGTTTCCGCACAAATCAAACAGGTTTTACCTGTTCAGCAAATAATGGATTGTTTGATTTCGGGATATAAATCAGCCCTAAAAGAAATGTTTGATAACGTGAAATTTGATTTTTAAATTGAATTTAATTACTGGTTGGCAGGCGGCACAGTCTGATTCATTCTTTCCTGAAGGTTAAAATAATGCATTGCCAGAAAAGTGTAAGGAATAATCCACAAAACCGAGGAAACAACGGTTGAAACACCAATCAAAATCCAGTACCAGCCGGGGTATTCCGTTGGCGGAGGGTTTGAATCGAAAATATTACCTGCCACACCTGTAAAAATTGCCGGTACCGACATTACAAAACTGGCTGTCCATATCAGGATAATCCCGGTAAGATTGATTAAAAATGTGTTCCACCATTGTGTATTAACCAAAAATGTGGAACGCATCAGGGCATTTCCCAATCCTTTCTTCTCGAAAATGAGAACAATAAAGGCGAGAGACAGCGAGTTGGCAAAATAGATGCCGGGCACAACACATAAAATCAATCCAAAAATAACAACAACAAAAATGGCCAAACTGGCCCCAATGGCCAGCAATCCGTTGGAGAAAAGTTGTGGGGTAATTTCAGCAAGGCCGAAATTACCTTTTCCTTTTTTTACGTAAACTTCAATGTATGAGTAATATGCGGCTATCAACAGCGATTGGACAAAAAGCCCAAACAGCATAAAAAGGAAAATATTGCTATAAACCGGGCTAATGTTGGCAAGCAGCGCTTCCTGATCGGTAAAATCGATTTTACTGATTATATTCTTTTGGAGATAAACCTGAACAAAGCCATATAACACCATAAATGGTAAAACATAAACTGCGATAAGTTTTGCCAAAGATTTATGTTCCTGCCTGATAAACTGAAAAGAATCGGAAAAAATATCGCCAATTTCTCTTTTCTTCCTGAATAGAATCTCTTTATCTGTCATTGATATGTTTAGTAATCTGACATAATCAGAACGTCCTTTTTTCTATCTGGTAATTGTTTCTTTCGCTGGCGCTGCGCGAAATCAGTTCTCCCAGAAAACCACCCAGAAAGAACTGCGCGCCAATAATCATAGATGTTAGTGCGATATAAAAATACGGGCTGTTTGTAATCAGTTTCCCGACAACTCCATGTTGTAATTCAATAATTTTTTGTATCCCCAGCCAGATTGATGCTGCTAAACCAATGAATATCATAATAATTCCAAGAATTCCGAAAAAGTGCATGGGCCGTTTAACGAAACGCGAAATAAACATCACCGACACCAGGTCGAGCGGGCCGCGGATAAAACGCTCCATCCCGAATTTTGTGACCCCGTATTTGCGTTCGCTGTGTTTCACCACTTTTTCGCCGATATTTTTGTAACCGGCCCATTTTGCCAAAACCGGGATGTACCGATGCATTTCGCCATAAACTTCGATACTTTTTATAACATTTTTGCGATAGGCTTTTAACCCGCAGTTCATGTCGTGCAGTTTAATGCCCGTCATGTGGCGGACTGTAAAATTGTAAAATTTGCTGGGAATATTTTTCGATAAAACCGGGTCGAACCGTTTTTTCTTCCACCCCGAAACCAAATCGTAACCTTCATCTTTTATCATATTAAAAAGGCCGGGAATTTCGTCGGGGCTGTCCTGCAAATCTGCATCCATGGTAATAACCACATCGCCCTGTGCAACATCGAAACCGCAAAACAGGGCAGCCGATTTCCCGTAGTTCCGTCTGAATTTTATTCCTTTAACAGCAGGATTTTGAGTTTGAAGGACTTCAACCACTTCCCATGAATTGTCTTTACTGCCATCGTCAACCAGAATAATTTCATAAGAGAAATGATTCTCAAGCATTACTTTTTCAATCCAGGCAGCCAGGTCAGGAAGGGACTCTTCCTCGTTAAAAAGTGGAATTACTACGGAAATATCCATTTATATTTTTGAAAATTATGCAGGAACCTCGTCCGAAGGATTCTTCTTAATAAATATCCCTGTTATTAACGATACTATCAAACCAATAAAAGCTCCGCCAACAATACCAATTACAAACATCATTACAGGCGTTTGGAATTTTGCTGTCATATTAACGGCCATTTCCAATTGTTCTTCAGGAACTCTACCCTGTTTAATAATTTGTTCTTCTGTGAAAATTCTCATCTGTTCCTGTAACGAAGGATCGATTACCGTAAAAAGCAAATAATTGTAAATACCCGAAATTACGGATGCAAATACCATGGTCAACACCCCGGCGCCTATGGCTTGTCCGTAGGTTAATGTGCCACCCAAGGCTTTTTTATAGCTCAGTTGTCCAAGAATAATTCCGCCAATCATAAGCGGATACGAAAGGTATTGTGCAACTTTTGAAAACGGGTTGCCGGTAACATAAAAAATTACTGAAACTAAGATCATGACAATTGCCAGATAAACCCCCGTTGTCAGGGATGTTTTCCAAATTGATACTGATTTTTCTTCCATGATAGTTTGTTTTTTAAAGTTAAGGTTCGACAAATATAAATCTATTTTTTTGTGAATTACACCGTTTTTCTTGAAGTTGGCAAATTGTTGCCATTGTTTTTCAGCACAATTCGTATTAGTCAAAAACCTAAAATTACAAGCGCTGAATTTTTTGTTTGGTTGTAAACTAAATTTTTCTACTTTTGCGCCGGGTAAGTCCTGTGCAATCAGCTCCTGCTGAAACCCCCCAGGGCCGGAAGGCAGCAAGGGTAGGCGGTTGTAGCGGTGTGACACAGGTAGCTTACCCACTTTTTTTTAATAAAAAGCTGAAGAAAAGTTTTGAAAAAAAAATATTGCACAATCAAAAATTAATGCTTTTCTTTGCGCCGCTGAAATTGAAAAACAGCATTCGTTCTGAACAAATTTTGTAACAAAAATAAGCCGGATTAGCTCAGTTGGCCAGAGCACGTGATTTGTAATCTCGGGGTCCTCAGTTCGAATCTGAGATTCGGCTCTTTTTATAATTAACGCTTAATTCCGATAATTTTCGGAATGAGGTTCGGTTCATAAAAATATTGGGGAGTTTCCAGAGTGGCTAAATGGGGCAGACTGTAAATCTGTTGGCGACGCCTTCGGTGGTTCGAATCCATCACTCCCCACGAAAGGGAATAACTTTTAAATGAAGTTGTCCCCTTTTTTTTATGCACATTTTTCAGTAACGGTAAAAAAAAAGCACCCGGAAATCAGATGCCTCTTTACTTGCTATTTTAATTTTAGTAGTCTGTTACAATTACGAGGTATTTCGATGCCTTCCAAAACTCAGAAGGATTATCGACAAACAGCGTATCAGCCGATTTATTTCCAGTAAAACGATATGAGCCCACGGGATGAACTGAAATCAGTTTTGCCTTTTTGGCCATTAAACGCAGGTAATCGAAATTACGGATATCAATTTCGGTAAAATAATCGCGGTTAAAATCTTTCTGAATTACCGGCGTTCTGCCAATTCCAATCACGCCGCCACTCTTCTCCAGAATTCCGTTCTCCCTTAACTCTTTAACCGTCCCGAAAGCATAATAAGCCTTGTTAAGTGCGGTGGTCTGTACATCGATAGTTTGCGATTTTTGCTGGCTCTCAGTTTCAACAGCAGCAATTTTTTCACTCAGCGAAGAAATATCGACATTCAGTTTCCTTACATCTTCTTTTAGAACTATAATCTCGTTGTCTTTTTCCAGGGCCTGAGCTTCCAATTGGTTAACCATTAACTGCATCTCTTTTATTGTTCCCTCAAGGTTGCCTATTTTAAAATTAGCATCTTTTAGTTTTTTCTGAAGCGATGCAGTAAGCTCCTTGTTCCTTCTCATCAAATCATTTAGCAGCGCAATATCTTCCAGTATCAATTGCTTTTGATTTGCATTTAGTTCGCGGCCACTGGCTGATTGTACAGTGACCAGTTTCTCAATCTTTTTAATCGAATCGAGATTTGCCTGAATCTCACTAAAATCATTTAAAAATCCTACAATCGACGAATCCCTGAAAGCTGTTTCCTGAAGGAGGCTATCACGGGTTGCCATTAGTTGCTGGGCGTCTTTTTTGTAATTGTGACAGGCGCTTAAAGCAATCACTGCCATCAATAAAACCAATAACTTTTTCATCTTTTCCAATATTTTTACTTTTAATTAATCCAAATGCAAAACTAACCTAAATTTTGCATACCTTATTAAACCATCTGAAAACTAATTTATTGTATCAGAAAAATTAAAGTTGGGTTTACGTTATGAAATTTTAAGAAACTGTTTATAAGATTTTTTATACATGAGAAATAAATTACTGATGTTCGCAATATCTGGCAGCCATTCTACAACATGAATACCACATTGAACAGGCTGAAAACGGTAAAACCGGCCTCGTGAAAGCTCTTAATCTGATTCCCGACATTGTGTTAAGCGATGTTATGATGCCTGAAATGGACGGGATTGAAATGCTCGGAAAAATTAAAACAGATTTCAGGACCAGTCATATTCCGGTGGTACTGCTGACAGCGAAAGCCGACATCGATTCGCGCCTGACCGGATTGGAACGTGGCGCTGACGCCTACATAGCAAAACCTTTTAACGAAAATGAGCTACATATTCAGTTAAAAAACCTGATTGAACAACGGAAAAAACTTCACGAAAGATATGCCTCTTTTGCAAAGTTTCCTGATACTGCCGAATTAGCCATTAAAACGGAAGATGCATTTATGATAAAAGTGCGTGAAATTCTCGAAAAAAATATTGGCAACGAAGAATACGACATCAACAATTTATGCCGCGAACTTGCTGTTAGCCACGCCCAATTGTACCGTAAATTCAAATCAATCAGCAATCAAACCATTGCCGGTTATTTTAAGTTGCTGCGCCTGCACAAGGCAAAAGAATTGCTTTCAAGGCCTGAGCTAAATATTACTCAGGTAGCTTTTACAGTCGGGTTTAAAAATCTCTCCCATTTCAGCCGCGAATTCACGCAGCAGTTCGGCCAAAGTCCGAAAGAGCTGCGAAAGCAGAAATCTTAGCTGCTCTCGAGGTTGGCATCTGTTGCTGGTTACTGGTTTTTTCAGTTTGACGTGTTTGACAGTTTGGATAAAAAGCCTCAAACTTTTGTAATGATTTTTTTCTTTTTTCACTCTATCTCTCAATCACCTATTCACGCATTTCCGCATTTGATATTCACAGCAAAACAATTGAGATGGTCAGCAAAACCTGGCATTTCTAAATGTTCGAATTTTGTTGATATTCAAAATAGTTCATCAAATTAGAAAACAACGATTATGAAAACACTGATTTATTTATTTGCAATTGTATTGCTCATTTTTGCCGGTTGTGCAAAAGATGAAATGATGGATGAAAACCTGAATAATCCTGAACTGAAAAAGGCCAAAGTTCCGATTCCGATTAAAGCTGATTTTTGTGCCATTCCTGACTTTACGGTTCCCCCGGTTCCTTTTGAAATCCCCGGGCAGGGAACATTAAATTTACCCGGTGGCATGTATGTAACTGGTACCTGCTCACACATGGGAAAAATTAACAGTGAAAAAAGCTACAACAAAGTAGTTACCCGCGAATTTATGATGGAAGAAGGGAAACCTTACCTGTATGAAACCGGTACGGGTGTAATGACAGCAGCCAATGGAGACAATTACCAAATAACCTGGTGGGTAAAAACTTCGTTGATCACTTGGGATTTCATTGGAGTAGTGGAAATGTTTGATGGAACCGGCAAATTTAAGGGAATGACCGGGACTGTTGATATGGTAGGCACAGTTGATATGGCAAACCAGAATACTTGCTGGACCGGAATTGGCACAATGATATATGAATAATCTTCTTCTTGAATGTTTCCCATATCCAATTTAAAAACCAATTAACAAATAAAAAAATGAGTTCCGGCTGTTAAGACAAATTTTATCAACCGGAACTTTTACTTTTTTAAACTTTGAAAACCCATGAAAATTTATTTGTCATATACATGGTTTTTACTATTTGCCCTTTCTCAATTTAATGCAAATTCTCAATGAAGCCACACCCAACTTCCAACTTTTACCATCAGGGCCGGGGTTGCAACACTTGGCAACAAGGTTTACGTTGCTGGTGGCGGGCGTCTTTCAACAGTTCAGGCAATGGCAACTGTTGATACTGCATTTTTGTGCAACCCAAAAACTGGTTGTTGCAAAAAAATAAAAGGCTTCCAATTTTATAACAGAAAGGCTTCCAATTTTGAACAGAATTTTGAAATTAAGCCTGTTCCAACTTTAATGTTTCAGTGGTCAAATCACAAACTTCGGTTGGTCCGAAATACTGGATTGGCCCCGGATAAACATACGATGTATTTAAAGCCCACTCCCCGCGTTTTGAAATAAAATAGCGGTAAGGCGCCCCCTTCAGGTCAACCAGCGCTTTCTGAATCACGGGTTTCATGTGGCCGTGGCGTTTTTCCATGTTTAGCATCATTGTAATCGGCACACCACCGGCAATCCATTCACCGGCAGGGGCAGTAAGGCTTCTGACCGACGACATGTAACCTGTTTTACCCGAAGCCGCCAAAACAGCCGCCGTGTAACCCAGCGAGTAGCAATAATCGGCGTCGAAATTCGACGGGGCTGCACAACGGCCTTCATAACCAAAGAAATGATACTGGGTACTGAACTTGCCCACATATTTATCATCCTTTTTCATCTCATCGAGTTTTGCCTTAACCATTTCCCCCAGCAATTTTTCGGTTTCAATCAGCGAAACCTGCACATTCCCGTGAGGGTCCCGGTCGAGGGTAAGCTGATTTGCTATTCCGGGAGGTAACGATTTAAAAACTACTGCCGATTCGCGTGAAATTTTTTCGGCAACCCACTCCAGGCGGTAACTCTTTTTTACATTCTGGAAAATCTCGGCTGTTTTGGTGCCTTCTGCCAGTAAATCATTTAATTCACCAATCAGAATTTTCATTTCAGGCACAAATTCCACCAATCCCTCAGGGATCAGGGCTACGCCAAAGTTTTCGCCATGTTCGGCCCTGTTTGCAATTACTTCGGCCATATATTCAACAATTTTGTCGAGCGTTTCTTTTTTCTCTGCCACTTCTTCCGAAATCAGGGTGATGTTGGGCTGGGTTTTCAAGGCACATTCCAAACCGATGTGCGAGGCCGAACGCCCCATGAGCTTTATAAAGTGCCAGTATTTTTTTGCTGAATTGGCATCGCGCTGGATATTACCAATCAGTTCTGAATATACTTTTGTTGCAGTATCGAACCCGAATGATGCTTCAATCATTTCGTTTTTCAGGTCGCCGTCAATGGTTTTGGGGCAACCAATTACCCGTACATCAGCTTTATTTGCTGCATAATATTCAGCCAGAACACAGGCGTTTGTATTTGAGTCGTCACCGCCAATTACGATTAATGCGTTCAATCCAAGGTCTTTGATAATTTGAAGCCCTTTGTCGAACTGGGCATGTTCCTCGAGTTTCGTGCGTCCCGAACCGATAATGTCGAAACCTCCGGTATTGCGGTATTCATCCACAATTCCTGCATTAAGTTCAATATACTCATGTTTTACCAATCCTCCGGGCCCGCCCAGAAACCCAAACACCCTGCTGTTGGGGTGAATTCGTTTTACACCGTCAAAAATTCCCGAAATCACATTGTGCCCGCCGGGAGCCTGTCCACCCGATAAAATAACACCCACATTCACCGGGTCGAAATTTCGTGGTTGCGTGCCCTCAATAAAATTAATGACTGGCATTCCGTAGGTATGCGGGAAAAGGCTGGCAATTTCATCCTGGTCGGCAACCGACCGGGTTTTTTCGCCTTCAACCAATATAAAATCCCCTTTCAGCGATTTTGGCAATTTGGGCTGGTATTTTGCCCGTTCTTTTTGTAAAGCACTAATATTCATCATTTTTGTATTTAATTTTTGTTCATTAGAAAAGTGTACCAAAATTAATTCAATTTATCATCTGTCAGTAGTTTAAATACCACAAAGGATACGATTTAAAGTAAAGTTAAGAGCAATTTTGAATAATTTTATCCATTAATTTGATAACTAAATTTAATTATAAATGAATTTTGTAACTTTATTCAAAACAACAATTACACTATGAATGAAATGTATAAAGAAAGATGGAATGAAATATGCTTTTTATTTTCGGAAAATGTAAACAAAGAAATCAGTGAAGGTTTATTTGAAAAATTTATCATTCAATCGCTTCGAGTACTGGAATGGAAACAGTCTTTAAACGATTTTGAAATACGTCCTTCTTTTCCTATCGGTTCTTCTAATAGAATTTCTCCTGATTTTCTGGTTAAAAAAGATAATCAAAAATTATTTGTGATTGAGATTAAACAACCTAATATTCAGCTTAATTCAGGTTTTCAAAAACAGTTGTTTTCATACATGCGACAATTAAAATTAGAATACGGTTTACTAATCGGTCAGGCAATTCAAATTTTTTATGATGGAAATAGCAATAATCAAGATGATCCTGTTTTACTGGAAATAATAAAATTTGAAAAGGATAATGAAAGAGGAATTAAATTTGTTAAACTTTTCAGCAAGGATAGTTTTACACAAGAAGAACTTAAAAATTTTACTGTTGAGGCTATTAATAAATTGAATCGGAAACTGGATTTTAAAAACATTACAGAAAAAATCCTTTCAGAAAGTTTTAAGCCTGAGATTTTCAATTTCATAAAACAAAAATTCTTATGCGATTATGATGGTGAACTTTTAGATAATGTATTGGAAAATATTGATATAAAAATTTTAAAAAAGGGTGATTCTGATACTGACATTTTTCAAAATAATAATATTTCAGTATCACGACAGGATAGTAAATCTGGCGTTATAAATAGCATCTTGAATTCGATCTGTGCTAAACCCAAATCTCAAGAGGAAATTTTGTCGGAATTAGTTCATCTATTTCCTAATCGTTCGCCTGATTCAATGATGAACACAATAAAAGCTCAATTGGGAGGAACAAATCCATTAAGAATGGAAAAGGAGAAAAAAATCAAAATAAGGGTAACGTATGATGAAAATATTAGAAGATATTCGGTAGAGGAACCTGCAGTAAAATATGATAATCAAATAATTAGAGATTATATCCGCAAATCATATAATTTGTCAGTAGATGAATTTTCTCAATATATAGCAGACAAATACATTAATGACAGTTATCAGAAGAAAATATTCCTTCAGAAGGGTGTATGGCTTAAAATTAAACTAAATTATATAGCTGGCTTAATTCTATCGTTACGAGGAAATAATGTTTTTACTCCAAAAGAATTGCGTGATATTATTCGAAAAGAAATTATTCCTTCTACATCAGAAATGAGTGACAATCAACTAAGTGGAATTTTATTAACTTCAGATGTTCACTTGAATGTAAAAAATTCCAAATGGCATAATGGATATCCTTGTTTGAAACAGATGGAAAGAGGAAAATATCAATTTATCGGATTTAACTCGAAATAGTACAATAAATTTTACATGAGTTTCGAAGCTGCCGCTTTATCCAGGAAAAACCAAACTGATAGGTGATCCTGCATAACAGAGGCCGGCGTCATCGGGGTTACATCGCCATACAGTGTATTTTTAACCGCTTCTGCTTTTCGTTCATCGGGTACGCTGCAAATGATATGTTCCGATTTCATTATTTGATTAATTGACATGCTGATTGCCTGCTGCGGAACATCATCGAAAGTGGGGAACCAGCCTTCTCCCAGTTGTTGGCGGCGGCAGTCGTCATCAAGATTTACAACAATGTAAGGTTCTTCGGTTTCGAAATCGGCGGGCGGGTCATTAAAAGCGAGGTGGCCGTTTTCGCCAATACCCACAAATGCCACATCAATTGGATGGCGGCTGATGATTTTGCCCAGACGGTTGCACTCTTTTTCAGTGCCATTTCCGTTCACATAATGAAATTTTTTCAGCGGAACCAGCGAAACAAACCTTTCTTTCAGGTACTTCCGGAATGATGCAGGGTGTGTTTCGTCAATTCCAATGTACTCGTCGAGATGAAACCCGGTAACCACATTCCAGTCGATATTTTCCTTAACCAGTTCTGCAAGCATTTCGAACTGCGAAGCGCCGGTAGCAACAATTATGCTGGCCCCTCCCCTTTCGGCAATGGCTTTTCTGATGATTTCAGCGCCTTTTTGTGCGGCTTTTTTGCCAAGTTCCTTTTTGGTTTCAGATATAATAACCTCCATGAATAATTCTTTACGCCGTTAATAATCAAAACAATTCAACAATAGCATAATAAGTTGTTAAAAAGGAAAACAAAATAACTGCCACTACCCCTAAATTCATTTTCCAGCCTGCAATGTAGGTATTCATTAAGTTTTTACGGTTCAGCAAAATTAAAATCGGAATTGCCACCGCCGGTAAAATACACGCCTGTACAGCCTGTGAAAATATCATGATTGCCGGCGGGCGTTGTTCGAGAAAAACAGAGCCAAATGCAAACAACAAACCGATTAAAATTAACCACCGGTAAAGCGGTGTGCGCAGGTTTCGGGGTTTGCCGGTGTAGTCGGAAATGAGCCACGGGGCAATCAGCACAATTGGGAAAATGGTGGATAACCCGGCGCCGGTGATACCAACAATTAAAACCAGTGCGGCAAGTTTTCCGCCCAACGGTTCGAAAAGCGAAATCATTTCAACCGTATTTTCAAGCCGCAATCCCATCACGTGCAGCGTTCCGGCCGAAACTGCCATGATAACCCCACTTAAAAACAGCATCATAAATGCCGAAACAAAAGCATCTTTTTTCTCAGTTTTCAAATCATTAATGCCCCAGCCCTTTTCGGCCACCACTGTGCTGCGCATAATAAAAACCGCTGCCGAACAGGTTGTTCCGGCCATGGCAGCAATCAGTCCCAAAGCACCGGGTTGGTTGGGAATTGCGGGAACCATTCCCCGGATGATTTCCATATAATTGGGCTTCAGCATAAAAAACACAACAATGAAACTAACCCCCATCAGAATTACAAAAAGCGTGAGCACTTTTTCGAATTGTTTGTATCGGCCATACCAAAGAAGGATATACATCAAAACCGAAATCCCCAGAATAATCCAGAATTTATAAATGACCATACCGCCAGTCAGTATTTTTATTCCTTCCTGGAGCAAATCGGCCACAATACCCATTACGCCGATGAGTGCGAGCAACTCGCCAATAATCAATGCGATTAAAATGTAAATCGCCAGAATCCAGCCGTATTTAAATTCCGACTTAATGTTCAGGAGCGCAGTTTTCCCGGTTACCAGTGTTACTTTTCCATAAGCTACCATTAAAATAAACGTAAAAACGCACGATAATACCAGTACCCAAAATAACGACATTCCATACTCAGCGCCCGATTTTGCCATTGTTGTAACACTGCCTGTACCAATGTTGTAACCGATTAAGAACAGACCGGGTCCAACGGCAGCAAGGGCGATTAAAACTTTATTTTTCATTTTCAAATTTACAAAAAATCAGAAATTTTGCCTTGAAATGGCAAAACTTCATGAAAAGATGGGCTAATTTATTTTTGGATTGGCAAACATACATCAAAAACCGGAGAACCCATCGTAAAACCAAATGGACTTGACATTTCCTACGGGAGGCTTTGAAACTGTTAAAGGCCAGTTAATGTAAGGGGATGAAATTTTAGTTTCGCCTGAGGTTGAAAAAGGCGGCCGGTTTCACAGTGCCATTCTGCCTCAGAGAACTGGAAAAGCGATGAAGTCAAACATATTAAGGGAGGCAAAACAATAGAAATAACTGCTCACCTGAAACTGTTACCCTTTGGTACAAAACAATATTGAAGCAAGAATAACCCTTAATAAATCTGTACCCCGGACGGGATTCGAACCCATGACCTACTGCTTAGAAGGCAGTTGCTCTATCCAACTGAGCTACCGGGGCATCCTTACTTTTTTGCGGTGCAAAGATAGAATTCAAATCCCAAAAAACAAGTCGCAAATTTCAAATAAACCCAAAAATTCGATCTTTAATATTTTTCAATTTGGGCCCGATTTATTTCCGTTTGATTTCTTTAATTTTTAGTTTATCATTTTACATAAAGCATTTATCACAGCAGGCGTATCCCGTTTACCTTGCATTTCTGAATCATTTCATCAGGCCAGATACTCGACTGAATCTCGCCAATATGTGCTTTTCTCAAAAAATACATACACAAACGCGACTGGCCTATACCTCCTCCAACAGTTAAAGGAAGTTCGTCATTCAAAAGCATTTGATGCCACATCAGATTTTTACGTTCTTCCATGCCCCTGATTTTTAACTGGTGCAAAAGCGCATGCTTATCAACCCTTATTCCCATTGAAGATACCTCAAACGAACGCTTTAACACATTATTCCAAAGAATAATATCGCCGTTTAATCCTTTAAACCCATTCACTGTTGAAGTAGTCCAGTCGTCATAATCGGGGGCGCGGCCGTCATGAACCTCCCCATTTGTCATTTTTCCGCCGATACCAATTACAAAAATAGCCCCGTACTTTTTCGATGCTTCATTTTCGCGTTCAAACGGGGTCAGATCGGGGTATCTTTCGGCCAGTTCTTCGGCATGGATAAACGTAATATCTTCGGGCAACCCGGGCACAATTTCCAGATAGTTCTCCGAAACATGAAACTCGGTGCGCACAAGTGCTGAGTAAATTTTACGTACGATGTATTTCAGAAAACCGAGATTCCGGTCGTCGTTGGTTATAACCCGCTCCCAATCCCATTGGTCAACATATAACGAGTGCATATTGGTTAGTTCTTCATCGGGGCGAATGGCGTTCATGTCGGTATAAATTCCAAATCCCTCTTTAATTTTTAAATCGGCCAAAGCCATTCTTTTCCACTTGGCAAGTGATTGAACAATTTCAGCCACAACTTCGCCTAAATCCTTCATCGGAAATGAAACCGGACGCTCAATACCATTTAAATCATCGTTTACACCAGTTCCCCTTTTCACAAAAAGCGGAGCAGTTACCCTTCTCAAACGCAATTCGGAAGACAAATTGAGCTGGAAAAAATCTTTTATCTGCTTAATGGCCTGTTCGGTTTGATACACGTCCAAGACCGATTTGTAATTTTTTGGAATAAATAAATTCATATTCTAACGTTTAATGTCTGAAAACGACAAATGTATGATTCTACTTTCAAATTAATAGAATACCAGCAATTAAAGTTTTATTATTTCATTATTTAATTCAATAAAATTTAAAATATTAAATCCTCACAAAACATTCCCTGCTATTGTTTTACAGCTTCAAATAATATATTAGCTATGGCTTTTGCAAGTTCAGGTTTTTTTCCCATATATTTTTCCATATCTGTTTTGTTCGATATAAAACACATTTCAATTATGTAGTTTCTACCCGGCTGTTTCATCCAACCCAAAGAGCCCCGTGCGCTTTGCAGTTCTGTTTTCAATCCCCGGTTTTTGATGTTTAAAATAGTTGCAATTGCTTCTGCTATTTTTCCTCCCAGTTGTTTCTCAAAAGGAGTGGATTGAGTGTTTATCAGCACTTCAGTTCCTGTGGCGGCAGGTGGACCGGCATTCCAGTGAATATCAACATTAATTGAATCGGGTTTAAAATATTTTTTGAAATACGGTAATGAATCTGCTAACTTATTTGAATCGGGGTCCACAATGCAATTTACCGACAGCTTTTTCAGATCGGAAACCAGCAAATTTCTAAACTCAATGGCCAAATCACGTTCTATGAACCCGTTTCCTACGGCGCCCGAATCGGAACCGCCATGCCCGGCGCCAATGATTAATGATTTCATTTTCGCATTGGCAGGATTATTTGGTACAGCAAATGTGCCTATTTTTAATTCTTTTTCAATTCGCCCAAGAGTCAATTTGCCAATATCACCGTCAACATCATCTCCTGTAAATCCCAGTGATATTTGAATTTCCTTTTTATGAACGGTTAAATCTGTTGATGAAATGTTTAGTTTTTTTAGCGCCGCGTAAGCCTTGCAGGTTGTTATATCGAAAACGCCTGTTTGAGGAACTTTTAGAAATTCCTGAATAATTTTAACTGCTTATCCACAACAGGCAAGTTGACGAAATGATTAAATTTACTGCATGGAAATAGAAGAAAAATACCCAAAGGATTTTCAAGAATTT
>WTWZ01000058.1 GCA_009773765.1 Prolixibacteraceae bacterium | reverse complement strand
AATACCTTTGTCTTGATTTAACTATACCATCTTTACGAAAATTCTTACTTTTACATTTTGGGCAACTATCCATAATTATATTGATTAGATTAATAATTGCACAAATATAAACAAACTATACTAAATTAACAATGCCAGCTATATTATATTAACAATGCCCAAATTTTAATTATGCTTCGGGCAAATACATCACGCTGGCCGAACAGGAATACCAGGGGATTCCGTTACCGCTTATGGAAGGCTCGCGTTACGGGGCAGAATGGTTTGCAAAAAGAAGCCTCATAAATTCGGTTAACAACTATCAAATGCCTGCTTTCCATAACCTCAATCTTTCTTACCGGATTGAAAGGCAAAGCGCCAGTAAAACCTATGCCTGGAATTTTTCGGTTTATAATGTTTACAACCGGCTAAACCCGCGGTATTATTACAAACAGGGCGACAAGATGAAACAGATAACTATTTTTCCAGTAATCCCTTCAGTTTCGTTTAGTTATAAATGGTAACGCATTTAAAAGCCGTCATCCGGCTCGAAGCCGTGTGGCGACTCACATTGTTACATTTAAAGTTCTTTTGCCGGGTCCCAAAATCGTTCCTGAAAGTTGATAATCTGGCAGTCTTCATCAAAAAGCAATCCTTCGTTTTCAAGGAGTTCGCGCATGGTGTTCGGCGAGTCGAAATGGTGTTTGCCAGTGAGCAGTCCGTTGCGGTTTACCACTCTGTGTGCCGGAATAAATCCGGGGCCGTGGTGCGAGGCATTCATGCCCCAGCCTACCATTCGCGCTGCACCCGGCGAGCCAAGATATGCGGCTATGGCGCCGTAAGAAGTAACCCGTCCCTGCGGGATGAGTTTTACCACTTCGTAAACCTGGCTGAAAAAATCGGACATCGTTCAGATTATTAGATTTTAAGTAATGAGTATTGAGACAAAGAAATAAAAACCGTTTGGAGTTTGTCGTTTTTTCTCAGGCAAAAATTGAAAAACGGAAACTTAAATTTGAAAGGGATTTCTCCCTCTTGCAGAAATGAACGTCTTGCGCGGTTTTTTTTAATACTCAATACTCAACTCTCCCGGCTTCGGCCCTCTTACTTCTTTTCCATTCACGCAGTAAGGCATTTCTGGATTCTCGTATTGCTTCTTCTTAAAAGTCTCTTGATCTTCTACCAAAACTGCGGTACCCGTCTTTTTCAACCTCAATTTCGGGTTCTGTGAATTCTTTATTGTTCAGTTTGAACGCGATGTATTTAATGGTTATCCCGCGGCTCAGCCACTGTTTTTCGTAAAAGGTTTTTATCGCAAGGGTTTCGTTCTGAATTTCCGATTCGTACAGGTTGCCGGTTTCGGCCAGAATTTCGAATCCGTTTAAGCGAACCAATGCACTGGTGTAAATAAATTGGAAATTACTGTCGGTTTTCAGGTGGATGGTTCCACTGGTTTTCAGAAATGCCCTGTATAAATTCAGAAAAAATGTGGACGTCAGCCGTTTGCCGTTTTTTTTCATTTGCGGATCGGGAAAAGTGAGCCAGATTTCTGCAATTTCTCCTACACCAAAAAACCGGTCGATGGCTTCGATATTGGTGCGAAGAAAAGCCACGTTTATAAGAATTTTTTCGATCGCGAGTTTAGCTCCAACAAACATTCTCGCCCCTTTAATATCAACACCAATGTAGTTAAAATGCGGATTTTTTTCGGCCAGTTCAACTGTATATTCTCCTTTGCCGCAGCCCAATTCAAGAATAATAGGTTTACTGTTTTTAAAAAAATGGCCGCCCCATTTTCCTTTCAGGTAAAAATCTTCATGCTGTAAAATTTCGTACGGCGCCTGAACCACATTTTCAAAGCGCTCGATTTGGGTGTATTTGATTAGTTTATTTTTGCCCACCTTCTTAAAATTTTTCCAACCGAACTCCCACATCGGTAACGTTTTCGAGTATTTTACCCCTCATCCCGTGTTGAATTTTTATTTCGTAAATTCCCGAAACCGGGAAATAAACATTTTGCCGGTATAGTATTTCGTTTGTTTTTACCCCGCCAAAACCCGATCCCAGCCATTTTCCCGCGGGGTCGGCCAGGGTTGCTTCAAAAGTATCTTTAACAGAAACTGTATCGCCAGGTTGTTTTATATCGATAAAAAGCCACAGGTTGCTGTATTTGTAGCCAATATCGTTTCTGACATTGATATATAGGTCGTGGTCCAGCAAAGTATCTGTTACCTGAACCTTAAACAACAAGAGAGAGTCGCGGTTCCATTCGCCTTTGGGAATGGTTTTATACTGATTAAAAACCGAACCGTTATTGCATGACAGCAACGAAATTGTAAACAGGCAACCGCTTAAAAACAGAAATACCAACTTTTTCATCAGGCGTTTGGTTTTCGGTTTGGGTTACGCTGAAAGTTCCGTTTCTTTTTCCGTTTTGCATTATTTGGTTTGTCGAAACGTGTCAGTTCTTCCTGCCCAACCACATTGTGAAATGTATCCAGTTCCTTTGCGGGCGCCGGAGAATCATCTCTTAAAAGAAGCCTTTCCGGTTTTTTGCCTTTTTTATTCAATTGCTGAATTTCGGCAACTCTTTTCACCGGAACAGTGATTTGGGTTGAAGGTGTATTTCCCTGAAGAATATATAAATAAGAAGCATTAAAAATATCGGCTTTCAGGAATATGTAGGTTCCGGTTTCGGTTTCGAGCGGGTATTGTGTGGCTGGAAAATTCTTTTGTGCATCGATGTAGGAAGCCAGTTCGAAATTGAGGCAGCATTTTAATTTTCCGCACTGCCCGGCCAGTTTTTGCGGATTAAGCGAAATTTCCTGGTAACGCGCTGCATTGGTCGATACCGAAATAAAGTTGTGTATCCAGGTGGAGCAGCAGATTTCGCGCCCGCAGGGACCGATTCCGCCAATACGTCCGGCTTCCTGCCGGGCGCCAATTTGCTTCATTTCAACCCTGATGTGGAAATTCTCGGCAAGCACTTTAATTAATTGCCTGAAATCCACACGGTCATCGGCAATATAGTAGAAAATGGCCTTTGTGCGGTCGCCCTGGTATTCAACATCGCCAATTTTCATGTTCAGTTTTAAGTCGGCGGTCATTTGTCGCGACCGGATCATAGTTTGATGCTCAAGTGAAATGGCTTCTTTCCATTTATCGATGTCATTTTGTTTGGCAATGCGGTAAACCTTTCTGAATTCGCCGTTGATCAGGGTTGGTTTATGTTTTTTCATTTGTTCTTCAACCAGCGGCCCCATCAACGAAACTATGCCAATATCATGCCCGGGGCTGCTTTCAACCGCTACCAAATCGCCAGCCAGCAAATTCAGGTTGTTTACATTCTGGTAATAATCTTTCCGTGTGTTTTTAAATCGTACTTCAACAATATTATTCACATAGCGCGGCAGTTTTATGTCGCTCAGCCAGTTGGTTACATGCAGTTTTGCGCAGCATCCTGATTTGGTTCTGCAAACGCCTCTTTCTATGGTATCAATATCTTTTTCGTGCATAATTCACTTTTTTGAAATGAAGTATTTTAATCCGAAAAAACCAGTATAAAATCCATCATATCTGCAAAAGTAAATAATAATGCCAATTTGAAAATGATATGTTTGTATTTTAAAGTGTTTCTGTGAAAGTGTGTCATTTTCATCTCTTTATCAGCCTGACCATCCGTAGTGCGGTATCGAGAAAGATGATACGTGGATTTCCGTTCCAGGAAATGTGTTTTATTGCGGTTTCGAATTCGTTAAAAAAGGCAACAATATTTCGTTCGTTAATGAAAGGCGCGAATTGTTTGCCCCACTCTTTTTCTTGTTTACTGAGGTAAACCATGTTGCTGCGTTTCATGTTCAACACAAAATATTCGCGAATGAGACGCAGGGCAAAAGCAAGAAAAGCTTTTTGTTTGTCGCGGCCAATTTTGGCCATTTCCTCAGCCCACTGAATTTGTGCCACAATTTCGCGTTTGTAAGCCTGCCGCATCATTTCCTGAAATTTCCGAAAGTAGAACTGGCTCTCATCTCCGGGATTTATATATGCTTTTGCTTTAATAAAATTGCCGTTTGCCAAATGAACTGCATCAGGCACCAAATCCGGGTCGGTATTTTCCATTCCGAGCAAAGCGGTTCTGATTGATTCTTTGCCGATAAACGGGAAATTAACGGGTTGTGCCCTTGAACGGATGGTTCCGATAACAGCCTCCTCATCTTCGGTAATTAAAATGAAAAGGGTTTTGCTGGGCGGTTCTTCAATGATTTTCAGCAATTTATTTGAACATGCAAGATGCATTTTTTCGGGCAGCCAGATTATCATCACTTTAAACTCCGATTCAAAAGATTTCAGGTTCAGTTTTTTGTAAATAGAATTGCTTTCCCTCTCAAAAATCAGCCCTTGTGCATTTTCGGCCTCGATAAAAATGAGCCAGCCGCCAAGGTCAAAATAAGGGTCGGATAAAACCATTTGGCGCCATTGGGGTAAAAAGTCGTCGCTTACCGCATTTTTTATTTTTTCAGAATTAAAAATCGGGAAAACAAAATGTAAATCGGGGTGGGCCAGTTTGCTGTATTTATGGCACGAGGGGCAAACGCATGTATTGGGCATAGGCAATTGCCATTGCCAGTTTTCCGGTTCCCCCGGGCCCCGAAAAAAGTTGTGCGTGACTGACCCGCTCTTCCTGAACCGATTGAATCAGCCGCTTTTTTAATTCCTCCTGTCCAATTACATTTTTAAAAAACATGGCTCAAAAATAGTTTTTTAAAAACTGAAATTTTAAGTTTACCCAAACATTAAATTCTTTTGAGGCCAAATTTAACTCAGGTTTCCAACGGAATTTATTTTTATCTTTGGTTGATTTTCTGAAAACCAAATAAATAGAATAACATGCAAACGATTAACACTTACAATTTTAAAGGAAAGAAGGCATTAGTCCGGGTGGATTTTAATGTGCCGCTCAACGAAAATTTTGAAATTACCGACGACACCCGCATTGTTGCGTCAATTCCAACCATCAAAAAAATTATAACCGGGGGCGGTTCGCCAATCATCATGTCGCACTTTGGCCGCCCGAAAGATGGACCGAGCCCAAAATACTCAATGTGCCATCTGGTGGGCCATTTCAGCAAACTGCTTGGCCAGGAGGTTAAACTTGCCCCAGACTGTATAGGCGCCGAAGTTAAGGCCATGGCTGAAGCCCTGAAACCGGGCGAAGTGTTGTTGCTGGAAAACCTTCGGTTCCATAAGGAGGAAGAAAAAGGCGACGAAGCTTTTGCCGGCGAATTGTCGAAGTTAGGCGACTGCTGGGTAAACGATGCTTTCGGAACAGCTCACCGCGCTCACGCTTCAACCGCCGTGATGGCCAAATTTTTCCCGCACGACAAAATGTTTGGTTACCTGGTTGAAAGCGAAGTTGAAAGTCTCGACAAAGTGGTGGCAAAACCAGTTCGTCCGATGACAGCAATCATGGGTGGTGCAAAAGTTTCGACAAAAATCACCATCATCGAAAACATGCTGAGCAAAGTAGATAACCTGATTCTGGGAGGAGGGATGACTTATACTTTTGTAAAAGCCAACGGCGGGAAAATTGGCAATTCGCTGGTAGAAGACGATTTTCTTGAAATGGCATTGAAAATTCAGAAAATTGCTGCCGAAAAAGGTGTTAACCTTGTATTAGCAACAGATGTTGTTGCTGCCGATGCATTCAGCGAAGAAGCCAATACACAGGTGGTTCAGGCCAATGCCATTCCCGATGGATGGATGGGTTTGGACGCCGGCCCTGAAAGTATTGCCAGGTTCAAAGAAGTAATTGAAAATTCGGGAACCATTCTCTGGAACGGCCCGGTAGGTGTTTTCGAAATAGAGAAATTTGCCGTGGGCACAAAAGCAGTTGGAAATGCAATTGTTGCCGCAACAAAGAAAGGCGCTTTCTCGCTGGTAGGCGGTGGCGACTCGGTTGCAGCCGTTAACAAATTCGGTTTTGCCGATGGTGTTTCTTACATTTCAACCGCCGGTGGCGCCATGCTCGAAACGCTGGAAGGTAAAGTACTTCCGGGTATTGCAGCGGTGAGGGGAGAATAAAAGAAGCCCCTCTTAATCTCCCCGGGCGGAAGAAACAGGAAATACTCAATTTGTATCAAATAGAAAACCAGTGGTTGAAAACTTCTGGTTTTTTATTTGGGTTGATATTGTTGTTTTCATGAAAACTATTTCTTCTTAACATCAAACAAAATCCCCTGATTCTGTACGCGAAAATTTTATCAGTTCGGTAAGTTCTTTAACAATATTCGGATTCTGGCCAGCAATATCGTTTTCTTCTCCGATATCCGATGAGAGATTAAACAATTCGGTAGTTGTTTGAGTTGAGTCAAATACATTGTATTGTACCGGCTTCCATTCGCCTTTTCGCACCGCCTGTCGGCCTCCAGGTTCGTGAAACTCCCAGTACAACAAATTGTGCTGTGGTTGCCCTTTCCCAAGTAACGAAGGTAAAAACGAGATACCATCAATGTTTTCCGGCGTTTCAATTTTCTGTTGGTTATCCCACAAATGGCCCGGATAATAGTTGTGCGCCAACCGCTGGCAATTATAGCCATAAAATTCGCCGAAACCCTGCATGTTAGGTTTTGGATTTTTTTCAACTTTTTTTATGAAATGTGAAATTGAAAGACACAAATACTAAAAATAAAAGAAAAAACAGTGGTTTCATTTTACAGGATTTTAAAATTAAAACACTCTTTTTATTCAAGTTTCAAACCATAATCAAAGGAAGAAAAAAAAATCAATAATTCCTGTTATGGTCAGGAAATCCGTTGTTAACCGGATGCAATTTTAAAACATTGACAACCAAATCGGCCCGCATTCCGTGACTAGTATTTTTTCCTTCTCCCGGCGGAATTCATATAATTTTGTTACCTGTAGTTTCCTGATTGAACTTGAGGAACAAATCATTTAGTCCTTTAATTCCGCCAATCTCTTCCAAATCTTCAACAACCAAATCAGCCCCATTTTCTTCTAACTCAATACGATTGTTTTCACGCGCAATTCCAATTGTTAATCCAAATTTTCCTTTTTTACCAGCCTGAACACCTGAAACAGCATCTTCAACTACAATCGCTTGGGCGTATTTTACACCAAAAATATCGCAGGCAGTTGTAAAAATATCAGGTTCGGGTTTGCCGTGTAAATCAAGTTCAGCCGAAACCACGCCGTCAACGCGGGCATCGAAAATGTGAAGCAAATCAACTCTTTCCAAAACAGGTTTGCAGTTTTTGCTCGATGAGGCAACACCGAGTTTTATACCGGCTTTTTTCAATTCATTTATCAATGCAATAGTTGATGGATAAACTTCAACACCTTCGTTTTCAAGTACTTCATTAAAGGCAATATTTTTCTGGTTTCCCAGTCCGCAAACCGTTTCAGTTCCGGGAGAATCTGACGGATCGCCAAAAGGAATCTGAATCGCGCGCGAATCCAGAAACGACTGTACTCCTTTGTAGCGGGGTTTTCCGTCAACATACGGAAGATAATCGGCAGCGTGTGTAAACTCAGCAAACGGTTCGCCATGTTCTTTTTCCCTTTTCAACAAGTACTCGTCGAACATTTTTTTCCATGCGGCTGCGTGGGTTAGGGCGGTTTTGGTAATCACGCCGTCCATATCAAAAATTACGGCTTTAAACGAAAAATTTGAATTCATGCTTTAAATTTACAAAAAAAGCCGGACAACAGCCCGGCCATATTTTTCTGGGGTATGGTATAAAAACTAAAAAAATCTTCTGAATCCGATAACTTCCTTGACCTCATTTAACGTTTTTGACGCCGACTCGCGTGCTTTTTCTGCACCCATTCTGGCAACCTTTGCAAGATACGAATCATCCTGCAAAATATCAATAATTCTTTCACGAATTGGCGCAGTAAATGCAATAATATCTTCGGCTAACTGTTTTTTCAGGTCGCCATATCTTATTTCACATTTGTTGTAAAGTTCATCGAAATGTGCCACTGTATCGGCCGTTGAAACAATTTTCATCAATGTAAACAGGTTTTCAACCGGTTCGGTTTTTTGCTGATTTGGTTCAGTTGGCCCCGAATCGGTAACCGCCCGCATTACTTTTTTGCGGATTTCCTTTGGATCTTCGTACAGGTTAATCGCGTTTCCTTCCGATTTTCCCATTTTTCCGCTGCCATCCAGCCCGGGCACCTTAATCATATCTTTCCCATCGAAAGTGTAAGGTTTAGGAAGCGGGAAAACTTCGGTATTGTACATGTAATTGAAACGGGTGGCAAATTTGCGCGCCATTTCGAGGTTTTGCTCCTGATCTTTTCCAACCGGAACAAAATTGGCTTTGTGTATCAATATATCGGCAGCCATTAAAACCGGGTAAGTCAATAATCCGGCGTTCACGTTATCAGGCTGCTGGCGGGCTTTTTCCTTAAACGAAGTAGTGCGTTCAAGTTCTCCCAGATAGGCATTCATATTCAGGAAAGCATACAATTCAGAAACTTCAGGAACATCGCTCTGAATAAAAATGGTAGCTTTTTCGGGGTCGATTCCGCAAGCCAGGTATTCAGCAAGCACCTGTTTTACACCGGACTGCAGGTTTTCGGGAGTTGGGTGTGTAGTTAACGAATGTATATCGGCAATAAAAAAGAAGCAATTATAATCGCTTTGCATTTTTACAAAACTTCGTACCGCACCAAAGTAATTTCCAAGGTGTAAATAACCTGTTGGTCGTATTCCGCTTAAAACGGTTAGTTTATTCATTTTATAAATTCTGAAATAAAAATCGCTGCAAAAATAGGGATTCATGCGGAATGGCAAAATAGTTATTTTCATTTAGAGGCAACTAAAAAAATAGCGTGGCTAACCGGCTGATTATCTGACCCTCAATTTGTTTATTTTGATGATCATTGACTTTTCACTTTTGCTACTTCTATTGTTTTTCGTAGATTTACCATAAATAATTAAAAATGAAAGCAATCAAATATGTTGTTTATAAAGAAGGGAAATACTTTGTTTCACAATGCCTGAACGTTGATGTTTCAATCTTTGGGAAATCAATTCAGGAAGCTATTGACAACCTGAACGAAGCACTTGCATTATATTTCGAAATTGCTTAACAATGGATTCATGCACGTATCACAACGTGGAAGTCATGCTAAATATAAAAAAGGTAACAGGACAGTTATTGTGCCATCGCCTAAAAAAGAAATTCCAATAGGAACACTGAGATCCATTATCAGACAATCAGGTTTGACGCAGGAAGATTTTAACAGGTAAATTATAAAAAACAGGTACTAAACGGATTGTCATAAAAAAATATCATTAGTTTTACGTGCTGAATTTTAGACAGATATGTACAAAGAACCTTTATACGGAAAAGAATGGCACTGGCGCAACGTTAAAATGGAAGCGCGGGAATTAAATATCATTTTGCGGTCGTGAGGCCGGGAAAAGGGATTTGCTGTATTCGCACAGGAAGTCCCTTTTTCTGTATAAAGACAGTGAGATTTGAGTACTGAGTAGTGAGAATAAAAACGATATAAATTAAATCATTAACCAAAAATTATAAATCATGACAAGAATAAAGAAGATTTACCTGGATGAATCGGAGATGCCAAAACAGTGGTACAACCTTGCGCCCGACCTACCTTCTCCGCTGAATCCGCCGCTGGGACCGGGCGGTGTACCAGTAGGGCCCGAAATGCTGGCTCCCGTTTTCCCGATGAACCTGATTGAACAGGAAGTAAGTCAAAATCGCTGGATTGACATTCCCGAGCCGGTTCGCGACATTCTGAAACAATGGAGGCCCAGCCCGCTTGTTCGCGCCTACGAACTTGAAGCAGCGCTTGGTACGCCAGCAAAAATATACTACAAAAACGAAAGTGTTTCACCGGCAGGCAGCCACAAACCAAATACTGCCGTTCCACAAGCCTGGTACAACAAACAGTTTGGCATAAAAAAACTGACCACCGAAACCGGTGCAGGCCAGTGGGGTTCTGCCCTTTCGTATGCCTGCGCACAAATTGGCGGCATCGAGTGTAAGGTTTTTATGGTACGCGTTAGTTTCGACCAGAAACCTTTCCGCAAAATGATGATGGAAACATGGGGTGGAAAATGCGTAGCCAGTCCGAGTATGGAAACACAGGCAGGACGCAATATTTTAGCTGAATTTCCGGATACACCCGGAAGTTTGGGAATTGCCATTTCGGAAGCTGTTGAAGCTGCCGTTACCGACCCAACCGGACAAACCCGTTATTCATTGGGTTCAGTTTTGAACCACGTGATGTTGCATCAGACTATTATTGGTTTGGAAGCTAAAAAACAATTGGCCAAAGTTGGAATTAAAAATCCGGATGTGGTAATTGGCTGTTGTGGTGGTGGAAGTAACTTTGCCGGTATTTCATTCCCGTTTATGTACGAAAAAATACACGGAGCAAACATTCAGATTATTGGAGCTGAACCTTTTAGCTGCCCGACTTTAACCAAAGCACCGTTTATTTACGACCACGGCGATGTGGCACAAATGACGCCGCTGCTGGCAATGCACAGTTTGGGACACAATTTTGTTCCGGCACCAATCCATGCCGGAGGTTTGCGTTACCACGGAATGTCGCCGCTGGTGAGCGCTGCCTTAAAAGATGGTTTGATGGAAGCACAGGCAATTCACCAAAGCGAATGTTTCGAAGCCGGTTTATTATTCTCGAAAACCGAGGGTATTATTCCAGCGCCAGAAACCACACACGCCATTGCAGCCACCATTCGTGAAGCATTAAAAGCGAAAGAGGAAGGCAAGGAAAAAGTAATCCTTTTCAATTTCAGCGGACATGGTTTAATGGATTTGGTTGGCTACAATAAATACATGGCCGGCGAACTGACCGATTATGAATATCCCGAAGAAGAGATTGCAAGAAATCTGAAAAAGCTGGAAGGGTATCCTATGCCACAATAATTCTCCGGGGTTTCCGGATTTTGATAATTAGAACAGATAAACGTGCTGCAAAAGAGATTTTGTGGCACGTTTTGTTTTCAGAAAAAAACTGAACTAATTTCTTTTATTTCACTCAATCCCAAAAGTTCATGGTAAAAATGCTTTTTACCAGAAAGATTGATTTCTATCTTCTGTAATTTATCTTTACGAAAATAGTTCCCCAATATTTCCGCCTCCACAATCACCCCTTTTTCAACAACCAATTTTACTGAAAGTTTTTTCCCCTCAATTTCCACTTCGTTTTTAAACGAATATTTTGGCGAATAACCAAAGTTCCACTCCCAGGTTTTAAACTTTTCTGATGATAATTTTTCAATGGTTTGAATGTCGTTTTCATTCAAATTATAAAAATGGTTTTCAGGATTTTGAAGTTGAAAGTCCAGCAAAAACTGAACGAATTCTCCGGTTTTCATCGGGGTTTTCAGGAACTGCGAAATGTTGGCCACCGGACTGCGGTTCGATTGCACGGCTTTGCTTTCATACTTTCCGGGAGTAACTTTTATGGCCAGTCCGAGGTTTTTTAGGTCAGAATCGAACAACAAAGTACCGTGGTGCAAAACCCGGTTTTTGTAAACGTGTTCGGCGTTACCTGAGATTTTAAGGCCATTAATCAGCAAGTCGTTGCGGCCGGAAGTGGTTGCAGTAATACCAAGTTTTGCTAGCGCCCCAACCACCGGCGCAGTGAACATTTTAAAACTGATTTCGGCTGTGCTTTTTACATTTTTAATAAACGAGAAATTCACGTTGCCCACATCGTGGAAAACTGTTCCGCCACCCGAAATACGCCGACAAAGCGCAATGTTATTTTCGCGCACAAACGGGTAATTGATTTCCCCCAATAAATTTTGGTGTTTGCCAACAACCACGGCTTTTTCGCTTTGCCAGAGCATAAAAATATCCTCCGAAAAGTTTTTTAGTAAATATTCCTCGGCGGCAAGGCAAAAATACGGGCCGGTATTTTTAAGGTGGATGCAAAGCATGTTTCAAATCCTTTGATTTTGAATCCATCGCTCAAACAGCACGTTGTAAACACTGAAATAAAGTGTTACATTGGAATTATATTGGCTGAAAATCAGGTTTTTTTTCTGCAAAGAGTCGAGGGAACGCAACACGGTTGCCGGACTTCCCAAAGTATGTTTCTGTACAAATTCTTTCGAGGTTAGCGATGATGCTTCGCCTTCGTGTGCAATTGCCCTTAAAAGCTTCCACTGGTGTTTTGTAAGCACATCGCGATATCCAAAAAACACATATTCCTGTTCATCAAGTAACATTTTTGCTTCATCATGCCACATATCCAAATCAATAGTATTTTCCGAATTCAAAAAAACACGGTTACATGCAAGTTGCACATAAAATGTATGGCAGTTTGTCCATCTTAAAATTTCTGAAACTACTGTTTCGGGAATGTTTTTGCCCCTTTCTGCAAATTTATTTATGATGAAGTTTTTATACGGTTCAAAACCAATTTTATCGAGATGCAAAAAAACTGTACTTCCGAAAAAAGGCCTTGCCGGATTTGAAAACATATCGTTCATGATGTGTTGCTGACTGCCTGAAAAAATGAAAGTTACATTATTCAGTTGCTGCATTAAACTACGGAGCCAGGCTTCTGTACTTTTTTCAGGATATTCGAGAATCTGCTGAAACTCATCGATAGCAAAAACCACTCTTTTATCCTGCTTTTCAAGAAACGAAAACAACAATTCAACCTGGTTGTCGCTGTCTTTTGGCTGAATGTTGAAAGTAACCTGAGGCTCCCCTGAAAGCGGATCGAAAGTAATTAAGGGGCGGAGAGATTTAATAAAATTCCAGATTTTAGCGCCAATTCCGGTTTTTTCGGGAACTGAATTCAAAATACAGGTAGCCAACGTATTTAAGAATTCCCTGAGATTCTCGGTTGGCAAAATATCGGCGTAAATAAAAATATAATTGTCGGAAAGCAGGCGCTGCAAATGTTTCAACAAACCTGTTTTGCCTATTCTTCGCGCAGCCACCAGCGTTGTTGGCTGTAGGCCCGAAATGTTTGCGGTTATTGTTTCGGTTTCTTTTTCACGGTCGCAGAAATATTCCGGTCCGTAATATCCAACAGTTGGAAATGGTGATAAAAGCTCATTCATTTTATTATTCGCGATTTGTAATTTACAAATTGCAATTTACAAAATGTAAATTACAAAATGTTTATTGTCTCAAAATAATTTTATAAAGTTGGAAAAACTTTTATTTTCTCGGAACAGAAACCGTAAACAAACCGGTTCCCAAACAAATTTTGCCGTTTTTACTGATTCCTTCAACTAAAACGTGATACCGGGCCAGGTTATCGGCAGTATAAAACTCAATATTAGCTACACCATTTTCAACCACAACTTCGGGGTTCCACAATAAAGTGGGGCGGTTATCGGGGCGGGCATCGTCGATATTTTCCGCTGTGTATTTTGGTGAATAAAACTCCCGAGGTAGTTGAAAACCGTCAACACTGGGAGTTATCCGGCCATGAATTGTGCGTACCCAGTTATTTTCCCATTCGCCTTTTCCCATTTTTGTAAGAACCGATATTATCCCATCGCCTCCACGTGAACCATAAACTGCCATTCCGAAACCCGATTTCAGAATTTCAATTTTATCGATATCACCCATCGGAATATTTCTTGTGTCAGACCAATCGGTGTCAATACCATCTACCACAAGCAACGGATTCCTGCTGGCACCCCTTATCCGCACTTCATCACCGGTAACATCAACACCGGCAACGCGGCCCTGCAAATAGTCGAGAATATTAAAATACCGGTCAATATCTTCATCCAAAACCACCAGCGAAATATCGGGTTCGCCGTAAAGCCTGAAGTGCCCGTCGCCTGTAACTTTTTGGCCAATTGCCTGAATTTCGTCCAAAAGAATACCCGATTTCACTTTAAACTCGGTGTCAGAAATTTGACGGTAATAATTTTCGCGATAAAATTTAAGTGGAATACTTATGTCGGCACAACTATTTTTTAAATACTCCGAAGAAACAAACGTGTCGAAATTTAATTGAGGTTCCAGGTTAATATCATTTCTTTTATTTCCGCTTTTTGTTTCAGCATTAATCATAATTTTTGCCTTATCTTTTAAATAAAGCCTGTCGAAGCTAAAATTCCCGTTTTCGTCTGTTCTTGCTTCTTCGAAAAGGAAACTCCCCGAAAATGGCCCGATAATTACTTTCCCGTCATCAACCGGTTTTCCTCCACCAAATTGTCTGACAACATTTCCTCTTATTGAAAGCCCATAATCGGCCCAATTGGGTAATTCTGCCCCCCGGAATTTTTCCAGATCGTCCCAGTAATAACTTCTCCATCCATTTATCATCATTACCAAATCGAGTTTTTCGTCGGCTGAAATTTCTTTTTCGTCAATAAAACACGATGCCGGTGATTCAATGGATCCCTTCAAATCAGAATCGAGCAACAAATAACTTTCGATGGTCTGGTTGTTTCCCGTGGAACTGAAATAATCTTCGTGAACAACTGAAACAGAAAGCGTTGAAGTTATAGTATCGGTTGGTAAAAGCAGCGAAGAAACATTAATTTTTACCTTTTCGCGGGTTTTAAATTCTTCTTTACTGAGTTCAAGCCTCATAGCTTTGTCATCTTTGTTTTGAACAAAAATCATCCGTTCGGCAACCGTGTTATTTTGCCCGTCGAGTACCGTTATTTTCGACATACCGAGTGGAAACAGACCTTTGAACAGCCTTTGTCCATGTTGAAATTCGTTCATTGTAATTTGCGAGTAGAAAAGTTCAATACCCTTGTGCGAAGCTTTTAAAATATATTTCTGCGGAATATTTATTTTCAGGTTTCGGGTTAAAGTAAACAACAGATAGTTACCATCGGGTTTATAATTCAATGAAATTCCATCAGGTTTTGCCGGTTCAAACTGAAAATTAAACCCGGGAAAATCGTCAATAATTGCAAAATAGCTTTTCCCTTCCTGCGGCATCATTATAAATTTACCCATTCCTTTGTATGATGAACGAAAAGAAACAACTTCTTCGCCGGTTTCATCCACAACTTTCCCCTTAACTGAAATTCCTTTTCCATTTTCACCTATGGCTTTAAATGCAATATAGTTTATGGCATTCAACACAAAATTTCCGCCTTCGGGCAAAAATGATACGTCGATATTAACCGGTTCCTGCTCACCCGCCCCCAAGGCAATCTCCAACGAATTTTTTGAACCTGAAATCATAATCCGTTTGTGAAAATAGCTTTCAACACCAAAATTTTCAAGGTATTTGGTAAAAGCCCTGATGGTATAATTTCCATCGGAAATTTCAAGTGGTAACTGAATGTCGCCATTTGCAATTCCTTCTCTCGAAAGCAATAGTTTATTGCCCACCACAACACCCGAATCGGAAATAAGCTGAACGTAAATGTTTTTATACCCCGGAACAAGCCGGTTGTTGATTCCGCTGACCAGGTACGATTTAAACCAGATATCGTCGCCGGGTGCATATAACTCGCGATCGATGTGCAAATAAACCTTCTCGTAAAGAATTGAATTTGAATTTCTTATTGAATCGGTTCCCGATGCATAAATTATGCTTATGCCACAGATTTGAAGAAAAAAAACAAACAGGATTAATTGTTTCATAGCGCTGATTTTGATCATTGCAATTTAACAAATATGTTTCAATTAAAATTCAAATTGTTGAATATCAATTTGAATCTGCTATTTTTGAAAATCTAACAATTATACAAAGATGCTGAAGTTGAAGCAGGGAAGGAATATTCGCTGATACCGTCAAATAAAAACTTTTTAGGAAAATATTCCGGGATGCAACTCAAAGAAATACTGCCCGTTCAATTGAAGAAAGGAGAAAAGCTCATTTTAATTATTCAATAAAATCAACAATTCAAATTATGAAAAACATGTTACTTTCCATTTTATTAATCATCCCCATCATTGTAATGTCGCAAAAACCCTCCAATCCGAAAGCAACACCCGAAACGGTAAACCTGTACCGGAATATGATGAAACTTCAGTCGAAAGGACTGATGTTTGGCCATCAGGATGCGCTGGCATACGGCGAAAGCTGGGTTTACGAGGAAGGCCGCTCGGATGTGAAAGATGTTTGCGGCGATTACCCGGCCGTTTACGGCTGGGAACTGGGACATATCGAATTGGGCGGCTCTTACAGTCTCGATTCCGTGCATTTCCATAAAATTCAAAACTGGATAAAACTTGTTTACGAAAGGGGCGGGGTAAATACCATCAGTTGGCACCTGCGTAATCCGCTCACCGGCGGAACGTCGTGGGATGTTTCATCGAAAGAGGTGGTAAAATCAATCCTGCAGGGAGGTACAAAACACGAGGTTTTTAAAGGCTACCTTGATAAGATGGCCGATTTTTTATTGGGACTGAAAACTGACGATGGAATTTACATTCCCATCCTTTTCCGCCCGTTTCATGAGCATACCGGGAGCTGGTTCTGGTGGGGAAAAAACCTTTGCGCCATTGACGATTACAAGGCACTCTGGCGGTTTACAGTTGACTATTTACAAAATGAAAAAAACATTCATCACCTGATTTATACCTATTCGACCGACCGTTTTAAAACCGAAGAAGAATATTTGGAAAGATACCCCGGCGATGATATCATTGATATACTGGGGTTCGATTTGTACGACCGCGGCCCTGATTACCCGGAAGCGCTTAAAAATTGTGCGGCCACGGTTTCGAAGCTGGCAAAGGAAAAGGGGAAAATTGCAACCATCAGTGAATCGGGCGGCCCAATTGCCACCAACCATGTTTGGTGGACAATGGTTTTGGAAACCATTCGCCCTTATGATTTATCATATTTTTTAGTTTGGAGAAATCCCTGGCAACCTGCTGGCCACGGAGCATTTGCACCATTTAAGGGAAGCCCATGCTCGGCTGATTTTGTAAAATTTTATGACGATAAAAAAACTTTGTTTCAGAAAGAGGTAACAATGGAAAAGTTGTATGAATAGAACCCATGATTGGTGTTTGTAACCCTGTGCACAGAGAGTTTGTATTGTGCCTTATTGTCCAATCGTTCTGTCGGGATGCCAGGCGAATGAATTTAATATGGGATACTATTAAATTACCAGGTTTTTTACAATATAAAAGGCAGAAATTTGCTTTTTCTATTGTGCTAATGTAAAACGAAAACTAACACCAATATTAGTGTTAGAAGTTGGGAATGAAAGAGATGTAAATGGTGTGTTAATAATTTTATCGAAGAAAATGCGCATTTGGAAGCGGTCGCTCAACATATAGTCGGCGTATGTTTTAATGGTGAAAGCGCTTTGTCCGGCAGTAAGCTGGTCTTTATCTTCGTCTAACTGCCTCAGCAATGTCAGATTTTTTCGGTATGATAAATCAGCCCTGATATTCAGGTCGTTTGAATATGCCTGCTGCGATTTTTTTGTTTTAATAATTAAATCCATTTGGGTAAACCGGTAACCTACGCCAACCGTGTATTCATTGCTCATTGTTTCGGTAAGCTGGTTGTTGGCAAAAGCAAGCTGAAGGCTTCGGGTTCTTTTAATTTCGCCGCGGGTGGTGAGGTCGCTCATCCACATAATATCGATATTTATCAGCGGACTTAGTGATTCAATGATACTCACAGAATTAAAATCGTATGGAGAGATAAAGTTGTTGGAAAGATCCCTGATATACGTAAATCCATCGCTTTCCGCAGCGTATTTCAAATTGGTTAAAAAAGAACCAACGTTATAACTTGAACGATAAGAGTGTGAAAAATTGAGCGAGCGGATATATTTGTTTAATCCCGGTATTTTTGAAACCATTCCTTCGTACCGGATATTCCAGTTAGGCCTCATGTATTTAATTGACGGGAACAATCCGAGTGAAACTTTTTCAGGGTCTTTATTTTGGTAGGCTGCCAGAAATGCCGGGACTAGGACCTCTGTTGATGTTGGCCCGTAACCATCGGGATAGCCCGGAAAGTTTGAATTTGGAGCCGTTGGATCGTATCCAAATCCATTGTTTGCCGGGCGCTGTGCTGCAAGACGTTGTGCAATAACTGGCCGGTATGCCTTTAAATTTTCAAATGCCTCCGACTGTAAATCATTCCCTTTCCCAAAAGAGAAAAATGCTGTGCCCCAGGTTATGGTTGACATGCTGAAATTTCCCGATTCTGTAAAACTATTGGCATTAAAGTTACCCGTTGAGTAATCGTAATTGTAAAACTGGGTTGTATTAACTGCAAAAGCCCGGTCGGAGGTAAGGTCGATTCTTAAATCAGGCAGGGGCTCGATGGTTGTTCGGAAACTGATACGTTCACTTTTTGTAAACATGTAGGGTGTGTTCAGCGTGGAGTCGTTGGTAATCCACCCGTTAACAGCAGCTTTTTGTGCAAAATCCTGGTCCTGCCAACCCAGCAGGAAAGGAAATCCCGGGGCATAACTTGGCCCCGCCGAATAACCTAAACGTGGATCGGGCAAATAATTTCCCCCGCCAAAAAATACGGGTTCCGGAAGGTAGCCTGGCAACACAGTTCCGCCGTTTTGATTATATGTTGCCGAAATATTTTGAAAACTGAGTAAAACCACACGGGTAGCCAAATCGGCCAGATCTTTTAAAAACGCCTGGTCGCCGGGTTTTCCGCTTACCGTAAGCATCGCCTGCGGGGCATCGGACAGTGGCGTAATTTCGATAACATTGGCATCGATTAAAGTAACTTTCACGGGTATTATTTTTGCATCGGTTCCGGTAGCAACTACTTTAATTTTTTTTGTATTTAGTTTGTGCGTTACTTTTTGGGCAACATTTGTTTCCAGTTTAACATTGGATGTAAAGGTTTGCTCCAGGGTTTTTGCCTGAACCTGCTCATTTTGCTGATTTTGTCTTCCTCCCTGCTGCTGGTTTATACTTCCCCTGGTGCGGCTTGTCCTTCTGAATTTTTGGTTTACTTCCCTGAAATAGGGCACTTTATTATATAAACTGGTTAAAGTCATATTCCCGTTTACCTGCCAGTTTTGAGAGTTCTGAATACGGTTGCCCAGATTGATGGTGTCGGCGGTTATAGGTCCGGCAAGCCAGTTGTAAGTTCCATCGTAACTAATATTTGCGTTCAAAAAATTCAAAAATTTAATCTGGTTCAAGGGCACCATGTATGTAATACGAAAATTATGGTCATAAAGAACAGGCCTTCCCAAATCGTAAAGGCTGTTCAAAATGGAGTCTTTTTTCCATTGATAATCTGCGTCATCTTTATTCATTCTGCCTTCCGGTTCGTCAATCCGGCTCGTTCCCCTCGAAGAAAAATCAACTTTTAACGACCTTGTTACATCGTACCGTAAATCAAAAAACCGGTTCCACATAAAATCTTTTTGGTAAGTGGCCGGCAGTATGAAATTGGGATTGGTAATGTTCCGTGTTTTTACTTCGTTATAACGGCGGTATAAGTCGGTCCTGAATGAAATTTGATTTGGAAGCGGATAAAAGTTGAAGGCGCCGATTAATTTAAACGGGAATTTCTGCAAAAACTGTACTTTGCTGAAAGGCTGGATCAGTTGCGGGCGACTGCTGAAATTGTATGAAAACATTGCCCTGTGGGTTTTGTCGCCATTTATTTCAGTATTTATATCTCTTTTTTTGGTTTCGTTGTACGAATAGGTTACCGCAAAGTTTTCGGGGTCCCACAAATGTGTTTTCTCCTTTTGGGCCTGCGGTTCAATTTTTACATTGGTAAAATTGATGCTCTTGCGTGTTATCAAATCCTGCGAGATAAATTTCAGCGAATCCCTCTCTTGTTTGTTTTCCGCATGTTCCAGCGATTTTGAAAGCTCAATATCGGGTTTCAGCGGGTCGTATTTTGGGTTGTGGGCGCTTCTCGAATAACCATAGTAAAATGGCAGCCTTACACCTATTTTTTCGGGGAAAAATTTGCCCAAATCAAGTGATGCAGCAACGTCAAACTCATGGATATCATCGAGTTGCCTGCTGTTTTTGTTTTGGTTAATGCTTCCGTAACCTTCGCTGCTGGTACGCCCGGCCAGGGTTACGCTTCCCATATCTGCAATACGGGTTGACAAACGGGCATTTGCCGCCCATCCACCTTTCTCATCGGTATCGGATAACCGCAATTCGTTAACCCAAACTTCAACTGCTTTCGGACCGGTGTTTAACTGTCCTTTCCTGTTTCGCACACCCATCATAATAACCTGAACGTTGCCCAGGTTCGGGCTACCTTTAATTTTAACCTTGTTCCGGTTTTTGTTCCAGCCCTTGTGCTCAATTTCAAATTCGTCCTGAATACTAACGGCCGATCCGGCTTTCCTCATTTCATCGTCGCGCGCCAGTTTGGCATCGGTAAACAATTCAATGGGAACGTTAATCCGGTTCTCATCGGGCCAGACAATATA
>WTWZ01000117.1:2400-3734 GCA_009773765.1 Prolixibacteraceae bacterium | reverse complement strand
GGAAAATTGTTTTACAGGCTAATGCAACAAGCAGTAACCACTTCATCTGTGACTTATAATGACATTATAAAATAACTTGCTTATTGTGGATAAGCAGTTCTTTAATATTGAATTTGCGCTGAAGTGTGCGTTGAAATTTGGCTACCACGTTTTGCAGGTCGCTTGTTAACCGGGTACGTTCGGTTGTGTAATTTGCAAGCAGCGCGGTTTGTTCTTCGCTGGCTTTTGGGACCGGAAAATGCTCAAAATAAACTTTACGGATTTCACGGGTTCCGCCCTGTAATTCAGGACAATTATACCAAATCCAAAGTTTGGCAAGCGATGAGTTCAATACTGTGGCTAAAAAAAGCAGGGAAATTGAATCATCTTTTGCGGTTAGAATAAAACTTTTATCGTTGCTGAAAAATCCGTTTTCGTCGTACATAAACGGGAAAACCGATGTCATATTCGGATAAATGATTTTGGGTTTGGAAAACTCTTCATAATAATTGATGCTATCCTGTGTTTCAAACCATTTTCCGCTTGTTTTTTTTCTTGCACCCTGTTCTCCGGTTTGATTTAACCTGTCGTACCCAAACAAAAGTAAATGGTCTTTTATGGCGGGATAATTATCAATATCAAGTTTTAACGCTGGAAATGTGCCAATCAAATATTCAAAACCAGTAATTCCATAGGCCGAAATATCTCTTCCCCGCACCATTGGTTTTATGATTTCTGCGCTTTTGGCGTCGGCTGCAACCAGTTTATTGCGGGTTTCTTCATCAATATAAAAAGCTTCGTTGAATCCTGTTAGAATTCCACGGCAGATAGAAACCGGCAAATCTTTCAGTTCGATGCCATTCTGTTTCATCTGTTCCAGTTTAACCGAATCGTGGAAAGGTTGTATGCTCCATTCGGCTTCGCCAAATTTTGATGTTGGGTATTCGTAAATATTACTTTTTACCTCTGTCATAAAATCGCCGCGATAGGTTTTCCGGTTTAGGGATAAAACATTCAGGTTTTCGGATGGCAGGCTGTTTTGTGTAACAAAAATGCAAACGTAGGTTGTGGCTTCCGCAAAAAACTGAATATCGCCAAAATTCAGTATTTGCCGCAATCCTGTTTTTGCCAGAAATTTCCGCAACGGTTTTCCATACGCCACCAACATCCATTTGTTGGGCATAATAAACGATTGCAATCCTCCGGCTTTTAAGAGTTTAAATGCGCGTTCGGTGAAAAGGCAATACAAATCAGCGCCTTTGTCAAACGTTTCGTAACCGCATTTTTGCAGCGTGTTGCTCATTTCGCCCATCGATTGCAGTTGTACATACGGCGGGTTTCCAATCACCACGTCA
>WTWZ01000117.1:0-2339 GCA_009773765.1 Prolixibacteraceae bacterium | reverse complement strand
AAAACCGCCTTTGTATTCGGTACGGAAAGCGTGCTGGCGGGGGCAGGTCATTCGCTTCGCGATTACGGCAAGTTTGCTGCCGGACGAGGAGAACCCGGAGGAAGGGGTATCGACCGGAGGAGTATCGACCGGAGGAGTATCGACAAGGGAGCTTGCTCCCTTGTTATGTCCGGGAGATACACTACCGACGAGGGAGCATGCTCCGTCGTTTCCGTCCAGCCCGTGTTTTATTCGGTTATTTTCGATATAGCGGATAGTGTTTTCGAGTTGCCCGGTGGAGGTAATTGGTGTATTGCCGAATTTCTGTGTCCAGAGGTGGAACTGTGTTTTTCCGCGTGTTCCCCGGGGAGCATGCTCCCCAGTCTGCCCGCTATCCGGCTCTTCCGACAAGGGGGCTTGCTCCCTTGTTCCTGTTCCCGGGTACGGTTCTCCCGACGACGGAGCATACATCTGCGACGGAGCATGCTCCGTCGTCGGTATAGTACGCCCCATCGCTATGTTACACGCCCTCGCCGACATCGATTTTATTTTCTGCACTATATTGGGCAGTTCTTCTTCTTCGCATACCAACAGAATATGGGCATGGTCGCCACAAATGTTATAAGCAAGTATGTTCAGATTGTCTTTTTCAGCAATTTCTGCAATGGTTTCGCTTACTATTATTTCCTCTTTTTCTGAAAGCCACACAGGTTCGCCCAACTTCACAAAACTATCGAACATTCGCTGCGAGTATCTTGAATTATGCGTTGCAGTTGTAATGTGCCAGGCCTTTTTTTCTTTCTTTTTAAATATTTCAGGAAACTCCTTTTGCCAGTGAAACGCTTTTTCGCCTGCCACTTCGGGGTCGTCAATCAGCGAGTTGCCGCATTTAATGTTGTTGTTGAGTTTATTCAGTTTCCGGCCTTTTTGTGCGGTGCGCAGCCAAAGCGAGAGCTTGGCAATTTCAACCGATTCTTCGTTGATGTCAACACCGTAAATGTTTTTTTCGAGAATGTCGGTGGTAATGTCGGAGAAAACCAGGCCGCTTCCAAAAAGCTGGGCGCGTAAATCGTCAATTTTCCGGTGTTCGGTTATTAAAAAGTCCAGCGCCTGATTTAAAAAAGCCCCCGAACCACAGGCAGGGTCGAGAATGGTTAAATGTAAAAGCCAGTCGCGGTAATCGGTCAGCTTTTTGTCGAGAGTAGTAATGGTATCTTTTTTACGGTTTTTGCGGCCTTTGGCGTATTCTTCGTCAATAATTTCAAGCGCGGCCCGTTTTTCCTCACAGAGTTTTCCAACTGTATTTTCAACAATGTATTTGGTAATGTATTTGGGTGTGTAAAATATGCCATCCTTTTTGCGTTTCGTTTTCTGGCTGTCAACTTTTTCGCCTTTAATTTCGGCCTGCACATTTTCAATATCGCCCAGCGAGTGTTCGAAAATATGCCCGAGAATATTTACATCCACATCGGTTTCGTAATTGTACTGACTGAGTTTCAGCGTGTGTTCGTATAAAATAGCATCATCGATTTTGATGTTGTCCAATATCTCATCCTCGCTGAACAGACCGCCGTTGTATGCAAAAATCTCCTGCCGGTTGCCGCTTTTGGGCCTTCCCACGTTCAGCACATGAAAGTATTTTTTAAAGGTGTGGTAAAGTGGTTTGGCATCGCCAAAATCAACATCATCTTTCCATTTCTCTATAATTTGTGAAATAGAATTCGTCGGAACCAGCAACCTGTCTTCAGCAAAAAATTCCTGAAAAGCAAAAGTTTATCGGTTTCGGGATTGTTTAATACGAGGTTGTTGTAGATTGCCTCGCGGAATTTTGAATAGTCGGCATACAGTTTTTTGGTAATGTTTTCTTCCTGCAAAACCGATGATTCCTTAATTTTCAGGGGCACTCCACTGAGCAGATTGTCTTTTGCCAAACAAAGCCACAGTAACGAAAACTGCCCGCGGGTAAGGTTAAACAAATCGAAGTCGAGATGGTCAACTGCATTTTGAATATAAAAACGGAGTTTCTCGAAATTTGAAGTTATCACATAAACACATTTCGGGTGGTGGTTTTTGTACCCGAAAGCCTGAGCCTCTATTTTGTCAAGGTCGGTGGTGTCGGTCCCCTTTAATTCAATAACGGCTATTACTGACGGGGGAGCATGCTCCCCCGTCAGTAATATTGCCCCGTCGGCCTTTTTGCTGTTGGCGATGTTTTTTAATTCGGTGGTCAGGTTAAAATTGGGCTGCGGATTGAGTGTATATCCAAAAACCGAAACAAAAAGTTCACGCAAAAATCCTTCCTGAAATTGCTCCTCTTTTGAGTTTATGATGTTTTCCTGAATGGCAGGATTACCGAAATA
>WTWZ01000057.1 GCA_009773765.1 Prolixibacteraceae bacterium | reverse complement strand
TACCACCGGGCATACACCAGGCATTGGCTTCTTTACTGTCAACGGTGTTGAATTCCCATTTGTATCCTTCTGTAACCGACTGTTTTCCCTGGCTGTTATAATATTTTGTTATTGCATTCGAAATGCGTGCCCCAACACGGTCAACCATTGCAGCATCTTTGCTGGTGGCCGGATTTAAAACTTTGTTTTCCGACAAAAATGAGTTGTACTGGCTGACTGCCATCAATTGCAATTCCGATTCCTGCACCAGGCTCAATTGCTTGCGCCCGGTTACCTTATTTAATATGCATCCTGTTAAAATGGATGCGATAAACATTAATATTATAATTTTTTTCATGTCCTTAAAATGTTAAACGACAATGTTTACTCGGGGAAAAGATTTCCTAAAAAATCCTTCTTCCTTGTATGACTTTTAAGATAACCGCAATTATTGCAATTACAAGCAGTACGTGTATAATACCACCGGCACTGTAACCAACAAATCCGATTGCCCAGGCAATAACCAGAATAACCGCGATGATGTAAAGTAAATTTCCCATGACTTTTTGTTTTTAATTATTTTTAAAGGTATTTCTCTTTTACCCCGAAATTGTTACAAAACTTTTTGAATAAGTTACATGATTCACACTAAATTGTCACATTCTTCAAACTTTCCAATACTCCAAATACGTTGAGCAACCATATTACAAGAATGATTACAACAACTGCATTGAGAATGTTTTTAATGGTTCGCTGCATTGGAATGTAACTGTTTACCAGCCAGAGTATAACCCCGGCAACTACAATAACGATTAGAATTGTTAAGATTGGCATGACTGTAATTTTTAATTTGTACAAAATCGTACAGTGTAAAGGTCATGCTTCCAAGACTAAAAAGTGTTACACAATAAAATTAAAGAGTTACATGATTCACACATTTGGCGATGCTGGTTTCTGGATGCTGGTTTCTTTATACTGGATACTGGATACTTGATACTTGATACTGGATACTTGATACTTGATGTCTGCTCTTGCTCTTTGCAACTGCCCACCCTCTTAATTTGTCCCCCTTTTCTTCCAAGGGGGCCGAGTCCCGGTGAAATACGCTAATAATTTTTTATCCAATCATTTAACTGGGACGGAGTGGGTTTCTGTTGGTTACTGGTTGCTGGATTCTTGATACTTGCAAACATGGGAGATGGAGCCAAAGGAACCAAATTTTTTCAATGCACAACTAACTGGTCGGATATTACTTTTATATTTACAAAAATAATTACAGTCTTAAATAATGACGGGAGAATCTTTAACCATAGTTCAAGACCAGTTGGAAAAACTGAAACAACTTTTTCCTGAAACAATCACAGAAGGAAAAATTGATTGGGAAAAACTTCAGGCAACACTTGGAAAAGAAAACATCGAATTCAGCAACGAACGATATGTTTTGAATTGGGCCGGAAAATCGGAAGCATTTAAGGTTTTGCAGCAAACCACTACTGCAACCCTAAAACCATGCCCTGAAGAAAGCCTCACCCCCAACCCCTCTCCAAAGGAGTGGGGCGCCACAGCCCCTTCCATTGAAGAGTTTCTGCAATCGGATTGTGGTAATTTATTTATTGAAGGCGAAAACCTTGAAGTTCTGAAAGTGCTGCAAAAATCATATTACGGAAAAGTAAAAGTGGTTTGCATTGACCCGCCTTACAATACCGGAAACGACAGCTTTATTTACCCCGACAGTTTTAAGGAAAGCCGCGAAGAATACCAAAAACGCATAGGCGAAAAAGACGAAGAAGGCTATTTGATGAAAGAAGGTTTCTTCCGCAAGAATAGCAAGGACAGCGGACACTACCACAGCAACTGGCTTAGCATGATGTACCCCCGTTTGTTCCTTGCAAAGAATTTACTAAAAGATGATGGCGTAATTTTCGTCCATATTGATGATAACGAGGTTCATAATCTTAGGATGATAATGAATGAAATTTTTGGAGAAGATAATTTTGTGGGACAAATAAGCCGAGCTACAGGTACGCCGACAGGGCAAGGAACAAATCGTTTAGTTTCTGAAATAGACTATATTTTAGTATATTCAAAAAGCACAAGTAGCAATTTGTCTGGTATGGAATTTACGGAAGCAGACAGCAAAATTTACACACAAGAAGATTTGGGTGGAAAATATTTAACAAGACCATTAAGGAAAACTGGGGGGGAAGACAAAAGAGCAGATAGACCAAGTATGTATTATTCACTTAAAGATCCAGATAACAATGATGTGTTTCCAATCGGACCCGGAGGTTATGAAAGTAGATGGAGATGTTCTCGATCTAAATATGATGAAAATTTAAAGCGGAATTTGATTGAATGGAAAAAAATAAAAAATGAAGATGGATTACTAGAATGGAAACCGTATTTAAAATTTTATTTGGAAGGAAGGTTAAAACAAGTTTCTAATCTTTGGCAAGAAATAGCAGGGAATAAAAAAGCTTCTGTTGATTTAAAAAATCTTTTTGGATTGAAGATTTTTGATTTTCCTAAACCTGTTGAAGTAATAAAAAAAACGATTTCTGTTTCTGCTGATGAGGGTGATATTATTCTTGACTTCTTTGCCGGATCAGCCACAACAGCCCATGCCGTATTAGAACTCAACAAAGAAGATGGCGGCAACCGAAAATTTATTTTAGTGCAATTGCCCGAACCATGCGATGAAACAAGCGAAGCATTCAAAGCTGGCTATAAAACCATTGCCGATATCTCGAAAGAAAGAATACGGCGGGTAATCAACCGTCTGAACTCCCGCCAAACCGGGACAAGCTATGATTTACCTGATTCAAAGATTAACCAGAATAACGAAATAGAAGCGCAACAAAAACTTTTTACCGAAAAAGAGAATCCCGTTAATCAGATTAATCCCGCAAATCCTGGTTCAGACAATGGTTTTAAGGTTTTCAAACTCGCCTCTTCCAGTTTCAAAATATGGCGGAGCAACGACATCACAGATGAGAACCTGGAACAACAATTGGAAATGTTCACCGATCCGGTACGCGAAGGCAGCGAAAAAGAAAATATGCTTTACGAGTTAATCCTAAAAGCCGGCTATTTGCTCACCGACAAAATAAAATACAAAAACAAGCTCTACTATGTAAAAGAAGGAGAATTGATTTTAGCTTTAGAAGAAATCAACCAGGAAATTATTGATACGGTCCTAACTCCCGCCCCTTCGGGGAGGGCTGGGGCGGGGCTTCAAAAAGTAATTACCCTCGATCGGCTTTTTACCGGCAACGACCAACTGAAAACCAATGCGGTTTTACAGATGAAAGATGCTGAGATTGATTTTAAAACGATTTAAATGATGTAAACTGCTCAAAATGGAAAAAGGAATAATTACCAAACTCAGCCAATCATTTGAAGAATATGCTTACGAACAAGACGGTGTAGAATATTGGCTTGCAAGAGAATTACAGGAATTACTCGGTTATGCCGATTGGCGTAATTTTTTGAATGCGGTTGATAAGGCAAAAGAAAGTTGCAAAACCACTGGAGAAGCGGTTTCCGATCATTTCGTTGACGTCACCAAAACGATACCTATGCCCAAGGGTGCAACAAAGGAAGTTCCTGATATTATGCTTACGCGGTATGCCTGTTATCTAATAGCCCAAAATGGCGACCCAAAGAAAGAACAAATTGCCTTTGCACAGAGCTATTTTGCCATTCAAACCCGTAAGCAGGAATTATTGGAGGAACGTATCCAATTGATGGAACGACTTCATGCACGGGAAAAATTAGCGGCTGCGGAAACTGAATTATCAAAAAACATTTACGAAAGAGGAGTTGACAATAAAGGGTTTGCCAACATCAGGAGCAAGGGAGATTGGGCTTTGTTTGGCGGCAACAATACCAGCGCCATGAAACGCAAATTAGGTATTGCCGAAAACCGGCCATTGGCTGATTTTTTACCCACCATTACCATTTCAGCCAAACAGTTGGCTACCGAAATTACCAACTTTAATGTAAATAAAAATGACTTAAAAGGCGAAAATAAAATTACCAATGAGCATGTAAAAAACAATCGCGATGTAAGGACCCTGTTAGGAAAAAGCGGAATAAAACCTGAACAATTGCCTCCTGAAGAAGATATTCAAAAACTGAAAAGGCGGCTTGAATCGGACAATAAAAAACTCCTGATTGATAAGGGGAAACTTAAAGGGCGAAGAGGCGAATAACCAATATGAAACTACACTTCGACAGCAAGCAGGAATTTCAGTTAGAGGCGGTCAAAGCCATCACCGATATTTTTGAAGGACAACCATTAAGCAACAAAGATTTTGAATTCTCCATCAGTCAGACAGGTGAATTACTTTCAGAAAACGGATTTGGAAATAAATTGCGCTTTTCAGAACTCGGCCAGTTGACCGGAAACATTCAGCAAGTTCAGAAAAATAACGGACTAAAAATTTCAACTGAAAATGAAATCATCAACAACGGGTGGAATTTTTCGGTTGAAATGGAAACCGGCACCGGCAAAACGTATGTTTATCTCCGCACAATTTATGAGTTGAATAAACTTTACGGCTTCAAAAAGTTTGTTATTGTTGTTCCTTCAGTTGCCATTCGCGAAGGAGTAATGAAGAATCTTGAAATAACTGACGAACATTTTCAAAATCTATACGACAAAGTTCCAATAACTTCAAATGTTTACGATAGTAAAAAAGTTTCTAATCTGAGGGGTTTTGCCTCAGCAAATACCATTCAGGTATTGGTCATTAACATCGATTCATTTGCTAAAGATGAAAATATCATCAACAAGCCAAACGACAAACTCACTGGGAAAAAACCGATTGAGTTTATTCAAAGTTGTAATCCGTTTGTAATTGTTGACGAACCTCAGAACATGGAAACAGAAATCCGCAAGCGTGCAATTTCAAACTTAAATCCACTTTGTACACTTCGATATTCTGCTACACATACCAACCTTTATAACCTGGTTTATTCGCTTAATCCGGTTAAAGCCTATGATTTGGGACTGGTAAAACAGATTGAGGTTGATTCTGTTGTCAGCGAAAATGATTTTAACAGTCCATATCTTCAATTAGAGAATATCACACGAAATGGGAATGCAATAAATGCAAAAATAAAAATTGATGTAGCTACCGAAAATGGGATAAACCGTAAATCGGTAACTGCCAATGTCAAAAATCACGATCTTTATAAATTATCAAACAAAAATGAAAAATACGACGGTTTGAAAATTTACGAAATTGATTTTGGTAACGAACAAATTGAATTGAGCAATGGTATTGTTTTAAAAAAGGGTGAAACGCAAGGTGGAATGAACGATGAAATTATGCGTTTTATGATTGGCAAAACAGTTGAGGAACACCTTAAAAAGGAAAAAAGTTACAAGGATAAAGGAATCAAAGTTCTTTCGCTTTTCTTCATTGATAAAGTGAAAAATTATCGCGAGTATGATTCCGAAGGAAACCCGCTAAAAGGAAAGTTTGCGCAATGGTTTGAAGAAATTTATCAAAAGGAAATTTCGAAACCAGTTTATAAGGGTTTAATTTCTCGTCCGGTTGACGACTTACATAATGGGTATTTTTCGCAAGACAACAAAGGCAGGGTTAAAGACACCGGAGGGGAAACGCAGATAGACGACGATACCTACAAACTGATTATGCAGGATAAAGAAAAGTTGCTTGATACAAACGTTCCACTTCGGTTCATATTCAGTCATTCAGCTTTGCGCGAAGGTTGGGACAATCCCAATGTATTTCAGATTTGCACCTTGAACGAAACCAAATCAGTTATTAAGAAACGGCAGGAAATTGGGCGAGGATTGCGCTTATCGGTAAATCAGGAAGGGCAACGGATTTTTGACCGCAACATCAATAAGCTTACAGTTATTGCGAATGAACGCTATGAAGATTTTGCAAGAGCGTTGCAAAAAGAAATTCAGGAAGATTGTGGCGTAAATTTCTCGGGCAAAATAAAAGATAAAAGTAAAAGTGAAAAGGTTTATTACAGAAAAGGATTTGAGGCAGACCCTAAATTTTTGCAGATTTGGGAAAAGATTAGATTTCAAACCAAATACAGTGTCGATTATGATACCCAAAAACTGATTACGATTGCTGCAAATGCAGTAAGCAAAATGGATGAAACGAAAAAGCCAACCATCAGATCAACAAAAAAACGGGTTTTGATTACTGACGAAGGCGTGTCCGGGCAATTATTAAGCGACAGTGCAAATGACGATTATGGTCCCGATAAAAATCGGGATGAAATTCCAGATATGCTTGCGTACATTCAGAATAAAACAGAATTGACACGCAGCACCATTTTGGAAATACTGAAAAATTCGAAACGACTGAAGGAGTTGCTAATCAATCCACAACTGTTTATGGACAATGCTGTTTCAACTATTAAATACGAATTACATCAGTTAATGATTGATGGTATTAAATATGAGAAGATTGGAGGCAAGATTTATGAAATGACTTTGTTTGATGACAGAGATTTTGAAATCTATCTCGATGATTTTACACACACTGTTACGGACAGTTCAAAAACAATCTATCAAAACTATATGCCCCTCGATAGCGGTGTTGAAAATCAGTTTGCTAAGGATTGTGAGAGTAGCGAGGACATTGAATTTTATTTCAAACTTCCATTCTGGTTTAAGATTCCGACTCCCATAGGCACTTATAATCCAGACTGGGCTGTAGTTTTCAAAGGAGAAAAGAAAATCTATTTTGTAGCAGAAACAAAATCTTCCGGCCAGGAATTGAGAGGAAGTGAGAAATTGAAAATTGAGTGTGGAAAAGCAAATTTCAGGAATTTTGAAGATATAGTTTATAAAAGAGTTTCATCTGTTACAGATTTGAATATCTAAAAACTATTTATATCCCTTAACAAAGCCTGTTATACAACTTTTGCTTATTTCTATATTTTCTTTATTCTTACCCCAAGATTTAGCACCCGGCATCTACCCAGGTAATCAAGATTTCAATTTTTAGAAAACAACTTTTCCTTACTGAATGAATCGAGGGATAATATAAAACGAATCCGGTTTTTGAATGGCCCGCTAACAGAATCAATGTTTTTTGAAACCACCAAAGGAATATAAATCTCGAAAAGATCCCAGAATCCTGCTTTTATACCTGCTTCAAAAAAGATGGGTGATTCATTGCCCTTACCAAAACCGTGGTCGTTCAGCAGAAGATTTACAAATGGTTTTACCGGAACCCATTTGTTTATTTTGGGAAGTGTGCTTGTGAACGATAAAGCAACAAGCCAGTTACTGTATCCCAGACTGTCGTTGACTGCCGAAACCAGGTTGCCTTCTGAAAAGGTCATCTGCCGCGACAGGAAATTAACGGGAAAAACTGCAAAGCGGTCGGGGTACGAACCCTGGTAAAGATATTGCTCGCGGCCACTTCGCCCACTGGCCGCAAATGCGTAGAATGGGATATTTGAATCGTTTTTCAGCATTGTTCCTGCAAATAACCTGATATCCAATCCCTGATTTTGCCCATAATAACTTACTTTATAGTTAAACTCAACCGAAGTTTTTTGGTATGATTTTCCGGTTTCCAGGTTAGCCTGCACACTGAATGGATTGATTAACCGCCGCTGATCCAACCTGTATCCAAATTGCAAAAACGAATTCATTTCTGCTTTTTGTTCCAGGTCAATCTGATAAAGGCTGGACGCGGCAATGTAATTCGCAAATACTTTTTGGGTCAGTGAGGAATTCATTTTCTTATTTCTGAAATAGAGGTCAACGCCGGTTTTTATTTTTTGGTAGTTCTGATTTCCGGGGGCGCCATATTGAGTTCCTTCCAAAGATATTGTCGCTTTCCGAATAAATTTTTCAAAGGGTGTGATATTATAGGAAAACCGGCCAAAACCAGCCAAATCATTATTTCCGAACGCATAAAACGGAACTACCAGATATTCAAAACGTTTTGGTAAAATGAAACCATTGTGCAAAGCCACGCCAGCCATAAAACCGTTTTCGCGGGTCCAGTTGACAGCAGGAATATACATGAGCGAACGCTTTTTGGGGTCTTCAACAGAAAAAAATATTTGTGGCCTCACTGGATCAGACTTCGGAAAGACGCCAGTTTTTTTAATGTTGTTGTTGAGCCGGTAGATTTCGGGAGTTATATGTCCCGGATCGATTTTTATTTCAGTATAATTCCCTGACGGAATTTCGATCCATTTCTGTCCTTCAAATCCATCAACCCATTTTTCAAAAAAGATTGAATCCCCGGTCACTCCTGAGATAATGACTGGTGATATCAGTTCTCCTTCGTTTTTTACAAGAAGTTGCTGGTTCTCCAAATCAACGATTTTATAGTCCATTCGTTTGACAGTGCCAATTAAATCATCGAAAAACCAGTTTAAATTTTTGTTGGTATTGGTTTCAAAAACGGTGCGTAACTCGTTGGGGTGGGGGTGAGTGAAAATCAGTTTCCGGTAATATTCTTGTATGGAAGTATCAAAAACAGAATCGCCAAGGTATGCCCTCAGATAGTTAAAAGCCATATCGGCTTTGTTGTATATCATTACGCCATAGTTGACATCACTAAAATCGGTTGCCGGAAGGTTTAATGGTTGTTCAAGGTTATTTCGCGCCTGCACTAATCGCTCCAGTTCGTACATTCGCTGTATTGGCATTTGGTCGATATGAAGGAATCTGGATATTTTTTTATTCCCGACAAAAACTTCCCAGAGTTTTTTATCAGGGTATTTTTCGTTCATGTAACGCGTTGTGTAGGCGCTGGTTAATCCTTCGTCCAGATACGGATATTGCCGCTCATTAAAACCAAGCGCACTGTAAAACCAGTTATGACCAATTTCGTGGGTAATAACTTCATCAAGCGAATAAGCGCTCTCTACCATACCAATTACCGAAATGCCCGGATATTCCATTCCCAATCCGGCGCTCAGTGCACTTTGTACCACTGTGTAACTTTCGTACGGATAATCGCCAATAAGTGCAGAATAAAAAAGTATCGCATCATTTACATATTGCAGGGCATCTTTCCAGAGTTCGGCCTGTTCGTATGTAAACATCACCCAGGTTGTAATTTCCCTGCCCGATTCCGGCAACTTCACTTTTCCCTTTAAAACATGGAAACGTTTATCTGCAAACCAGGCAAAATCGTGCACCCTATTTGTTTTGTAATGAAGTGTTTTCAACTGATTCGATGAAACCGGGAAATAGTGCCCCCCGGAGCCAATGTTTTTTAACCGTTCTGTGTTGGAAGCAAGTTTATCCAAAAACTCAGATTCAGCCTGATTTTGAAGGTTTCCGGTAGCGCCCACAATGTAATTGGCATGAAGCGTAATACTCACATCGAAACTGCCAAATTCGGAATAAAATTCTCCCTGATCGAGATACGACATTTGGTGCCAGCCCGATTGATCGTAAACTGCCGGTTTTGGATACCACTGCGAAATTTGATAGGATTCGCCGATATGACCTAATCTTGAAGTTACCCCTTTTGGGATTTTTACCCTGAACGGTGTTGAAATTGTTATGGAGTCACCGGGTTTCAGTGGCACATCAAGAAAAACCTGGCAAATATCCGGCTGCTCAGGTAATAAATTCCACCGAACCTGATTTCCGTTTACCTCAAAGTTGAGTGAATCTATTGAGCCTTTTAATTCCGGATCTGAAAATAATCTTTGCTTGCCATTCAACCTTAGCAACTGTTTGGCTAACGGGGTGTTGTTGTTTGAATAAGCGTTTGGCCATAAATGAAAATATATAAAACGAAGTGTGTCGGGAGAATTATTAATGTACTGAACTGATTCGAAAGCATTTAGCTCGTGATGCTTATCATTAAGAGAAACATTGATGTTATAGTTAACTTCCTGCTGAAAATATGCTTGAGAAAATGCCGCAGAAATTGACCCCAAACCAAAAAGACAGATGAAAAACATCTGTCTGATTCGGTATTTTGGGATGAGGTAAATCATTAATTTGTTTTTAAACCAACAGATTACCATCATATTATTTTAATGTTATCTGAAGGGAAAATTTCAACGGATCAAACCAAAAGGATAATTAAGATAATAAGTAAAATCAGTGTAGCTCCACCAATATAGATGGTACCTCCGCTTTTTTCAACATTCTTTTTAATATCCCTGAGTTCTTTTTTTAACTCACCCTTTTCCTTTAACGACATCTCTGATTTATCCAAATTACGGATTTCTTCAACACGATTTGTTAAACGGTCAATTTCTACTTCAGATAGTGCATTTTCAGTTTTAACAGCAACTGGTGAATTACCTGAATTCGATTTTCTATCAGCTTTATTTGCAAATGCAAATGTCGAGCTCATGGTGAAAATCAGTACGATTACAAAAAAAATGGTCTTTTTCATTTTGTGAATTTTAAATTATTAAATAGTTAAAGTGAATCAATAATTTTGTGTAATTCTTCTCTTGATTTGCCAAGCTTTATTTGAAGTTTACCAAACATTTCGTCCTTTTTTCCTTCTGCATACATCAAATCGTTGTCTGTTAAGATTGCAAATTTCTGTTTGAGCTTACCTTTCTGCTCATTCCAGTTTCCTTTTACTTCTGTCTTATTCATGATATTTATTTTTTATTTCCTCAACTGGAGGGACAGGTGTGAAAAAATTTTCACGATTCAAATTTCATCAGATAATTGCTGCAATGTGTTACATAATTCCTTATTAATATTACAACATTCACACATTGAGCAATATCAGTTTATCGTTAGAAACCCTTTTTCCTATCAAGCGCTATAATTACTACACCTCCAACAATTAAAACCAGGCCTACAAAGGGCGGCCAGCTTACTCTGTTATTCTTCTCCGCGTTAATTTCAATCGGACCGATATCAACTACTTTTTCGGTAGTTACATAATTGAATCCTGTATATATCAACATAATGATTCCAATTACGATTAACACAATTCCCAATGGTTTTTTCATTTCGATTTATTTTTGTTGATATGACTAAAATCTGTAACCAAGCGAAATGCCATAACCGGTATTTTTAAGCGTTGAATTATCATCAGGCAGGAGATAATTATCCGGCCTGATATTAAGCATTCCGAGTTGCGCGTTCAATTGCATAAACAACCCTCCTGCCAGTTCATATCCGAAGAATATATTTCCACCGGCATCAAACGGTTTGATATAAACTGTAGTTAAAGGATCGCCTGATACCACTTCGTTTTTGAATTTGATATCTGACTCTGAAGATATGGAACCACCTTCGTAAATGGCTTTTCCACCAATACCGTAAGCAACATAAGGTCCTAATCCAACCATAAAATAGCCATTGCCCAGCAAGCCTTTGTAAACAAAGTTCAAGGGCAGCTCGATGTACGAAAGTTTATAAGTACTTGTTAACGCACTAACTGTATTTTTCGCACCTTTTGTGCTGAATTGCAAGCCCGGCTGAAAGTAAAACTCAGGAGCAACCGGAATCTGGGCATTTACACCGAAGTGATAACCGATAATTAAATCGTTTTCGAGTTTGTTCCCACTGTTATTTTCGCCATTCAGATTTTGAAAGTTAACACCCCCAAGAACGGCAAACGATGTTTTTCCGGGAACGCCACTTTGTGCCATTGCCATAGAAACCAAAAGTGTTAAAATTAAAATCAAAGAAATTTGTTTTGTTCTCATTTTAAATTATTTAAGTATATATGTAAATTAATTTGAAGCGTTTTTTTCTGCTTCAGCTTTCATCTTTTCGTTGGCAGTTATCAAAAACTCCACCCTGCGGTTTTGTGCACGGCCATTTTCGGTATCATTCTCATATTTTGGCAATGATTCGCCGAAGCCTTTAACTGTTAAACGGCCTGAACTAATCCCTTTATCAGTCAGATAGTATGAAACTGTGCGGGCACGTTGTACCGATAAATCCTGGTTATAGGCTTCGCTGCCTTTGCTGTCTGTATGTCCCTGTATTTCAATATTGGTGTCTGCATAACTATTCAACACTGTAACCAGTTTGTCGAGGTTTATTTTTGCATCGTTTGATAAACCTGATTTGTCGAAACCAAACAAAACACTGCTGCTGAATTCAACAACAATGCCTTCGCCGACGCGTTCAACTTTTGCATCGGGTACAGCTTTTTCAATTTCCTCGGCCTGTTTGTCCATTTGCCTGCCAATTACAGCGCCTGAAGCGCCGCCAACGGCTGCACCGATAATAGCGCCCAAAGCTGTGTTGCCCGAAGCTCTGCCGATTACTGCGCCTGCTGCACCTCCGCTAGCGGTTCCAATAACTGCTCCTTTCTGGGTTTTATTCCACGAAGCACAGCCGGTAAAAATGAAGGCAGCGCTTAAAACCACCAGTAAACTCATTCTTAAATTTTTCATTGATTTATGTTTTTATTGTTTGGACAAAGATCGGCTCGTTTAAACCGGAAAATGTTACATAAATATTTAAAAGAGTTATGTAATTCACACATTTACTGTTTTTGATTTTGCTTCATAAACGAAAAGAGCGATTTCAGTCCTTCGACGGTAATCGCTCTTTTCAACCAATAGAAACTTAAAGTGTGACGATTTAAATACCTTGCAAAAATTACATTCGTTCCATGTACCAGTTTAACTCTTTTTCCAGTTTATTAAAACGCATTACAGTGGTAATAATTTTTTGCAGGCGCATGAAAGCGGTTTCACTTTTTACAACATAATCGGTTGCCTTGTGGTGCATACAATTTATGGCCACTTCAATTTTATCCTGGGCAGATAATATTATTACCGGAATATCAGGATTAAAAGCCTTTATCTTATCAAGTGTTTCAATGCCGTTCATCGCGTTTTTATCGACACAGTCAAGAAGGTAATCCAAAATGATTATATCGGGGTGGGCTGATAATTTTGCAATGCAAAGTTCACCGGTTACAAATGTTTCTATGTCGAAGTCGGCGCTTTGCAGAAAATCAATTTTCAATGATTTTAAAAACAACACATCGTCATCGACAAGAAATAGTTTTATCTTATTTTTTTTATTCATCTTTTAAGGTTTTTAATTGTATCCAGGTCTTCTTTCAATTCTTCGCATGACTGTATAAAAACCTTTTCGAGTTGTTTTATCATTTCTGATATTCCAATTGATTGTTGCTGATTTCTTGCATATTCCTGAACTTTGTGCGCCTTTTTTTCGAATTCAGCGCTGATGCCCATTATTAAAAATGAAGGAATTAATTTATGCACTGCGGAGTATAATTTATCCCAGTCCTTGTCCTTATAACCCTGTTTCATTGCCATAACCAATGGCGGGGTTTGTTCCAGATAAAGCAAAATCATTTCCATCATCAAAGCCGGGTTCGATTTTGTACGCGTATTTAAGTAATCAAGGTTGGTACATTTGCTTTTAATTCCTTCAGGTTGAATCTCCAATCCGTTTTCAACAGCCGATATTTTTTTAACTATCCCGATGATTTTACTGTACAATAATTTTTCATCGACAGGTTTTGCAATGTAATCATTCATGCCAACTGCCCTGCATTTAGCCAGGTCAACAGTAGTAACATCGGCGGTTAAAGCAATAATCGGAATATCAGATTTCAATTCATTCCGAATAAAATCGGTAGCTTCAAATCCGTTCATTTCAGGCATTTGCAGGTCCATTAAAATAACATCGTATTTGTTGGTTTGCATTTTCTCTGTGGCTATTTTTCCATTGCCGGCAATGTCGCATTCAAACCCGAAATCGTCTAACAGGGTTCTCATTAACAATTGATTGAGGGTAATGTCTTCAACAACCAGAACTTTAATATCCCTTAATTCTGTATCTGGTTCAATTGGTTCTGATTCAAATTCAGTTTCAGCGTTTGTTTTCTGAAATTTTAAAACAAAGCTAAAAACTGAGCCTTCATTTTCTTTACTTGATACCTTGATACTGCTACCCTGAGCTTCTATCAGTTGTTTTACAATGGCAAGACCCAGGCCGGTTCCGCCATACAATCGTGATGTGCCGCTTGACGCCTGCTGAAAATTTTCAAAAATCTTTTCAAGTTTTGATTCAGGTATTCCAATTCCGGTATCTTTTACAGCAAATTCAATGCTTGCTTCTTTTTCATTTTCATCAAATAATTTTACACTTACTGTAATTTTTCCTTTTGAAGTAAACTTTACTGCGTTACTTATCAGGTTTAAAATGATTTGGTGCAACCGCACCGGGTCGCCAAGCAAAACTTCAGGAATCCTGTAATCGTATTCTTTCTCAAGTTTCAAATTCTTTTCATGAACTTTGGGTTCGAACAAATGAAGCATGGCAGATATCGACAGCGCCATTCTAAAGGGTATTTGTTCAAATGTCATTTTGCCTGCATCCACCTTTGCCAGATCCAGAATATCGTTTATGAGAACGATTAATGAATCGCCGCTTAATTTTATGGCTTGTAAATATTCTTTTTGTTTATCCGTTAAATTTGTTTTTAACAACACCTTGGTAAATCCGATTATCGCATTCATTGGGGTGCGGATTTCGTGGCTCATGTTCGATAAAAACTGCTGTTTTGCTTTCACTGCATCATTTGCAGTTTTTGTAGCGCTTTCTGCCTTTAGCTTCGCTTCCTCGGCAATTAAAGTAGCCATTTCAGCAAAAACGATTGCCTCTGTCAGTTCTGTGGCAATCCTTTTTTGTTCGGTAACATCCCGCGCAACAATTACAACTCCCTGCACAGTTCCCAGTTCATCTTTATAAATCGATCCATTAAATAAAACATCCGTCAGTTTTCCATCGATATGTCTCAAGGTAAGCGGGGAGTCGGCAACCGAACCCTTGGCAAATACTTCCTTGTAAACTGCCCGGGCCCTTTGCGGTTCGGTGAAATAATCGACGAAATCAGTTCCTGTAAGATTTTCGCGGGTTACGCCGGTAATGTTTACCATTGCTTCATTCATGTCGGATATTTTCCCTTGTGCATTTATGGTAACCAGCGGATCTAAACTGGCTTCAATTAAACTTCGGGCATACTGCGAATCTTCTGTTTTTTTTGTTTCCAGCATTGCCGATAACGCATCGTGGAAAGTTGAACCAAATTGTCCATCAGTCCGATCCCCAATTTTTTCAATTGGGTTGCGCCTTTTATCTTTTAAATGTTTAAAATGAGAAGGGGAAAGACCTGTTGCTTTTTTAAACTGATTGGATAAATGTGAAACACTGGAATAATTCATTTTCCAGGCAATTTCAGAAATAGTTAACTCATCATAGATCATCAGTTCTTTAATCCGTTCAACTTTATGCCAAATAATAAATTGCTCAATCGTCGTTCCCTGAACTTCTGAAAATAAACTTGCAAGGTAGGTGTAATCATAATTGAGTTTTTCGCTTAAATAATCGGAGAAGTTTGTTTTGATTATCTCATCGGAATGGTGAACCATTTCAATGATTGTTGTTTTAATTTTTTCAATTAAAACTGCCTTGTGATCTTCAATTAGCTCTAATCCAGTGTTCAGTAATGCTGTTTTAAGTTGCCCGCGCTGATCATCGGAAATGTTTTCCATGATTTCCACTTCGCCCAAATCGACAACAATAAAATGCAGGCCAAGTTTTTTTAACTCCTCTTTTACCGCCATTTTACAGCGGTTACTAACCATATATTTAATGTATATTTTCAAATGGTGTTATTAAAGATTCTGGTAAAGATGGTTACTTTTAAATCAATCGTCGTTACATAATTTCAAAAATTAGTTATATAATTCACATATTTTCAGATAAATCCTTACACCTGATGTTTGTTGCCCGATGGCAAGAATACGGAGTTTAAGGTTTGAAGGTACAAAGTTTAGTATAAACTATTTGCCAGCACGTCAGCCAGATGGATGGTTTTAACGGGTAGTTTTTGTTTTCGGATGTAGGCTTCCATATTCATCAAACACGATGCTTCAGTTGATACAATATATTCAGCGCCGGTTTTCAGGGCGTGTTCTACTTTTTGTTCGGTCATTGCAGTGGAAATATGATGGAATTTAGCCGAGAAAGTACCACCAAACCCGCAGCAGGCAGTGAGGTTTTCCATTTCAACCAATTCCAGGCCTTTTACATTTTCGAGTAAAACGCGCGGCTCGTTTTTAATACCGTACCCCCGCAAACCTGCACACGAATCGTGAAAGGTAACGCTGTGGTTGAATTCGGCCCCAAAACCGGTTTTTTGAAGCTGATTAACAAGAAAATCGGTAAACTCGAAAATCCGCGGAGTTAAATTGTCAATTTTTAAAAGCCAGTCCGCATCTTCGGAAAACAGCTTTTGGTAGTAATTTTTAACAAACCCTGTGCACGAGGCTGAAGGTGCAACTACAATATCTGCTTTATTAAAATCGTTCAGAAATTTTTTTGCCAGTGTTTTGGTCTCTTTCCAGTAACCGCTGTTAAAC
>WTWZ01000056.1 GCA_009773765.1 Prolixibacteraceae bacterium | reverse complement strand
TTCCTCTTTTTAACCCCTTCACCCAACTGCCCCCAAATCCCTAATGAACTTCGCTATAAAAGCGGGTGCAAAAGTAATCAAGGTTTTTTCCCTGCCAAATAAAACATCAAAATATTTTGAATTTTCTTGAACTCAATTCCCAAGTTATTGTTTATCAATTATCATTCAATCTTTATGCAATGTTAAATCTGTATTAATCCGGTTTTTTCGATCGTTTACAAGTTCTGAAATTACTTTTCATCAACAGTAGATTATTGTTTTATAGACTGTAAAACTTTTTCATTAAATACAAAAAAGTGTACATTCGCTTCCATAATTAAAAATAAAAAGGTGACAAAGAATCTGGTAATTATTCCTACTTTCAACGAAAGGGAAAATATTGAAAAAATGATTCGCAAGGTATTTTCGCTTGCCACTCCATTTCAGTTATTGATAGTTGAGGATAATTCTCCGGATGGAACAGCGGAAATTGTTAAACAGCTTCAAAAAGGATTTCCGGAAAAACTGCATATTCTCGAAAGAAAAGGCAAACTGGGACTGGGGACTGCCTATATCGCCGGATTCAAATGGGCAATTGAAAGAAAATATGATCTTATTTTCGAGATGGATTGCGACTTTTCGCATAACCCAGATGATTTGGAAAGATTGTACGAAGCAGTTATAAAAGGCGCTGATGTAGCCATCGGGTCACGTTATATTTCAGGGATTAATGTTGTGAACTGGCCATTGGGCAGGGTTCTCATGTCGTATTTTGCTTCGATGTATGTCCGCCTTGTAACTGGCATGAAAATAATGGATACAACCGCCGGGTTCAAATGCTATCGCCGTAAAGTGCTGGAAACTATTGAATTTGAAAATATAAAACTGATTGGTTACGGATTTCAGATAGAGATGAAATTTACTGCATGGAAATTTGGATTTCGTATTATTGAAGTGCCAATTGTTTTTACCGACAGAAAAGAGGGTACATCAAAAATGAGCGGAGGAATTTTTAATGAAGCGCTTTGGGGTGTTTTAAAAATGAAAATGAGAAGTTGGTTTAGAAAATATGAAATCAATAATTAACAATGCAATTACCAGTCTGCATTTAACCTTTACATTATCTTATATGGCTGCAAATAGCCTTTTTTATTCGAAATAAGAACTTAACCTGTCCGAATACGTAAATTTGAACAAATCAAATTCGACCTGAAAAATTTTAAACAATGAAAGCACTGATTAAAAATGCTACTATAATTAACGAGGGATTAAAAATTAACGGAAGTATTTTAATCGATGGTCAAATCATAAAAAAAATATTTCCACATATTGTTCCTTCTGATTTTGATTTGTCAGACGTTGAGATATTTGATGCCAGCGGGCTTTACCTCATTCCCGGAGTAATAGACGACCAGGTGCATTTTCGTGAACCCGGATTTACCCACAAAGGGGATATTTTTTCTGAAAGCCGGGCAGCGGTGGCGGGAGGAATAACCACTTATATGGAAATGCCAAATACCAATCCGCGGGCAGTGACACAGAAATTATTGGAAGAAAAGTACAAACGTGCTTTTGAAGTTTCGGCTGCCAACTTTTCGTTTTATATGGGTTCCACCAACGACAACCTGGAAGAGGTTTTAAAAACTGACCCAAAAAAAGTGTGCGGCATCAAAATTTTTATGGGGTCTTCTACCGGAAATATGCTTGTTGACGACGAAAACACCCTGTCAGAAATATTTAAAAATGCGCCAACTTTGGTTACCACTCATTGTGAAGATGAAAAGACAATTCTGAAAAACATAGAAATTGCACGGGGCAAATATGGTGAAAATGTCCCCATGTCGAGACATGCACATATCAGAAGCGATGAAGCGTGCTACATTTCATCATCAAAAGCCATTGAACTGGCATCGAAATTTAACACCCGTCTGCATATTCTTCACCTTAGTTCAGCAAAAGAAATGAGCCTTTTTAATTCGGGAAAAGTAACTGATAAAAAAATTACAGCCGAAGTTTGTGTTCATCATCTTTGGTTTGACGAAACGGATTATATAAAACTTGGCACTAAAATAAAATGGAATCCTTCCATAAAATCAAAAAAAGACAAAGAGGCGCTATGGGAAGCCCTGCTTGCTGATAAAATTGATGTAATTGCCACAGACCATGCACCGCACACCATCGAAGAAAAAAACAATACCTATTTTAAAGCGCCATCTGGAGGCCCATTGGTTCAACATTCGCTTGTGGCCATGCTCGAAATGAGTAAAAAAGGTTTCATTGGCATTGAAAAGGTGGTCCAGAAAATGTGCCATGCCCCTGCTGATTTGTTCCGGATTGAAAAACGCGGGTACATTCGCGAAGGTTATTTTGCCGACCTTGTTATCATCGACCCAAATAAAAGCTGGATTGTATCACCTGAAAATATCCTTTATAAATGTGGCTGGTCGCCATTTGACGGAGTTGAGTTTTCGAACAAAGTAGTTGCTACATATATTAATGGTGTGGCAGTATTTAAAAACGACAAAATAAACCCGTTAGTAATCGGGAAAAGAATCTCATTCTATTAATAAAGTACTATTATTTTTCTCATCCAACATCAACCTTGGTAGTTCCTTTGTGGTTTTAGCTCCCAGTTTCTTAATGCTCTCGACCCGGCTTACCAGGTTTCCGCTTCCGGTGTGCAGTTTATTCATTGCGTCATTATAGCTGCTTTGACTGTTTGAAATGCTTTTCCCTATTCGCTCCATATCTGCAATAAAACCAACAAACTTATCGAATAAAGCCCCTCCCTGCCTGGCAATTTCCATGGCATTGCGGGTTTGTTTCTCCTGTTGCCAGATTGAGGCAATTGTGCGAAGTGTAGCAAGTAAAGTTGATGGACTGACCATAACCACTTTCAAATCCCAGGCATACGAGAAAATATCCTGAATAATACTGTGTGATAAAGAGTACTGAGTTTTTTTGGAAAATGGGCAAAACAAAAGTTTTTTCAGTTTCACCTCTGGCGATTAGGAGGAACCTCACATTTCTTCGCCACCCACATCCATATTTCCACTGCCGCCGGGACCATTTCTTCTTTCGTCGGATTTGAAATTATTGATTTTGTAACTGAGTGTCAGCATTACTACCCGCGGCTCACGTTTCATTTCAAACCAGTTTTTAAAACCGCTGGTAACCGATTCGCGCTCAAATTTGGCTGTTCCAAACAGATCCTGTACGCTGATTGTGGCAGACAGTTTCTTCTTGAAAAAATCCTGTTTTAATGCCAGCGTTGTAACAAACGAAGCTTTCGATTCACCCTGCGCCGAAACCGACGGGCCCCGGTAAAATCCCTGGATTTGCATTCTCGAATTATCGGAAAATTTTATTGCAGTGTTCATTCTTCCGCTCCAGTTGGTACTTTCCCTATTGAATGATTCTCCGTCAACCTCTCCTTTAATCCTGTAATTAAATCCTGAAATACTTGCGTTTACGGTCAGCCATTTTGTGAATTCCACATTTCCCATCAGTTCCAGGCCGGTTGAGTAGTCTTTCCCTAAGTTTTCCGATTTTAAGTACAAAATCCCGTCGTTGCCCAATGACTCGATGCGTTCAATTTTATTTTTTGTAATTCTGCTAAAAGCTTCGAGTGACAAATAAGAACGCCCGAATTTCAACATGTACCCCAAATCGTACGAATCGGTATATTCGGGCTCAAGCTCCGGATTTCCTTCGCGAATGGTATATCGGTTAAAATAAGTTGGAACCACGTTGAGATCCCAACCACCCGGACGATTGATGCGCCGGCTGTAACTTGCCATAATTTCATTTTTTTCGCCGATATCATACGATAAATGCAAAGTTGGAAACAAGTCGTACAGTTTTAAAGAAGCAACCGAATCGTTGGCTGTCGATTTAATTTCGCGGTCGGTCAGTTCTCCGCGAAGTCCGCCCATAAACTCCAGGCCACCCAGTTTATTGGAGTAGGTTGCATAAACGGCATGAATATCGTTTTTAAAGTCGATTGCGCTTGAAAAGAAATTACTGGTTATCCACGTTCCGGTTAAAGGATCGTATTCCTGAAACGAGGTACTTTCTTTTTCTCTTTCAATCCTGCTTTGAAAACCTGCCTCCAGCTTGCTAACTTTGCCAAAAGGCAACGTGTAATCGGCTTTCAGCCTTATCTCATTTTCATCTTCGTTCTCGTAGGCTTTAACCTGGGCCAGATAAGTTCCCGACGGGGTGTATTTATTATCGGTAAGCATTTCATTTTCCACATCGCTGTCAAAGCCGGTTTGTCCTGAGTAAAAAGCGTTTGCTTCAATTTTATGGCCTTCTTCTTTAAATCTATGCTGAAAGTTAAAAGTCCCGCTAAAAAAATCGTTTTCGCTTTTGGAAATTTCATTGTTAAGAGAATAAATATCTGTTGAATTTGGAATTGTGTATTCACGGATTAACTCTTCAGCCGAGCGGTTGTTTTTTGATTTGCCAACCTCGCCGGAAAGCGTAAATGTTGTATTTTTGGAAAGATAAAAATCAAAACCACCTTTGAAATTTTGTCCGCTTCTAACAAAATCCCGGTTTCCGCCTATTGAAAGAAAATTGGTTGTATCGCCCAAATAAGTTTCGCGGTATGACGCCATACTTCCATGGTTTATTTCATCCCGCCAGTCGGCGCCCACAAAATAGTTAAACTTTTCTGTGCGGTAATTCAGCAAAAAGTCGCTCCGGTATTTATCTCCGGTCCCGATGCTTCCGTTAATAATTCCGCTGATCCCGTTTAATGAATTCTTTTTGGTGATAAGGTTAATAATCCCTGCGCTTCCATCGGGCTCATACTTTGCCGATGGATTGGTAATTATCTCAATACTTTCCAGCGCTGACGCCGGAATCTGTCGGAGTGCGTCGCTACCACTCAGCACACTTGGCCGGCCATCAATTAAAACCGAAAAACTACCAGAACCACGCAAAGTCACATTTCCCTCAATATCAACCTGAACCGAGGGCGTGTTTTCCAGAACACTGGCTGCAGAACCTCCTGCAGCACTAATCACCTGGCTTACATTTACCACTTTTTTATCCAGTTTATATTCTATCGCCGCTTTATCGGCAATTACGTCAATACTTCCAATTTCCAGTGAAGAAGGTTTCAGGTTAATATTGCCTGAATTAAAGATTGGATTTTCCTTGTTTATATTTATTTCTTTTATCGCTGACTTTTCAAACCCAATAAATTTCGCCTCCATGTAATAATCTCCAAATGAAATTCCACGAATTTCAAATTCTCCTTTTAAATTGGTTATTCCGCCAGTTACAAGTGATGAATCAACTGAATTATAGATGGCAATATTGGCATATTCTATGGGTTCTTTTGACTGAATTTCGATAATTACGCCTTTGATTATGCCGGGTTTGTCATCGATGTTAAGCCCCGTGCGGCCCTCCGATATATTATTAAAATATAGTAAATTGAATATTATCAGGGCTGTTCTTATTAAATTTTTCATTTTTTTTGTTTTCTGCTTTGATTTCATTTTTCAACTATATTAAGACAATAATCTCCCTTATTGGTTTAATTTGAATAATGTTAATGAGTTGTTAAATAGCAATACCTTTCAAAACACAAATGCGAAAAACATTTTAAATACTTGTATATATGTTTATTAACAAAAATGCCACCCGAAGGTGGCATTCAATTTAAACTAAAAATGTATGGAAAAAAAAGCCCTCTTTTTTAACCATGAATAATAGACTTTGTTTCATTAATAAGGTTTAAAACCGATTTTAGAAAATTTATTTCAACTATACAGGTTTTATTTTCATTTGTAACTTTCAACAGCTAAATTTGCTGCAATTCAATAAAATAACGTTTAACCTTTTTAATAATGAACGGACAAAATTTTCAGCCATCAGGGACTCCCCCACCCAACTATCTGGTATTTGCGGTTCTTACCACCATTTTTTGTTGTCAGGTTTTGGGCATCGTTTCCATTGTTTTTGCCGCACAGGTAAATTCGAGGTGGAACTCAGGTGATACACAAGGAGCGCTCAATGCCAGCAGAAATGCCAAAATGTGGGCGTGGATTGCCTTAGGAAGCGGATTAGTTATTGGTTTGTCTCTTATAATTTTATCAGTGTTTGGTGTACTTGCAGGAATAATGGGCGTGATGGATTTTTAATTAATGAAGAGAATTTTAAATATTGGACTGCTTATCGTTTTTACAGGGTTGGCAGGCCTCTTTTTTGTTTTGGACCCGGCCAGGCACGAAATTTTTCCACGTTGTTTGTTTAACTCAATCACCGGATATTACTGTCCGGGATGTGGTTCTCAACGCGCAATCCACAGTTTGCTGCATTTTGATTTTGCCGGGGTCGTGAGTTATAATTTTCTGTTTATTCCTGCATTTTTGCTCATTTTGTACCATTATACCCACCCTGTTTTAAACGGGTTTTTCAGTTGGAAACTCCCCAATATTTTTTACTTCAAAAGTACCCCCTGGATTATTTTTTGCGTGGTGATAATTTTCTGGGTCATGCGGAATTTACCTTTCTACGCATTTTCGGTGCTTGCGCCCGGGTAAAAAAAATCATTGGAATTCAGCCAAAAACAGGCCAGTTATTAATTGTGACGGATTGAATCATTTTCCAATGGCCAGCCTGTTGACTTTCTCTACCCGATTTCGTAATCTATCCAAAGTTCAACCATGAAATTATCAGCCCTGAAAACACAGTTTATCGATTTGCATATTCATCCGGCCATTAAACCGCAGGGAAGAAATTTCGACAGGAACCCGGGAGTGAATAACCCGAACAAAAATGGGAAAGACACTCTTTTGGTATTATAATCCGCCCACACTAACCGGCAAGGCCATTAACATTGCCACGTCGCCCACCAAATGTCGTTCAGGGAGATTTAACAATTAACAGAAAAAGGCATCAGCACCATTTATGTTATTTTCACCAAAGAAGGCGCACATTTGTTTAATGGGGTTACTCATCATTTGAACAATGAAATGGTGGGCCACGCACAAAGTCTCAGTGGAATTGTGAGCAAATTCTGCGATCAGCAGGAAGGGCTAAATACAGGTATTCAGAATCTTGGTTTGAAAGTGGTTCGCAGGCTGCCCGGCAATACAAACCGAAGACGGATTATTGAGCCGGGAGTGGGGATCAATGTAAGTTTAACGGCTACATTTTGGTTTGTGCCTAAAAATAATCTACTTTCGGCTTCTTAACTAAAAGCGATCCGTCCATGAATCCACTCCTGCGTTTGGGAACCACCATTGTTATATTCGCACTTGTATCTTATTCATTCGCAGTTTTCACCATTCACCGTAAAAAAATTCTTCGCAGAAGGATACTCGTCTTTTTAACTTTGGGCGTTGCCCTCGATATTACTGCAACAGTTTTAATGATTCTTGGATCCTCCAAAAGTGGGTTTACACTTCACGGAATTATTGGATATTCGTCGTTGCTGGGCATGTTTATAGATGCAGTTTTGATTTGGCGGCTGAAGATAAAGAGCGGGAGTTACACTTTAATTCCACAAAAAATAAACATTTACTCCCGATATGCCTACCTGTGGTGGGTAATTGCATTTATTACCGGCGGATTACTGGTGATGCTGAAGTAAAATGCATAAATAAGTCATTGGGCAATTGGGTGGCTTCTGCAGACTCAGGGACCGTGACAAAAGTTTTCAATATCGAATAATCAAATTTTTAGATTGCCCGTTGACTATTGACCAATGACGATATAAAACTGGCGGGATTGGCACTTCATTTATTGGCTGTGGAGGCATTGTTGGAGGACCATTAACTGCAACATACAGCGGCCTGATTGCAAAAAATTTTTGGATTGAACCCCTGGTAACCAGCAGTTCGGGTTGATTCATACTTTAACCCTGTGATTTTAAAATCACAAAAATTCTTTTTGGGAACAGAGCTTTCAATACTGACAAACTTCCCGTAACGGTATTACAATTGCGATGGTTTTGGGAGGAATTTATGGTTGACATTAAGTTATGATAACAGTTTGACAGAGGTAATTTATTGAACTGGTGACTTAAAGTCACCAGTTCAATTATTAGTAAACTTATATTTTAGGCAATTCCCACGGGGCACGATAGGTTGGGGCCAGGTAGCCATTGGCTGCATCGTTGTCAATGAATTTGTTTTTGGCAGGATCCCAATACAAACGGTGTCCGGTTCGGTGGGCAATATTTCCGAGGTGGGCCACACGCGCGGTGTTGGCAGCCACGGTAATATTTGCATTCAGGTTTTGGTTCCGGGTTTTTACCCCATCAATAAAATCGGCCATGTGCAAATCGAGCCCTTTCCCTGAACCTTTTATCAAATCAACCCGCTCCATCAGGTCAGCATTTTTCTTTCTTTCAGGAATCACTTCCCATCCGCCGCGATCAACAACCAGCGTTCCGTTGTTGCCAACAAAACCAACGCCATGGTTACGTCCGTAATATCCGCCGTCGATACCAGTGCCGTGATCCCACAACATAGTATGCCCGTCGAATTCATAAAGCGCCTGCAATGTATCAGGTGTTTCGGCGGCATCGTCAGGGTATGCAAATTTGCCGCCCATGGCCATAATCGATTTTGGAACCGGGTCGCCCATTCCAAACAAACCATAGTCGATAATATGAACGCCCCAGTCGGTCATTAACCCACCGGCATAATCGTAATACCACCTGAAATTAAAGTGAAAACGATTTGGGTTAAATGGACGCAACGGGGCCGGGCCTAACCAGAAATCGTAATCAACGCCTGCCGGCGGATTGCTGTCGGGTTGAACCGGCACAGGTTCCATCCATCCCTGATATGCCCAGGTACGAACTGTGCGGATTTTCCCCAGTTTTCCGGATTTTACAAATTCAACCGCATCGCGCCAGTGCGGGTCGCTGCGCTGCCACATACCCACCTGTACCACTGTTTTATATTTTTGTGCAGCACGCTCCATAATGTTTATTTCCTCAATATAATTGCCCAGCGGTTTTTCGCAGTAAACATCTTTTCCGGCCTGGCAGGCTTCCACCATAGGCAGGCAGTGCCAGTGGTCGGGGGTTCCGATGATTACCACATCAATTTCGGGCATTTCCAGAAGTTTACGGTAGTCTTTTAATCCGATTGGTTTTTTGCCCTGCAGTTTTTCTGTCTCGGCTATGCGCTGGTTGAGCACACTTTCGTCAACATCGCAAATGGCGGCACATTCGGTGTCGGGTTGTTTCAGGAAAGCCTGCAAATTGGCAAATCCCATTCCTTTGGCGCCAATTAATCCGCACACCAGTTTTTCATTGGCGCCCTTGCAGGCAGCCATTGGCATTGTTGTTGCCATCGCAACACCGGCAGCAGCCAGTGACGAAGTTTTAATAAAGGTCCTTCTGTTGGTCATTTTTATTTATTTTTTTGCATTGCATCATCAAATGCCACATCCGATGGTTCAAAATCGGTGTAGCGAACAAAATCACAGGCTTCTTCGGCGCCGGCTTCGCGGTTCATGCCACTGTCTTCCCACTCAACCGAAAGCGGGCCTTTGTAACCGATGTCGTTTAAAGCACGGATTATATTTTCAAAATCAATTTTACCACGTCCCAAGCTGCGGAAATTCCAGTAACGGCGGTTATCGCCAAAATCCATGTGCCCTCCAAAAACGCCTACGCTCATCGGGACATCGCTCCAGTAAGCATCTTTCATGTGGACATGTAAAATGCGGCCTGAAAATTCATAAATAAACCGCACATAATCGACATGCTGGTAGCCAAAATGACTTGGGTCGAAATTAAACCCGAAAGCCGGGTGATGATTCAACGCTTTTAAAGTTAAGTGAGCCGAATGAATATCAAAAGCTATTTCAGTGGGGTGTACTTCAAGTGCGAATTTAACTCCCAGTTTCTGAAATTCATCCAGAATTGGAATCCAGCGATTGGCAAAATCTTCGTATCCTTTTTTTATCATTTCAGAAGGTACTGGGGGAAAAGAGTAAAGCAGATGCCAAACCGGGCTTCCTGTGAACCCAACAACCGTATCGAGGCCAAGCATTTTGGCCACTTTTGCAGTTTTAATCACTTCGGCGGCAGCACGCTGACGGACTCCCTCCGGATCGCCGTCGCCCCAGATATAACCTGGTAAAATACTTTTATGCCTTTCATCGATGTTATCGGCCACACACTGCCCTACAAGGTGAGTGGAAATGGCAAACAGTTTAAGCTCGTATTTTTCGAGAAGCGCTTTTCTTGCATCACAATAAGCCTGGTCGGCTTTGTCAATTTCCATGTGGTCGCCCCAGCAGCAGAGTTCAACGCCGTCGTAGCCAAATTCCTGCGCTTTCTGGCACAAAATTTCAATGGGCAAATCGGCCCATTGTCCGGTAAAAAGAGTAACTGGTCGTGACATAATTATCTGTTTAAAGAGCCTCTCCCCCAACCCCCCTCCAAAAGAGAGGGGAGTATGAAAAGGCAGTTGTTATACAATTTTATTTATTTCATTTTATTTTGAAAATTGAGCAGGTGAACCCAAAGTCACCAGCTCAAGGTTCTCCCCCTGCGGGGGAGTTAGAGGGGGCTTCCGAATTTCACCCATTTCATGGTATCATCGTAACCGGCTTTTACAACGGTATCGATAAACTGCATTCCGCGTATCCCGTCTTCAACACCAGGAAAATCGAGCATTTCGGGTGTTGGCGTTTCACCGTTTGCCCTGGCCCGAACAGTAAGCGCGAAATTACGGTAAATGTTTGCAAAAGCCTCCAAATATCCTTCGGGATGGCCACCCGGAGTACGCGTGTTATGCGCGGCAATGGCGCTGTCGAGACTTGTTCCAACCCTTAAAACCTGCATAGGTTGCCCCAACCATTTAATGGCTAAAGTATTGGGTTCGTGCTGGAACCAGTCCAAACCACCTTTGTCGCCATAAATTCTGATTCTGATGGCATTTTCTTCACCGGCGGCAATTTGCGTTGCCATTAAAACCCCTTTTGCACCATTATCGAAACGAATCAGGCAAGCGCCATCATCGTCGAGTAAACGGTTGGGCACAAAAATATTGAGTTCAGCACAAAGTTCGGTTACCCGCAATCCGGTCATGTATTCGGCCAGGTGATGCGCATGAGTACCGATGTCGCCCATGCAGCCTGCCTTTCCCGAACGTTTTGGGTCGGTGCGCCACGATGCCTGCGGGTTTCCGGTGTCTTCGAGTTTCGACGAAAGCCAGCCCTGTGGATATTCAACAAAAACTTTACGGATTTTCCCGAGTTTGCCATCTGCAATCATTTGTTTGGCATGTTTAACTGCCGGGTAGCCCGAATAGGTATGTGTTAATGCGAAAGTCAGACCCGTTTCGGCAATCTTTTGCTTTAATTTCAATGCTTCTTCCAAAGTGAAAGTGATTGGTTTGTCGAGTACCACATGAAAACCATTTTCGAGCGCCATCATTGCGGGATCGAAATGCACAAAGTTTGGCGTAACAATCGAGACAAAGTCCATTCGTTCACTTTCAGGAAGTTGTGATTCTTTTTCAAACATTTCATGGTAGGATTCATATACCCGGTTTTCAGGAAGGAAATAGAGTTTCCCCGAAGATTTTGAAATTTCGGGATTTACGCTGAAACAGCCGCAAACCAGTTCTATCTGGTTGTCCATTAAAGCTGCAAGGCGGTGGATTGCGCCAATGAATGCGTCGGTGCCGCCACCAACCATTCCCATTCGAAGTTTTCTATTCATCATATATTAACGTTTTAGTTGATTTATATTTTTGTGGTGCTAAAATTAACAACTCTTTTTAAACGAAACAAAAGAGTTCGTTTTTTAAGTTGGTTATTCTTTCGAAAATAAATTTAAAAGAAGTAAAGTTCAGCGATTATAATTGTTGTGTTATGAGCAGCAGAACCTTGTTTGAAAGTGTCGTGGTTTTATCCTGATATCTAAAAAGCGCTCCCATAACCAACGAACCGGAAATAGAATTATATGTGTATTTACACAATCGGGATTGGATGGAATCCTTCAAAAGCTAATTTAAAAGTGTTCATTCCGAAACCTCCAAAAAGGTAACCATCTTTTTAGAAGTATTTTACATAGTTTCGATATGTTATATAAAACGAAAATATTTATTTACACTAATGTACTGTATTCCAGCATCATGTGAAAAATATTAATGGGGGGGGGGGTAAAAATTGTTGTTATTATTCAAATATTTTTTCATACATTTAATCCCGTAATTAACCCCTGTCTTCGTACCCCGGAGCAGGAAAAACAAAACAAATGAAACCAATTCCTCTTAGCTGTAAAAACAAATTCAGTGGGTAAGCCTCCCCGGGGTTTACGCACGCTAATTTGTTCCCGGCCCGGGGAGGCAGGCTTCGCAAAGCCCAGTGCGAAGTTAACAGGTTTTTGTAAAAACAACCATCCGGGGACGCACATTTGCAAACTCGCAAGTGCAAAAGTGGGGTATTGCTAAACCTTAAATATTAACAAAATGAATATAAAATTAAAACTCATATGCGTATTGTTACTTGCAATTGTCTCTTGTAATACAGATGATTTGTTGCTTGAACCACAGTCTTTGGTAAAATCAGCCGAAAAAATAGATATTTATGTTGAAAGCGGAATCTTAAACATTAAAGATGAAAGTGTATTTTGGAAGCTTGTTGAATTGAATACAAAAAAGACTTTTGATGAACTAAAAAGTTGGCAAGATTCTTTAGGATTTGAAAGTTTCTATTCCATTTATGAATCGATTTTCTCTAAATATGAGATAATTGTTGAAGGTAAAAATCCGATTGTGGAACTTGAACAATTTAGGAATGATTACAAGGATTTTATTACAATGGCAACGGGAACTTATGATGGATTACCCGATTATTCAATAAAACCTGTGATTGATATGCTTTACGCTTCTGTTGCCAACGCAAATGGATTGGTGAAAATAGGCGGAAAATTAATTGATGCGAAGAGCATTTCCAGATTAAAATCTGTTGATAGTTGTTATAAATCAACTAGCACCAGAAGAATGTGGATTGATATTAACAGGTTTACAAATGGAAATATTGCAAATGCTTATGTTACACATCAGAAAAAGGTATTATTTGCATGGGTTTCTTATAAAACACAATATTACTGGGAACTTGAAAATCCTCCATTCGGATATTGGTACACTCCTGGTGATGTTTCTTCAGGATATACTATTGTTATGCCTACAGGTGGAACGGTTTATCTCAGAATGTGGAACAGAGGAGTTGGGGAGTCAAATTCTTGTACATTCGTAAATTAATCAAAACAGATAACAGTTTGCTGTTGAATTAACACTAAAGAGAATGATTTGAGGCTGTACACATTTATTAAGAAATTCAAGTAATTGAAAAGATAGTCAGGCTGTTTTAATATATACAGCCTGGCTTCATCAGAAAGATGTATCATAAAGCATTTTGACAATTTTATTTTAAAAGTTAAATAAATAGAAGACATGAAAACAATTTTTAAAACATTAACAGTAGTAATCCTTATTTCCTTTTTCAGTATTCAAAATTTTGCCCAACCCGCAAAAGGAATAAAAATTGGTACAAACTATACTATTTATAAGAACTTGAACGGCGTTGAATATTCTCCGCAACCGGGTTTTCAGTTCGGGTATGCCTGGAGTACCAAACTCAATGAAAGCCTTGCTTTGTCGATTGAAGGATTATTTACACAAAAATCGGCTAATGTGAAATATGCGAATGAAGACTATTTGGTAAATATTGATGAAAAACGTAATGCGGGCTACGTTTCTTTGCCATTAGGATTGAATTATTGTCTTTCAAAAGCTTATTTTGGCGGAGGATACCAGTTTGGGTATTTATTATCTGGAAACCTTCCTGTAAACGAGTTCGACCATGCCCTGTTTCTGCAAGCTGGTTATAAAATCCACTTTGTTGATTTAGTTTTGAAATATGCGGGTTCAATTAACAAAGAAGTTGGCGGCACGCTAATTGGCGGTGGAAATTATACCGGTACAGGTAGTAATCATCAAGCTAAAACATTTACCCCGAAAGCAAATACATTTGAATTTTCTCTGATATTCAATTTAGGCCCTAAATAATTGTATTAATGGAAAATAGTCTCTGTTTGTCAAAAAGACTTTTTCTTGTATTTTACATTTCAATACTTTTCGGTTCAGGTTGTGTTTCAGATTACGATGGTAAAATACCAAGTTCTGAACATCTTCCGGTATTGAACGGAATTTTGTATGCCGATTCAGTATTGGCCTTAAACCTTACCTGGTCAAACCATCCGCAGGAAAAAGAATTTGAACCAATTCCCAGAGCTACGTTTATATTGAAAAAGAATGGTTTTCTTATTTCATCCAATCACAGTTTCATCAACGATGGAACTTATTTTTTAAATGATACATGTACAAATGGTGATAAATATGAAATTGAAATTCAGATTCCGGGATATCCAAAACTGACATCTCAAACAGTAATACCATATAAACCAATCATTTCGATTACAAAAACAGAAGAAAAAGATAATCAGCGGCCTTCCAAAGTTTTCGATTTGGATGTAACCAATATCAGCAAAGAAATTAATGCACTTTATGTTTTCCTTTTCATTCGGGAAACAAATTACAGTGGCAATTCGGATTGGAATCAAAGGGGCATTTATTGTGATTCGCCATTCGCCGACCCGTTCAACAGGTTTTATGATTCGTGGGCTCCTGAAGGTTTTTCTTATGAATATGAATCTTTTGTGCGGTTTCCTGCAGAAAATCTTGTGAATGGCAGTTTACATACCCGGCTTGCTTTTTTAGGGGTAAATGAAAACATCCGTTTTTATGTGATTGCTGCTACCAAAGAATACGACCTTTATTATAAAGGAGGTTATTTACAGCGCTCTTTTAATCCCGGGGTAAATCTGCCGTTTACTTATCAACCTATCTTTCTGCCAACCAATATTTCAGGAGGAGCGGGGATTTTTGCAGGGATTGACCTTAGTTTATTTGAGTTTAAAGGGAAAATGTAAATTCAAATTATGCAAATCTGGTTATATATTTTGCTTGTTTGTGTGTTGGTCAATCTTGCGGCAACAGCACAAAATACAGTAAAAGTGTTTGGGGTTGTCAGCGATTCCGAAACGGCTGAATTACTGCAATCGGCAACCGTAAAAAGTACAACCGGTACTCAGGCTGGTGCAATTTCAAATGTTTATGGATATTATTCATTAAACATACCACAAAACGAACCAACTGAAATTCAGGTGTCATTTGTCGGCTACAAGACCCAAAAAATCCTGTTAATGCAAAATGCGGATACTATGCTTAATATTCAGTTAATTCCGGGAATTGAACTTGATGAATACACAGTTTCGGCGAACAAAAATACTTACAGCAGTATAACCCAAATCGGACAGTTGGCTTTAACAGGCGAAGTAATAAAATGGGCTCCTTCATTGGCAGGAGAAAACAATATAATGTCAGTTTTAAAAACACTGCCTGGCGTGAGCGCCGGAAAGGAAGGAAGTTCGGAGCTTTTTGTGAGGGGCGGTTCGCACGACCAGAACCTGATATTACTCGATAAATCGCCGGTTTACAACCTGAACCATGCTTTTGGTTTATTATCTGTTTTTAATAGTTCCGCAATTAAAAATGTTTCTCTGTTCAAAGAAGGTATTCCTTCCGAATTCGGAGGAAGACTCTCGTCGGTTTTAGATGTCTCTGTGAAAGAAGGTAATCGGAAGAATTACACGGGCGATTTTACCATTAGTACCGTTGCTGTTTCTGCTACTGCAGAAGGTCCAATAGTTAAAGACAAAGCTTCGTTCCTGATTTCAGCACGGCGCAGTTGGCCCGATATTTTGGTAACAGGTATTACGGCAGGCAATCAAAACGACATGGTGCTTGGGTACTATTTTATGGATATCAATGCAAAAACAAACTTTTCTGTGAGAAATAAGCACCATTTTTATATTAGTTACTACACAGGTCAGGACAAGTTATTTGCAAAAAGTGAAGCTACCGGACAAAAAAGTAAAATGGAACAAGGATGGGGAAACAATATCGCTTCTGCGCGGTATCAGTCAGTTTCGGAAAATGGAGCTTTCAACGATGCTTTGTTGTATTACAGTTCGTTCAATGAGTTTGAAACTAATGGGATAAAATCGACAGAAAATACAACAAAACAGCAAAATAAGTCGGAACTGAATGAATTTGGTTTTAAAGCAAGCAGGGAATTTAGCATCGGGAATTATTTCAAATTTAAGTTTGGCGCTGATGGTTTATTGCGTTCAATTCAGCCCCCATATAAAGTTTCGGAGGAAAACGGGTATAGCAGTGAGATTAAGAACGCTGAACCTGTGAATCAAAAAGAACTGGCTGTTTTTGCATCCGCTGAGTATTCAACAAAAAGGTTTGACATTGTTTTTGGTTTACGAACAAACATGTTTGGAGAACAATTGTCGGGTTATTTTTCCTTAGAACCCCGCTTTTCGGTTTACTATCATCTGTCAAATACTTTTTCGGTTAAGGCTGGTGCCATGCGCAATACCCAAAAAGCGTACAGGGAATGCCAGGTTATACATGGCTGCCAACAACCGGTCATCTTAAACCTCAGTCATCATGGCAAACTTCTATGGGTGTAAACTGGCAAAAACGGGAAATAAATTTTGATGCAGAAGTTTATTATAAATGGATGGAAAATATTGTCGGAAATTATTTGTATCCATCAAATCTCTATCAATCAACACAGTGGTACGATATTATAGAACAGGGAACCGGGCGGGCTTATGGACTTGATTTTTTAGCGCAATATAATGTTGTCGGGTTTCAGTTAAATTTAAAATACACTTTAAGTAATGCAGAACATTCTTTCCCATCGGTATTAAATGGATTATGGATACCTGCAAATTATGATATCCGACACGATTTTTCACTGGATGGGTCATGGACAGTTCAGGAAAATGAACAAAAAAAGAAATGGTTCACTGGAAATTTTGCGCTACATTCAGGAATACCGATTTCTTTGCCAACGCAGTCAATAAAAAGTATGAATCCGGTAGTAAATGAGGAAAACTATCAATTTGATTTTTCATATCTTGATTATTACAGCCAGCCAAATAATGCACGGTTAAAACTTTATCATCGCCTTGATTTTGGATTTCACATGCAGAAAAAACTACCAAGGGGGCACAGAACCTGGTCTGTTGGAGTTATAAATGTTTACAACAGACAAAATCCGTACAGCATCTATAAAGATAATAACGGAAACTTTAAACAGGTTGTTATGTTTCCAATTATGCCTTTTGCTTCGTTTAAAAGAAGTTTTTAGAAATGAGATCATTCATAAATTCCGGCTTTCTTAATTCATTCCTGCATTCTCGCATTTTCCTCAAACCACCACCAAATTCTCAACGGGAATTATCTTTTCCCCTTTGTAACGAAGCAACAAGTTAGCGACAGCCAGCGTATCTTTTTCGCAGTAACGGATAATCCGGTCCAAATCGTTGTCTTCCCAGTAAACACGGGCAACCTGGCTGCCGTCGATATCATCTTTTGGCGTGGGGATATCAAATAATTCGCACAGCAGCGACAGCGAAGTGTAATGTTTGTAATCGCCAAATTTCCAGAGTTGGAGCGTATCGAGCAACTGATCTTTTATTTCCCAGGGTTTGGTTCCTGCAATGTCTAATATTTTCGGGAGGTTCAGGCCGTGAACAATTGCACGTCTGGCTATGTACGGAAAGTCAAATTCCTGCCCGTTGTGTGCGCAAAGTTTGTTTTTCCCTGACCGGATAAATTTTTCGAGGGCCTGGAAGAAGTTGCCAATCAGCGTTTTTTCATTTTCATCGAAAAACGATTTCACCCGGTAAAATCTTTCACCCTCTTTTTGGAAAACGTACCCCATCGAAATACAGATTATCCTGCCGAATTCGGCGTAAATTCCGGCGCGTGGATACAAATCAGCGGCAGTTTCATTTTCGTTCATCTGGAATTTCATTTTATGTTCCCAGTGTTTCTTCCAGTTTTCAGGCAGAGATTTAAAACTTTGCACAATTGGCACAGTTTCAATGTCGATAAACAAAACCTCTTCCAAATTCAATTCCTTCAGCATAAGTTTTATTTTAATGTCTGGTTAATATGATTGGTAAGTATCTGAATTGCAACTTGGTTTCTACCGCCCTGCGGAATAATAATATCGGCAAACCGTTTTGTGGGTTCAATAAACTGCAGGTGGCTTGGGCGCACGGTTTTTTCATATCGCTCCAAAACTTCGTTTACATTTCGTCCGCGTTCCTCAATATCGCGCTGAATAACCCTTGATAACCTGAGGTCGGAATCACAATCCACAAAAACCTTAATATCCATTAACCCACGCAGTTCAGGATTGGTCAGGCACAAAATACCTTCAATAATTAAAACTTCGCGCGGATGAACAAGCCTGGTTTTGTCTTCGCGGGTACAGGTGATAAACGAATAAGCAGGTTCGTATATCGAAATGCCTTTTTTAAGTTTTTTTACATGGTCAACCATCAAATCAAATTCAATGGCATCGGGGTGATCGTAATTCTTTTTCCTTCGTTCCTCCAGGCTTAAATCCTTGTTGTCACGGTAATACGAATCGTGCGAAAGCACATTCACTTCGCCTTTTGGAAACTGTTGCTGAATTTTTCGGACCACAGTAGTTTTTCCAGATCCGGTGCCACCGGCAACGCCAATTACAAGCATAATTTTTTTCAAATCAAGTTTATTTTCAGGCTTTTCATTGTTAAAGTTAAAATTTACCACGCGGAAACCTTATTTTTGCACGATAAAATTACAAGATAAACGATACAAAATACAGGTTGAAATGATAAATCATCAATTATATCCGTTGAAATTCAAACCCATTTGTCTCGAAAAAATATGGGGCGGTAACCGGCTGAAAACTTTGCTGGGCAAAAAATACGATACTAAAAATTGTGGCGAAAGCTGGGAGATTTCAAATGTTGAAGGGAGCATTTCGGTGGTTGCCAACGGTTTTCTGAAAGGAAACGGCCTAAGCGAACTTATTGAAATTTATATGGGCGATTTGGTTGGCGACAAGGTTTATGAAAAGTTCGGGACTGAATTTCCGTTGCTTATTAAATTTATAGATGCGCAGGACAATCTTTCCATTCAGGTCCACCCAAACGACGAACTATCAAAAGAACGCCACAATGCTTTTGGGAAAACCGAAATGTGGTATGTTGTCGATGTTGCCGACGGAGCGCTAATAAACTCGGGGTTTAACCAGCCTGTCGATCGCGAAAAATACCTTGAATATCTTGAAAACGGCAATCTTACTGACTTGTTAAAATATGATGAGATTAAAGTGGGAGACGTATTTTTTATCCCTGCCGGCCGGATCCATGCAATTGGAAAAGGTACGATGGTGGCAGAAATCCAGCAGGCTTCGGATGTTACTTACCGCATTTTCGATTACAACCGAAAAGACGATAAAGGAAACGACAGGGAACTCCACACCGGTTTGGCTCTGGATGCCATCGATTTTTCATTTCTCAATGATTACAAAACAAAATACAATGCGGAACTAAATAAATCTTCGGGGATTGTTAGCTGCAAATACTTCACAACCAACATTATTGAATTCAATCAGCCCATTGAAAAGGATTACAATCAACTCGATTCGTTTGTGATTTATATGACCCTTGACGGAGATTTTGCGATTGAAACCGAGGGCTCAACAGAAAAAGTTACCAAAGGCGAAACAGTTCTGATACCGGCAAGTATTGAATTTTTAAAATTGATCCCCCAAACCGGAAAAGTAATATTACTGGAAGTATATATTCAGTAAAATGTTTAAATGGAAATAAAAGAAGCAATTTTTGTTGTCAGTAATACCGATGTAAAAAAGTGCCCGGCGCCCGACAGGCCTGAATATGCTTTTATTGGCCGGTCGAATGTTGGTAAATCGTCGCTGATTAACCGGATTACCAATAAAAAAGCACTTGCCAAAATTTCAGGCAAACCCGGAAAAACAAGGTTAATCAATCATTACCTTATCAATAACGATTGGTATCTGGTCGATTTGCCAGGCTATGGTTATGCCGAAGTTCCCAAAAAAGAGCGGTTAAAATGGGAGCAATTTATTAAAAGGTATATTTTACAACGCGAAAACTTATATTGCGTTTTTGTTTTGGTTGATTCGCGCCATGAACCACAAAAACCTGACCTCGAATTTATGGAATGGCTTGGAACCAGCAAGGTCCCGTTTGTAATTATTTTCACCAAAATCGATAAACTGAACCCTTCGGAACTTGAAAATAACCTGAGGAATTATGAGGAAAAATTATTTGAAACCTGGGAAACAACGCCTGGATATTATGTTTCATCGGCTGAAACCGGCCAAGGAACAACAGAAATACTTGATTTTATTGAAACTGTAAATACCGGTGGGCTTTAAGCTAACAAGACTTTTATGTATCATCAAATCACCGAAAAAAAACAATTTAAAAGTGAAAGTTGTTAAATTTGTCATGATTTCAAAATCAAAAAAAAATCAAAATAATGGCCAATAATCATAAATCTTTGAAAATTTTCGGATGCAGGGCCACACAGCATTTAACCGAAAGTATTTGCGACAGTTTAGGCGTTGATGTTGGTAAATCATCCTGTCCGGTTTTTGCCGATGGTGAATTCGAACCTTGTTACGAGGAGACAATCCGGGGTTCGCATGTGTTTATTGTTCAGTCAACCCCGCCGCCTGCCGATAATCTACTCGAATTATTATTAATGATCGACGCCGCCAAGCGTGCAAGCGCATACAAGGTTAAAGCGCATACAAGGTTATAGCGGTTATACCTTATTTTGGATACGCCCGCCAGGATCGCAAAGATAAGCCACGGGTTTCAATAGGTGCAAAACTGGTTGCCGATTTATTGTCAGCCGCCGGAGCTGACCGCGTAATTACCATGGATTTGCATGCTGATCAGATTCAGGGTTTTTTCAATTTCCCGGTAGATCACCTTTATGCATCGGCGCTGTTTGTTCCTTTTATCGAAAGTTTAGGCCTGCAAAATATTGTAATTGCATCACCCGATGTAGGTGGAACAAAAAGAGCCAACACTTATGCAAAAATGCTGGAAACTGATATGGTTATCTGTCATAAAACCCGCGCCAAGCCCAACGAAGTTGGAAGTATGACAGTAATAGGCGATGTGGTAGGGAAAGATGTAATTATTGTTGACGACATGATAGACACTGCCGGAACTATTTCAAAAGCCGCAAATTTAATGAAAAATGTGGGGGCAAAAAGCGTGAGGGCTTTTGCAGCACATGGGGTACTTTCAGGACTGTCGATTGAAAGAATTGAAAAATCAGAGCTTGAAGCCGTTTATTTTACCGATTCAATACAAAACAACAAACCTAAAAGCGACAAAATAAAATACATTACCGTTGCCGATGCATTTGCCCAGGCAATTAAAAGAGTGTATAAAAATCAATCAATTAGTTCACTTTATTACAAGTAATTTATATATTTGCACCGCTTTTTCCAAGGCAGTCGCATTGTTACTTATGCATGCTGTTAGTCCCGATATTTCGGGATGGACTGAGTACCATAATTGTTAACGTAAAAAATTAAAAATGAAAACATTAGTAGTTAAAGGGCAAAAAAGAAAATCCCTTGGTAAAAAAGAAGCAAAAATGCTTCGTTCTCAAGAACTTGTACCTTCGGTTTTGTATGGCGCAGGAGAACCTGTACATTTTTCTGTGCCGTTCAGCGAATTACGGCTGTTAGTTTACACGCCACATGTCTATTTGATCGAACTTGACATCGACGGAACGGTTTATCCGGCTATTGTGCAGGACATCCAATGGCATGCCGTTGAAGAGCAGGCTGTTCATGTTGATTTTCTGAAAATTGAAGATAACAAAAAAATCAAAATCAATTTGCCCATTAAAATTGTTGGCCTGGCTAAAGGTATTAAAGCCGGGGGTAAATTAAAAACCAATTTGCGACATTTGAAAGTGAAAGCCCTGGCAAAAGACCTTCCTGATGCCATTGAGGTTAATGTAACCAAATTAGGTATTGGACATAGTATAAAGGTAAGCGACCTGTCTTTGAAACACATTGAAATACTCGACAAGAAATCAAATGTTGTTGTTGCCGTAACCGTTACAAGAGCTGCAAAATCGGCAGCGGGCGCAGTTGTTCAGGAAGAAGATGAAGTTGGGGAAACTGCACCGGAGGAATCAGCAAACGAATAAACCTTAAAACAAAATTCTGTGAAGTACTTAATTGCCGGTCTCGGTAATATAGGGGCAGAATACAAAAATACCCGCCACAATATTGGCTTTCAAATATTGGATGCTCTTGCCGGAGCATCCAATATTAGTTTTAACGACAAGCGTTATGGTTTTGTGGCCGAGTATAAATTCAAAGCCCGCACTTTTATTTTACTGAAACCAACCACTTACATGAATTTAAGCGGAAGGGCAGTTGCTTACTGGTTGCAAAAGGAAAATATTGAATTATCAAACCTGCTGGTTTTGGTTGATGATTTGGCTCTTCCATTCGGCACAATTCGTGTTCGGGCCAAGGGGGGGGCAGGCGGCCACAATGGCCTTGAAAATATCAACCTGGTGCTTGGCCGTAACGATTACGCACGTTTAAGATTTGGAATAGGCGATAATTTTCACAAAGGATTTCAGGTTGATTATGTATTGGGCGAGTGGTCTCAGGAGGAAGAAAAAGAGCTGCCCGCAAAAATTGATACCAGCATCGAAATCATTCAAAGTTTTGCCACCACCGGAACCGAACGGACTATGAATTTTTTCAACAAAAAATAAGTTATGGGCGAAGAAGTGCGTATCGATAAATGGTTGTGGGCGGTGAGGATTTACAAAACCCGCAGCCAGGCTACCGAAGCGTGCCGGAAAGGCCATGTTTCTATTGCCAATTTACCGGTAAAACCTTCAAGATCGGTGCATATTAATGATATCATAAAAGTCAGGAAATCGCCAATTGTGCGCAGTTTTAAAGTTCTTGGGTTAGCCGGAAAACGAATGTCGGCAAAGCTGACAGAGGAATATCTAAAAGATGTAACGCCGCCTGAAGAACTCGAATTGCAGGAAATGCAAAAAAATATGCGATGGATTACCCGCCAACCCGGAACCGGCCGCCCAACAAAAAAAGACCGTCGCGAACTGGATGACTTTTTTGATTTGTAAATTTTTGAACCGGTTGAAATGGATTTTATTTGCCTTAAACCAAACATTTTTTTGCATGGCAAATGCTTCAGAAAATTTGTTTAACAACAGGTTTTCAGGATGATATCATAAAATAAATGACTCTTTTTCTGAAGGGGCAGTAATTCTGCAGATATCACGTTTACCAAACCACCTGTAACGGTTTTTTGCAATACGGCAATAAATATTATCCCTCATTTTTTTTGGAATAATTCTGAAAATAACTGCCATTTTCCAGGGGAAAGGTAGCATTCCGGCAATTTCAATGGCTGCATCCGATTCAAAATATACTTTGTTTGATTTGATTAAAATTACGGAATCAGTTTCAGCAGGAATTTGAAATTTACGAAAAAGCAATTGTGCAGCTTCTGATTGTATTGGCGCAAACCGGAATTGCCTTTTGCGGCCGCGTTTCAATAAAAAATCAACTGTGCCATTACACAGGTTGCAAACGCCATCAAAAAGAATTATCGGATTTTGTTCTTTCATATCTAAGATTAACAATGCTAATCATTAACTGTTCGGGAATAAGATTAATGAAATTAATCTGAATATCACTCACAAATCTCCGCTGGAGCCAATGAAGTATCTGTAGGGTTTTTTCGGAAAAGGGTTTCTATTTACTTTTTTCTGATAAAAATTGAAAATTAGCCACCATATCGGAAGACAGTATTACTGAAATAGTTACTTTTAAAGTCGAATATTGCTATTATCAACCTTTTAACCTTAAATTGAACTAATAATTATGAAAATCTGCCATTCTCTTTATCAGTACAAAATGCAACTCCATATTTTTAAAATAAAAGTTAAAATTTCAGTACCCAATATCATGAAAAAGAAATTATCAATTTTACTTTTTAGTCTTTTTGTAACCGGTTTTAGCATAGCCCAAAACGATGCCACCGATTTTACAGGCCGCGACCTGCGCGAACGCGAACAAGCCCCGCAAACCGACCAGTTTAATTTTGTGCCCAACGAAATACTTGTAAAGTTTAAAGATGAGGTGAATCTTAAATCAGGTACTCTTTTAAAATCGACCGGTATCACCGGCATCGACAACCTGCTGAAATCTGCCAGCGGTGTAAAGCTGGAAAAACTATTTCCTCAGGCACAAAAGCTGAAAAGCGCTCAAATGATGAGATTGCCCACCGGACAGGAAATGGCTCAGCCCAACCTGCACAACATTTATAAAATTACTTTGCCCGAACTGAAATCAAACCAGCCCAGTCCGGCAAATGTGCACGAATACATACAACAATTGAAGGAACAGCCTGAAGTGGAATATGCCGAACCCAACTACATCTTTTCCATTGGCGATTTTACCCCGGCAGGCCCCGAAATGACCATGCTTGAAGCTATGCAACTAGCGGCCAACGACAATGTGGCTGAAAATGCCACAGGTTTGATTCCCAACGACCCGCTGTACAACTCGCAGTGGGGAATACCCGCCTGTAATATCGATGATGTGTGGAACACTACCACCGGCGATTCCACTTCAATCATTGCCATTTTAGATACTGGTGTTGACGACGAGCACCCCGACCTGAAAAAGAACATCTGGAATAATAAAAATGAAATGCCTGGCAACGGGATGGATGATGATGGTAACGGCAAAATTGACGATACCTGGGGTTGGGATTTTATTAACAACGACAATGCCCCCAAAGACGACAACAGCCACGGAACTCATGTGGCAGGTATTGCCGCAGCAGTTGGAAATAATGGAATTGGTATCTCGGGTGTTAACTGGAATGCGAAAATCATGCCCATAAAAGTATTCCAATCCTCTGGCCGTGGCGATGCTGCTAATATTGCACAAGGTGTAACCTATGCAGTAAACAATGGCGCAACGATATTGAACATGAGTTTTGGCAGTTATGCTGAATCGCTCACTCTGAAAAATGCATTGGCTAATGCCTATGCAACTACTGGGTTAGTAGCTGCGGCAGGGAACGATGGTCTTTGTATTGGCCCTGGACTTTGTCCTGACAGAAGAATTGGCGCAAGAATGTTTCCTGGTGCTTATTCGTTTGTTTTGGGAGTTGAAGCTAATTTAAACAGCAGTCGGGCTGGATTTTCCAATTTCGACCAGGATGGCCCCGTTTTTTCCAATTATCCTGATTTGGAAAATTACGAGTTAAAAGCACCTGGTTCCACAATCATATCTTGTGTTCCTGGTGGAAACTATCGCGAATATAATGGGACTTCCATGGCAACTCCACTTGTTGCTGGGGCAGTTTCGCTATACAGGAAACTAAAACCAATCGAATCGCAGGAATTACTTTTTGGCAATTTTATTAATTCCATCAACCAACACATCGATTTGGAGGCGGCTTTGAACATCATTCCAGAACCCAAACTTCAAATTGTATCTTATGAATTGCAGGACACCATTGATGGCGACCGCGATGGGCGACCCGATGCCGGTGAAACCATTGAAATTAAAGTGACGGTGCGTAATACCTGGGGACAGGCCAACGATGTTAAAGTGGGTATTGAATTTGGCGAATTTGAAGACCAATCTATCGCAACTATTCTCACATCTGAAGCAACTGTTGGTTCAGTATCGGCTTATGCAACACGTTTTAATACAATTGCGCTAAAAATAAAGATTGGAAGTGATGTAGCTGATGGGCGGGATATTGGTTTTAACTTGAAAACCTGGCACGGAGACCATTTGGGAGAAAAAAGCCAATCCGTTGCAATTAATGTCGAAAATGGAATTGAATTGAAAGGTATTATCAGTGCCAATATGACTTTATATCCGAATAAACATTATATCATTACGGATAATATTGCTATTCCATTAGGGGTTACGTTGACCATAAAGCCAGGAACAACTTTGAAGTTTGTTGACAATAAATCATTGATAGTTGCAGGTAATGTTATTGCTATTGGCCTTTGCGATAGTCTTATTACATTTACTAAACGTGATCTTGGGCAGGGATGGAAATGGATCAAACTTGAACAATCCTCAAATTTTAATGGGAAATTTATCGTGTTAGAAAAAACTAATTCAGACAGTCATTCTTTTTTAGTTGGCACAAGCAATTTGCAATTAAGCAACTGTATATTTCGTAATAATAATTCACAGCAAAGCATTTGCTATTTAGGAGAAGGACGAGAATCAATTGTTGAAAAATCATGTTTTTATAATAATTTGTCAACTTACTCTACAATTAACCTTAATAAAACGTTTACAAAAAATAATGTTATAAATAATTTTACAAAAACTAACTGGATAGACCATGCAGGTGCAATTCAAGGTTATTATCTATCCCAAACTTCATATTTCTATAAAAATAATATATTCTCTAATTCAAACGTATATTCAGGAAAGGAATTGATTATTAGTACATATGGAGCGTTCAATATATTTAAACTTGATTCTTTATATTATGGAACAAACAACGAAGATAAAATTCATGATCGAATCTATGATTTCCCGGAAAGAGGAATTGGAACATGGTTCGATATCACAAAAAAAATGAGCCGCCCTTCCCGCGAGGCTCATGGAATTGTATGGAAAGTATTAGTTAATGGCAAAGATGCCCAGGATGAGTTTGAACAGTTAGACCCTTTGGGTGTGGGACAGCAAAAGTTTGAGGTTTATTTTAACCGGCCAATGGATACAAAATTCCCACCAACAGTTTCAATGGGGGTGAGGTATCCTTATACGCAAACTGCAATTGCTTCTAATGGCGCATGGAGCGCTGATTCCACCATTTATAAGGTTTACGGTAATGTTGGATTAACATCGGGCGATGGAATCAATACCATCAGGGTTACCGGCGCAAAAGACACCGACCATTTCGAGATACCGATCGAAGACCGTCGTTTCCGGGTAATTGTGGATGCAGCCGGTTCGGCTTCAACTGAATTTCAGGCAACACCCGGTTTGGGCAAAGTTGCTTTGGAATGGAACAACGCAGATTTGCAGGATGGTCTGGGTTTTAATATGTACCGCAGGGAACAGATTAACGATTCCACACTTGGCAAGCCGGTAATGATTAACAATACTCTTATCTCGGATACGGTTTACACCGATTATGCAGTGGTTCCCAACAAAAAGTATTTCTACTATTACAAAATTCTTCGTACCAATTTAACCGAAACCGATTCTTCAAAAATTGTCGCCGCTATTCCGTTTACCGCCGCTTTGGGTGATGCCAATGGCGATTTGTCGGTAAATGTATTGGATGTTACTACCATTGTGGCTTACCTGCTCAACCAAAACCCGCAGCCCTTTATTTTTGAGGCAGCCGATGTAAATGGCGATGGACAAATTAATGTACTCGATATTGTGGCCACAGTTAACAAAGTACTTAACCCGGGCAAATCGGGCAGCCTTGCAGAAGCTGGCACAGTTAATCTTTACCTGCAAAACGATACGCTCTTTGCCGACGCAACGGTGCCGGTTGGTGCTATTCAGTTTGACATTACAGGTGTTTCAGAAATAAATGAAATAGAAAGATTGGCAGCAATTAATGGATTTGAATCCGGCTTCAGCGTAAAAGATAATACGCTGCGGCTGATTGTTTACAGCCTCACCGGCAAAACAATTGCCGCCGGTAACCACATTCCACTGCTCAGATTGAAAAAAGGCAGCGGTATTACGAATATGATAATGGGCGACAAAACCGGCTCACCGCTAACAGTGAATTACCTTTCCACTGGTTTATGGAATTTGCGCGAACTCGGCGAAGGTGTTGCTTCCCTGGGACAGAACTACCCAAATCCATTCAATAAAACCACAACAATTCCCGTAATAGTCAGCGAACCAATTGATGAACTGGTCGTGCGAATCATCAACATCACCGGCCAGGAAGTGGCAGTGTTGCCATTGAAAAACCCGGTAGTTGGTGAAAACTTGTTGCACTGGAATACCAACGGCCACAAGGGAATGCTGGTTTACCGGCTCGAAATAATGAGGGAAGGGAAAATGGCTGTGGCAGGAGTTAAAAAAATGATAGTACAGTGAGAATAAAAAATTACACAGAGTTACTAAAAGTAAAGACGAAGTTGCACGGAGTTTTCTCTCAGTGGTTCTTCGTGAAACCTTTGTGAACCTTTGTGTTACAAAAAAAAGAAATATGAAGAAACTGATAACAAACATAATTCTGGCACTGGTTATCTTATTTTCTTCCACCGGAGTCAAGGCTGCGTATATCATTCGAACGGTTTCTGTTTCCGTTAATACAGGAGGGGAATGTGTTGTGCAAGTGCAGGTTGACAACACCGATGCTTTTGTCGCATTTCAGGCCGATATTCCAATCCCTGCCGGATTCAGTTATGTTGCAGAATCGGCTCTGTTAAATCCCGCACGCTCCTCCGGTCACACTTTAAGCGCCAGTTTGCTGGGCAATTCGCTACGGTTAATTGCCTATTCTGCCAGCAATACTGCATTTACAGGCAGTTCCGGAACTTTGATTTCGTTTAACTTAAAGGCAGGAACTGTTCCCGGCAGTTATTCCATAATATTAAACAATACTGTATTGGGAAACAGTCAGTCACAATCACTGGCTCATTCTATTCAAAATGGTGCTGTAACCGTACTTGGCCCCAATATTCAAAGTTCAGCCACATCCATTGATTTTGGAAGGGTTGCGCTTTTAACTACCGGAAACCAATATATAAACGTTCAAAATACCGGAAACCAAAATCTTGTGGTTAGCGGAATCACTTTTGCCGATGCCCAGTTTAATTCGCCCGAGTCGGGCGGATTTACGCTTACAGCAGGGCAAAGTCGCCAGGTTTCGGTTGTTTTTGCCCCAGCGGTGAAGGGCACTTATTCAAAACAGATGAAAATCCTGTCGAATGACCCGGATACGCCGGAAGCAACAATTACACTCAATGCAGTTGGATTTGCAGTTAACGAAATCCACACCGGAAGTATTTTAGCGGCATCGGGAAGTTCTGCAAGACTTGAATTTACGATCAACAATATGGAACCGTTTACCGGTTTTCAGTTTGATGTCAACCTGCCGTCACCAATGAAATACTTAAATGGTTCGGCTGATTTATTTCGTGTTCAAGATCATGGCGTTCAAGCTGATACGATAAACAGCAGCACATTACGTGTGATAGCCTTTTCCGCCTCGGGAAAAAACTTCGCCGGAACCAGTGGAAAAATTCTCTCGCTCGATTTCGATTTGAAAGGAGTTGCCGGATATTACCCGGTACAAATCAGCAACGTAATCATTGCCAGTACCGGCGGTGAAAACATCCTTTCTGAGTCATACAACGGATCGCTTCAGATTACCTCGCCCGATATTCACACCGATAGTCCGCTCAATTTTGGCGATGTTTCGGTATTCTCCGAAGGAAATCAAACCCTCCGGATTTATAATTACGGACAGGAACAACTCAATGTGTCGCAACTGATGTTTTCAAACGATCTATTTAAAAGCAGTCAGTCGCTGCCTTTTTCGGTTGCACCATCCGGATATTTCGATTTGCCGGTCTGTTTTGTAAAAACTATAAAGGGAGTGAGCAACGGTACGCTGAAAATTATCAGCAACGATGCAGATGAAAATCCTTTTACTGTGCAACTTTCAGGCAATGCCTATGTGCCAAATTATATCATTGCAGGTTCATATTCGGTAATGCAGGGTAATAAAGTGGATTTGCAGGTTGAAGTATGCAATAAAGAACCTTTTGTGGCCTTCCAGTTTGATTTGGATTTTCCGGACGGTTTAACACCTGCTTTGGATGGAATTGCACTCACTGCCCGAAAATTAGATCACGGTTTTGCTGCAACACTTATTAGCGCCGGGAAGTTAAGGGTAGTTGCCTGGTCAGGTGGACAGAAAAGCTTTACCGGCGAATCTGGTCCGTTAATCAAAATTCCTTTTAAAGCATACCTCGCAATGCCCGTCGGAAATTATCAGTTGACATTAAGTACCGGGCTTTTAAGTAACTCAGGTTCAGAGAATATTCTTTATTCGATGCAAAACGGGAGTTTAACGGTACAGGAAAGAGTTACGGTTCAGCAAAATATTGATTTAAATGTTGGATGGAATATTATTTCGCTGAATGTAGTGCCTGAAAACGAGAATATGATGAGTATTTTTCAGCCGCTTATTACTGATAGCAAACTGAAAAAAGTAATGGCCGAAACGGGAAAGACGGTTGAAGACTGGGGCGTTTATGGTAGCTGGAAAAATAATATTGGCAATGTAATTGGTACTGAAGGATACAAGGTAAATGTAAATACAGCGACAACATTAATAGTGGAAGGCACACCCAATCAGTTTCCATTTGAAATAGAGTTGAAAAAAGGATGGAATATTATTTCGTGGCCATCACAAAACGAGCAGGATGGAATGGAAGTTTTTCAGTCGCTGATTGATGCAGGAAAGTTAAAAAAGGTGATGGACGAAGCGGGTAAAACCATAGAAGACTGGGGAATATTTGGAAGCTGGAAAAATGGTATTAATAACTTTAAGCCCGGCGAAGGGTACAATGTAAATGTGACCAGCGATTGTGTATTAAAATTGGATGAAAGCGGAAGCAAATCGGAAGTAATAATGCCTGAAATTTTAACTTCGGGTCATTTTATTCCGGCATTTAAAGGCAACGGAACCGAACACATGAACATCAATCTTGTAAACCTTACAGAATCGGGAATTATTGAAGGCGATGAAATTGGAATTTTTGATGGGAACATTTGTGTTGGTTCTGCACGAATCTCAAATCTGCAATCGATAATCGTTAATCGAAATTCAATCAGTATTCCTGTTTCGGCAATTGATGGGATTGAAGGTAACAACGGTTATTCCGAAGGAAATTCAATTACACTCAAGTTATTCAGAAATGGCAATGAATATCCGCTGACAATACAACCACTCAACCAGAGTAAGACTATTTTTGAAAAGGGCAGTTCATTATTTGCACAAGTTGATTTGGCAACAAGTCTGCAAGGAAGAATCGCTGGTACAAATCAGCCCGTAATCAACTGTTACCCAAATCCGTTCAGCGATGAGGTTACCATTGAGATTAAACTCACAAAAGATTCTGAATTACAGGTTGAGGTGTTGAACCAGTTGGGGCAGCGGGTAAAATTCCTGCAAACAGGGAAATTACTGAACAGCGGTATTCACCGGTTAACGTGGGATGGGAAAAATGAAGAAAACCAGGAGATTTCAAATGGGATTTATCATTTGAAAGTAAAAATAGACGAAATAACTGCATTTAGAAAAATAGTTTATTCAAAATAAAGGAAAAGAATACTTGGAAACAACTCAGGAAACAACCGACAGCTACATCAAAATCAGGAAGGTGCAGCCGGTACTAACCGAATGGGAAGCATACGATTTGGCAGCGGAAAACCAGTAAAAAAGAATGTCCGATTTTCATGAGTTGTGCAATATTCGTGCAAGCACTAAAATAAAAAACCGTAACTGATTGATTTTCAATTACGGTAATCATTTTCAAGTGGGCGATGAGGGATTCGAACCCCCGACCCTCTGGGTGTAAACCAGATGCTCTGAACCGACTGAGCTAATCGCCCTAAAATTATATTGTTACTTCTGAACGTGTTTTCCTTTTCAGAAAAGCGTTGCAAATATAAAATGTATTTTCAGTTTTGCAAAAAGTTTGTCGAAATTACAACAATTCAGGGAATAAATATTTTCTGTTAGTTTGTTTATGGGCCTTACCTTAGGGCAATGAGGTATCTGTTGGCAAGATGTACCAACGTTTTCAATT
>WTWZ01000055.1 GCA_009773765.1 Prolixibacteraceae bacterium | reverse complement strand
GAAAAAATAGATTCAAAAATAACCCGGAACAATTAGTTATTTCTATTTCACTTTAAACAGGTCCTCTTCAGAAACCTTTTTCACCAGCATACTGTCTTTCAAGGTTTTGTTGATGGCATTGAATGGCGCAACTACAATTTCGTCGCCTTCCTGCAATCCTTCAATAATCTGGATATTAGTGTTGTCCTGGATTCCGGTCTTAACTTCGGTTTTCTTAACCCTGTTGCCATTGAGAACAAAAACAACCTCCTGTTTTTCTTCTTTTTCAGTTACTTTTTCGCTGTCAGACGAGGATGTTTCATTTTCCTCATCAGCCTTTACAGCAACATCGCTTACTTCCTCTGTTCCACCGCCTTTCTTTTTAACACGGGTAGTTACAGCCGAAATGGGCACAGTAAGTATATTTTCGCGCGATTCGGTCAGAATATCAACAGCAGCCGACATTCCCGGCCTGAAAGGGTAAAGGTTGCCTGAAACACTATCAATCAAATCCTTGTACGATTCCTTCAGTAAAAGTACTTTAACCTCGAAATTGGTAACCTGGTCAGCAGTAGTTCCAATGGTGCTTGCCGAGTTTGCAATTTCGGTAACTATTCCTTTAAATTTTCGGTTAAGATAAGCATCAACTTCAACCAGTGCAGTGTCGAATTTGGTTACTTTTACAATATCATTTTCATTTACGTCAACCTGAACTTCCATCCGGTTAAGGTCGGCAACCACCATCATTTCTGTACCAATCATCATACTGGTTCCAACAACGCGCTCGCCTTTTTCGATATTTAATGCCGAAATGGTGCCTGAAATGGGTGCGTAAATTTTTGTTTTTGTCAATTGCTCGCGCGCTTCTGAAACCGAGGCTTCGGCGCTTTTAACAGAATATTGTGCTGCCTTCACCTCTGCCTGTGCTACCCGATATGCAGCCTGCGCTGTTTCAAATTCTGAAACCGGTATCGTGTTTTTGTCGAAAAGCTGTTTAGCGCGTTTAAAAGCAAGCTCGCGCTCAATTTGCTGGGCTTCGGCCTGAGCCTGCCGGGCTTTTGATGAGTTTAAAGTTGCTTCTGCCCTGTTCAGAGCCGACACGTAAATTTCGGGTTTTATAACACACAACAGTTTCCCTGCCTGAATTTCATCGCCCTCTTCCACATAAAGTTCAATTACCTCTCCTGAAACATCGGGGCTGATTTTAACCTGGGTTTCAGGCTGAATTTTTCCGTTGGCAGTGATAAACTCGGTTAATGTTGTTTTGTTAACTGTTTCGGTAGCCACACTCAACGAGAATTCTTTCCCAAACCAACCCATTTTCCTGCCAACAACAAGCAAAACAATTACGATAACTAAAAAGCCAATTGCGTAAGGTAATATCCTTTTATTCTTCATTTTTCCGAAGTTTTCTATTATGTGTAATTGATAAACACGTAAAATTACAGCACTCAGGGGTTTATTCAAATAAATTTTTGAATGTTATTGTTTTACAAGCATACGGGCCGTTAGCCGGCTATGCTGTTCAAGATAAATGTCTTTTTCCTTTACCATCCAGTCGAGTACTTCTTCGGTGTAGTGCCTGATAGTAATTAGCACCAAATCGGTATTGTAACGAATGGTATAGTAGGGTGACAGTTTGCTGAAAATTTCTTCCCAGTCGGCTTCGGGGGCGTCAAGTACCAGGTTTAAGTCGATAGCCGATTGTTGCATAAGTGTAATTTTCACCCGGTTTTCGAGCAGAAAATTAACCACACGGTCAATATCTTCAATACTGATAAACGAAAAGTCTTTGGGCGAAAGCGTAATTAAAACCTGGTTTTCTTTCATTATGAAAATGGGTGGCAGTTCAATTTTATGGTCGATGGCGTGAATAACAGTTCCGGGTTCGTCGGGTGCCATAAATGATTTTACATACAGCGGAATTTTTTTGTTGTGCAGCGGTTTCATGGTTTTGGGGTGAATAACCTGTGCGCCCGAGTGGGTCATTTCCACCGCCTCGCGGTACGACAGCGAATCGATTTTTACGGTTCCGTCCATTTTTTTCGGATCGGCGCTCAACACTCCCGGAACGTCTTTCCAGATAGAAACACTTTCGGCATTTAATACATTGCCAAGAATTGCGGCTGTAAAATCCGAACCTTCGCGGCCCAAAGTGGTGGTTTGGTTGATGATTGTGGAACCGATAAAACCCTGGGTTATATAAAGCCGCTGGTTGTCGAAATTAAATATTTCATTCACCAATTGTTCAGTTAATCCCCAGTCAACATTGGCATCGCGGTACATTTCATCGGTCCGGAGGCAATTTCTTACATCGGCCCATTGATTTGAAATACCCGTAAAATTAAGGTAATCGCTCACAATTTGGGTTGATACCAGTTCGCCAAAACAGATAATCTGGTCGTACTCGTAATTGTAATCGAACGAAGGATTTCTTTTCAGTTTCATTTCAAGCTCGGCAAATTGTGCAAGCACACTTTCGGGCATTCCGTTGTTGTCGAAAAGCTGGTTGGTAATTTCAAGATGATAGTTCCTGAACTGATTGAATATTTCCCATTTTTTGACCGACTTTTCGAAATAGGCCCTTACCAGCGTTTCGAGCAGGTTGGTCATTTTTCCCATGGCCGAAATAACCACAACCATTGTATCCTGTTCCCGTTTAATGATTTGGGCGACGTTTTTAACTGCCCCTGCATCTTTCACCGATGCCCCGCCAAATTTGTAAACTTTCATTATGTGATGATTTCAAAATTCCGACAAAACTAAAATATTCCTTTCAATTGGGCAGCATAAAAACGGCATCTGTCCAAAAAACATTAATTTCGAAGCTCAACAAAAACTGAACGCGAAAATGAATATTTCATCAAAAGTTAAACTGAACAACGGGGTTGAAATGCCCTGGTTTGGGTTGGGAGTTTTTCTTTCAAACGAAGGGGAAGAGGTTGAAAATGCTGTGAAAGTGGCTTTGCAAAATGGTTACCGGCACATTGATACGGCAGCTATTTACAAAAACGAACGAGGTGTTGGAAAAGCTGTAAAGGCAAGCGGTATTCCGCGCGAAGAAATTTTTATCACGTCAAAAGTCTGGAATACCGACCAGGGTTACAAAACCACGCTGGCTGCATACGAAGCAAGTCTTGAAAGATTGCAGATGGATTATCTCGATTTATACCTGATTCACTGGCCCAAAGGAAAACGTTCGGTTGAAACCTGGAAGGCTTTGGAAGAATTGTATGCCAAAGGCCGCGTTCACGCCATCGGAATCAGCAATTTTCTTGTACATCACCTCGATGAATTTTTGCCCGAGTGTAAAATTATGCCGACTGTGAACCAGGTTGAATTTCACCCAGAACTCATTCAGCCCGATTTGCTTGAATATTGCCGGAAACGTGGAATCCAGCTCGAAGCCTGGGCGCCGATGATGAAGGGACGGGTAAACGACATTCCATTAATGCAGGAACTTGCAGCCAAATACGGAAAGAATCCGGTGCAGATTGTGCTTCGCTGGGATATTCAAAAAGGTGTGATAACTATTCCAAAATCGGTAACTCCTGAAAGAATAATTTCGAATGCCGATATTTTTGATTTTGAACTCAGCGATGAAGACATGGCCAAAATCGACAAGCTTGATAAAAACGCCAGAATTGGCGGACATCCGGATTTTATTACTTTTTGATTCACCCAAATTGGCGCTGTTTATATAATTTGTCCTTTTAAAATGGAAAAGTGAAAATTTTGGAGAAGCCAATTTGGCACCTCCAATTCTGATAAAATGAACTGTTGCACCATCTTTATATCCAAAGTTAGGAACTAGAAAATTGTGATGGATGAACCGTTTTCTAACATTGGAACGGTTTGCAAATCCACGCCAGCAAGGTTTTAAGGGTGTTGTTTGCTCAGTTTTATTTTACATCTTTCAATCCTATTTTGCCAATCTCCATTCCAACCTTCATTTTGAGCTTTTTGACACAAAGCAATTACTTCTTCATATTTTCTTTCTTTTTCCAATAATTTTGTTAATTTTTCATAACCTGTATGACTTGGAATAAAAATTACTTCTTCATATTTTCTTTCTTCTTCGAATAATTTCATAAATTTTTCATAAATTTTTCGGTTTGGAATAAAACGTTCTTTTGTAAAATTTCTGAAAGCTTTTGATGCAAGATGACTAATACCTACTTGTTGTTTACAAGCGAACAAAGCAATTTCTAAATACTTTGAATTAACGTTACGAAGTTTGTAATATGTTGTTATTTTGTTAATATAAAAAAAATGTACGTCTAAGATTGGAGTAGATTCGTTTATAAGTTTTTCCGCATTTTCAAGAATTTTGATAGAGATTTCTCTATCCTTAACGTTTTCATATCCTATAATTAGAGAGCTTAAAAATTCGAATAATGATTCAGTCCATTCAAGTTTTTCCTCTTCTTCTTCTTTTAAATCTTCTAACCATTTTTCAATATCCTTTTCTGTTAACATGCAATCAAACAAAAACGTTAATTTATCATTTATCTTAGTATCATATGCATATATTTTATTATTGTAACAATGTGAAATATAGCTTTGTTCTTCCAATGTAAAATTTGTATTCCACCAATTACTCAATCCGAAATAGCCAATAAGTCCCTTATATTCAGACAATTTTGAAGTTGGTGTACCTGCTTTAAATATTAATTTTTTATAACTAACAGGCTGTTTTGTAGTGGTTACGTTAGATTGAATTGTATTACTTCTAAATCCTCTCTCAATTGGTTTATTAGCCGCAATATTATTTAGAATTTTCTGATGTCCTTCAGTATATAACTCGCCAGCAGTAATAACTGCTGATATAAGGCCAAGATTCTTTTTTTCACATTCTGCCAACCATAATTTATAATAATTCTTATCAGGTTCACTAAATCTTAAGTAATGTTGTCTCCTATTCTCAGTTAATGGATTCATATTTATTCCTTTTGATTTATAAAATGATAAATCATCAGAAGTAACTATGTGATTATGAGCTATTATTATGTTTGTAAAGTTGTTTAATTTTGCAAATTCAATTGCAGTTTCTTTTGAAATTATTACAGAAACACCCAAATTATCCGGACCTTTTTCTAACCAAATTGCATGGCATTGAAAATAGTCATCCAAAAAACAGATTGCAAACCATTCATGTTTTTTTGCAAAAAAGAAATGGGTTAAAACATCTAAAGTATGATATGCACTCGGCAAATAAATTGATATAAAATCACCGGATGCTTTTGCTTTAGACTTTAGATAATCACCTAACTCTTGATTCATTGCTTGATTCTCAATTTGAAGCCAAGTCAAAAATACGATTTTTAGTATAATGTTTTAAAGTTTTTATTAGTTGATGTAAATCATGTAAATGACCCGAATGAGAAGGTGTTGTAAACTGGTCGAAAGAGGAAAATGCAAAATGTGCTAATGATGACCCCACGAAGGCGCTGATTTGCAATCCATGCGAATACTAAACAATAAATACCAGACCATAAAAACCAGTATTTGGTTTTGAAATCTTCCGGTTTTTCAACTTTTCCAAAGTTTTAAAACTTTGGAAAAGTTCACCCACAACAAGTTTAACAATATTGGCTAAGTTGTAAATATTCAGTACTTTTAAACCAAAATCCGGTTGATATTTAAGGTATCGCATTTTGCGAAAGCTGTCGGTAATTGTTTAAAATTAAAGCTTGTAAAGATGATTTCTGCCAACTCAAAGAACAACATTCTTATTCGCCTGACCGATGAAAGAATAAATCACATTTTTTGTAATCTGATGGATTCATTTTAACTGCATACTTTAGCAGAAGTATTAACAAAAAAAGACGTGTACTATGGAAACCTTAAATATATCGGAAAGAAAAGACAAAATAAAATGGGATTACGATGCAGAAGCTGATGTGCTTTATCTCTCTTTTGGTAATCCTCAAAAAGCAGAAGGAGTTGATATTGGTGAAGGTACAATTATCAGGGTACAGTCTGATTCAAAAGAAATCATAGGTGTAACTATCCTCAATCCTTTGCATCGAACCCTGGCATCACTGACTGGTAAGCAACATTTAGGAACCAGCAAGAAAACTGTATCTGTTTCAAAATAGAAGAAAAACCTTACTCTGCTGGTGCGAATGTGCAATTCCCTCCAATAATAAACAACGAATTACCACTCGATAAAAAACGGTTTTTGGTTTTGGCTCCTTCCGGTTTTTCATCTTTTCCAAAGTTTAAAAATTTGGAAAAGTTCACAAGATGCAGTATCTAAACATTTATATCCCAAAACGGGAAATGCGAAGAATATTTTATACTTTTGCAAAATGAGAATTATTGCTTTCAGGACTTTAAGAGATTTTTTTGAGAAACCTGAGTACTCAGATTCGGAACCATCTTTGCGAGCATGGTATCATGATGTTAAAACAGCGGAATGGAAAAATCCAAACGAACTAAGACAACAATATAAAAATGCAAGCTTTGTTGGTGAAGGGAGAGTAGTTTTTAATATAAAAGGCAACGATTACCGGTTGATAGTTGCGATTGATTATGAATTCCAGGTAATTTTTGTAAGGTTTATCGGAACTCATAAACAATACGATAAGATTGATGCTAAAACAATTTGATTATGGATATAAGACCAATAAAAACAGAACAGGATTATAATTCAGCAATTAAAAGGATTGAAGAATTGTGGGGGTCAGAAAAGGATACTCTTAATGGTGATGAATTGGATTTACTGGTTACTTTGGTTGAATCCTACGAAATGAATCATTATCCAATTGCCCCGCCTGACCCCATTGATGCAATAAAATTCAGAATGGAACAAATGGGTATGACAAAAGAGGATATGGTAAAATATCTTGGAAGCCAAAGCAGGGTTAGTGAGATTTTAAACAGAAAAAGAAAACTGACCCTTAAAATGGTAAAGTCATTATACAAAGGATTAAAAATACCAGCGGAGATATTGCTGGCATAAATCAGACGTTCGGGTTTTTCATCTTTTCCAAAGTTTTTAAACTTTGGAAAAGTTCAGTAACCATTGCGATAAAATTGATGCTAAAACAATTTGATTATGGATATAAGACAATAAAAACAGAACAGGATTATAATACGATAGCTATCGTATCAGCAATTTCCTGGAACATCACCTCGATGAATTTCTGCCAGGGTGTAAAATCATGCCCGCTGTCAATCAGTACGAATTTCATCCCGAACTTTTACAACCCGGTTTGCTCGAAATGTGCCGCCGGAAAGGCATTCAGCCCTAAGCCTGGAGCCCGGTTATGAAAGGCCGGGTAACCGACATTCCCTTAATGCAGGAACTTGCAGCCAAATACGGGAAGAACCCGGTACAGATAGTACTTCGCTGGGATATTCAAAAAAGTGTGGTAACTATCCCAAAATCGGTAACTCCTGAAAGGATAATTTCGAATGCCGATATTTTCGATTTTGAACTTTCGGAGGTTGATATGGCCAAAATTGAGAAACTCGACAAAAACGCCCGAACAGGAGGACATCCTGATTTTATAACGTTCTGACTATCGAAAAAATTATGCAAAAACCAGACAACCGGATTGGAACCTCACCGGATAATATCGTTTTTTAATAATTTAAAAGTTAAACTAAAATAACCCTAAAAGAAACGCTGCCCAAACTTACATCTGAACAGCGTTTTTCTGAAATATCTCAATCGGGTTACAACAACCCCCTGTTTTTCAGGAGCGGTTCAATTCCTGGTTCTTTGCCGCGGAAATTGAGGTAAAGCTTCATTGGTTCGTCGATGTTGCCTCGTTCGAGTATGTTGGTTCGAAACGATTTTGCAACATCCTGGTTGAAAATGTCCCCGGTTTCTTTAAACGCATTAAATGCATCGGCATCAAGCACTTCGGCCCAGATGTAACTGTAGTAGCCACTTGAATAGCCCCATGAGAAAGCATGTGCAAAATAGGTTGGACGGTAACGCGGTATGATTTCATTTATCAGCCCGATTTTTTCCATCGATTTCTTTTCAAATTCATTTAAATCGGTTTCGCCCGGAGTTGTAATGGTGTGGAAATCCATATCGAGGAATGCTGCGGCTATAAATTCGGAGGTTACAAAACCCTGGTTGAATTTTCCGGCTTTGTTCATTTTGTCAATCAGTTCCTGCGGAATCACTTCGCCTGACTGGTAATGTTTGGCATACATTTTCAGCACTTCGGGCTCGGCTGCCCAATGCTCCATAATTTGCGCCGGCAATTCAACAAAGTCGCGTGAAACGTTGGTCCCGGCAATGCTTACATAAGTACATTGCGACAAAAGTCCGTGCAGGCCATGGCCAAACTCATGAAAAAAAGTTTCCACTTCATCATAACTCAAAAGCGCTGGTTTGCCGGCCACAGGTTTCGAGAAGTTGCAGGTAAGCGAAACCACCGGGCGAATATTTTTCCCATCGGCTGAGGTTTTCTGTTCCCGGTAGTTGGTCATCCATGCGCCACCTTTTTTCGATTCGCGCGGGAAGTAGTCGAGGTAAATCACACCAATATGCGAACCGTCGGCATCATTTACTTCAAACACTTCACATTCGGGATGATACAATGGCATGTCTTCGAGTTTGGTAAAAGTAAGGCCAAATAATTTTGTGGCAACAGCAAAAGCGCCGTCGCGAACGTTGTTTAGCTCGAAATAAGGCCGAAGCTGCTCTTCATCCAAATCGTATTTTGCCTTGCGCACTTTTTCGGCATAATACCACCAGTCCCAGCTTTCAATCTTAAAATTACCGCCTTCTTTATCAACCATTTTCTGCATATCAGCTACTTCTTCTTTTGCACGTACAATAGCCGGATCAAAAACTTTCTGAAGCAATGCGTACACATTTTCAGGTTTCCTGGCCATAGTATTATCGAGTACATACGCCGACCAACTTTCGTAACCCAGAATATTGGCTTTTTGCAGGCGCAGGTTAATAAATTGGTTGATAATGGCTTTGTTGTCGTTTTCGTTGGCGTTATTGCCGCGGTTATACATGGCTTTGTAAAGCTGCTCACGCAGTTCGCGTTTTTCTGAATAGGTTACGAAAGGAATCCAGCTTGGTTTCTGGAGTGTAAACACCCATTTGCCTTCCATACCATCGGCTTTTGCCTGTTCGGCAGCGCCGGCAACCACATTTTCCGGCAATCCGGCAAGGTCTTCCTGTTTGTCGATCACCAGTTTGTAGGAATTGGTTTCTGCCAAAAGGTTTTTATCGAATTTCAGTTCAAGAAGCGAAAGTTGTTCGTTTACTTTCTTGAGTTCTTCCTTTTTTTCGGCAGAAAGGTTTGCGCCGCCACGAACAAAATTTTTGAAGGTTTCTGCAAGCAACCTTGCCTGTTCGGGATTGAGCTGCAGACTTTCTTTATGATCATAAACTGCTTTCACTTTGGCAAACAGCGCAGCGTTAAGTACAATGGCATCGCGGTGTTGCGAAAGTAAGGGGGCAACTTCTTCAGCAATCGAGTTTATCGAGTCGTTGGTATTAGCTTCTTTAACATTGAAAAATACCGCCGAAACTTTGGTGAGCAATTCGCCACTGCGGTCGAGCGCTTCAATTGTGTTTGCAAAATCGGGGGCTGAAGTTACAAGCACAATATTTTCAATATCGGCGGCATGTTGTTTCATTCCTTCCTGAAATGCAGGTAAATAATGCGCATTCAGAATTTTGTCAAACGGCGGCACCTCGTAAGGTGTGGAGTAGGTTTCAAAAAATGGATTCATGTTTTGTGTTGTTTTTGTTGGTTGGCTGCACGAAATCACACTTGCAGCAATCAATGTTAAATAAATTAATTTTTTCACTGTGTTTCAATTTTTAAATTCAAGCCGCAAACATAAAGTTTTGAGGTTAAATAAACCTTGATAAACAGTTGGTTTTTTTAGAAATTCTTTAAAACTATCATTTTTCAACTTTCAATGGAATAATCCAATACTTTGCTATTTTTGTTGATATTTCAAAAACCTAACCGATGAAAAACCTAATGATTTTTGTACTGGGAATACTAAGTTTCCCAGCTTTTTCCCAATCCCCCGATAAGTTGTGGTACAACCAACCAGCGCTTTATTTCGAGGAAACCCTGGTACTTGGAAACGGAAAAGCAGGAGCCTCGGTTTTTGGAGGGGTTGAATCTGACAAAATTTTTCTGAATGATGCCACACTTTGGTCGGGCGAACCGGTTAATCCGAACATGAACCCGGAAGCATACAAAAATATTCCGGCCATCAGGGCAGCGTTAAAGAATGAAGATTACCAACTGGCCGACCAGTTACAGAAAAAAATACAAGGTAAATTTTCAGAATCGTATGCACCACTCGGTACGATGATTATCAACTTTAAAACCGGTGAAAAACCCAGTAATTATTATCGCGAACTGGATATCTCAAACGCAGTTTCAAAAGTGAATTACGAAGTGGAAGGCGTGAAATACACCCGCGAATATTTTATTTCGCACCCCGACCAGGTTTTCGTAATTCGCATTACCAGCGATAAAAAAGGAAAACTTGATTTCGATGTAAAATTTGAAAGTCTTTTAAAATACAAAGTTTCTGTAACTGGCAGCGAACTTTCAGCCAGCGGCTATGCCCCTGTGGTTGCAATGCCCAATTACACCGGAAATATTGAAAATGCAGTGGTTTTCGACGAAAACAGGGGAACCCGTTTTTCATCACTTTTCTCGGTAAAAAACATTGATGGGGAAATTGTAAAAACCGATAGTACCATAGGCGCAAAAAATGCTACCGAAGCGTTGATTTTGGTTTCAATGGCCACAAGTTTCAATGGCTTCAACAAAAATCCTGCAACCGAAGGATTGGATAATCTGGCAATTGCTGATGAACAACTGAAAAAAGCATCGTTAAAAACTTTTGAACAGTTAAAAAAAGCACACATTGCTGATTATCAAACTTATTTCAACCGGGTAAAACTCGATTTGGGAAAAACCACAGCCCCCAACCTGCCCACCGACCAACGTTTAAAACGATATGCCGAAGGGAAGGAAGACAAAAACCTGGAAATTCTTTACTTTCAGTTTGGAAGATATTTACTTATTAGCAGTTCGCGTACGCCCGGAGTTCCCGCCAATTTGCAGGGAATCTGGAATCATTACCTGCGTCCGCCCTGGAGCAGCAACTACACCATTAATATCAATGCGCAGGAGAATTACTGGGGCGCCGAAACCACCAACCTTTCTGAAATGCACCAGCCCATGTTAAGTTTCATTAAAAATATTGCTGAAACCGGAAAGGTTACCGCCAAAACATTTTTAGGCGTTGAAAACGGATGGACAGCCTGTCATAATTCCGATATCTGGGCAATGAGCAATCCGGTGGGTAACTTTGGCGGTGGCGACCCGGTTTGGGCCAACTGGTATTTTGGCGGGCCCTGGCTGAGTACACATCTTTGGGAACATTACACATTTACCCAGAACAAAGAGTGGCTGAAAAACGAAGGTTACCCAATTATCCGCGGAGCAGCCGAATTCTGCCTTGAATGGCTGATAGAGGATAAAAACGGGCGGCTGATTACTTCGCCTTCAACTTCGCCTGAAAACCGTTACATTACCGATAAAGGTTATACCGGTGCAACACTATATGGGGCAACAGCCGATTTGGCCATGATCCGCGACTGTTTCACACAGGTAATACAGGCTTCAAAAGTGTTAAATACCGATGCAGAATTCAGGCAAAAACTGGAGGAAGCACTTGCCCGGCTGCATCCTTATCAGATTGGAAAGAAAGGAAATTTGCAGGAGTGGTATTACGACTGGGAAGATGCTGAGCCACAACACCGGCATCAAACACACCTTTTCGGGTTGCATCCCGGGCATAATATCACTCCGCATACCACGCCCGAACTGGCTGATGCCTGCCGTAAAACCCTCGAAATCAAAGGCGACGAAACCACCGGCTGGTCGAAAGGATGGAGAATTAACCTTTGGGCGCGGTTGGGCGATGGAAACCGTGCCTACAAAATGATCCGCGAACTTTTAAAATATGTTGAACCCGATGGAATGCGCACAAATTACAGCGGTGGCGGCGGAACTTATCCCAATCTTTTAGATGCACACCCCCCATTTCAGATTGATGGTAATTTTGGAGGTTCGGCAGCGTTTGCCGAAATGCTGGTCCAATCAACTGAAAATGAAATACGCCTAATGCCCGCACTCCCAGAAAGCTGGGATGCCGGATCAGTGAAAGGAATTTGTGCCCGTGGCGGATTTGAAATAGAAATGGAATGGAAAGGTGGAAAAATTACCAAAGCCGCCATTTTAAATAAATCAGGAAATCAATGCAAAGTAATTTATGCCGGCAAAACGTATGATTTGAAAACCGTAAAGGGAAAAACCACCAATTTAAAACTCTGATTTCAGAATATTTAAGGTTTTAAGAATTTTAAAAATGAAAAAAATGAAAACTATTATTACCACATACTTCCTGTTAATGTTTGTACTTTTTTCAGTAAAATCCTATTCACAACAGGTACAAATCATTACTAATCAGGGAAACTGGCAATTACTCTTGAATAACAAACCGTATTTTATCAAAGGGGTAGTTGGCCATACTTATCTTGAAAAGGTAAAGGAATATGGTGGCAATTCAGTTAGGATAGGTTTCCGAAAAGAGGAACTCGACAAAGCACATCTGCTTGGGTTAAAGGCGTTGGTTAACCTGCCTGCAAATTCAGAGCGATATGGGTTTGACTATAACGACACGGAAGCTGTAAAAAAACAGACGGAAAAGATTGTTGAAATCGTCCAGAAAACCAAAGATCATCCTGCGGTAATGATGTGGGCTATTGGGAACGAAATTGACTGGATTCCCGGGAACAAACCTTACAATCCCAAACTCTGGGACGCCATTAACGATGCGGCAAAAGCAATAAAGAGAATTGACCCAAACCATCCTGTAATGACAGTAATCGGGACAAGCAGTATGGAAAAAGTTGCCGAGATTGTGAAACAATGCCCCGATCTCGATTTGCTAGGGATAAATACTTACGGTGATATTTATACTTTACCCGAAACCCTGAAGAAATATGGATGGAACAAACCGTTTGTAATTGCCGAATGGGGCCCGGATGGTTATTGGGAAGTGCCAAAAACCGCATGGGGAGCGCCTTACGAACAAACCGGAAGGGAAAAGCTGGATTGTTACGAGCAAAAATACCGCAAAGCTATCGAAACAGGCAAATGCCTGGGTTCTTATGTTTTTTACTGGTACCATAAGCAGGAAACCACCCACACCTGGTTCAGCATGTTTAATGAAAAAGGCGAGGAAACTCCGTTGCCCAAACTCATGAAAATGCTTTGGACCGGCGGACGGGATGTTAACCTGGCCCCGGTGGCAGATTCAATGAACATTAACGAATTTGTTCGTTATCAGGATATTATTCTCAAAGCAGGAACAGCACACAAAGCGGTTGTTACTGCCACCGATCCGGATAAAGATGAATTAACCTTTCACTGGGAAATCAGGCCCGAAGCAGTTTACGCTTCGTATGCCGGACAGGGGGAAAAAACCCCGGATGTGATTCAGGGATTGATTCAGCAGCAAAAAAGGGAGATCAGTTTTACCACCCCAGTAGAAAAAGGTGCATACCGGCTTTTTGTTTATGTTTCAGATGGGAACAAACAATTTTCTACGGCCAATTTGCCGTTTTTGGTGGAATAGCCCGCACTTTTGAACTTGTAGAAATGAATTAAAAAAAACGTAACTAATCAGTATCAAATTTAAGAAATCCATTGTTATTAAGAACCCTTTCTTTTCTGTGTTAATAAGTTTCTGGGGTTAAGGGTTTTAAAGCCGGTGGTTTCGTGTTATTAACATTTGGTTTTAAATATTCCTACAAATATCCAATTCTCCATTACATAATTTTCAAAAACCTACTGTTATGAACAATTTGGGCGATGCCGGTTTGATAACTTGGTATTCAAATACAGGGTAATTATCAATTACGGAGATATTTTTACCCCATGTTGAAAGAGTATCAGGGGTTACATATGATTATTGATGCACTCAAACAGAAATCCGATGAGTTGTCACTTGAAAATACAGAGCTAAAAAACCGTTTTTCCAAATACGAAACCCCAAAAAACTGCAACAACAGTTCCATTGCTTTTCCATAAAACCGATGAAAACACGATGGCACACCTGTTCCTTGCTGTGTTGGTTTACCAGTTGGTGAGTACCATCCGTTACCGTTTAAAAGCAAAAGGGATACACCACGACTGGTCGCATATCGTAAGGATTATGAACACACAGAAAGCGGCAACAGTTACCATGCAGAACAAAAACGACCAGAAAATATATATCCGTAAATACAGCAAGCCCGAAACCAAAGCACGCGAAATTTATGATGCTCTCGGGTACAAATACCAACCCTGGATACGAAAATCCTTGTTACCCGAAAAGCAATCCCGAAAAACGGTTGGCACTGATTATATGGAAATTACAAGTTAGATATTGCAAGTTGGGTTAACCGATATTATAAAGACGAATTTATAAATGTGTCAAAGTAGAATTAAAATCTGTAACGGTTTTTTAAGACTATTCATTATTTTTTTTACAATACAGTTCGACTTCAAAATAAGGCAGGTTAAATACCTATGTCACAACTTTGTAATCCACTTTCCCGTCAACCACATTCAATCCTTTTTGCAGAGGAAAGCTAACGATATAAGCTTTTTTCCATCCTTTGGCAGCTATTTCAATGGCATTCGGAAGGGTTGCATTTAATAAAACAATGGTTGAAGTGCGCGGCACAGCTCCCGGCATATTGGCTACACAATAGTGAATTATGCTGTCGACAATAAATAGGTTCAGAATGAACAGTGAAAGAAGTGGTTTCAAAAACATCCACTCTGGTCAACTTCAACGTCAACCAGGACAGTACCGGGACGAATGGTTTTCAGCATGTCCTGTGTTACGTGGCGGGGTGCTTTCGCTCCCTGAATCAGCACAGTACCGATAATCACATCGTGGGTTTTCACCATTTCGCGGCTCTTGTATTCGTTGCTCATCATGGTTTTTACGTTGGTTGGCATAATATCATCGAGATAGCCCAGGCATTGAAAATAGTTAAAAAAATTGCAATACCGGAAAGCACATGAGATATGAGTTTAGCTATCACCTGTAATGTCAGTCAAAACAATTCTCAACACTAGATTGTAAACGATTAATATAAATGTATATTGCAAACCTTAACAAGGATAACGATTTAAGTTTATAAATGACTGAATTTGAATTGAATAGCAAAATTAAAAAAGGCGATACAGATACTTTTGAATATGTGTTTAAACGCTTTTATTCACGTTTATACGCTTTTGCCCATTCAATTGTAAATGATGATTTTTTTGCTGAAGATTTAGTCCAGGATGTTTTCACTACGCTATGGATAAAACGTGAAGAGTTAGATGACGATAAACCTATTTCGGCATTTTTGATGAAAATAACAAAAAATGCATGTCTGGATTATCTAAAACATCAACTTGTTGAAGAAAAATATATTTTCAGACAGAAATATTCATCTTCACAACAATTGTATTATTTTGATTTTTTTAAGGAAAAAACTGAGCTAACCCTTGAAGAAGAATTACAAAAATCGATGAATAAATTAATAGAATTGATGCCTGAAAAATGTAAAGTTGTATTTAGGATGCGTTGGATTGATGGCTTTAAAAACCTTGAAATTGCTGAAAAACTAAATATTTCGGTAACCATGGTAGAAAAACATTTGGCAAAAGGAATCAAGATATTCAGGGAAAATTTCAAATATGAATTCATTCTATTTCTGATATTATACTAAAAACGGGATAAATTTATACAATTGATTAAGGTTCACAATATAGCAATTCGGTTATTCACAACAGTTTGTTATTTACTTTTATCTGAAGGTGTTGGATTTATAAAAAGAAGCATATCACTTTGGGTTCAACCAAAACCTATTGATATGCTTCATAGAAATCTCGGCCAGGCCGAAATCCAAAGGCTAAATTACGAAAGATATCATTATCCGTGCCCAATTGTTCAAAAAAGGACACACGCTGTTTATATAAAGGCAACTACTAAATTTTCTGATGCAAAGACAGGGGAAATAGCCGGACTGCACCGGCATTCGGTAAGCCGTTGGGCGCAGTGCTACCAAACCGGTGGTTTTGAATCGCTTTGCCAGTATAATTATGGTACAAATAAAAGTGAGCTGGAAAACTATTCTGGAAGCATATTGAACTCTTTCACCCAGCGCCCCCCGATGAGCGCCCGGGAAGCAAAGTCGCGGATTGAAGAAATGACGGGCATCAGCCGTAGCCCTTCACAGGTACGTACATTTATGAAACATCACGGGTTGCGGTACATCAAAACCGGCCATATCCCGGCAAAAGCAGATACAGAAAAACAACAGCAATGGGTAAAAACAACATTGGAACCGGCAATCCAGGAAGCAAAAAACGGGGATTGCCATTTGCTTTTTATGGATGCCGCCCATTTTATATTAGGGCCTTACTTATGCGCATTGTGGTGCATTGCCCGGCTATTTGTCAAAGCATCTTCGGGGCGAAACAGGATTAACGTATTGGGCGCTGTCGATGCCATTACAAATACCACTTTTATCAGTGCCCAAACCATCGTTTCATTTTTGTTGCAACTTAGGCAACATTATGGGGACATGCCTTTGAAAATCGTCTTGGACAACGCAAGGTACCAACACTGTAAACTCGTTGAAGAAACAGCTAAAGAATTAAATATTGCACTCTTGTTTTTACCATCATATTCCCCTAACTTGAACATCATTGAGCGCTTATGGAAGTTTGCAAAGAAAACTATATTATATGCCAAATATTATGAAACGCCTGCGAAATTCCATCTGGCAATAACTGATTTTTTTCAGGGAATAAACCAAAAATATAACCACGAATTGAAAAATATTATGACCCTAAAATTTCAATTCTTTAAAAATGAGAATGTACTAATTTATCCCGTTTAATGTATAATGGTTTATCAAATGAACCAGTTTAGTAAAAAATTCTAAATAAACGATTTTTTACTAAAAATTATTTCCGGAAATAATTTTATTTTTTTGAATTGTATATCATGCATAAATGTAGTTTATGTAAAAGACTAAAGTACAAGCATTTTATCAAATTCTGAAAATGTAGTCAGCAAGGTTAATGTTCCTGTCCATAAACCAGATGGTGATCAACTTGGAGGGATGATTAAATTTCTCATGTAATTCAATAATTATTTTGCTCATCATTTATAAACGGTCATTGTAGCCTGTAAATATCTTTTATTCCTGAACAGATAACTTTTCATTCAAAGTAGTCCAACGTTATAACAGGGCATCATTGATTTTTTATCGTGTAATAAAAAAATTACGAGAAAAAAAATCAAACTCCAGGTTGCAACAATTCAGGGAATAAATATTTTCTGTTAGTTTGTTTATGGGCCTTACCTTAGGGCAATGAGGTATCTGTTGGCAAGATGTACCAACGTTTTCAATT
>WTWZ01000054.1 GCA_009773765.1 Prolixibacteraceae bacterium | reverse complement strand
GGCGGGGCACCACCTCTTCCCATACCGAACAGAGAAGTTAAGCCCGCCAGCGCCGATGGTACTGCGTAACAGTGGGAGAGTAGGTCGCTGCCAACTTTACAAGGCCCGTGTTCTTCTGAGCACGGGCTTTTTTTATTGGCGAGCGTTTACAATATCTCTTTTTGTTATTCGTTTCAATGAAAATAAATATTTAATGATTAAAATATTTACCCAAAAATTAGAAATTACCTGGTTTTTTATTTCCCTTTTGTTCTTTGTTTTGATTTTGCCTTTTTCTCAGGCCCTTGTATCTATTTTTGGTGGGATTATTTTATTTACTGCTTTAGTTGAAGACAGTTGGTCAAATAAACTGAACAGATTGAAACAAAACCGTATTTTACTTTTTATACCTGGAATATTCCTGATTTATCTGTTGAGTTTCATCATTTTTTACAAACCAGGAAATTCACTTTATGACCTTCAGAAAACAATGTTCTTTTTAGTAATTCCTTTTGCATTTATTTTAGGTAAACCGTTAAAACCATTTCAAAAGAGATTTTTGTTCTACGCTTTTGCAATTTCCATTTTTGTTGCCACTGTGGTTGCTCTGGTTAACTGGTTTGTCAGAAGTGAACCCGAGAATTTTGGAGTGCATAAAATAAGTTTAATCTCGCATATTCGGTTTAGTTTTCAGTTGATTTTAATTTTTTGGTTTCTTGTTATTCTTATTCAAAAAAACAAAGAACGATTAAATAAATACATTAAAGCAGGTTTGCTGTTAGTGGCTATTTATTTTCTCCTTTTTCTTTTTTTTCAGCAATCCTTAACAGGATTAATTGCTTTCGGGGCAAGTTTAATATTTGCAGTTTTTCTGCTGATTCAGGCTCAGAAAAAATACAGGATTATTTTACACTCATTACTTGTTGTTTTGATTTTAGGACCTGTTTTTTATATTCTTGTAATTATAAATTCGTTTTATAAAATTGAAAAAATAAATCGTGAAACAATCGAAAAAACCACAGCACTTGGTAATCCTTATGAGCATGATTTCGAAAATCCGGCAGTGGAAAACGGTCGTTACACGTTTTTATATGTTTGTCACGATGAAATGCGTGAAGAGTGGAACAAAATTTCCACCAAAAAATATGACGGTTTATTGCCAAACGGGTATCCTTTATATTCTACTCTTATCCGGTACCTCACATCGAAAGGGATGAAAAAGGATGCCGAAGGAATAAAATCATTAACTGTGCAGGATATTCAAAATGTGGAAAACGGAATATCAAACATCATATTTCAACAAAAAAAGTACACTTTCTATCCCCGTATTTATCAAACAGTTTGGGAGTTTTATATGTATTCCGAAACCGGAAACCCCAATTACAAGTCGTTTTCACAGCGAATTGAATTTACCAAAGCGGCACTCACTATAATTAAAAATAATTTCTGGGTTGGGGTAGGGGCAGGAAACTGGAAAGCCGAATTTAAAAAAGCATACATAAGCAATAATTCAAAACTTGAAGAAAGCCTTTATGCTTCATCGCACAATCAGTATTTGAACTATATGGTGAAATTTGGTTTTTTGGGTTTAGTGATTATTGTTTTCTTTATTGCTTACCCGGTAATTAAAAGTAAAAGTTACAGTGATCCCTTATTCCTGATTTTTCTCGTTTTCCTATTTTTTGCCAACTTTGCCGATTCAAATTTCGAGACCCACATGGGAAGTTCATTTTTCCTTTTTTTCTATTGCCTGTTTGTAGTTTATGATAGCGATTTTTATTTAATTCTTCCCGATAAGTAAATTGTTCCTGTTTGCATGAATCTCATAAAGTTATAGCCTAAAATAAATCATTCATCAATTCTATCTATGATTTTAAAACGAACCTTTTTGTCTTCTTCTTGTTTCAGTTTAAAAATCAAAATTTATACAAAATGAAAAGAAGAAATATTTTATCACTGGTTGGAATAGTTTTAATATCAACTTTAACGGTTGGATTATTGAGTTCATTCACTAAAGGTTCAGCAGGTTTCGACGGCCATAAATTCCCTGAACTCGGATATGCTTATAACGCTTTAGAACCGTACATTGACGCACAAACCATGGAAATTCACTATTCGCGTCATCACAAGGCTTATTACACAAATTTTATGACTGCTGCCGAAGGAACCGATATGTTGAAAACTCCACTGGAACAGATTTTTTCAAACATGGGCAAACATTCGGCAACCATACGTAACAATGCAGGGGGCCATTACAATCACAACCTTTTCTGGGAAAATATGACACCGGTGAAAAATGAAATTCATGCTCAGTTAAAAGCTGCCATCGAAAAGGAATTTGGTTCGGTTAATGCATTTAAGGAAACATTTAACAAAGCAGCAATGACCCGTTTTGGAAGTGGTTGGGCTTGGTTGTCGGTTGATAAAAACGGAAAACTGTTCGTTTCTTCAACAGCTAACCAGGATAATCCTTTGATGGATGTTGTGGAAGAGCGGGGTACGCCAATTTTGGGACTCGATGTATGGGAACATGCGTATTATCTTAAATATCAGAACAAAAGGGTAGATTATGTAAATAATTTCTGGAATGTTGTAAATTGGAAAGTTGTGAACGACAGGTTGAATGCCGCCTTGAAAAAATAATCGGGCCATATTGAAGAAAATCAATTGGTACATTCGTTCAGGCTTGTTATTTTTGAATCATGAATTCAAAATTAATGAGCCTGAATTTTTGTTTCATAGGGGCTGGAAATCTTGCAACGCATCTTTCAAAAGCATTGCAAAATAAGGGTTTTAATATAGTACAGGTTTACAGCCGAACAGAAAAATCGGCAAAAGAACTGGCTGGTTTTCTTTCAGTAAAATATACCACTTCTGCAAATGAGATTTATAAAAATGCTGATATTTACTTTGTAGCACTCAAAGATTCTGCAGTTGACGAAGTTTTATCGCAAATTAATTTTGGCAACAAACTGATAGTTCATTGTTCCGGTAGTTTGCCTCTTTCAATTCTTGAAAATTATTGTGAAAATACAGGTGTTTTTTATCCTTTACAAACATTTTCCAAAAGCAGGGAAGTGGATTTTAGTGAAATCCCCATTTTTATAGAATCCAATTCAATTAAAAATGGAGAATTGTTGGTTAATCTTGCACGTGAAATCTCCAGTTCAGTTTCTGTTTTAAATTCTGAAAACAGAAAGATGCTGCATATTTCAGCAGTTTTCGCGTGCAATTTTGTGAATCATTTTTATACAATAGCTGCCGAAATTTTGAAATCGAAAAATATCCCGTTCGAAGTTTTGAAACCTTTAATTATAGAAACTGCCAAAAAAGTTCAGGACATATCCCCGGGAAAAGCCCAGACCGGGCCTGCAGTTCGTTTCGATGAGAATATTATTAATTCACATTTGCAGGCATTAAATAATTTTGGCGAATACCGGCAATTGTACATGTCGGTTGCAAAAAGTATTTTTGAACATTATAAAAAATAAATCATGGCATTTTTCAAAGATGAATTAAAGAATATAAAAGCCTTTATTTTTGATGTTGATGGTGTTTTATCGCGCGATACTTCGCCGTTAAACGAGGAAGGGGATCCTGTCCGCACAGCCAATGTTAAAGATGGTTTTGCCATTCGGAATGCGGTAAATCTTGGTTTTCCGGTTGCAGTTATCACAGGTGGTTATACCGAACGGGTGAGGTTACGGCACGAAAAACTGGGTGTAATTTATTATTACGACAAAGTGCGCAACAAAGCGGAATGTTTGTATGATTTTATGGAGAAAACAGGCATTGAGGCCAAAAATATTTTATTTATGGGCGACGATTTGGTCGATTATAACATTATGACAAAAGTTGGAATACCAGTTTGCCCGAAAGATGCAGTAGCCGATATCAAAGCAATTTCGAAATACATTTCAGATAAAAACGGGGGTGAAGGTTGTGTTCGCGACGTTATTGAGCAAACATTACGGGCTCAAAATAAATGGTTCACCCAGGAAATGATTTTAAATAATGCGTTTTGAAATGAATTGGTTACCTGGGTATAATTATATCCTCGCTTCAAAATCGCCCCGCCGCCAGGAGTTACTTCACTCGTTGGGAATTAATTTTCAGGTAGTTATAAAGGAGGTGGAAGAAAATTTCCCGGAACATCTTTTCAAGGAGGAAATCCCAGTTTTTCTTGCTGAGCTTAAATCGAAATCCCTGATGGATAAACTGAAAGAAAATGATTTGCTGATAACCGCCGATACCATTGTTTGGTTAAATGGCGAAGTTCTTGGAAAACCGGAAAATAAACAGGAAGCAATTAAAATACTTCAAAAATTAAGCGCGAACGAACATCAGGTAATCACAGGTGTTTGTTTGACCTCAATTCATAAACAAAAATCATTCTTTTCAGTTTCAAATGTACGGTTCAAAGAATTGTCACTGTCCGAAATTGAGTATTATGTTTCCGAATATAATCCGCTCGATAAGGCTGGCGCGTATGGCATTCAGGAGTGGATTGGATACATTGGAATTACCCACATCGAAGGCTCTTTTTTCAATGTTATGGGTTTACCGGTTCAGCAACTTTATACCGAAATCCAGAATTTCTGAAGTCAACCTTAAAAAAGGTTACAAAAAATTGTGTGTTGCATAACAACCTAAGTCTGATTGTTTATACTTAACCCTTTTTGACAATAATCCGTAAATTGTTTGGAACATGACTAAAAACAATATTATGAATTATCAGATGAAGTATTTGATTTGTTTTTTTCTCGCAGTTACTTTAATGATTGGATGCAGTAAAAAGGAGACCGGACCTGTTGAAGTTGGTTTCTTAATTCATGCGTTGGATCATGAAAGGTGGGAAAACGACAGGGACTTTTTAATCGAAAAAGTCCAGGAACTTGGTGGAACTGTAAAAGTTAAAATTGCCGACAACGATGCCAGCAAACAACTGGATCAGGCAAAAGAACTGCTCGCCAACGGTGTTGACGTTTTAATAGTGGTACCTGTTGACCAGTTTGCCGCTGCTGAAATTGTAAGGGAAGCCCATGCCAAAAACGTGAAAGTTATTTCATACGACCGGTTGATTAAAAATTGCAAACTCGATTTTTACGTTTCTACCGACAATGTTAAAATTGGCGAGTTACAAGCAAACTATCTGACTAGAATTAAACCAGTTGGCAAATATGCTCTCATTGGAGGGGCAAAAGCCGATAATAACAGTAAGTTTTTATATTTAGGCCAGATGAACGAACTGCAGCCTTTGGTTGAAAAAGGGGATATTAAAATTGTTTACAACGAATTTACCGAAGCATGGGACGAAGCCGAAGGATATGCCCATGCACAGAAAATCTTAAAAAATACAAAAGATGTTGATGCTATTATTGCCGGTAATGATGCAATTGCACGGGGTGTAATGAAGGCATTGGCTGAAGCCGGTAAAGAGGGACAAGTGCTTTTAGCCGGAATGGATGCCGATCTTCATAATTTGCAGGAAATTGTTGCCCGTCATCAGACTTGCACTATTTACAAACCTTACGAAAAACTGGCTGCAACTGCCGCTGAACTGGCAATGAAACTGGGAAACGGAGAAGAGTATGAAAGAACTTTTCAAACCATCAGTAATGGAGAAATGTTGGTGCCATCGGTTTTTCACGATGGAATTATCGTGAACCGTGAAAACCTGAAACTTACGGTTATTTCGGAAGGATATCAAAAAGAAGAAGAAATTTACAGGTAGATTTATTAGCAAAAACAGAAAGCGCGTCATGGTGGCTGGTTTTGTTTAAATGTGTAATAATGGTGGTTTTTGGGATATGGCTAATCCAATCGCCTTTGCTCTTGTTAATTACATTTTTAATTAGTTTGTGGCTATTATTCAGAGGTATTATTGCTATACGAAACTCGTTAATACTGAAAAAAACAAATAATCCAAATTTTAAGTACGGTTTAATTTTTTGGAATTGTTTTGATACTGCTGGCAGCCATATTTGTGTGGCATCCCGAGGTGTTGGGTATTACAATTGCATTTTGGACTGCTCTGGCTTTCATCAATGTTGGTATATTTTCCGGATATTTTTGGAGGTTAGATTTTGCACAATTGTATAATTTGGTATCATCGAATTAATTTATAAATTTAAATTCAAAAAATAATCATTAAATATTATAGGAGGGTCTGAATTATGTGCTAATTATTAAAACTAATTTGACATAGCCATTCAAAATAAAAAGTTTTATGTGGTTAATTGGTCAAAATTGTGAGTACAAAACAAATTGTATCTAACGTAAATAAAACAAACTTATGAAAAAAAATGAATTTAAAATTTCCTGCTATTCAGGAAATAGTCTTAATTTTTTCGGCAGGTTAGTGTTGTTTTTGATAATAACTCTAACTTCGTTTTTGCAAGTTTCAGCAATTGTTTATCAACAACAAACAGTTTCGGGGAAAGTAACTGATGCAAATGGACAGCCACTTTCAGGTGTATCAATTGTAATAAGGGGAACAACCCATGGGACTGTTACTAATGCAGATGGTAATTATTCAATTTCTGATGTTTCAGGAAATGCCATTCTTCATTTTTCATTTGTAGGAATGCAACCGCAAGATGTATCAGTTGGTAATCAGGCGGTTATTAATGTTTCTATGAAAGAGGAAGCCATTGGACTTGGCGAAGTAGTTGTAACAGCGCTTGGAATTAGAAAGGAAAGTAAAAGCCTTGGTTATGGTACTTCACAAGTAAGTTCTGAACAACTTACAATAAACCGTACTCCGAACCTAATGAATGCCCTGACAGGTAAAATTGCAGGGGTAAGTATTTCAGGTTTAGGTACTGGTCCCAGTGGTACTTCAAAAATACGAATCAGGGGCCAGTCTTCTATTTCAGGACAAAATAACCCATTGATTGTTGTAAACGGCGTTCCGATTGACAATACCAATTTTGGCGCCAACCCAAATAATGTCGGTTCCGATACCTCTTTTGGAGTTAGGGGCGGTGGCAATACTTCAGACGGGGGTGATGGGCTATCGAGTATAAATCCTGATGATATTGAAAGTATGACAGTACTGAAAGGCGCTGCAGCTTCAGCTCTGTATGGTTCGCGCGCCAAGGATGGAGTTATAATGATAACAACAAAATCAAAAGGTGAACATAAAGGAATTGGCGTTACTTATAATATGAATTTTACCAATGAAACTCCGTTAGATTATACCGATTATCAATATGTATATGGACAGGGAGAACAAGGAGTTCGACCGACTACCCCCAATCCGACTTCAGGCCAATGGTCGTTTGGAGAAAAATTTCAGCCAGGAATGACACAGGTTTTGTTTAATAACATAACTGTTCCTTACGAACCGCAGAAGGGAATTATAAACGAATTTTTCAGAAACGGGGAGAACTTTACCAACACAATTACTTTGTCAGCCAATGATGAAAACGGTGGGATGAACCTTTCGCTTGCCAATATGACAAGCGATGGTATTGTACCCAATAACACGTTTAAAAGAAATACAGTTAACCTGGGGTTCACCTATGATTTAACCGAAAAACTTAGTTTTCACGGAAATATTAATTATTCCAACGAACACAATGAAAACCCGCCCAATGTGGGGAATCAGGACAATACGATTCCAACTGCCCTGTATGCCATGGCGAATTCAATGCCGCTTGATGTGCTGAAAGCCAATACTCATAATGCTGCAGGCAACGAGTATATATATTCACGATTCAGAAACCGTACAAATCCTTATTTTACATTATCCGACCAATTCCAGAATATTACAAGGGACAGGATTTTTGGAAATATCTCGGTTAAGTATGATTTCACAAAATGGTTATTTGTGCAGGGCCGTATTGGGCAGGATTACTGGTCGCGCGATCAGGATTACAACAATTTTCCAACCGGTCAGGCATCGCTTGCACCTGCTCCTGCAGGATTTGTGAATGGTGTTTACACACAGGATTCACGCAGGTTCAGAGAAACAAATGCCGATATATTAATTTCTGCTACGAAAGAATTTGGTGATTTCGGCGTGAATATTACCGCCGGTGGAAACCAGATGAAAAGACGTTCGGATTTGAATAGCGTACAGGTAACTGACTTTGTTGTTAGAAACCTTTATACAGTGCAAAACGGAAGATCAAAAGATCCAACTTACAGTCTTTCTGAGCGAGCAGTTAATTCACTTTACGGAGCTGCAGAAGTATCATTCAAAAACAAGTTGTATTTAAATGGTACTATTCGTAATGACTGGTTTTCAACATTATCGCCGGAGAACAGAAGTATTTTGTACCCGTCAGTTTCGGCAAGTTATGTATTTTCTCAGTCATTTAGCTCTGCGCCTGAATGGCTTTCGTTTGGTAAAGTCAGGGCTGCATATGCTGAAGTGGGTAGCGATACCGATGTTCCGCCATATTCCAATGTGTTGTTTTACAGCGTCAACTCGAATTTAATTGCCAATCCATCGGGAGCATTGCAACCTGTGGGAGGTTCATCAGGTTCAACAGTTCCAAACCCTAATTTAAGGCCAATGAGAACCAATGAAACTGAAATGGGACTGGAAATGAAAATGTTTGATAATCGTGTAAGTTTTGATGTTTCAGTTTACCGGAAGATAACGATTGATCAAATTGTACAAGCTCAGATTTCTGATGCATCCGGTTTTGTTGATACCCGTATTAACAGCGGAAAAAGCAAGAATCAGGGTGTTGAGTTAATGCTCGATTTGGTTCCGCTGAAAACTGCAGATTTCAAATGGAACTTTATTTTTGCCGGGGCATACAATATTACTGAAGTATTAAGCCTTTTAACTGAAACTCCGGGAGAACGCATTACGGTGGGAACCCATATTTTTAACGGTGAATTAAGGCAAGTGGTAGGTGAAGAAATGGGACAGATTGCGGGTTTTGGTTATAAAAGAGATGCAAACGGTCAGAAAATATTCGGAACCAATGGTCTTCCTTTAAGGACCCCTGATTTAGTGTTATTTGGAAGTGCATTGCCAAAATGGACAGGGGGAATCACCAATGCATTCAGTTACAAAGGAATTAATTTTTCTTTCCTGATTGACTTTAAACTTGGAAACATGATGCTATCGGGTACAAATTTCAATGCTGTACGGCACGGACTTCATAAAATGACACTGGAAGGCAGGGAAGGCGGAGTTGTTGGTGATGGTGTTGATGCCAATGGTAATAAAAATACGGTGGTTGCACCTGTACAATCGTACTGGGAAGTTGTAAGATCTCAGGCACTTGTTGAACCTGTGATTTATGATGGCGGTTACTGGAAACTGCGCCAGATTACTCTGGGTTACGATTTTACAAAGCATTTGCCATCTGCATTAGTAATTAAAGGTTTATCTCTTAATTTGGTTGCAAACAATGTTCTGATGTTAAAGAAATGGGTTGACAACATTGATCCGGAAAGCTTTGGTTATAGTTCTGATAACCTTGTAGGAATGGAGTCCCCGGGGCTTCCTACGACCAGGGGTATGGGTTTCAATTTTAATGTTAAATTTTAATACTTCGGAAAAATGAAAAAAATATATAACATTTGTTTTCTGGCTCTTTTATTCACAATGATAACTTCATGTGATAAAGACTTTGACGAAATAAATACTAGCAAAGCTGCAGCTACGTCTGTTGATCCTGCATTTATCTTAAATAATGCAGTCATTAATACTTCTGTGGTTACTCTTGTTTTTGAGATTGGAATTGTCCAGCAAATTATTTCGCCAAATTCAGGTGTATTGACCGGGGCTAATTTCAATCAGGAAAATCGCACCACATTCGATGTAAATTGGGTAAGTTATTACCGGAATGTAATTAAAAATACCAAAGATATAATCAGGTTGACTAAAGATGATCCGGCCAGAGCTAACTTAATGAATATGGCCAGAATTTTACAGGCCTATGCCTTTATGGTTATTACTGATAGCTATGGTGATGTACCTTACGAAGAAGGGGGTGAAGGATATACATCACAGATATTCTTCCCAAAGTATGAAACCCAGCAGGCTATTTATCCCAAAATAATTAAAGAATTGTCAGAAGCATCGGCTGCACTTAATGCTTCGGGAAACATAGAAACTGCCGATATTTTATACGGTGGAAATGTGGATAAATGGAAAAAGTTTGGCTATTCGTTATTACTTCGGGCAGGTATGCGACTAAGCGCTGTTGATCCAGCACAGGCACAGGCTGCAGTTAAGGCTGCTTTTGACGGTGGAGTAATTACAATGAATATTGACAATGCATTTGTACGACACGACGCCAATTACAGAAATCCTATCAGCAACACGCTTAATTCAACTGAAGCTGCCAATTTCTATCTTACAAAACCTTTTGTTGACGCATTGAAAAGCACAAATGATCCAAGGCTTGTTTCAATTGCTGTTAGGTATATGGGAGCAAAATCCGGTTCTGATCAAGTGCCCGCCAATGCATCAATCGTAGCTGCCAATCAAATCGGAATTCCAATGGGAAATGATAATAAAACTGCTGCTGCTGCGGCAACGGCCGATGGTTTAGCTAGTTTTTATGAATACAGCCAGGCCGACCGCAATCGCATTGTAAAATTAACAGCACCGATGTTTATAGTAACTGCAAGCCAGACTAACCTTTTATTGGCAGAAGCCCGTGTAAGAGGCTGGATTACAACAGGAAATGCCGCTGATTATTTTGCCGAAGGAATAAGGGCTCACATGAATCAAATGGCATTGGTTGATGCAACCTGTGCGGTTGACCCCGCTGCAAGGGATGCATATATTGCAGCTAATCCGCTTGTTTCCGGTAAAGAAATGGAACAGATCAATACCCAGTATTGGATTTCTTCATTTCTCAACGGACAGGAAGCTTTTGCCAATTTCAGAAGAAGCAATTTTCCTGCTTTGGCACCTAATCCATATCCCGGAAGGGCAGTTGAATGGATTAACCGGCTAACTTATCCGAATTCTGAGATTTCGGTGAATACTGAAAATGTTAACGAAGCTATAAAAAGGCAGGGTCCCGATAATTTGGCCACCAAAGTTTGGTGGGACAAATAGAAAAGATTTAAAGGAGAAATGAAGCTGTTTTCAAGTACTAAATAGTTATTGGAAACAACTTCATTCTTTTTTGTTTAATTTATAATTTAAAAACTATTCAAAATGATTAAAATCTTCTCGTTAATTTCAATGTTATTTATTGGCAATATGTTTGCCATAGCACAGCACGTGGGTTCTAATCCCGAATACATCAAGTCTTTAACTTCTGAATGGAAAGGCGAACGCTTCCCCGATGGAAGGCCAAAAGTGCCGGATGCAATACTCGAACGCTTGAAAAACATCTCGGTGGAAGAAGCCTGGAGTGTTTTGCGGAATAAAGGTTTTTACAACCAGTACGAAGGTGATTGGATTATTATCAATCCTGACGAGGCAATGACTGGCAGGGTGGTGACCGCCCAGTATATGCCGTTACGTCCTGATATGGAAAAACAAATAAAAGAACAGGGAAAAACAGAAGGAAGAGCACAAAGGGGTGGAACCAACTCGTGGCCGATAGATATTCTGGTAAATGGCGATGTTTATGTGGCTGACAGTTACGGCAAAATAGCCGATGGTACACTGATTGGCGATAACCTGGGAAATTCGATTTATGCAAAATCGCAACGCGGTGTAATTTTTTACGGTTCAGTCAGAGATCAGGAAGGCCTTTCGGAAATCAAAGGATTTAACGGATGGATAAAAGGCTCCGACCCATCATTCATTCAGCAAATGATGCTCACTTCCATCAATGCTCCAATCCGTATCGGACGGGCAACCGTGTTACCCGGTGACGTGGTTCTGGCCAAAAAGTATGGGGTTGTTTTCATCCCTGCTTATTTGGTTGAGGAACTTGTTATTACTTCTGAAATTACTGCTCTGCGCGATGAGTTTGGCCATCAACGGCTGCGCGAAAAGAAATATCTTGCAGGTGAAATCGACAGCGAATGGACAGAGGAGATTAAAAAGGATTTCCTGAACTGGCTGAATAATAACCCCGGCAAATTGCCGATGACAAAAGAAGAATTGGATAATTACCTGAAAGAAAGGAATTACTAAACGGTTTTAAAACATAACTTTTTTATTCAAACTTAAACTAACTTATAATGAAAAGCATAATACAGCAAATTACAGCGCAAAATAAATTGCGCGAAAATTGTGAAAAGGAAACAGAAAAAGCTGAAATTGAAAATCCGGCCACCAGTAATAACCGCCGGGATTTCCTGAAAAAAGCTGCACTTGGGGGAATTGTACTTGGCGGATTATCAGGACTTTCGGTTGAAGATACCATCGCACGCACAACGTCAGGCGTGTCGCGTTTATCAAGCCCTTCTGAATTAAAAATCACCGATATGCGTTATGCATTAACCGCTGTGATGGGTGGAACTGCAATTATCAGGATTGATACCAACCAGGGAATTTACGGATTAGGCGAAGTCAGGGATGCTGCCGATGTGAGGTATGCCCTGATGTTAAAAAGCCGCATTCTTGGCTTAAATCCGTGTAACGTGGAAATGATTTTCAAAATTATCAAACAGTTCGGGGGTCAAGCCCGTCAGGCAGGTGGAGTGTGTGCTGTTGAGATGGCGCTTTGGGACATTGCCGGCAAAGCTTACGGGGTTCCTGCTTATCAAATCGCAAGAAGAGCAAATAAAACAGATTAAGTACAGAACTCAGGAACAGGGTTATACCTGGCTCAAGATGGATCTTTCCATCAATTCGTTAAAGGGTATTCCTGATACTTTGGTGAACAGTGAGTTTTGGGACGGGGCCACGGGACAGTACGACCTTCGGAATTACATGGGTTATGGAAATACCAAACATCCGTTTACGCAGATTCAGATTACAGATAAAGGACTCGAAGAACTGGCAAAAATCGCTGCCAACGCCCGCGAACTGATTGGTTGGGATATTCCGCTTTCAACCGACCATTATGGCCATTTCGATTTGAATAATTCAATACGGCTTGGCAAGGCAGTTGAAAAATACAGGTTGGCCTGGCTTGAAGATATGGTTCCGTGGGATTATACTGAACAGTGGAAAACAATTACTGATGCGTTGGAAACGCCAACTATTACAGGCGAGGACATTTACCTGCTGCAATACTTCAAACCGCTTATTGATAATCATGCCGTTGATATAGTTCACCCCGATTTAGCTTCTTCGGGCGGATTGCTGGAAACCAAACGAATTGGCGATTACGCAGAGGAACATGGTATTGCCATGGCCATGCACCAGGCAGGAACGCCGGTTTCGTTTATGGCAAATGTTCACTGTGCTGCTGCAACACAAAATTTCCTCGCATTGGAACACCATTCGGTTGATTTACCCTGGTGGGAAGATTTGGTAAAAATGACCGACGGAAAACCAATTATAGTCAAGGGATTTGCGCCTGTGCCCGAATCTCCAGGACTGGGAATTGAACTGAATGAAGACGTTGTGAAGGAACACTTGCACCCGCGCGATAAATCCTTTTTTGCCCCAACCGACGAATGGAACGACAAACGCTCGCACGACCGCACCTGGAGTTAAATAGCTTTTGATTATGAAGAAAACTAACTCTTACTTGTTGGCGCTTTGCCTTGCAGCTTTTTTGCTTATTGTATCCCTTGGTTTTATTATTTCCGGAAATGTTGCGGCTTCAGGCCCTTTTCTGATTTTGTTTTTTATTTCACTTGCCATTTCTGTCAGAGGATTTGCTTCTTTTAAGGCATTGTCATACACAATATGGATATTCACCGCGGTAACTGCTTCCATGTTTTATCCGCAGTACTTTACTTCTTTGGGCGGATTTCAGTATAAATTATTGATTGTGCCACTGTTACAGGTTATCATGTTTGGAATGGGTTCGCAAATGAGCCTGAATGATTTTACCGGAATCATCAAAATGCCAAAAGGAGTAATAATTGGCGTCAGTGCGCAGTTTTTAATTATGCCTCTGGTTGCTTTTGTTATTTCCAGTATTTTCAGTTTTCCTCCCGAAATTGCCGCCGGAATTATATTAATCGGTTGTGTACCAAGCGGACTGGCATCAAACGTAATGTCGTACATCGCCAAAGCAAACGTTGCATTATCGGTAACTATAACGGCAATTTCAACACTTCTTTCACCGGTTACAACTCCTTTTCTGATGAAAACACTTGGCGGGCAGTTTATTGAGATAGCTTTCTGGAGTATGATGCTTGATATATTAAATATGATTATCCTCCCGATAATCGCCGGTTTTATTTTTAACCTGTTTAACGAAGGAAAGGAAAATTTAAAATCAAAACTTTCACAGTTGACCGTATTTCTAATTATTATCATACTCACCGATTTGGTTTACATGAAAGCGAAAAATGCTGATTTAAATGGTTTTCTGATTGCTTTTGCCAAATCTATGGGTTGGTTTTATTTTTTACCGATGATTGGCGCTGTTGTTCTTCGTCATTTTTTGAAAGGCGATAAAAAACTGATGAGTTCAATTCTATCCATGATTTCAATGGTTGGAATTGCCGTAATCATTACCATAATAACTGCTGCTGGCCGCGACAGCCTTTTACAGGTTGGGGCGTTGCTCCTGTTAACAAGCTTACTTCACAATCTATCGGGTTACTCTTTAGGTTACGGTGTGTCGTGGCTGTTCGGAATGCCTGAAAAAGACCGCCGTACAATAGCGCTCGAAGTGGGGATGCAAAATGGCGGACTGGCATCGGGACTTGCGCTGCAAATGGGAAAAATCGCAACCGTCGGGCTTGCACCTGCCATTTTTGGCCCATTAATGAATATTACCGGTTCAGCGCTGGCCAGTTGGTGGCGGAGTAAACCGATGAAAGAGTGAACTGAAGGAAGCCTATTTCTTAAAATACATAGTTATTGTGGATTGTATTCCTTAGAATATATAGTTATTGTGGATTATATTCCTTAAAATATATAGTTATTGTGGATTTGGTTAAAAATCTTCTATATTTGCATAAAAAAGATGAATATAGAAAGGGTAATAGAAAAGGAAATATTAACGCGGTTCTTTTCAAAAAAGGCAATTATTATAACCGGACCCAGACAGGCAGGGAAAACCACAATGATTGCAAAACTGTTACAACCATATCTTCATGAAACCCTTATCCTGGAAGGCGATGATCCGAATACAGTGGTCATGATGAACCGCCCAAACACAGAACAACTTCGGGCAATCATTGGCAGAAGCAAAGTTGTATTTATCGACGAGGCTCAGAAAATACCTGAAATCGGTCTTACTTCAAAGATTATTGTTGATCAGTTTAAAGATGTACAGTTAGTTTTAAGTGGATCATCTTCGTTTGATTTGATGGAGAAAACACAGGAACCACTAACCGGACGAAAATGGACTTTTAATCTGTGGCCTGTTTCCTGGGAGGAATGGCAAAACCATTTTGGGTATGTGAAAGCTGAACAGGATATTGAAAACAGATTGGTTTTTGGATGTTATCCTGATGTATTGATGAATCCTGCTGATCAACAGATTATACTTAAGGAATTAGCTTCGAGTTACCTGTACAGGGATGTATTAATGTATGCTAAAATCAAGAAACCAGAGGTGTTGATTAAATTGTTACAGGCGTTATCCTATCAATTGGGCAATGAAATATCTTATAATGAGATTGCTGCTTTAATACAACTTGACGCAAAAACAGTAGCCAATTATATTGACATCCTTGAAAAAGCATTTGTTGTTTATAAATTATCTGCATTTAGCGGTAACCTTAGAGATGAAATTAAAACCAACCGAAAAATCTATTTCTACGATAATGGAATAAGAAATGCTGTTATAGGTAACTATAATCCAGTTCAATTGCGAAATGATATTGGTACTTTATGGGAAAATTTTCTTTTAAGTGAAAGGTTGAAATTCAATCAATATCACAGGATTGAGTCATCATCGTTTTTCTGGCGCACTTCCCAGCAACAGGAAATTGATTATGTTGAAAAACAAAATGACAAAATCTTTGCGTTCCAATTTAAGTGGAATGAAAAAAGGAAAGCCAGTTTTTCCAAAACCTTTACTTCGAATTATAATCCCGAAACCATGGTAGTAAACCGGTTAAATTTCAGGGAATTCGTTATACCACATCTTCCTGTTCTTTAAGATACAATGTGGAATCAGTTATTGTTTGCCTATGTGCCAAATTTAGATACCCTTTTGTCGAATAGAAAAGGTATTGCGCTGATTACTTTACATCCCTGTATTTCAGGGTGAAGAGGATTTAAAATGATATTGAATTCATCGGGAATAATAACCGATGGAACTTTGAGCGCCAGATATTCTTTTTTAAGCAAAAAGGAAGTTCCATAGTTAACTGTTTCATTTGAAAAAGGGAAACTGTCCCAGCCTTTTACCAAAACATTTTGGGGAATAGTTTGTATTTCAATTCCTTCCGGTATCTCAATTTTAACAAGTAAAAGATTGTTTTGTAAGTTTTCGAAACTAGCTACATGGACTATTTTTTCCCATGCAGCCAACGAAGCATGTTCTGAGGTGTAAATAACCGGAAATCCCTTTTTGTGCCATCTGCCCGGGCCATAAAGTCCGCCCATTCCATCAAGGGCAGAATGTTCTTTTTTTGTAATCCTGTAAACAATCATCAGGCAGAGAATCCGTATTCAATGGCGTTTAATTCATCGATAACCAGTTGTATTCCTGAAAATGTATCAAGATAAGAAGCTGGTTTTTCTCCTCCCATGGCATGATTCTCCGTATTGAGCCAGTTTCGAAATTTGTCCTGATTACCAAATACACCAAAACCCATATTGAAAAGTTTTGCAATATATAATGCCCGTTCAGATGGACCCGGGGCGATAAGTTGTGATGGCTCTTTCTCCTGAATTGACCTTGTTGAGATGCGCAAATAAGAACTAAGTTCAGTTAATGTCAATCCCGATTCGCGGGCAATTGACAAAAGTTGCGATTTTTGAATTCCCTTTTTTGCCCCAATCAAAAAGTCTTTTTCCGAAATTTCAAGTGCACTCATAATTAATGCGAATTTATTCGCTCAAATATACGAATAAATTCTGTTTATTATTTTCTGGTGCAAAATATTAATGCTTGACAAATTGGACAAAACCTTATTTTTACTCATTTTAAATTTTCTCCAAACTGCCAATCAATTCATAAGCAATTTTTGTGCTTTCAATCCGCATCATGCTCTCCTCGGCAGCGCCATAACTGAAGAGGTTGATGCTGCCATACCAAACGATTTTTTGGTCGAAAATGGCAAATTTCTGGTGAATGTTCGATTTGAAAACGAGGTGGATGTTGGCAGTTTTTAATTGTTCAATTGCATCGTTCCATGACGATAAATCTTTATTCGTGAAATCGCTGGCAGGACGGGTGACAACTGTAATATTTACTTTAATTGCAATGGCAAAATCCAACTCCTGAACCATTTGTTGAGTTCGTCTTTTGGTAACAAACGGGCTAACAATCAAAATTTCGTTTCTGGCATTCAGAATATCATTTAAAAATACAGGTAGGAAATTACTCTTATCGAAAATGATATCCACATTTCCGTTGTCATTTGTTTTCTTCAGGTTTGCAAAATTCTCTCCCTTTGCTTTGTACCCGATGGATGCATAACCTGAAAGTCGCCTGTTATACATCTTCTCAAATACCTGAACGTGAATATCAACATAATCGTAAATGAGCGCCTCATTTTTTCCTGCAAATAATCGATGGAGCCTGCCTGCATATTGTTGAAGGGTACCTTTCCATGAAATTGGCATCGCTAAAAACAGAGTATCAAGGCGGGGTTCGTCAAAACCTTCACCGATAAATCTTCCGGAAGCCACCAAGACAATTGGTTTATCGGCTGGTGCAGTTGTTATTTTTTCAAGTGTTTTCCGGGTTTCTTTTGTCCCCATGCCTCCTGTTACTGAAATTACATCTGGAATTGTTTTCCCAATTTCTGTTGATAGAATTTTTACATGTTCAACCCTTTCTGTTAAAACAAGGCAGTTCCTTCCATTTTTATGACATTCAATTACATCGTCAATAATTTGTTGATTCCGTGTTTCATTTGTCACCACGGCGGCATACAGTTCGTTAATTGTCCAGTCCTTTTCTGTTTTTTCATTTAAACTGTGAATTCTGAAACTTGTAAACCGGGGAATTATGTAATGCTCAAACGGCCTTTTTTCTGCTTGTTTTTTTGCATCGTCCCGAAATCTGACTGGGCCGCAGTGCATGAATATGATAGGGTGGTGGCCATCTTTGCGCTCAGGTGTGGCGCTCAATCCGTAAACAAATTCTGCATTCACATTTTTTAGAATCATTTCGAAACTAAAGGCCGGAACATGGTGACATTCATCCACAATCACCATCCCGTAGTCCTTTACAAATTCCTTCACTTCGCCCATGCGGGTTAGCGATTGCATGATAGCAATATCGATTATTCCGGTTCGGATTTGTTTACCATCACCTATTTGTCCAATAATATTTTTAGGATTTTTGTTCGATTGTTTTTCCGATTCTACGGCTTCATTAATCGTCAGAAATTCATTAAGTTTTTCTTTCCATTGATTAACCAAACTAACTTTGTTCACCAAAATCAGTGTATTTATTTTTCTTTCAGCAATAATCTTTATAGCTGCTACAGTTTTGCCGAATGCAGTGGTTCCGCAAAGTACTCCCGTATTATGTGCAAGCATTTCGCTAACTGCTGTAGGTTGATCATCCCGAAGAGTTCCTTTAAAAGTTACTTCAATTTGCCGGCCTGAATTGGTTTTGAGTACCCAATCTGATTTTACATTTATTTCTTTCAATAAATCTTTCAGTTCGTTTTCACAACCTCTCGGCAAACACAAATATTCCTCAGTTTCGTCGGAACAGGAAATTATTCTGGGTTTTTTAAAAGTGGAAAGCCGCATGGCCTGTGCTTTATAAAATTCAGGATTTTTAAAAGCAGCCAATCGTTTAATCCGGTTCAACGCTTTTTGCGAAATATCGGCTTTTGGAATGAAAAGCATATTGGCTTTTACAATTTCAATGCTATCAGGGAAGTCCTTGTTTTGCAACACAACTTTGCTTGTTTCCCATGGTTTGGGCATTTCCTCTGTATCTTCTTTTAATGTGCCGAGTTCGTTGCCCTTGCATAACTTAGCAAATAAGCTTTCAATATTATCTTTTGTTAATCTTCTGATGGAAGAAAGGTAAGCCCATTGATCCTTGTAAGGTTTAAAATCATCATCAATAAAAACGCTGTTATTGTTTTCCCTGGCAGCTTTTTGCAAAGGAAGGGCAATTAAATTTCCAAAACCTCCTTTGGGCATGGTATCCTGATTGGGAAACAACCTGTCATAAGACTTAAATGCAATTTCATGGCGCTGATTCATGGCATAAGTAAGCATAGCACTTCCAAATTTGCGGGCCAGTGTAGCTTGAACCGGTTGGTCGAAAAAAAACCATGCGTGGGCGCCATTTCCGGAACGGGAGCGTTCCACTACAACAGGAATATCAAAATAGGAGCACACTTTTCGCAGTACATAGATATCTTTTTTCCACCCTTCATCATCGAAGTCAATGGACAAAAACCAGCAGGTTTCATCAGTTAGCAGTGGATAAACACCGGCAACAATATTTCCCCGCAGATGGTTTTCAATAATCTGCTTGTCTAATTTCATATAATTTTTCTGATTGCATGCCGAGCATTTTATCTTTGGTTTCAGACAGATGCCCTGCGCCCATTCGTTGGCACAAGCCGGAGAATATCCTGAAGTTTGTTGTTTTTTATTTTCCCATCGTTTGGCATAAACATCCTCACGACCTTTGAAAAGCGACATGAATAGCTCTATTTTTTCAGTAGAGGATGAATGTTTATTGACGAGTTCTTTTTCTTCATTTTTAGGAATTTCTGATTCTTTAGTGTTGGCAATCGCTTGCTGTCCAACATATAAAAAATCGGTATTACTTTCCTGAAAATCAATGTCATGCAAAGATTTCAACCGTTCTATGGTTTTTCTTAGCAATTGGTTTTCTTCTTTTAACAGCAAAAATTTATTCATCAATTCATCGAATTCCATATTCTTTTTTATTAAGTCTTATATTTAAAATTTGTATGCAGGAATAACATCAATTTGATATTCACCTATAAAGGTACATACTAAAACAGGAAATCAATTTAAAAACACATAGATACATTAGGACACAATAGGAAAACACATAGAATGGTTGCTATACAGTAAGTTAGCATTTTCACTGAATTCTATAAATTTCCACTCTATGTGACCTAATGTGCCTTATGTGGTAAATTATATCCAGCAGGATGTCAGGATTGTGAATCAGAATGCTTTTTTGATTTATGCTAATTTTCCAAAAAATTCTATCAAAATTTATGTAGATTACGTATAAAAATATTACATTTGACGTAAAGAATAAAAAACAAAAATTATGGATACGAAATTAACACTTCATTTTAATAAAGATGTGATTGACAGGGCTAAAGAGTTTGCAGAGGCCAATAACATCAGCTTATCGCGGCTCACAGAATTCCTTTACAGGCAAATTGCCACGGGGAATTACAAAACCCTTGAAGATTTTCCGGTTGCCGATTGGGTGAACCAGGTTGCAGAAGGGGAAGCTGAATACAAAAAGCGAAGCCGGAAAAGCACAAAAGATGAATTTTTTAACCGGTAGAAATGAGGGTATTTATTGACGCCAACATTTTAATTGCCACGTTGAATAAGGAATATCCGCTGTTTACGTGGTCTTCGCGATTGCTGAGCCTGCATGGGAACCACAGTATTCAACTGTTTACGTCGCCGCTTTGCCTTGCTATTTCGTTTTATTTTGCAAGTAAAAAAAGCGGAGAAAAACTGGCAAAACTAAAAATTGATTTGCTCTGCCAGCACATTGGAATTACTTTAATTGATGAAAAAATTACCAGACAGGCAATTTCAAATCCCAAAGTTCATGATTTTGAGGACGGAATGGAATATTATTCAGCCATAAACCAAAAGTGCGACCACATTATTACCGAAAACAAGGAAGATTTTTATTTCAGTGAAATTAAGGTTTTAGGTTGTGAAGAGTTTTTGAAAAGCCTGTGAGCCAATAAAATAATCACTTGTTATTTAAGAATTCCAAAATTTCAGACTCATTTATATTTTCAGTAGTTTTTGCTCCCATTGCATTTACAGGATTTATAATTTTTACTGAATTTGCAGGAAGCAGCGAAACCAAATCTTCAAAATCGTAAAATGTCAGACTTCCGGGAACAACGCCATAAGCCAGTTTTGGAGAATAGTATTCAGTTTGAATAAGGCTCTGATTTGATTCCAGTGGATTCAGAAGTACAATTTTTCTGAATGAATACTTCAATGTAGAAAAATGCAATAACGGCGAATTCATAATTCCTTCAGAAAAAACATCAGTTTTGATTCCAGAAAAATCATTTTGAATGAACTGAACCAGCAAATCAATCGCTTCTGCCTGAATTCCGGCAATACTTTTTCCAACCAGATTTGCTCCGAACGTATAGTTGAATGGAACTTTCTGAATAAATCCGTCACCACGAAAATCAGGATCGTTCAATTCACCAACTCCCGGCAAATCTGCTGAAATTATAGTGTAACCAGCATTCAGAAATTCAGCCAATAGCGGGGAATCCAAAATTTTCTCTTTTCCTTCTTCCGGCAGCCAAACCAGGTTTTTTGTGATTTTTGAATTGGGTTTCGAAATCACGTAAACTGGTAAGGCGTAATCTTTTTTATCGTTTTCGAGAAAATACTTTTTTACTTCGAAATTCTCAGCAGTTATTTTCCCGGTAAACACTGCTGCGGTTAATTTGCGGTTAAAATCAATTCCGGAGATTTCCGCCATCGTTTCTTTCAGTTCGTTTTGTTCGACTTTTTCTTCTTTAAAATATTTCCGGTTCAGGCTGAAAACAGTTTCACCTTTTAACGAAGTTACGATTTGTTCGGTTGGTGTGCACCAAAGTTCTTCCGCGGTAAAAGGTTTGATTTCGTGGTCGGAATTGTCGCCCGGAAGTTGCAAGTGTTTTTGAAAGAAGGCGTACAATGTTTCGCGGTTGTTTTTTGTTGATTCGTGTTTCCCAAAATCTTCGGTAAACTGAATGTTTTCAGCATAATTTATAGCAGCATACGATTTTTGCACTTCAGCAAACGTTTCTCGCGCTCCCTGCTGACTGAAAAAATCGTGGGTGGTAGTTAAAATCAATGCCGGTTTTGGTGCGCGAATGTGTAAAAAGTCAGCGTGGTCCATTCCATTTTTGATAAAATGATACGGGTTTTGCTCGGCATCCTGCGGACCGATGGATTGCAGCAATCGTTTAAAACTGGTGATGTAACATTCGGGCGCTACTGCGTAAACACGTTCGTCGTAAGCTGCAATCAGCGCCGATTGTGTGCCGCCACCTGAACGGCCAGTAATCCCAATTCGTTTGGTATCCACTTCCTTGCGGGTCAACGTATTGCAAACGTTCGCCCTGACCGATGGGGTCGAAGGCAAAAACCACAAAACCTTTTTCAACCAGGTTTATCATCGCCCGCTGGTAAACATCGCTTCGGAAACCCAGTTCAGTGTGGCCGGAGCAGTATATTACGGCAGGCGCCGGTTTGGGCAGTTTTTTGGGAATAAACAGAGCGGCGGTAACATAAAAACCGGGGTGCGACTCGAAAATGATTTTCTCGACCGTGAAATATTCACGGTCCAGTTTGCCGGTGACTTTTGCATTCAGCGGGGTTTTCTGAAATTTTGCCAGCGAAGCCCCAAATTTGCTTTTCAGTTCATTTTGGTAAATGTTCCAATCCGCTTTGGTTGAAAGGTTTTTAACGTGTTGCTCCCGTTGTTCCAACAATGTAAATGCTTCGTTGGTAATTATTTTGTACAATGCCTGGTTGTCGTTCTGATACAAAATCCATGTTTTGTCATTGCCTTCATTGTCGTTAAAAACCGATTTTGAAAGTTCCTGGGCAAAAGATATTAAAACAGAAATAATCAGGATTGCAATAGTTAAAACCGAACGATTCATTTGGTTACGTTTTTAGAATGAATGATAAAGTTAGAAAATGCTTTTAATTTCTTTGTATTGTGTTTGTTGGAAAAGTGAAGCACGTTTTGTTAGCCCAGGCACTAAGCGAATTTGAACCGCTAAGCGCCTTCCATTTTATAGTAATCTTTACCAAATTCTATCCCAAACCCACCAAATTCTCATTCTCTGTTTTTTAAGTCTTTTCTTTCGGTTAGTTTTATTGAAAAATAAATCATAAATCAATTCAACATGAAAAGAAATATCAATATTACGTTGCTTGTAGTTTTTTTCTTTTTAGCTTTCATATTCAGTGCTTCTGCACAAGAATCAAAAGATACAACCAATGCTCAGATTAACGGACTTCCACAAGCAATGAAAAATCCTGTAATATTTGCAATTGAATCGACAGATCTTCGATTTATGGAAAGAGGTTCGTCTAAATTAACTATCGACTTGAAAGATCTTTGGGTATTACAACAAGATACTCCAACAAATAGTAAAATAGATAATAAACCACGAAGTCCAATTTTTTTAGGTGTACAGTTAAATACTTATTTGCCAAAGGTATATGGCCCCGAAGTTCAATCTTATACGAAAACCTTTTCAAGTTACAATATCTCCGACAGTACCGAAGCAACAATTATAGCACTGGGAATCACATCTGAAAATGTACAGGATTATAAATATCATGTGGTTGAAAACGACAGTATTGAAATTATTCCCTGGTCTCCAATTCCCCAAATAGATAAGAATTATGGTTTGAAAGAAGAGTTTGAGAAACGATTTAAACGAAATCCTCCCTTTAAGCCTGTTATTACTTATGCAAATCTTGGCACTTTCAATTCTCCCGGAAAACAACTTTTAATTGAAGTAGTAAACAGTAAAGATTATTCGATAAGAGATGGAATAATTCTTGACTGGAAGGTAAATTTTAAACCCATTGTAACACAAATAATTGTTAGTACAAAACGAAATTACTTTAATTTGAATTTTTCAGAATTGAACCGAAATTATGCTACGGATTTTGACCCACAAACCGGAATGCCAATAAATCTTGCTTTCCCCCTAGATAGTATTTCAAGATTTCAGTTTACTTTTACGAATCATGTTACGGTGCCTTATAAAATGTCCTTAATAAAAAGTACTAAAACTGAAACAGATACTACTCGAATCGATTTTTATTTTTTAGAAGAAGAATTTAATTTTAATTCCCAACATTTTAATACCCCTGGTAATTATGAATTGGTTATTGAACCAGTACTTTCAGGATTTGCAAAGATTAAAGAAGACCAAAAACTCAGATTTAAATTTCAAGTTCTTCCTCCACCTTTAAAAGCAAAAACATTTTCCTTTATTCAGGTAGCTGGCTGGGGTTCAGTTATTTTGTTATTGCTGGCTTTGGTTTTTACGGGTAATTATATTTTCAACAAACGAAAACTATTAAAGGCAAGGCAGCAAAAGGAATTAACCAGGTTAAAACTGAAATCCATCCAGTCGCAGTTAAATCCGCATTTTATGTTTAATGCTTTGAGTTCCATCCAAAACCTGATGAACAAAAGCGACATTGAAGGCGCAAACCGTTACCTTGGTAAATTTTCAGGATTAACCCGGAAAGTGCTCGATTCAAGCGATGCAGAACTGATTAGTCTTGAAGATGAACTGAAGATTCTGGAAGATTACATTCAAATGGAACAACTCCGGTTTGGTTTCATTTACGAAATAAAAACCGGAGAAAATATCAACACTTCAAACATCGAAGTTCCGGCAATGCTTTTGCAGCCCTTTGTGGAGAATGCTGTAAAACATGGTGTTTCGGCTTTGAATAAAGATGGAAAGATAAGAATTTTGGCCAGCCGGGTTCAAAACGACATTATTTTACTGGTGGAAGATAACGGCACCGGTTTCAGAGAGGAATCAATCAACGGAAATTCGAAAGGAATAAAACTGGTTAAAGAAAGAATTGCGCTGTTAAACCAATCGTTTGGAAGTGAAACCCTTGAATTAAAAATCAATTCCGGCGAAAGTGGCACAACCGTTATTTTAAAATTGAAAAATTGGGTTTAGTTTTAAAGAAAAAAACCTATGAATATCAACTGTATCATTGTTGACGATGAAGTAAATAACATTGAAAACCTTCAGCTTTTGCTGGAAAAATATTGTACGGGTGTATCTGTGGTTGCCACGGCCACCAGTGCCGGCGAAGCCATTGAAAAAATTTCAGTTCACCAGCCCGATTTGGTTTTTCTCGATATTCAAATGCCCGTAAAATCGGGTTTTGAGGTACTGAAAGCTTTTCCTAAAGTTTCTTTTGAAGTTATTTTTGTAACGGCTTACGATAAATACGGGATTCAGGCGATTAAATTTTCGGCGCTCGATTACCTGTTAAAACCCATTCAGATCGATGAGTTAAAACTTGCCGTTGAAAAAGCCAAAACACGGGTTGAACAGAAAAATCAGCACCTCAAAATTGAGAACCTGCTTGGTTTTATTCAACGCGGACATTCCGATTTTCCCAAAATTGCGCTCCCCACATTAAACGAAATTCTGTATGTAAAAACCGACGAAATCATCCGTTGCGAAGCCGACGACAATTACACCACTTTTTACCTTCAGAACAATGAAAAAATACTGGTTTGCAAACCTTTAAAAGAATTTGCCGAAATGTTGAAACCCTTTCATTTTCTTCGAACGCATCAGTCGCATTTGGTTAACATTCAGTTTGTAAGGAGTTACCTGAAAGAAGATGGCGGAAAATTACTGATGAAAGATTTAACCAAAATCCCGATTTCGAGGCAAAACCGGATTTTAGTGAAAGAAGCTTTAAATAACAGTATTTAGCCCCCTTCGAAAAGTCCGGGTTCATTGATTTTCAACTCTATTACCCCTGACCCCTAAAGGGGAACTCGCTGAAAATCAATGAACTCTTCAAAGTCCCCTTTAGGGGATTTAGGGGTACTGGACTTTTCGGAATAAGCTCATTATTTGAATTTTTTTAACATAAAATATTGAAAGCAAAACATTATTTTTAAACTGTTTTTCCAATTCATAAAAAACCAAAAACTAAAATTAACCGTCATGAAAAAAATTATCCTGTTCACTTCACTTTGTTTTTTTGTTTTTCCTGTTTATGCCCAAACCATTGAATGGCCTGTTTTTAAAGGCACTACCGCAAGCTACATCAAAATCCTGAAAATTGAGCTAACCGATACCGCAACTGTAATGGATTTTCGCGTTCACTTTTCACCGAACATGTGGATTCGGGTTCCCTCGGATACTTATATTCAAAACAGCGCCGGGGGTGATAAACTGTTCGTTAGAAGCGCCAAAGGAATTAAAATCAATGAAGAACATTTTACTCCTGAAAATGGGGTGAATGACTATACACTATATTTTCCTCCGCTCGATAAGAATGTTGAATCCATAGATTATCAGGAAGCCCAATGGAAGATATTCGGGATTGAGTTAAAACCACAGGAACACTTTTCCATTTTTCCCGCCGGATTGCTGGGTAACTGGTTACGCACTGACGGCAGCAACGATTGGGTTTATGGCTTTTTTGACGACTTTGTAATTTACGAAAGTGAAATCTGGAAACAGGTTTTAATCAGTCAGAAAGATGATTTGTACAATCTGGTTCTCAGAAAGAACGGCAAAAGCAAAAAGTTAGTGATTAAACAACAGGATGAAAATCTCTTGATTGGAACCGATGAAGCAAACATGGAGTTATTCAGCAGGGAAGAAACCGCAATTCCCGGTTTTGTGAATAAAAACGATGAAGCGTTTCAGTTGCCCGTATTTAAAAAGGATTCGGCGTTTTACTCGGGTTACATCAAAGGTTACGTGCCACAAATGGGAGGTACGGGAATGATTTATGTAAATAACGTCATTACCGGCGAACAGGAATCGTACATCATAAAAGTCAACACCGACGGCACTTTCCATGCCGGTTTCCCGATGATTTACCCGCAACCCGTGTATGTACGTTTTTTAAATATAAACGAAGGTCTGTTTTTTAAACCGGGTGAAACCACTTTTCAATTTTTTGATTTCTCGAAATACCATGATGCCCCTGGCCCGAATAATTTATTTATGGGCAAAACTGCGCAAATCAACCACGATTTAATGACGCTGAAATCCATCCGGTATTTTGATTACAATTACATGACAAACAACATCCTCGACATGTCGGCGGAGGAATACAAAATCTGGAACCTTGAAATTGCAAACAAGGAAAAGCAAGCTGTTGAAGAATTCAGGTTAAGTAATCCGCTCAGCAAAAAAGCGCTACAAATTAAACAGATGCAAATTGATTTTACGGCACAACAAAACATACTTTCATACAACATGAACCGTGAAGGGGCATACCGGCATAAGAACAATGTTCCGCGCGACCAGCGCGAAATCCCTTTGAAAAGAGAGGATTTGCCGGTTGAATTTTACAATTTTATCAATCCTGAAGAAATAAATAACCCGCTGTCGCTAATCGCAGGAGGTGACTACTATTTTTTAATTAACAGGATGAAATATGCTGACCCGGTTTTTCCAAGGGGGGCGATGGCTGTTTCTAACGAATTGGTAATAATCAAGGATTTTGAAAAAAGGAACATCGAGTTGGAGCCCAATGAAAAAGAGATGCTAAAAAAACTTGGAGAATGCAAAACCAGCGATGAAAGAACAAAAGTTTTTTTGTCTGATTCTACAAATTATAAAGCGTTTTTTAAGAAGTACAATGATGTTTACAAGGAGATTTCATCAGAAATTATTGCAAGGCAAAGAGAACAATTCCAGCAGGACGCTTTAAAAAAGTATTTCAACCTTGAGCCTGGTTTTGCTATGGAAGTAATGAAAGCACAGGATGTTTCAGGTAAAATTACCAGGGAATTAAAACCTTTAAGTGAAACTGAGAAGGAGAATTTAAAAACCAGTTTCAGCGACCCGTTTTTAATTGATTATTTTCTGGCAATGAGTGGAGCGATGGAAGAAAAAGTCAGAAAAAGCAAGGAAGCGTTTGAAAGCAAAGGCGGCTTTGTTGTAAATAAAACACCCGAAGCAAAAGATTCGGATTTGTTTGATACCATCATGAAAAAATACAAGGGAAATGTTGTGTTTGTTGATTTCTGGGCAACCTGGTGCGGGCCGTGCAGGCAGGGCATGCAAACGATGAAACCATTAAAGGAAGAGTTAAAAAACGAAAAAATTAAATTTGTGTATCTCACCAATCCAACTTCGCCAAAAACAACCTGGGAAACCATGATTCCGGATATTGACGGCGAACACTACTATTTAACACAGGATGAATGGAATACCATTACCGCCCGATTTAAAGTAAGCGGAATTCCGCATTACGTTTTGGTCGATAAAACAGGCAAAGTGGCAAATGAGAAGGTTTATTTCGCTTCGTCGAATGTTGAGTTAAAAAAGTTGTTTGAGCCGTATCTGAAAAATTGAAAAAGATGAAAAAGGATGATTTTATAAATTGCATGAAAAGAAGGAGTTGTAGCATAAATGTGTTTCGAAATCCGCTCCGCAGCATGAAATAACTGTTATTAACCGTTTTAAACAGAAATTTATGTTTAAAAATTACTTACTAATCATACTGTTGTTTTTTTCTTTCAATGGATTATCACAATCAGTTGACAAAACTAAATATTATCCAGAGGTGCAACCAATAAAGAAGTCAGTCAAAATTGATAGTATAAAGGTTGAAATAATGTCTTTTACAGGTGGAGAATTAATTAATGATGTATTACAGTTTGAAGGAATTCAGTATTTAAAAGTAGAATTTGAAGGAAAAAAAGTAATTGGAAAAAGATTCGATATTAAAGCAAAAGAAATTTGGAACGGCGAAATAAAAGAAATAAGTACTGTTTATGAAAGCCCTGTGTTGAACGAGAATTTCTTTTTTAATGGAGATACAAGCGTGCTCCCGATAAGAGTAATTGCAAAACATGCTAATGACAGCATACTTAAAGTTTGGTTTCGGTTTCCCAAATTAGCTGCAACAAAGGAGTATAAAGCTATCGACTCTGATAGGTATGTGCTGATAAGCGCAATAGACGAGACAAAATGGGATACCTATGTAAACACACCAGATGGAAAAAGTAGTCCGGCAATGGTAAATGAAGGTCAAATAAAAACAAACGAAGCTTTTCCTTTACTTGTTTACACTTTGCCCTATGAAATGCAAGGTAATTTATGGTGGGGAAATGTAAATGTTTGCGGAAGAGATATTGATAATTGGGGGAAAAGATTTGGAATAAAACATTATGTGGTTTTTGAAATGGAATTTAAGGAATAAATTGATGTTAAAAATATTTTTTAGTTTCATTTCAGGAGTACGCGCTTAGCGGTTTCGAGCCGTTAAGCAAGCAGATACCTTGGATTTATGGTTCAATTAAAAAGAAAATTATCTTATCTTTACTGTAAAGAAAAAGAACAAGTTATGACAACTTTAGACAGTATAAAAAACAGACTTATCGACAAAATTCTCGCTGCTCAAAATGAAAAATTTCTGGAAGCAATTGAAAAAATATTTGTAACGACGCAGAAAGAAGACATTGTAAAACTTTACCCGGAACAAATGGAAATGTTAATGATGAGTGATGCAGACATTGCCTCCGGAAATGTTGTCTCTGAAGCCGAACTTGATAAACAGGACTCTCAATGGATGTATTGAAAATTGTATGGACCGCAACGGCGCTGCAACAGCGGAATTTCATTTTTCATTACTGGAATGAGAGAAACAAAAGTAATTTGTACTCTAAAAAACTAAATTCAAGCTTAAAACAAAGAATTGAAAAGAGTAATTTCACTTGGACATTTCAGCGTTTTCTACAGAAAAATTGATTCAATAATTTATATAACCGCTTTTTAGGATAACCGACAGAATCCTAAAAGATTAATTGATTTTTTGAAAGCAAAATAGGTTCCGATTCTTTTGAATTTAAGGTTTTAAAAACAAAGCCATTTGGGTGGGAGATATAGAAATTGGCAATTATTTAAAGGAATGAGTGAAGTATGAAAATCAAGGATAAAAAAAGGCTCTTTGTAATTTTCGATGAATTATTCCGGGGGACAAATGTAAAGGATGCTTTTGATGGTTCACTTATGATAATAGAATCTTTTGCCAATATTCCGGAAAGCACCTTCTTTATTTCAACACACATAACTGAAGTTGCTGAAAAAGTAAAGGACTTAAGTAACATTCAATTCAAATATTTTGACTCGAAAATAGTTAACAATATTCCCATTTATGAGTATAAACTGGAAAGTGGAATATCTCATGAAAGGCTGGGAATGTTTATTTTAAAAAATGAAAAGATTGTTGAAATTTTTGATTCAATTACAAATAAAGAATAAGGAAGATACTGAGTCGGTTGTGCGTCATCCCCGGAATCTGTCACGACTGCTTATGATATGCAGAATGTCAATCACCCGCAATCTGCTGCGAAATTTTTTTATTTTTCAAAAGATCAGTCAATTAACAGAAACAGGATAATTATGACCGCAGAAATTCTCCATCTAACTTTATTAAAATTGTTTTACCTTTGATTTTAAATTAGAATATTATGAAAACAGGAAATGTAAATATAGTGGATAATTATTGGGGAATGATTAAAAATCTAAGTACCGATGTACGTTTGGAGTTGATTTCCCGTATTTTAAATTCTTTAAAATCAGATATTTCGGTTGAAAAAACGGATTCCTGGAAGTTGTTATTTGGTGCATTTGAAACTAGTCAATCGGCTGATGAAATTATAGAAGATCTAAGAAAATCGCGTTATACAAATCGTGAAATCGAAGCATTATGAGCTTTTTAATTGATACCAATATTTGTATATATTTTCTGAAAGGGATGTTTGAATTGGTTGAAAAATTCGATGAAATTGGAATTGACAATCTTTATATTTCAGAAATTACAGTTGCTGAATTAAAGTTTGGGGCTGCAAAGAGTGATCATCCAATAAAAAATAAAATAGTTATTGAAGAGTTAATCAGTAAATTTAATCAGATTCCTATTTACAAATCGCTGGATATTTTTGCTGAAGAAAAGGCCAGGCTTCAAAAAAAAGGAAACATTGTTGATGACTTTGATTTACTTATCGGTGCAACGGCTGTGGTAAATAACATGATTTTAGTGACTAACAATGAGAAACATTTTAAAAGATTAAAGGGAATTCAGTTAGAGAATTGGACGAAATAATTATTACTTTTTCTGGATTGAAGTTTTGACTAAGAACCGAACCAAACACGTACAATTCTGCATCAAAAATGTTTATTACAAAGCGATTTTGTTTCCTGTAAATGTATTTATATCAGTTTGTTAATTCAAAAATGAAATTTTTTATCAAGTATTTGATTCATCCTTTACTCCTTAACTATTTCCCAAAACTTGCGGCAACGGGAATATTTTTTACTTTTGCACCGATTTTATTTAGAATAAATCTGAATAGTTGAGAAAGCATAAAGTAATATCAGTCAGGAATTTAACCGATTCTACATTTGTAATCCGGCTGGAGCGGATGAATTTTCAGTTTCAGACGGGGCAATTTGTGATTTTGAAAATTCCGGGTTCGGCAGAAAAACGTGAATACTCTGTCTATAGCGGCGAGGATGACGATTTTCTGGAAGTTATGGTTCGCAAAATTGAGGGAGGAAAAGTTTCGGGCAGGTTAAAAAAGCTGAAACCGGGAACAGAAATTGAAGTGGAAGGCCCGTTTGGATTTTTCAAATTCAATCCCGGAATGTTTTCATCTCAAAAATTTCTGTTTGTGGCAACCGGTACCGGAATCAGTCCGTTTCACAGTTTTGTGCGCACTTTTCCGGATTTGGATTACCAGTTGGTTCATGGTGTTCGATTAAAGGAAGAAGCGTATGAACACGCTGATTACCAAAAGGAAAAAGTAGTGCTTTGTTTGTCGGCTGATGAAGGTGGCGATTTTTACGGCAGGGTAACCGATTATTTGTTCACCCAAAAAATCGACCGCGAAACCAACTGCTTTTTGTGCGGAAACAGTGAAATGATTTACGAAGTATTTGATATTTTAACCGGCAAGGGAATTCCGGTTTCGAATATTTATTCGGAAGTATATTTTTAAAAAAGATGAAATACCATTTAATAACACTGGGTTGCCAGATGAATTTGTCGGATGGGGAGCGGGTGACATCGGTACTCGATGAAGCCGGATACACGTGGACCGACAACGAGGAGGAAGCAGGATTGATTGGGATTCTGGCATGTTCGGTGCGTCAAAAAGCCATCGACAAGGTGTATTCGCGCATTTCGAAATGGAACAAATGGAAAAACAATAAGAACCTGGTTACATTTCTTTCGGGCTGTATTTTACCCAACGATCACGAAAAATTCCTGAAGCTTTTCGATATCACTTTTCAGATGAAGGACTTGCCCAAACTGCCCGAAATGATTGGTCAGTATGGAATTACAACCCCAAGAAACCTGCATCCGTCATTCGATCCGCACAACGAAAACATTGAGGAATTCTGGCATGTTCAGCCTGCTTACCAGTCAAGTTTCGAGGCTTTTATTCCGATTCAGAACGGATGCGATAAATTCTGTACTTTCTGTGCAGTGCCTTACACGCGTGGCAGAGAGGTTTCCCGACCATCGAAAGATATTATTGCTGAAGTTGCATTGCTGGTTGCACAGGGTTATAAATCAATAACACTGCTGGGGCAGAATGTAAATTCGTATGGACTCGACAAAAAAGGAGAGGAGATTACTTTTGCGCAATTGCTGGCAGAAATCGGTGAATTGGGCAACCGCTCAAAAAAGGAATTCTGGGTTTATTTTACCTCGCCTCACCCGCGCGACATGAATGAAGATGTGATTGAGGTAATTTCAAAATACAAAGTTTTAGGCAAACAAATTCACCTGCCCATGCAAAGCGGCGACGACAAAGTACTGATGCACATGAACCGCAAACATAACATGGAACGCTACCGCAGCATTGTTCATGCAATCAGACGAATCATTCCGGAGGCGACATTGTTTACTGATATTATTGTGGGTTTTACGGGCGAAACCGAAGAACAATTCGAAAATACAAGGCTGGCAATGGAAGAGTTTAAATTCAATATGAGTTATACTGCCATTTACTCGCCGCGGCCCGGAGCGACCAGTCACCGTTGGGTTGACGATATTCCGATAGAAGAAAAAAAGCGCCGGTTACATGTTTTAACAAACGAGTTACGCAAACACAATTTACCTTACAACAAAAGCCTGATTGGCAGAACAATGCGTGTTTTGGTGCGTGGTACCGACCGGAAAGAAGGTTTTTTGAGTTCGCATACCGAAGGGAAACTTATCATTCGTTTTACCTCGGAAAATCAGTATTTAATCGGGCAGTTTGCCGATGTGAAAATAACTTCTGCTACCGATTTTTCGATGGAAGGGGAGTTGGCAAATGTAGCTGCACTTCAAACGATAATGCTGTAATTCAGGTTCAGGAAATTTTTTAGTTTCGGTTTGAAGTTTAATTTCGTTTAGGACACCCTTCGACTCCGCTTGTAATTCAGAAAATCAAAAACGAATGGCTGATTGTCAGCGACCATTCAAGTTCTTCAAATTAGACATAAATCATCTTTCGGGTCATTCCCCCATCGATAATAAAATTCTGCCCTGTAATAAAATCGTTTTCAGGATTGAGCAAAAACAAAACCATGTTGGCAATGTCTTCTGGTTTTCCAACCCTTCCGGCCGGATGCTGCGAATGATCAGCTTCTGAAAGTTCGATTTGATTTGCTTTTGATTTTTTCTTTATTCCAGATACATCAATCCAGCCCGGACTAATGCAATTTACCTTAATTTCAGGCCCCAGACTGATTGCAAGTGAATGTGTAAGCGCCAGAATTCCGCCTTTGCTGGCCGAGTAGGCTTCGGTATTTGGCTCTGATTGAAAAGTTCTGGTTGAACTGATATTTATAATGCTACCTTTTAAATTTTTCAGAAAGGGGGCAGCATGTTTTGCACACAAAAAAGCGCCGGTTAGGTTTGTTCCAATTACCCGGTTCCACTCTTCCAATGTAAGTTCGTTAACAGGCTTGTCAATCTGAATGGCTGCGTTATTGATTAATCCTGAAATATTGTCAAATTGTTTAAAAGAGGCTGCAATTGATTTTCGGACACTTTCTTCTTCAGAAACATCGGTTAGAAAGAATTTCAGATTTTCTGAATTGTTTTCTGAACTGAATTCATGTATCGCTTCTTCATCGATTTCGAATACAGAAACACTAAACCCTTTTTGCAAAAGCTGAAGCGATATGATTTTCCCAATTCCCTGGGCGCCGCCGGTTACGATTATGTTATTATTCATTAGCCATATTCCTAATCATTCCATCAAAAATAAAAAAATGAAACGGCGATGTTACAATCCAGTACAAGCGGCCCCAAACGCCTCGCGGACGAAAAGTCGCAGTTTGATGGAGTACTTTATTGTCGTCGATTTTAAATTCAAGCCATGCTTCACCGGGAAGTTTCATTTCGGCAAAAAGCAGAAGCCTCTTTTTTTCACGGCTGGCGTACAAAACCCGCCAGAAATCAAGTGCATCTCCCGGATGTATCTCTTTTGGCGATGTACGGCCGCGCCGCAAACCAACACCTCCGACCATTTTGTCAAAAAATCCGCGTATTTTCCACAACCAGTTGGCGTAGTAATAACCTTTATCGCCGCCAATCGTCCAGATGTTATTCATAACTTTTTCTTCGTCTTTAATTACCAGTTGTTTTTTGTTGATGTAACAGCCAAAATTCGGTACTTCGATAAAATCGGAAAGCGAAAGACCAAGACTGCTGCTGATTATCGAGTCTTTCCAACTGCTTAAAACCAGGTTTTGCTTTATTTTCAGAAACGCATTTTTTATGGCCTGTTCATAAGTAATTGGTTGAATGTGAAGTATTTTCTCAAGCCGGTTATCGGTGCATATTACTTCCATTTTCATGCTGTCAACCAAACTTGTAGCCAGTTTAAAGGAAACCGACGTAATGAAAAACAACCAATACGATGATATTTTTGGTGAAATGAGCGGGGTTGTATATATTTTTCTGTTCAGTTTTCTGATGTGGGCAAATTGCAGCATCATTTCCCTGTAAGTGAGAATTTCGGGGCCGCCAATATCAAAAACTTCGTTTAAACATTTAGGGTGCGATAAAACTCCGGTTAAAAACGAAATTACATCGCGGATTGAAATGGGCTGTGCCTTTGTTAAAATCCATTTTGGTGCGACAATTACAGGTAGCTTTTCTACCAAATCGCGAATGATTTCAAACGAAGCGCTGCCCGAACCGACAATTATTCCGGCACGTAAAACTGTCAAATCATATTTTTCACTTTTCAGCAGATCTTCAACTTTTCTTCTCGATTTCAGGTGTTTGGAAAGTATGTTTTCGTTCGAAATTCCGCTCAGATAAATAACTTGTTTGACATTTGATGATTCAACGATTTCTTTAAAATTGGAAGCTGATTTTGATTCGAGCAGATCGAATTTTTCGCTCGAAGTACTCATTGAATGTATCAGATAGTATGCAGCATCGATATCTTTCGGAAATTTGTCAGGTTCGGGAGTTTGTAAAAAATCAACTTCAATAATTTGTACTTTCTCAAGCAGGTTTTTATGTATCGAAAGCCTGCTTTTTTCGCGCACACAGCAGATTATTTCGTGCCCGTTTTCAATGAGCACCGGAAGCAAACGTTTACCAACATAACCTGTTACACCTGTTAAAAGTATCCGCATTTTTACAATTTACTTGTGATGAATAATTTGGGAAGATACATTGTTTTTATAAAACTGCTTATCCACAATAAGCAAGTTATTTTATAATGTCATTATAAGTCACAGATGAAGTGGTTACTGCTTGTTGCATTAGCCTGTAAAACAATTT
>WTWZ01000053.1 GCA_009773765.1 Prolixibacteraceae bacterium | reverse complement strand
TTGGAATAATCGTACTGGTAAAATCCATCGTCGCCAATCATAAACAGGTATCCGCCGAATGGGATAACATCGAAAGTTTTGATGCCGGGAAAACGCGCAATCTGATGGTCGTCGATATTCAATTTATCTTCCACATCGTAAACTTTTAATCCGGCATCACCATCACAAATAAACAGTGTCTGGCCGTCAATTCCCAGTCCGTAAGGGCCAGTTAAAGGATAAGAAGCAACCAATGTATAGGCCTTGTAATTGTCAGACAGTTTTACCACATCCAACCGGTTGGTGTTACTTCCACAAACATTTCCGCCACGTAAAGTAATGTAAGCATATCCATCGGAAATCACCACAGGATCGCAACTGGTAATGTGCCAGAAGTAACCCACATAATTAAGTACTGTAGGGACTTTCAGACTGTAAACCTGCATTCCTGTGCGTGTGCCAAAAAACATGTGACCATCATAAATAAACATAGTTTCAATTGCCCAGCCTACATTTTGCTTACCAATATTTACAGGTTTTTCAGGAGATTTTACATCAAACATGTACAATGTTGAATTATCGACAGCATACAAATAATCGTCGTACAAACCAAATCTTGCCATCGAACCGCCAATTCCAAATGAATTTCCGGCAGCCTGAACTACGCCTCCGCTGTAATTCGCATCCATTGTCATCTCAGCGCGATATGGAAAGTAATTGGGATAGTAATAATATTCTACTTCCTGACGTACTTTTTTAACTTCCCAGTCGATAACCACACCTTTTTCCTTATCTACCGATGCCAGCCTGTAATCTTCGTTGGCGGGTGGTGGGGTCATATACGGAAAAACATCATTTACCCTGTACACTTCTTCCGGATTTGCAATATCTGAAATATCAATTGCTACAAGGTCGATATAACTGTCGGCATACAAAATATTATTTTTAATTGCGATATCAACATTCCCGGGAATCTCTATGAATTTAAGATTCTGCGGGCTTCGCGGATTACGGTTGTCGATAATATGAATTCCTTTCATTTCTTCGTTTACAAAGATGTATCCATCTTTAAAATAAATTTTGCCGGGATTTACCAAATCGCTTGCAGATGTGGTTTTTACAGCCTCCCGCAAATCATCGTATGACATATAAACGGGCGAATTGGCTGTAAAAACCTCAGTGTACTGGTCCATACACGAATTAAATCCAAAAAATAAAATAAGTAGTGGGAATATATTTCTGATTGTTTTCATGGTGCTGATTTTTTAATTGAATATGACGCCTAATTTTATTGTTAACCGGTTATAATCGATATCGAGCCGGTATTCGTTTTCTCCTTTATAACTCAACCTGTGAAACTGGTAACCAAAGGCAAACGACATTCCGAAACCGGAAGAAAACATGCGCTGGTAACCAATTCCCTGATTAATTAAAAATCCTCCCCGCGGATCGAGTTGCTGATTGTAATGGTTTGGATTCGGCCATGGCATGAATGAATCGTAATAATATGGCTGAACCCCATAATAAATTTCATGCGAATCTTCAATTGGTAATTCGTAACCTGTTTTCAGAAAAACATAAGGTGTTGAATAAGAGTTCCGTAATTTATACTCGATATTTACAAATGTCGGCAAATAGGTTTCTTTTAAAAATTCCAACCCAATTCCCAAGCCAACCGACAATTTTGGAATTACCGTATAATTAAGAGCCGATGAAAAACTAAAGGGTGCGGATTGACTGTTTCCTGAATTTCCGGCCAGAACACCAATTTCGGTGCGTAAAAAAAACGGTGAATTTAGTCCGGCCTCATCAAATTCTTTATTCAACTCAGCTTTGTTACTTGTCACCTTGTCGATTTCATCGGCCTGAAAAATCCAAAGATTTCCGGCAGATTCAATTTTAAGTTTCGACAAATCTTCAGTGTATTGATACTTTCCTTTTAGAATAGTCCCATTTTTCAGATAGACATACCCTTTTTGAGGTTGCGCAAAAACAGGAAATGCAATAAATGCGGCGAATAGCAAAAGGCACAATTTTTTCATTTTCGTTTAAGTTGTTTTTGTTGAGATGGGATATTAAGAAGTTGGGTTGCGTGCAAAAAAAGGAAAAGTGAATTATTTTAAGATTTTGAATAGAACATTTTTTTTCCAATCTTCGAAACGTATTATTTCAATCTTTTAAAAACATTACATTTATAATACTGTCAAAATGAGAAAAATAATTATAAACTTTATCGTTATTACTATTGCATTTACATCTGTTTCACAGGAAAAACCGGATTACTTTTTACCAACCGATGTTACATACGATAAAAATATTCCAACACCGGAGGAGTATTTTAATCAGCAAATTGGCGAGTGGCATTTAACCCACTGCCAGGTTTTAAATTACATGCAGGAAATAGCTAAAATCTCCAACCGCGCTGTTATTCAGGAATATGCGCGTTCGTACGAAAACCGGCCGCTGGTCCACCTCATTTTTACTTCGGAACAAAACCACAATAAACTGGATGAATTAAAAGCGCTGCGCCTTCAACATGCAAACCCCGCTGAAAACGTTGACAAATCGGGGGTTCCGCTGGTTATCAACCTGGGGTACGGTGTACACGGAAACGAATCAAGCGCAACAAACGCTTCGGTTTTAACCGCATATTACCTGGCCGCCGCACAGGGCGATAAAATTGACAAACTACTAAGCAATTCAATTATTTTGGTTGACCCATGTTTAAACCCCGATGGTTTTACCCGACACAGCACCTGGGCAAACATGCACCAAAGCAATACAACAAACGGAGACAGCTATTCGAGGCAATTCAGCGAAGTTTGGCCGGGAGGACGCGGAAACCATTACTGGTTCGACTTAAACCGCGACTACCTTTTGCTGGTTCATCCCGAAAGTGTTGGCAGGGTGGCCAAATTTCATGAGTGGCTTCCCAATATTGTAACCGACCACCACGAAATGGGCGCCAATTCCACCTTCTTTTTTCAACCCGGAGTCCCCACCCGAAACAACCCGCTTACGCCTGAAAACAATTATGTACTTACCCGCAAAATAGCTGAATATCATTCTGAATACCTCGATAAAATTGGCGCCGGGTACTATTCCGAGGAGCAATTCGACGATTATTACCTGGGAAAAGGTTCTTCATATCCTGATATTAATTCAAGTATCGGTATTTTATTTGAACAGGCTGGTTTCAGGGGTAGAATCAGGGAAACAACGAACGGGACAAGAAAGCTGGCCTACGGAATCAGAAACCAGTTTACGGTTACATTATCGACTTTGGATGCGGCAATGAACTTAAAAGATGAGCTGCTCGATCATCAAAAAGAGTTTTATCTCGAGGCTTTGAGAATGGCTGACAAAGACCCTGTAAAAGCTTATATTTTTGGAAACCAGGGCAACAACCTTCAAACACTGCAATTTGTAAAACTTCTTCAGCAACACCAGATTGAAGTTTATACAAATTCAAAGGAAATCACTAAAAACGGAAAAATATTTAATCCCGTAACCAGTTTTGTGGTGCTCGTAAAACAACGTCAATACCGCATGATTAAAGCGCTTTTCGATGAAGTCGCCACTTTTACCGACAGCACTTTCTACGACGTTTCAACCTGGAATATGCCATACACTTTTAATGTTGCCTTTACCGAAATTGGTTCGTTAAAAGAGATGCAATATTCAAATAAGCCGGTTGCATTTCAATCCGAAGGAAAAATAATTGGCGGGCAAAGTAAAATTGGTTATTTGTTTTGCTGGAACGAATACACCGCTCCCAAAGCGCTTTATGCATTGCAAAAAGCCGGATTATTAACCAAAGTTGCAACCAGGGAATTCAGTTTTAAGATAAACAACGAAATGAAAGATTTTGGTTACGGAACAATTTTTATTCCTGCAAACGACCAGCCACTTACCGAAAATCAGATTTATCAGCTTGCTGAAAAGATTGCCAAAGAAAACGGAATTGATTTTTACGGGCTCACAACCGGCCTTTCGCCCAAAGGTATTGATTTGGGCAGCAATTATTTTGTTACTATAAACCAGCCCAAAATACTGATGTTTGTTGGCGGAAGCACCAGCAGCGCCAGCGCCGGTGAAATCTGGCATTTGTTCGACCAGCGGTATGAAATACCGGTAACTTTAACCGAAACCGTTAACTTAACTTCCATCGAACTTTCGAAATACAATACCATCATTTTGCCCGGTGGCGCTTACCGCGAATGGAACAACAACGACATTCAGAAATTAAAAAACTGGGCGCAGGATGGAGGAACATTAATTGCCATGCAAAGCGCTGCAAGTTGGGCAGCGAAAAACGAACTGGGGAAAACAACTTACAAAAAAGCCGCAGAACCCGACAGTACAATTATTTTCAGTTATGCCGACAGGGAAAAAGAGAGAAGCCTGAATACCATCAGCGGCGCAATTTTTAATACCACGCTCGACATCACACATCCGCTTTGTTATGGTTACACCGAAAATACACTGCCGGTGTTTAAAACCGGCAATTCGGTAGCTAAGCCACTGGATATTAAATATGCTGAACCTGTAAAATTCACAGCCCAACCATTTCTCAGCGGGTTTGTTTCCGACAAAAACCTCGAACTGATAAAAAATGCACCTGTGGTTTCGGTTCAATCCATTGGTCGCGGAAAAATAATAAGTTACCACGAGAGTATGACTTTCCGTGGAATATGGCTGGGAACTAATAAATTACTGGCAAACGGGGTGTTTTTTGGGAAAGTGATTCAGTAAATTATTAAAATTCATACGTCAAACCCGTATAAAATCCTATTCTGTAGGGTCTGAAATCAACCGAAGGACTATTGTTGATTGAATTGAGGTAATAACTGAACCGTGGTTCAACGGCCACCGAGAAATGCTTTCCTAACGCATAGTTTACTCCCATCCCCAGTGTTCCTGAAATATTAAATGTTGAAATATCCGCAGTTTCGCCAATGTTTTGCACTCCGTACTGATTTTCGATATAGGCGTTGTTGCCCACAACAATTCCAGTATTGAAACCCGTTAGCAATTCAACGCCAATTTTACGGTCAACCACACGGTAACGCACATACAACGGGATTTCCATAAACTCAAACACCTGCGAAAACCCGCCGTTGGCAACTAACAAATTGGCAACTCCGGTATTTTTTGCCTCAAAATCGCCGGTAAGTTCAGCGCCTTTTGGAGTTGCGCTAAACTGAATAACACCCGCAGTACTGTTCATTGCCATCGTATTATTCTCAACCCGCACCTGGTTACTGAAATACGACAAACCTGCATCAGACAAAACATAATCTGCATTTTCATTCCGGGCAAAAACAGGGGTTGAATTTTCAGACTGCTGGCCATTTTGGGCGTAGTAAATCCCACTTTCAACAATCCACCTTTTACTGGTTTTGTACTGAACTGAAAAACCGCCGCCAACATTTGCATTCCCGGCACTGCCTTTGTAATTCATGTTTTGGGCATAAGTTTCGGAGTAGCTTGATGAATATGATGAATATCCCGGGGCAACGTACATCCCCATTTTCCAATTATTATCTGATGTTGAAGATGCCTTTACATTCTTTATATTTTCTGCAACTAAAAGCGCTTCCTGCGCTGAGAGATTTCTTGCCGAAATTACAGGGTTGTGCCGGGCAAGTTCAGTATGAAATTGTTGATTTTGTGCAAGCGGTGCGTTTAAGGTTGAAATCATGGTCAGATTTATACTTTCACGCGAAGTTAAAATGTGACCGGATGCAGGCGTTTTACTTAAAGTCATTTTAGAACTAACCGGAGAAACTCCGGCAAATTGATTTGATGTTTCAGCTTTCAACTCCGCTGACAATTGATTTTCAACCTTTGTTTCTTCGGATTGAACTGCTGTTTCGTTTTTGCCCTTTTCGTTTTGAATTATTTCGCTGTTTACAATCTTACTTTTATCTTCTTTCAGATTTTCGTTAAAATACCATCCGGCCAAAAATGCAAGAGCAACAACTGCTGCGGCTGAAATCCAACCTATATGAACCATGCGGTTTTTGCGGCGGCGGGCTGTAAGATGCAACTGCACATTATCCCAAATATACGGCGGCGGCGTAGCCTGGAAATTCTCCAGTTTTTCGCGGATAATATCGTCTGTATTTTTTTTGTCTTTCATTTGTTTCAAACTTGTGGTTTGCCAATCAATTCAAACCAAAACATTATGCCGAATAATTCTTAGTGGTTTCTGTTTCGCCGTAAAGCTCTGTCACTTTTCGTTTTAAAATATCTTTTGCCCTTGCAAGGTTCGATTTCGAGGTCCCTTCCGTAATCTGCATTGACTCGCTGATTTCCCTGTGGCTCATTCCTTCCATTACAAAAAGGTTGAAAACCATCCGGTAACGCGGCGGTAATTCCTGTATCAGTTCAATCAGCTCGTCTGCTGTAATATTTTCAATAATATCATTCGAATAATTTTTCGATTCGAATACCGTCAAATCATCTACAGGATAAATTACGTGCTGTTTTCTGAATTTTTCGAGCGAAACATTCACCATAATTTTTCTTACCCAGCCTTCCAAAGAACCTTCGTGCCTGAAGTTTTTTAAGTATGTAAAAACCTTGATAAATCCCTCCTGCAAATTATCCTCTGCTTCGGATGTGTCTTTGGCGTAACGCAAACACACCCCAAACATTTTTGGCGCCAACATGCGGTACAAGGTTTCCTGAGCGCGAACATTCCCTGAAACACATTCCTCAACAATATTTTTTAAATCTTCCAAAATTTGTTTACCAATGTCCGCCCAAAATTAAGGATTATTATTTCAGCTTTTCCAAATGCCGGTACATTTGCCCTGCAACTTACTGTTTGCCAATTTGCTTTACAACCGAAAGATGAAATGCGTTAGACATTGGTTGCGTGACAGGCAAAATAATTTTTAACGCAACCTTTTTTGATAACAGCCCGTCTTGAAATTATAAGTTCAATTAAAATCAGAATAAAAACTTAAAGTTGTACGTTTTAATAAAAAAGAAAACTATGAAAACATTATTCACCATTTTTACTGTTTTGGCGCTTTGTGCATTTTGTTCATGCCAGACCGATGATTCAAATTATGAAGAAAACAAAACCATCAATCTCGATGAAAAATCGGCACAACTGATAGAAGCCGACAATGAATTCGGGCTTGAACTGTTCCAAAAAATCAGGGAGGAGAGCGAAAAGGAAAACATCATGATTTCGCCGCTTAGCATTTCGGTAGCTTTTGCCATGGCATTCAACGGGGCCGACAAAGACACCAAAACCGAAATGGAGAAAGCCATGAAACTCAACGGGCTGACGACGGAACAAATCAATAATTCATACAAAATGCTGATTAAAGCGCTGCAATCGCTTGATGAAAAAGTGGTTTTCGAACTTGCCAACGCCATTTTTTATGCTGATGGTTTTACTGTGAAACCCGATTTTCTGAACATCAATAAAACTGTTTATGATGCCGAAGTGACAAAACTACAATTTAGTTCGCCCTCGGCTGTAGAAACCATAAACAAATGGGTAGCAGATAAAACACACAACAAAATCAAAAAAATTATCGAGCAACTCAATCCTCTCGACCGCATGGTTTTACTGAATGCCATTTATTTTAACGGAATCTGGACCAACAAATTCGACGAAAAAGGCACACACATCCTTACGTTTACCAAAACTAACGGCACAACCATTGAAGTGCCGATGATGAAAAAAGAGGAAAAGCTGGATTATACAACTAATTCATTGTACAGCGCCGTAAAAATGCCTTACGGGAATGGACAGTACAATATGGTTATACTTTTGCCCGCAACCGGCAAAACATCGCAAAGTGTAATTGATGCACTTTCGTTATCGAACTGGAAAAAATGGATGACGGAATTTGAAACCAAAAACCCGGTGGTGGTGACCATGCCACGGTTTAAATTTGCTTTTGAAATAAAACTGAACGATGTTTTGAAACAGATGGGAATGTACAAAGCTTTTGAACCTTACGTGGCCAATTTTTCCAAAATTTCGGATACCGACCTTTACATCAGTTCTGCGGTTCATAAATCGTTTATCGATGTAAACGAAAACGGAACGGAAGCAGCCGCGGTAACTTCAATCACTTTTACCACAACAAGCGCAGGCAACGAACCGCCCAAAACCTATTTTTATGTTGACAAGCCGTTTGTTTTTGCCATTACCGAAAAAGATACCGATGCCATATTGTTTATTGGCGAGGTAAATCATCCGGAATATGAATAAACTTTTTGAAAAAGGGTTCAACTGAAATACCAGGAATTGGCAATACGTGAATCGGGTTGTACGATTGGAAAAGATTATAAAATAATTGAAGTGAAAGTGATAGAATAAACTGGTACAGTAAAACGTTCTTTTTAAAAACTCAGAAGCCATGAAACGAATATTTTTATTGTTCGCATTATCTGTCATTCTTACTACCTCCTGCCAAAACGATGATGAAATTGTACTCGATGAGATTGGAATTGTGGTTGATTATGCCGGGGCCGGAAACTGTAGTTTTGTTATTGAACTGGAGAATGGAAGCAGGATTCAACCAATGTATTATCCTGATGGTTTTACCTTTGCTCAAGGCCAGCGTATTCGCGTTCAGTATATTGAGCTTGGCACCGTGATTTCGCCCTGCCAACGCGGAACACCTGTGGAAATCGTTTTTATTGAAGAATTAAACTGTGCACCGTACATTGATTTGTACTTCAGCAATTACGACAGCCTGGCGCGCGACCCGGTATTTATACATGAAGCTTTTATGGATGGCGACTGCCTGCAAATTAAACTTTCGTACAGCGGCGGTTGCAAAACCCACACCATTGATTTAGCCCGGATGCACCCATGGACAGCAAGTAGTTCAGCGGTTCCAACTTTTGAAATCAGGCACAATGCCAACGGAGATATGTGTGAAGCGTATTTTACAAAAGAACTGCGTTTCGATTTATCATCGCTTCGGCTGGAAGGGAAAAAAGAATTTGTGCTGACTGCCAAATTAACTAATGGCACGATGTATAATAAACCGTTTGAATTGGAATAGTGCGTTTTTATCAAGCATTGATGGTTTCATAACTCAATTCTTCGGTCAAAAAGTGCAGTTCTGGCATTCTTAGTATGATTCAGAAAATCTGTATAGTCTTCATCCGTCATATCCCTAAAAGCGCCTCCGAAAGAAAGAATTTTTCTGCGCAAATTTTCAGTTTGCTTTTTCGATGACGACAAGGAATGAACAAACTGATAAAGATCCTCAAGTCGGCTAACCGGAACATCTTTAATTTCTTTTATTATTGTATTTAATGTTAACATGATATTTTGTTTTTTTCAAAGGTAACAAAAAACTTAGTTAATTTTGGAAGACAAATTTGAATAAAATGGCTATAAAAGATATACTCCTTCTTGGAAACCCCATCCTTTATGAAAAATCTGAACCGGTTCAGCCGGAAGAAATACCTTCACTTTTGCCAAAAATCGAACTCATGTTCGATACGGTGATTGATTTCAGAAATAAATACGGTACTGGACGCGCAATTGCCGCCCCGCAAGTTGGCTTACTCAAAAGAATCATTTGCCTGAACACCGATAAACGAGTGGCGATGATTAATCCGGAACTCAGCAATTTGAGTACTGAAATGTTTGAGATTTGGGACGATTGCATGAGTTTCCCCAACCTGCTTGTAAAAGTGATGCGTCATAAAAAACTGACCATTTCGTTTTTTGATTTGAAATGGGAACGCCAAACATGGCATTTGGAAGATGATATGGCCGAACTGATTCAGCACGAATATGATCATTTGGATGGTATTCTGGCAACACAACTTGCTATCGACAACCAGTCGTTTCGGTGGAAAGCATAAAAAAAGCTGCCCGGTTTGAGCAGCTTTTTATGTTATTGATTTTGAAAGTAATTTCAGTTACTTAAATAATCTGTCACCGCTATGCAGCATGAGTACTTTTTTTGATTTTACTTTTCTAAAAAATACTGTAGGAAAGGCCTATTGCGAAACCTATATTTTCTTTGTCGTAAGTTTCAGAATATCCTTCAAATTGCTTGGTTTCATCTTTATAAATTGTATATAACATACCTGCATCAAGAGTTAAGGCGTCAGAAACTTTCCATTCGAACCCAAAACCACCCGTATTGGAGGAGTTGCTGTAGCTGAAATCGCTTTGATATTGTTCGCTAACTCCCGATGTAGATTGCATTCCACCGATGCTAACCGCAAAATTGTCAGAAATATTATATTGCAAACCAAGTGAAAGTTCCCATGAGTTTTTATCGATGGTTCTTTCCTGTCCGTAAACATTTCCACCCCAGTTTACACCCTTGTCAAAAAAAGTATTGAGCGAAAGCTGTGCACTGAAAGCATCCGAGAATTTATTCTCAATTCCCAGATTAAGCATCGATGGTAAATCGCTTCTTGATATTTTCCCATCCTCAAACAACCCTGTACCGTCAACTTCTGTATCGTTGGTCAATTTAAGAATTGTTTTGTATTCGTACTTAATCCCAATATTTAAATTATCGTTAGGAGAAATATTTAATCCAATTATAGGTGTAAATCCTTTTCCAGTTTGCCTGGTATCCACTTCCATGTCGGCTGTACTTTCAGAATATACGCTCATTTCACCAGCTTTCGTTGCTAAAACAGGAGCAGCAGCAGCTAATGTTCCTTGCGCTGTTTGTACGTTAATACCTCCAATTTGTGCAGGAGAAAGACCTGCAGCACCTAATAGCCCCTGAATCTGGGCTACCTGAGCAGCTGGTAATCCAACAGCAGTGCCATTCGCAAGTAAAACTTCTCCGCCACCACCTGCTACAATTGGTTGTAATCCAGAAGCAAATGCAGTTGCACCGGCTGACCAGGTACTTAAAGTGGCAGAAGCATCAGCAAAAAACTGTGGAGCAGATTGAAGGCTGCCGTTGTACTTAGCTCCAAACGCTGGTTGGTTTGGATTAATATTAATATCCTTCAAATATCCGTTGTACGTATTATTAGCCAGATTAACACGAACCCCTGCTGCCAAAGAAATTATATCGTTTATGGCATAGCTGCCACTTAGCTGAACTCCCCAAAAAACACTGGTTCCTTCGAAAAAAATGTCGGAAGAATATCCGGTTGTTGGTACTCCATTTAAAGACAGTAAAGTAGGAATAGCTGCAATCCGCGATTCAAAAGAGGGCAGACCAGTTTCGTATTTTGCTCCGCCGCCGCCGCCAACAGGACCAACCATAAATGACAATGCAAATTTTTCTTTTTTCCATGAAGCAAAAAGATCAGGAAATACAGGAGCCGTAATTTTACCAATATATTCACCTTCATTTAAATACGGAAAACCACTGGTAATGGTGCGTGTTTGAAAAATACTTTGGTTACTGATACCCAAATGCAATCCGTCTTCCATTTTAACCAACCCTGCCGGGTTAAAATAAACTGCATCCAGTTGGGTAGATGCGTTTCTCGAAAGCATCCTGACATATTGCGCACTTTGGTTGGTATTGGTTAAAATACCACCTGCAAATGCAGAATTGGCCAGCACAAAAAATGCTGCTAATAAAGTTAGTTTTTTCATAAGTTTTTTAGTTTAAATGAATAATCATATTAACAAAATAAATTCTATTCTGAAATAAAGTTTTCGATTGTAGCTGATCTTAAAGGGTGCAAATTTATAACTTATAATTTAACAACAAAACATTCGGCTGATTTTCAAAGTTTTGAAACTTTTTGAATAATTTGTTCCCGTATTCAATTTTGTGTCATAAAAAACCCGGAAGAAATCTCCCGGGTTAATCTCGTTATTTTGAATATCTTAAATATGAATTACTTCATCGTAAGCAGCGGCAGCAGCTTCCATAATGGCCTCACTCATTGTAGGATGAGGGTGAATTGTTTTCAGTAATTCGTGGCCGGTAATTTCGAGTTTTTTGGCCACTACCATTTCGGCTATCATTTCTGTTACATTACTGCCAATCATGTGTGCTCCAAGTAATTCGCCATATTTGGCATCGAAAATCAATTTTACAAAACCGTCTTTATGCCCGGCTGCATTTGCTTTTCCGCTGGCCGAATACGGGAATTTCCCAACCTTAATTTCATATCCAGCCTCTTTTGCTTTGGCCTCGGTTAAACCAACCGACGATATTTCAGGATTTGTGTAAGTGCAACCAGGAATGTTTCCATAATTAATCGATACCTTCAGCCGATGCAACATGCGCTAATGCAGGACCGGCAACAATATCTCCAATTGCATAAACTCCCTCAACGTTGGTACGGTAGAACTCATCCACTTTCACCCTGCCGTTTTCGGTAACAATTTTCATCTCTTCAAGCCCAATTCCTTCGGTGTTCGGTGTAATTCCAACAGCCGAAAGAACAATGTCTGCTTCGATTATTTCTTCGCCTTTTTTCGTTTTGATTGTAACCTTACATTTATCTCCCGAAGTATCAACCTTTTCAACCGAAGAACTAGTTAATACGTTCATTTTCATTTTTTTGAAAGAGCGTTCCAGTTGTTTTGCAACTTCTTCATCTTCGTTCGGAACAGCAGTTGGCATAAACTCAACTAACGTTACTTTTGTACCGATGGTTTGATAAAAATAGGCAAACTCGCTGCCAATTGCTCCCGAACCAACAACTACCATACTTTCGGGCTGTTTATCGAGTGTCAAAGCCTTTCGGTAACCAATAATTTTTTTGCCATCTATGGGTAAATTTGGCAATTCGCGGGAGCGTGCTCCGGTTGCGAGTATTATGTGTTTAGCTGTATATTTTGTTGTTTTACCTTCTGACTCAGTTACTTCAACCGTATTTTTCCCAGCTAGTTTACCCATTCCAAAAATCGATTCAACCTTATTTTTTTTGAAAAGAAACTGAATCCCTTTGCTCATTCCATCGGCAATATCGCGGCTGCGTTTCACCATTGCAGTAAAATCGGGTTTTACTTCCCCGCTAACAGAAACGCCATAATCGGCAGCGTGAACAGCATATTCGTAAGCCTGGGCGCTTTTCAGTAACGATTTTGTGGGGATACATCCCCAGTTCAGGCAAATACCGCCCAGGTTTTCCCTTTCGATGACAGCTACTTTCAGTCCCAATTGAGCAGCCCGGATTGCAGTTACATAACCTCCGGGCCCGCTTCCAATTATAATTACATCGTAATTCATTTTCTATTTCTTTTTTCGATTATAGATTTTATGCCTCTAAAACATTTAAAATATTGAAAGGTTTTGAAAAATTTGCTGGCAACAATTTTTAACCAACTTATTTTCTATCCATTTTCTAATAATGATTCGATATTAACCTTTAACCTCGGTAAATGATTTATAATAATAGCCCAAATTGTTTCATCAGTAATATTATCGTATGAATGAATTATAAAATTTCTTAGACCAATTATACTTTTACTTTCATCAATTTGAATATCAGGGGTTCTGATTAAAATTCTGTTTGTCGCTTCACCAATAATTTCCAATTCACGCTCAATTGCTCTTTTAACAACAATATTAGTTTTATAGTATTCAATTCTTTTTTCATGTCCCATAAAAAAAGAGTCAATTTCATCTATTGCAACTTTTATATCATGAAGCCATTTGAGTGTTCTCTCGTCCATAAATTAATTTTTTATTGTTATCTATCGAACGTTTTAAATATGGATTTTTAACCGCTTGCTCTTCGAGCAAATCAACAGGACGATTAAAAATGGCTTCCAGGGATGATTTTAAAGAAAGCAGATTATTAAAATAATTATATAAATTCATTTCAGTAAATTTGACCAAAATATCAATGTCACTATTAGCGCGCAAATTTCCTGATACTGCCGATCCAAAAATGTACATTTTATCAACAAAATGTGATTTACATGTTGAATTTATCAAATCTCCTATTTCCTTATTTATAATCATTTTTCAAATTTAATCAATCTTTTTAAAAGAAATCAAATTTCATCGAATCAGAGTACAACAAAACATTATTTCATTTTCCAGTACATTTCCAGTAACCGGCCTGCAGCAACAAATGAACTTAACTTATCTTCAAGTACAAGGTTCTCCAAATCTTTAATTTTAAGTTTTATATCGTGGTCATTGTAAAAATTACGTTTTAACTGTTCCTGAATGGTTTCATGCATCCAGTAGGTTGCCTGCTGGGTTCGTTTGATTTTGAAATATCCGTTTTGAATTGTTAACTCCTTGTATTTTTCAATTATATCCCATATTTCAGAAATTCCGGTTTTTTGCGAAGCCGAACAGGCCAATACTATGGGGTCCCACCCTGATTCCTTTTTTGGAAAAAGATGAATGGCATTATTATATTGGATTCTTGCCAGTTGCGCTTTTTCAATATTGTTTCCATCGGCTTTGTTAATAGCAATTGTATCTGCCATTTCCATAATTCCGCGCTTAATCCCCTGCAACTCATCGCCAGCGCCTGCCAGCATTAGCAGCAGAAAAAAATCGGTCATCGAATGAACAGCGGTTTCGCTTTGGCCCACGCCCACTGTTTCAATAAAAATATGGTCGAACCCGGCTGCCTCGCACAGAATAATTGTTTCGCGGGTTTTCCGGGCAACTCCACCCAACGAACCTGCCGACGGACTTGGCCGGATATATGCGTTTTTATCGACAGATAGTTCTTCCATCCGGGTTTTATCCCCCAAAATACTACCCCTTGTACGTTCGCTGCTCGGGTCTATTGCCAGTACAGCAAGTTTCCCGTGATGCCTTGTTATATAACTTCCAAGAGCTTCAATAAACGTACTTTTCCCTACCCCTGGCACTCCGGTAATTCCAACCCTTATTGATTTTCCGCTGTGAGGCAAACATTGTGTGATAATATCCTGGGCCAGTTGCTGATGTTTTGCATTAGCGCTTTCAACCAGTGTAACTGCTTTGCTTAAAAGTGTGATATCTCCGTTTAAAATTCCGGTTACATAGTCGTTAACAGGTAATAAATTTCTGCTTTTATTGAGAAATCTTTTTACCGATTCGTGGTTTACCGGTTCAGGTTGCTGAATCCCTGAATTCACTTTTAATCCTTTAAAAACGGCATTATTTTCGATGTGTTGATATATTTCCTTTTTCGACATTTAACTGTTTCTTTTGTGCAAAAGTATTACAAAACACCAAATAAAGGACAAAAAAAAAAGTGCTGTAAAACTCTGTTGCAGCACCTTTTTTTATAAATCACTATAATACTGTTCTTAAGCGTCAGTGTTAATATTACATGAAACACGTAATGTTGAAGTTGGATTTTTCGGATCGTTTGTAATTACAGTAATCGATTTACTTTGCCGTCCACGTTTTCCGCGTGAATCGAAAGTTACTTTAATTGGCACGGTTTCACCCGGCGAAACTACCTTTTTTGCCGGTGCAACTGCAGCACATCCGCATGAAGAACGTATGTTACGAATGTGCAAATCAGATTTTCCACTATTGGTTAAGTTGAACGTATAGTCTTTTTTATCTCCCTGTTTCATGTCGCCAAAATCATAATCCATGGCATTAAATTGTGCAACAGGGGCGCTTGCCAGTTGAGCCGGCGTTAACTGCGAAAAATCTTCTTCGATGGTTGCGCTGACACCAATTGAATTTTTATAATCCTTGCCCCCATCAATCGACAGATAAATGCGGTGTGATGCAAAACCGTAAGTATCAGCTAATTTCGCATTGTAGGTAACCGAAAGTTTTCCTGAACCTTTTGCAGTAATAGTCTCCGGTGCAACTTTAACCGTTAAGTGCGATGGAACGGTTTGAAGTTCAACTTTAACAGGTTTATCTGTGTCGTTTACCAAATCAAGTTCTTTGGTTTCAACTGCGCCTTGTTTAATCTGTGCAAACGAGATATGGTTGGTTTCAGCCCTTAATGGCCCTATCTCGCGCGGAAATTTTTCAGCCAGTGTTTTTTCTCTTTGCTGAACCTGGCCCAATACAGATAAGTTAACCGTGCCATTTTCAGCGTTTGAGCCAACTGTAACCGATTTATTAAATGCACCCGGACGATTTTTGGGGTCGTAAGTAACGGTTATCTCTCCTGAACCATTCGGCGCGATTGGGTCGCGTGTCCATTTTGGTGTTGTACAACCACATGAAGCGTTTACGCTGTTTAAAATTAACGGGGCATTACCCGTGTTTTTAAACTTGAAAGTGGTGGTTTGAACACCTGCTGCTTCCAAAAAAGATCCAAAATTATGTTCTGTTTTTTCAAAAGTGATTTTTGGCTGGGCATTAACCAACCCAGTACTAAAGGCTGCCACCAAAAAAAACAATGCAATTGTGTGTAATAATCGTTTCATAAACGTATGTTTTTAAATTGTGGAATAATTCTTTTACTTTGTATCAACAAATGTATGAATGCCGTTTCCATAATCGTGTTAAAACAATGTAATAATTTGTTAATGAAGTGTTAACTACTGGTAATGCGGTTTGAAATTTATAAGTAGGTTTTATTCGAAGTTCAAATAATGAAGGGAAAAACTTTAAAATACATTATCTTACTCGCTGCAATTTCGGTTGCAGGAGTTTTTCTGATTCAGTTCTGGTTTTTAAAAAGCTCGTACAATTTTACGGAGAAGCAATTCCGGGAAAGCACAAGTGTGGCCCTCAAAGAAGTTGCCTGGCAGGTTTTGCTCGCGTCCGGAAATACATCATGTTTCGACAGTATTACTCCGGTTGAAATTGTTACCGGCAATTATTTCCTTGTAAATGTAAATGCTGCTATTGATAAGGAACTTCTTAAAAAGCACCTCGTTGAAGAGTTCAAAAAACATGAGGTGTACGCCGATTTTGAGTTTGCCATTTACAACCCGGTTTTGGAGCAAATGGACGATGGAATATTGATTTCAAACGGGGAAGAAAAACTTTCGCTGTACAATTTCCAAACCAACGAAGAATATAAACATTATTTTGGCATCCATTTCCCAAACCGTTCGTCTTTTTTTGTATCTCAGCTCTCCATCTGGTATTTTCTAAGTGCCTTGCTTGTCATCATCATATTGTTTTTTGGATATACTCTGACTGTGATTATCAGGCAGCGCCAGCTTTCCGAAGTTCAGAAAAATTTTATCAACAACCTTACGCACGAGCTTAAAACGCCCATATCTTCGATTGAGATTGCTTCAAGCGTAATAAACAATGCAGACATTTTAAAAACCCCGGAAAGATTGTTCACCTATGCCAGGATAATTCAGGAACAAAACACAAGGTTATCAAAAAACGTGGAAAAGGTTTTGAACCTGGCTTCGCTTGAAAAAAACAGGATTCACCTGAATCTCGAAGAAATTAACCTGAACGAAATATTGACTGAAATCTCGGCTCAGTTAAAACAAACCGACTTTGGACTGGACACAAATATTAAAATTCTTACTAACGAATTAAATTTCAATATCTTAGCCGACCGTTTTCATTTTTCGAATTTAATACTCAATATTTTGGAAAACGGCGTGAAATATTGCGAAAAGAAACCTGAATTGCATATTTCAGTAAGTGAGAAGAAAAAAAGGATTGAAATAGCCATTGCCGACAACGGTATTGGAATTCCAAAAGTCCATCGAAAAAAGATATTTACCAAATTTTACAGGGTACCAACCGGCAATGTACATAATGTGAAAGGGTTTGGGCTTGGGCTCGATTACGTTCAAAAAATTGTATCGGCTCACAAATGGAGAATAAAAGTAGATGAAAATACTGATGGTGGAAGTATATTTACAATTTCAATTCCAAAATAAACATGAACAAAACTGAGGTTAAAATATTACTTGTTGAGGACGATGAAACACTCCGTTTTATAGTAAAAGACAACCTAAACCAGCACAATTATGAAGTTGAAGTTGCTGAAAACGGCGAAATTGCGCTTGACCTTTTTAACACTAAAAAGTTCGATTTGGTCCTTCTGGATGTGATGCTCCCAAAAATTGATGGTTTTCAGGTGGCAAAATCCATTCGAAATAGCGACGAACATATTCCCATAATTTTTCTCACCGCCCGGTCGATGACTGAAGACAGGATTGCAGGCCTAACCCTGGGCGGCGACGATTATATTCCAAAGCCTTTCAGCATGGAGGAGCTGTTGCTAAAAATTAAAGTTTTTCTGAAACGCAGAAATGCTCAACCGTTTGTAAATAAAATGGTATCAAGGGCAATAACGATTGGTAATTTTGAATTTTACCCCGATGATTTAACCCTTTCAATCAATGGAAATTCCAGAACGCTCACTTTAAAGGAATCAGAGCTGATCAGGTATTTCTCATCTAATGCAAACAAAGTTTTAAGCCGAAACGAAATCCTGGAAAATATTTGGGGCTCTGATGACTACTTTCTTGGCCGGAGCCTTGACGTTTTTATTTCGAGGCTGCGAAAATATTTTCAACCCGACCCGAACATAAAAATTACCAATCTGCACGGAATCGGATTTCGTTTTTCGGTAAAAAAAGAGCACTGAAATTATGTGAACATTTCAACTGAAAGCTCAGGTTGCTGCGGGCATAATGCCGGGGATGCCTGCCGAAGTTTTCGGGGTTGATCGAATAACATTTCCGTCAAAACCTTACGTCGGCTTTTAAGAGGAATAATGATTGTAATGGCCATAAAATAATTTTCTCGAAACAGATGTGAATTTTAATCTTTGAATCTGTGGCTTCAATGCATTTAATTGCAAAAAGATGCAGCCATATTTTGGAAGAGAAAAAAAAAGGACTATTTTTGCAGTCCGAAAAAAGTCAGGTATAACATAAAAATCAATAGAAATGAAAAGAACATTTCAGCCATCGAACAGGAAGAGAAAGAACAAACACGGTTTCAGGGAAAGAATGTCAACCGCCAACGGACGTAAAGTCCTGAAAGCCCGTCGTGCAAAAGGCAGAAAAAAATTAACCGTTTCGGACGAACCGAGACATAAAAGATAGTTAAAAACTTCACATCTTTTTGCGGGAAGGTAAAGAATTTTTCTTTACCTTTTTGTGTTTATTAAAGTTGGCAAAAAGGCCCCGCCTAACCTCCACGGGGGAGTAACAAGAAAAAAACCAATGCAAGTGAAAAAATGAATGTAAATCAATATATGATTAGGTCCTTGAAAATTCCCGGTTCATTAAATAAGATTGCTGAAAAAGTTTTCGATTCTGAACAAATTTCAACCAACGATGCAATTGAGTTGTACAACTGCTCAAACCTTGCCTTACTGGGGGTTTTGGCAATGGCGGTAAAAAAAAGGTTAAGCGGCGATTTTGTTTTTTTTAACCAAAACTTTCATCTCGAACCCACAAACATTTGTGTAAACCACTGCAAATTTTGTTCGTATCGGCGGCGCGAAGGGCAAAAAGGCGCGTGGGAATGCAGCATCGAGGACATTGTTGCCGATGTAAAACGGTTTACTTCAAATGGAGCTACAGAGGTTCACATTGTTGGTGGGGTGCATCCTTCGCGCGATATTAATTTCTATGTCGATATGCTGAAAGCCATTAAAAAAAATGCCCCAAATCTGCATATCAAAGCTTTTACAGCGGTTGAAATCGACCAGATGTGCCAAATGGGGAACATTTCGGTTGAAGAGGGGTTACAAAAGCTGAAAGTTGCCGGACTGGAATCGATGCCCGGTGGTGGCGCAGAGATTTTCGATGAAACCATCCGTGCCGAAATTTGCCCCGGTAAAACCGCTTCTGCAGAGTGGCTCCGGTTACACTCGGTTGCCCATAAAATGGGCATTCCAACCAATGCTACCATGCTTTACGGCTTGCTTGAGAATTACGAACACCGCGTCGATCACTTAAACCGGTTACGCGATCTTCAGAAACAGACCAAAGGTTTTAACGCATTCATACCTCTTAAATTCAAAAGAGAAAACAATGCTTACTCGCACATTACTGAATCAACACTAATTGAGGATTTAAAAAACTACGCAGTTTCGCGTATTTTTCTCGATAACATTCCGCATCTGAAAGCATACTGGCCGATGATTGGAAAACAAGCGGCGCAACTTTCGCTCAATTTTGGCGTCGATGATTTGGACGGGACAATAGACGACTCCACCAAAATATATTCCATGGCCGGCGGAGAGGAAAATCCCTCGGCAAGCCGCGCTGAACTGGTAAAATTGATTAAAGATGTAAAACTTGTGCCGGTTGAACGGGATACGCTTTACAACATTCTTGAAACGTTTTGAACTAATTTTAGCCTGAAAAACAAAATATTCGATTTTCTCACTTTTTTTGGGTTATTTTTGCCTTTCGAAAATACCGACAGAATTTAACATGAGTTTAAAAGATTTCCTTACCAGCCGCGTATTCCTTAAACATCTGGTTTTGGCCATATTGCTGGTACTGGTTATTATTACAATTACATTACAGCAATTAAAATCTTACACCCGCCATGGCCAGTCGTTTCCGGTTCCAAACTTTGAGGGTTTAACAATCCGGGAAATAGAATTGTCAGCAGAACAAAACGAAATGCTCTATGAAATCATCGACTCTGTACATTTTGACGGGGCAAAACCCGGCGTTGTGGTTGAGCAGGTTCCCGAAGCAAACTCAAGGGTTAAACGCAACCGTGTAATATTTCTGACCATTAATTCAACCGTTCCCGAAAAAGTGACACTGCCAAAACTTACTGACATTTCCTTCAGGCAGGTCCAGGCTTTAATTGAGAATTGCGGAATTATACTTGGAAACATTTCGTATGAACCTTCAGAATACAATAACCTGATTTTAAGGGTAGAACAATATGCAAGGGAATTGAAACAAGGGGACATTGTATTCAAAGGAAGCAGCGTGGATTTAATAATTGGCAGCAGCAGCGGAAACCAGGATACCCCGCTTCCGGATTTAACAGGGCTCACAATCAGCGAAGCACAAGGATTACTAACTAATAATTTTTTAAATACCGGAGTTTTAATTTATGATGGAACCGTAATTACTGATGAAGACACACTTTCAGCAATGGTGTGGAAACAATATCCTTCAGTTAATAATGCCAGGATTGTAAGTATGGGAACATCTGTTGACTTATGGTTCACGCTCGATTCGCTAAAATTACAACAACACCCCCTGCAGGTTACAGAATAAAATTGTATGGAAGACTATACCGAAGAAATTGAGGAATTTGATGAAATTGAGGAAGGCGGTTTATTTGAACATTATCGTTTAAAGGTGGATCCTGGCCAGTCGGCTTTGAGGATCGACAAATTTCTGTCGAACCAGATTAAAAATGCCTCGCGTAGCCGGTTACAGGCTGCTGCCGATGCAGGTTGTATTTTGGTAAACAATGTCGCTGTAAAATCGAACTACAAAGTAAAGCCCAACGACGAAGTGGTGATTGTAATGGATTATCCGCGGCGCGAATTAAAAATTATCCCCGAGGAAATTCCATTAAATATTGTTTATGAAGACGACCAACTAATTGTAATCAACAAACCTCCCGGCCTGGTCGTTCATCCCGGCCATGGCAACTACACCGGAACCCTGGTAAATGCGTTGGCCTGGTATTTCAGGGATTTGCCATTGTTTAACAGCGTAGACCCGCGGCCTGGCCTGGTACACCGTATTGACAAAGACACTTCGGGGCTGCTCGTTGTGGCAAAAACCGAACTGGCAAAAACCAAACTCGGAATGCAGTTTTTCGATAAAGTAACCGAACGGAAATATCAGGCTTTGGTATGGGGCAGTGTAAAAGATGATGAGGGGACCATTGAGGGTAACATTGGCCGAAGTTTAAAAAACAGGCAGGTTTTCACTGTTTTTCCTGAAGGGGAATATGGCAAACCCGCCGTTACACATTACAAAGTTTTGCGCCGAATTGGATATGTCACCCTTGTTGAATGCCGGCTCGAAACCGGCCGCACCCACCAGATTCGGGTTCACATGAAATACATCAACCACCCGTTGTTTAACGACTCAAACTACGGTGGCAACGAGATTTTACGGGGCACAACTTTTAACAAATACCGGCAATTTGTGCAAAACTGCTTTAAAATATTACCGCGTCAGGCGCTTCATGCAAAAACGCTCGGATTTATTCATCCAACAACTAACGAGAAAATGATATTCGATTCGGAACTGCCCGCTGACATGGCAGCAGCAATCGAAAAATGGGAAAATTACATTTCGAACCGCAATGAATAGTAAACCAAATATCGCCGTAATTTCAGGGGGCGATTCTTCAGAATTTATAGTATCGGTTAAAAGTGGTACCAATGTATATAACGCCGTTGATACCGATAAATACAATCCCTGGTTAATTCAAATGAAAGGAAAAGAGTGGATTGTTTTACAGCACGATAAAAAAATTGCCGACATCAATAAATCTGATTTTAGCTTTTTGAACGGAAATCAGAAAGTATCCTTTTCGTTTGCTTACATCACCATTCACGGAACTCCCGGCGAGGACGGCATTTTGCAGGGATATTTCGAATTGCTTGGAATTCCATATTCAACGTGTAATGTTCACACATCGTCGTTAACTTTTAACAAATGGTTTTGCAATAACTATCTGAGTAGTTTTGATATCAAAATGGCCTCGTCGATTAAAATTTCGAAAGGAGATGTAATTAATTCTGAGGAGATTGTAAGAAAACTGGGATTGCCAATTTTTGTAAAACCAAATGCCGGTGGCTCGAGTTTTGGAATCACAAAAGTGAAAAACCAGAATGAAGTGGAACCTGCAATTTTAAAAGCCTGGGAAGAAAGCAACGAAGCGCTGATTGAGCAATTTATCGATGGAAAGGAATTTACCTGCGGATTGGTGAAAATCAAAAACAAAAAAATTGTGTTTCCGGTTACCGAAGTCCTTCCCAAGAACGAGTTTTTCGATTTCGAAGCCAAATATACGCCCGGTGCAGCCGAAGAAATTACACCTGCCCGATTACCTGCCCACCTTTTTGAAAAATGCCAGAACATCAGTTCCGAAATTTATGATCTGTGTCAATGCGCAGGAATTGTGCGAATGGATTATATCCTGAAAGACGACGAATTCTGGTTTCTGGAGGTGAACACAACCCCGGGAATGACCGCCACCAGTTTTATTCCTCAGCATTTCAATGATAATCGATGACAAATTGGGCAATTAACAATTGTGAATAGCGGAGGTTAAAAAACTGCAACAACTTAAATTCACCCCTTCATCTTATATTTGTAATTTTGAAATTCTTTTTTACGACCTTTTTTTGAAAGGATTATTAATTGAATAGGATAACATGGCAGAACGAAAAAGGACCAGCAGTAGCAACAACACTTTTAATATTGAGCAAATCAATGCACAGTACGGAAAACTTCCGCCGCAGGCTATCGAAGTTGAAGAAGCAGTGCTTGGCGCATTAATGCTCGAACGCGACGCCTACGTTACCGTTGCCGATTTTATCGATACCAACAGTTTTTACAAGGAAGAACACCAAAAAATTTTTGATGCCATAAAAAAACTTTCGGGGAACGAAAAACCGGTTGACCTTTTAATGGTTACCCAGGAATTGAAAGACCGCAACCAACTGGAGGAAATTGGCGGCCCGGTGTACATTACGCAGCTTACCAGGCGTGTTGCCTCTGCCGCACACATTGAATTTCATGCACGGATTATCGCGCAAAAATTCATTCAACGTGAACTGATTCGGGTTTCAACCGAAATTCAAACCAAATCATACGATGATACCATGGACGTTGATGATTTAATTGATTTCTCGGAATCATCGCTATTTCAGATTGCACAGGGAAATATTAAAAAAGAGACAGTTCCGATAAAACCCATTTTGAACCAGGCAATATTACAAATTGAGAAAGCAAAAAACCAAAAAGAGGGTTTAAGCGGAATTCCATCAGGATTTACAGCTTTGGATCGAATTACTTCGGGCTGGCAAAAAACCGACCTTATAATTGTTGCAGCCCGCCCGTCGATGGGAAAAACGGCTTTTGTACTTTCAATGGCGCGCGAAATGGCTGTCGCTCACAACAAATCGGTTGCGCTTTTTTCGCTCGAAATGTCATCAATTCAGTTGGTCACCCGATTAATTGCTGCTGAAACAGAACTGGGTTCACAGAAACTAAAATCGGGTCGGTTGGAAGATTGGGAATGGGAACATTTAAACCGCAAAATTTCGAGCCTTGATAAAGCCCCTATTTTTATCGACGACACACCCGCTTTATCAATTTTTGAATTCAGGGCAAAATGCCGACGCTTAAAAATGCAATTTGATATAGAAGTTGTAATTGTCGATTATCTTCAATTGATGACAGCAGGCGCTGATAATCGTGGCAGCCGCGAGCAGGAAGTAAGCACCATTTCGCGCTCGCTGAAAGCCATTGCAAAGGAACTGAATATTCCAATTCTGGCGCTTTCGCAGTTAAACCGATCGGTTGAATCGAGAGAAGGAAAACGCCCGCAACTCTCAGACCTGCGCGAATCGGGCGCCATTGAACAGGACGCCGACCTTGTGCTGTTTATCCACCGCCCCGAATATTACGGTATTACAGAAGACGATTCGGGCAACTCGCTGCATGGCGTTGCCGAAATAATTATTGCCAAACACCGTAACGGCGCCACCGGCGACATTCATTTATCTTTCAAAAAAGAGCTGGCCAAATTCTCCGATATGGAAAACCAGTTTAATACTGGGTTTGGAATTACAAATCAAACCTTCAGCTCAAAAATGAATAATGAAGATGATTTAACCGGAAAAGGCATTAAGTCGAACAGGGAATTTGAAAGTCAGAAAATATCTTCATCCAATGTTCCGTTTTAGTTATCGAACAAATACAACTAAATATCGTTTGATGTATGACCAAATAATAAGTATCGGTAACAAAAACACCCTTCGACTACGCTCAGGGTGACTGTCAGACTGAGCGGAGTCGAAGTCTGATTTTACTCAGGGTGACTGTCAGACTGAACCAGTTCCCGCCTGACGGTCGGGCTGTGAAGTCTGGTTTCACAATATAAACGACATTGCAATACAATTATTTGGTCTTAGTTAATTTAGAAAAATAACAAAATGAAATTCAGGATTTTAACCATTACAATTAGTTTACTGTTTTCGTTTCAGGCGAAAAGTATATTCCTGTTAATTCCGATGGATGATTCACAAAAGAACCATTTAAAAGCTTACGGCATTGCATTTTGGGTACTCGAAAACGATATTGAGGTAAAATGGTTGTTAAACTACCGTGGAGGAAGTTTTCTGATGCAGCATTCACCGCAGATTGAAAACGAGTGTACAGTGCGCAATGTTTCATTTGAACCGATAACCGATGCACAGGCTTCCGCCATATTGAACGGAATAGCACAGCCCGATGTAAACCAGGACGCCGTGGCGATGAACAAGGCGCCAAAAATTGCGGTTTACTCGCCGCCCAACAAGCAACCGTGGGACGACGCCGTTACCCTGGTTTTAACCTATGCCGAAATTCCTTATGACGTGATTTACGACGAGGAAATTTTCGACGGCAAACTCACAGAATATGATTGGCTGCATCTTCACCACGAGGATTTCACCGGCCAGTTTGGGAAATTCTGGCGGGTTTACCAAAATGCCCCCTGGTACCAGCAGGAAGTGGCCATTAATAACGAACTGGCAAAAAAACTGGGTTTTTTGAAGGTATCGGAAATGAAATCGTTTGTTACCCGCGAAATTGAAAAATACGTTTTGAACGGAGGTTTTCTGTTTGCCATGTGCGCCGCAACCGATACCTACGACATTTCGCTGGCAGCGGTTGGAATCGACATTTGTGAGACGATGTTTGACGGCGATCCTGCCGATAAACATGCACATGAAAAACTCAATTTCGACCACACTTTTGCTTTCAGAAATTTCGAGTTAAATATGGATCCTTATGCCTACGAATTTTCGAATATCGACGCAACAGATACACGACAGGTTTTACGCGATAACGACTATTTTACCTTATTCGATTTTTCGGCCAAATGGGACCCGGTTCCCACCATGCTTTGCCAGAACCACCGCAACCTGATTAAAGGTTTTATGGGCCAAACCACAGCGTTCCGGAAAGAAGTAGTAAAACCGGGCAGTCTGATAATGGGCGAAAACAAAGCAGCCAACGAAGCCCGTTATATTCATGGTGAAAAAGGAAAAGGTTTCTGGACTTTTTATGGCGGCCACGACCCCGAAGATTACCGCCACCTTGTTGGCGACGATCCCACCGATTTGAGTTTATACCCCAACTCGCCGGGATACCGGCTGATTTTAAACAACGTACTTTTCCCGGCTGCTAAAAAGAAGAAAAGGGAAACGTAAAGGTTTTGGCTTGATTATAAATTTTCAGGATGGAACCTTAATTTTTTTGTTGATGAACCTTATTTGCCCCATAAATAAATCCCGGCATTACTGCCGGGATTTATTATTTATAGTATCTTAAAAATTTACTACTGAACACCAGTACGGGTATCCCACCACATCTTTTTGCCCCAGAAATCATCTTTTACTTCGTTTACAAAAGGCTCGGCATTTGCCTTGTTGTAAGTTAATTCGTTCTGTGGGTAAGGATATCTGAACGGCGGGCTGTTATGGCCCACGTATGGGGAACCTGGCGCCACATAGTGGTCTTTCGGAACACCGGTACGCCGGTACAACGACCATGCTTCCATCCCTTGTTTAAAAAGGGCAAGCCACAATTGCTCGTACAACTGGTCGGTTGTGTTATTAAATTTGGCGTTTGCTGCCAAATAGGCTTCAGAAGCAGCCTGGGTAATGCCGTTTTCACGTAATGAAGCTTCAACTGCCTTGTTATAAGCCTGTTCCGCAGTTGCTCCAACGTTATATCCCTTCATGGCTGCTTCAGCTACAAAAAACATGGTTTCTGAATATCTCATAAAAGGTGAAAACCCGGCAGGATCTTTTCTAAAACGGGTTCCGATACGCGAAATAGTTGAAATATTTGGCTGAGCGGCAGCTCCAATGGTGTAACCCCTGTATTCCCCATCAGAGGCGGCAGGCAGGGCATACACCGGCAAACGTGGATCGTTCAGCGCTTTTAAATGATTTACCAGAACATCACTCACTGCATGGTCATCACGGCCTTTGGAATCTACCATCCATGGTTCTTCATAAGGATTAACTCCCGGCCAAACAAAAAATGCGTTATCAGCGTTGCTTTCCATTATCGGGTTTTGTGCTTTGTTGCCCATAATGGTTTCTACAGTTGATTTGGCAAGGCCTGAATTTACGCCCGAAATACGCATAGCTAAACGTAAACGCAGTGAGTTGGCAAATTTTTTCCATTTCTGTACATCGCCTTTATACAATAAATCACCTGCGCCCAAAACATCTGTCCCCAAGCCAAGCAGTGTGTTGGCCTCGGCAAGCAATGTGAGTAATGCAGGGTATATATCTTCCTGCTTGTCGTATTTTGGCAATAAAATACCATCTGCCATTTTTATTGCTTCAGAATAAGGAATATCTCTCCATGTATCAGTCATTGCCTGAAAAATGAAGGCTTCCAAGACCTTTGCAACGCCAAGCAGGTTTTTAGCGCCGTCGGCTTCAGCTTTTTTCCTGATTTCATATACGTTTTGCAAAGCAATATATCCCTGATACCATTTACTCTCAACACTTCCTGGCCGATATTGGTAACGGGCTTCGTCGATGTACTGGATTTTTGTGAGATGGCCACCGTAGGTTGATGGCTCGCTCATGTTATTCCAAACATCAAAGTAAGTTGAAGAGTGATATCTCAGCACGTACGCAAGTACATTTGTTGCCGGGGCATCCTTGGCTCTGTCAGGGTCGGTATTGACCTCTTGAAAACTATCAGTACAACCAACTGTCAGCAGTGTTGCAATGAAAGTCATTGCTAATATTTTTCCAATATATCTTTTCATAATCATGCTATATTAGATGTTAAAATTTTAAATTTAATTTAATACCTATACTTCGGGTGGGCGGGTAACTGGTGCTTTCCAAACCAACACCGCTATTTCCGCTACCAGTAGCATTTTCCGGGTCAACGCCCGCAATGTTCGATTTGTGTGTCCACAAAATTCCGAGGTTATTTCCAACCATCGCAACAGAAGCTCCCTTAACCATCGATGTGCTGCTGAAAATGTTTGCCGGGAGATTATAGGTTAAGTGTACTTCACGTAATTTCACATACGAACCATCGTAAATACACAACTCACGGTTGCTGTAAAACGACTGGAAGAAACTCTGGGCAGAAGTAACTATGTCATTTTCTGCAAATTCCGAATTCTGAATATTATTGGCATCCTGCTTTGTAATTTTTACAAATTTCTCGTCAGTCAGGTAGTTTTTACCTAAAATAATTCCATTTTCGCGAACATCGCCCTCGGCAGTAAATCCAAGCACGCCTCCATAAGAGCCAAACATTTGCGAAACACTAAATATATCGCCGCCCATTCTCATATCGAGAAGGAATCCAAAGTTGAAATTTTTATACGAGAATTCATTGCGGATACCCCCAATCCAGTCGGGGGCAACATTACCGAGTTCCATGTTGGCCTTGGTTCTTGGGCGGCCACTGGCTGCTACAATAATGGCGCCATCGGATTCGCGACGGAGCATACCAGTTCCGTATATTACGCCCCAGGGTTCTCCAGGGCGGGCCTGTACAAATGTACTCCATTCAGAACCTAACTGATATGACTGAAGTGATTGCCCTGTAACAGGATCGGTATAAAGTTCAATAACTTCGCTCTTGTCTTTTGCCCAGTTCAGGTAAATGTCCCAGTTAAATCCGTTCGGATTTTTAACAGCCGCACCGCGTAACTGAATTTCGATACCACGGTTGTTGATTTCGCCGGCATTTACCAACGTGGTATTGTAACCTGTTGCTTTCGAAATGGCAACACTCATAATCTGGTCGGTTGTGGTTTTGTCATAAAGCGCCACGTCCAAACCAATCCTGTTTTGCAGGAAGTTGATTTCGAAGCCTAATTCTGTGGTTACCACCTGCTCTGGTTTCAAACCGCCCGGGGGAAACTCGATGGCCTGATTGTACTGGGTAACTCCGTAAATTGTATTGGCTCCGGCTGAGAAATAGGGATCTGTACGGTATGCTTCTGTTGCATTACCTACTTTTGCCCAGCCTCCCCTTACTTTCAGGAACGAAATAACATCGCTTTCAACACCAAAAGTTTGCAACGGAAGCCAGCTTAAACTTGCTGCCGGGTAAAAGAAAGGATCCTTAATGGTTGATGACCAATCATTACGTGCAAGTAAATCGAGGAATAGGATATCGTTATATCCAAAAGTAGCCTGGCCATAAATACTGTTGTTACGAATCCAAACATTATCCTGGGCAGTAACGGGGCTTCCATTTACGTTCGAAATGGTAAACAGGTTTGGAACAGTAAGGTCGTTGGCCCCAAGCGTCATACTTGACCAGCGAAGGTTTCGGTAATTGGCCCCGGCAAGTACATTTACAGAAAGTTTATCAAACGATTTATTAAAATAACCGATAAAGTCGGCATTAAACTCTGTTTGCCTTTCTTCGTTTTCACGGAACCATCCACCCATAAATGAAGCTGTTGATGCATTCAAAAGAGTTTCGTTTGACCCCTGATAAGTTACAGGATTATTATTTAAGTCAAAATAATCCAGGCCAACGCGGGCCTCAAACTTAAGATACTCTGTTGGGATAATCCAAAACGATGATTTTCCAAAAACCCTGTTGCGAAGGTATGAGTTTGTATTTTTATTAGCAATCCAGTAAGGGTTGTTGTGGTAATTGCTGTTCCAGTTGTATGGGAAACCATTATCCATGGTTTTTTCCCAATTCGCTTTAAGGTCTTTCATATCAACCTGGCGGCCAAACCACTGACCAAAAGCCTGCATCGGATTTCCTGCATCATACCCTGTAACAGGCAGGTTGTCGCTTTCGGTGCGTGAATAGTTTACTGCAAGGTCATATTTCAGGTATTTATTAATTGTCATATCGGTGTTTACTGCCGCAGTGTACCTCCTCTGGTCGGTATTTGGCATAGTACCCGTTTGATCGCTGTAACCTAATGAAGCCCTTGTAGTTGAATTATCAGTTACCGAAGTTAACGCAAATGTATTATTGGATGTAAATCCTGTGCGGTAGTAATCCCTGATATTGTTGGGTAATGATACCCAATCGGTTGCAGCCCGGTTTCCACCGGCGTCAACAGGACTGTTGTACTGTGGAATTTTTAAACCAATGTCAAGACGTGGTCCCCAGCTTTCGTCAACACCATCATTAACACCATTGCCGATACCATCAACATATTTAAAACCCATCCCCGGGTTATGATTCCCAAGGGCAAAATCCTGATATGTACCTGTGAACCCTTTTTTCTGGGCATCCTTGTAGGTATATTCATCACCACTTAAGCCCTGGCCATATTTGTCCTGGAATTCCTGGATATGATAAATGTTATCAACGTTAAAATTGCCATCGTATTCAACTGAAATTCCTTTTGATTTGCTTTTGCCTTTCTTGGTGGTAATTAAGATTACACCGGTGCCGGCGCGCATACCATAAAGAGCTGCTGCAGCGCCACCCTTTAATACCGAAATAGATTCGATATCCTGTGGGTTTATATCATACAAACCACTTCCGTAGTCAACACTGTTGGCAGTTGCATTGCTGTTTGAATACGGAATACCATCAACAACAATTAAGGGCTGGTTATTTCCGAACGAACTGTTACCCCTGATAACAATACGCGAAGAAGCGCCAACCTGGCCGTTTGACTGGGTAATCTGCACCCCTGCCAGTTTTCCCTGCAACGCAGAAATAGCATCGGGAGCAGCAGCCTGCATCAGTTCTTCACTTTTTACATCCTGTGTGGCATAACCAAGTGATTTTTTCTCCCTCGAAATACCCAGTGCGGTAACAACAACTTCATCAATACCGAATACATCGGTTTCCATTTTAACACTGAAATTGGTTTGAGTACCAATTTCCACCTCATAGTTTTTCATTCCAATGAAACTAAAAACCAAAGTTTCAGCATCCTGCGGAACGGTTAATTCAAACCCCCCGTCGAGGTTTGTAACAGTTCCGAGCGTGGTACCTTTAACAGATACCGAAACTCCGGGAATGGGCTGATCATCCTCGTTCGAAGTAACCGTTCCGGTTATTTTCTTCGTTTGTGCATAAACCAACACACTTCCCATGAAAAACATGATCGATAAAAAAAATACAATTTTTTTCATAGAAATAGTTTTAAATTAATAATTAAACAGCTTATAATAATAAAATCATTTTACAATCCATTTGCAAACACTTCCCCAAGCACTAATCGTATTTCAAAAAAATCCTGATTTTTTGTAAGGCACACTTAGTAATTGTTAACAAACCTTAACAAAAGCAAATGTAAAAAAAGAATTTAATTACAAGAGAAAATGAAATAATTTCATTGCAAAATGCTGTAATTTATAACCAATCCATATTATTAAATAAGTAAATGTAAATTAGTTTGCAGTAATGCCGGGGCACAAAAAAACCAGCAGTTATAAAACCACTGGTTTTTCCTATTAACTATTATTACTGTTACTCTCTATCTGTTAACCACTTTGGTTAAGGGAGTTGATTGTGTAAAAATTTGACCCGATTTTTTTCCGTCCAATTCAATTTCGGCAGTTAAATATCCAATGCCGTCCAAATATGAGGCATAAGTTGCAGCCAAACCTTTTGCATCGCCCGGATAATAGATATCGTAATTAATTAAAAGTTTCGGGGCGCTTCCACAATTATCCCACGTACCTGACCCTTTGATTTCGTAATCATACGGTTCCCCTTCGTATTCAGTGGTATAAATATACTGACGCGGGATATCAACAGTTCCGTCAACATTAAAAGTCATCATAAAAGTACCGCCTTCTATGATGGCTTCGCCCCAGAAGTTGTTAATAAAACCTACACTCATACCGGTAACTGCCAGTTTTGTCCCGCTAACTGTCGTGGTAATCTGGCTTTCGAAAGTATAATCTGCTCCCTGCCCGTCGGTTCCTGTCCAGTTTCCAACCAAACCGGCTATTCCGTTCGGCAACGGACAATACTTATTAACTGTAACATCAAAACTTACGGGGTCCGAAGTTTTACCGCCCATAGTGGTTTCGGTAACCGTTACTTTAGCTTTACCACTTGAGGGAAATTGTTTGAATTCGATTGTGGCAACCCTTGTATCGGCGCTGACACTTTTTACGGTTGCATCGGTGGCGCTCCAGTTCCAGGTTGAACCACCCCTGTAATAGCCTATGGTATAATCAGCAGTGAAAGTTTGAATTGCAATATTTGGCCCTTTAATTCCGCCTAAAACCTTTGGAATTATTTCGTTATAATCATAAGCTTCCTGAGAAGCTTCAATAGGCGGCGTAGTGCAGGAATTATACATTGCAACCACTGCAGTAAATAACATTGTGAATAATATGTTCTTTTTCATCTCTTTTAATTTTATTTGTTCCAACCACCATTACTGTAATCCTGTCCGGCAACTCCGGTGCTTCCGCCAAATGTATAATAATCCATCTGCATTACATCGAGTTGCGAACCCGGAATCGGAAAATGCAAAATAGCCCCGGCCTGAAGTTTATTTTCCTTGCGCATCTGGAAATATTGAACGCCCATGCCCGAAACCATCAATTCAACCATTCTTTCATAATGTATAGCTTGTGTAATTTGAGCTGCATCGGCAGGCAGGGCTGGTAATTTACCTCGAGTTACCCGGGCAGAGGTATTCATAACATTAGCTGCTTCCTGAACTTTGTTGGTACGAAGTGCTGCTTCAGCAAGCAGATAATCATTTTCAGCCTTGTAAAAAGTTGGCATTGGTTCTGTCCATGTTTTTAAATACTGATCCAATCGTGAATACCTGTATGATGAAAAATGATAATAACCACGTTCGGCGCGGAAAGGGCACGAACTTAAATACTGAAAATCAGATTCCAGACGTGCATCGGCTGATGTTGCCTTGCCATTGTTTGGCATATCGCTGAAAAGGCCGGAAGAGGGGAATTTTGCAGGCAAGTTCGGATCCATCAGGTTAATAACATACATGTCAACTTGTCCCCAGCCTCCGTAATTGGCATACGTGTGATATAAGGAAAGCCATTTTACATCATCGGCAAGCGGGGCAAAATCTTTCCGGATTCCGTTTTTGGCATACGTATAAACTTTTGCCCAATCGGTTGCATTATCGTCGGTTTTGTTTCTTGCGCCATATACCATAAGCCGGGCTGCAAACGAACTTGCCAATCTGCCAAATTCGGCGCTGGTCCACGATTCTCCGGGCAACCATTCCGATGGCACAGTAAAACTGGCTGAATTACAAATGGCTATACATTTATCGAGACTTGCAACTGCCGCAGCAATTACATCCTTATAAGCAGAAGGTTCAATATCAACACTTAAGTCAGTTTCGTGCGTAACTATAAATGCCTTATCGTAAAGCAACCCCAGATAACCTAACGAAACGCCCTGTGTAAAATAAGCAACGGCATTTACCAGTTCAGTTGAACCATCGTCCATAGTCACGCCGTTGTTGATAGTTTGGGCTAAAACATCGTTCGACTGTGAAAGTACTGAATACATGGTATTGTAAAAATTCTCAGTAATTACTGCATCGGCATAAGATGGTTTATTGTCGAATTCAAGCCGGGGTTCGTTGCCAAAAACGCGCATGCCGGCATTTCCCCACGAACAGGTTCCCGCATCGGCTGTTACCCATAGTGCAAGAGCCGGACCATCATACTCCTGTTCAGCTATAAACCACCGGTTAATTAAACCGCCGGTTACTCCCTTAATATCATTTGGATTTGAAAAAGCTGTATTGAAATCCGGATCGTTCAGGTTTTCAACCACCAAATCCTCACATGCTGTCATCGATACTACGGTGATCAGCAACACTAAAATATATCTTAAACTTTTCATAATCTGTTCTTTTTAAGGTTTAAAATTTTAATTCAAGAGACGCGGAGAATGCCCTGAAATTAGGATATCCCATAAAATCATACGCATAAATCTGCGTACCGTCAGTAGTTCCAACCTCAGGATCGAAACCTGAATAATTGGTGAAAGTTAACAGGTTACGGCCGATTACCGACAACCTGGCATCTTTAATAAAACCTGATGCAAACTTCGACAGTGTACCTTTTGGCATGGTGTACGACAGTGAAAGTTCACGCAGTTTTACGAAAGTACCGTCTTCGATCCAAAAATCGTTGAAATCGTTAACATCATAAAACGCTTTATAGTAATCGATGGTTTTCTTCTCGTTTGCGGGTTTTCCGGCCTGATCCATCATACCATGACGGTCGTCGCGGGTTAACCATTGTGCAGTTTTGTTGTAAATATCGCCGCCTTGTTTCCAGTCGAACAGGAAGTAAAGCGTGAAAGCCTTGTAATTCATTGTTGAAGCAAAACCCATTTTAAAATCAGGGTTTGAATCACCAATTTTTACAAATGCCTGTTTTCCGTTTTCATCAAGTTGTTTAACCGGAAGTTCAGAAGTGGTGCCTTCTGTTCCAACCGGAATTACGAAACCATCAGAATTAACTGTGTAATCTTCCAATTTTTTACCCGTCATAAAACCGATTTGCTGTGCCAGTTCATCCATCGATCTGAGGAAGTGAGTGCCATACATAACACCAAATGTTTCGCCTTCCCTGATGTAAAATGCCTTGTAAGCTTCCTGTCCTTCCGGCCCTGTTTGGTATGGAGGAATATTTAACTCAGTAATTTTGTTGCGGTTACGGTCGAATACAATATTTACGCTCCATCTAAAATCACTTCTGTTTATGATTTTTGTCAGTAACGATGCTTCAATGGTATTCGATTCAAGTGTTCCGGCGTTTACCCATTGGGTATTCCATCCATTGGCAAACGAAGCTTGCGGCGCCTGCAAAAACTGATCGGTTGTAATGCCGTTTGCATAAACAGCGCTAAAACTGAACCTGTTCAGAAAATCCACATCCAACCCAACCTCAAATTCCCTGGTATGCGACGGTTTCAGGTCTTTGTTTCCTTTTGCGCTTTTTGATGCAATACCGTTACTGACCGACATTACTTCGTACTGGGCCGAGAAAGGGGGACGCTGTCCTGCAGTACCATAAGCAGATCGCAACTTCATTTCCTGAATATTGTTTATTTTGAAATCCTCGGTGATACGCCACGCTCCCGAAACACGGTAATAGGGTTGCCATCTTTCATTTTCGCCGAAAAGCGAGGAACCATCATACCGGTACATTCCGTCGAAAATATATTTGTCTTTATAATCGAGATATAAAATCCCGAAAATGTTTTTAGCCACCACTTGCGACTGGTATGAGGTAGAAGAAATATTCCCCTTGATAGCGTCGAAGCTCGGAACCCCTTTTACCCCAAAATCATTTCCTGTTGAAGAAAAACTCTGGTATTCCTCGTTTTCGTAAAGGTAACTGGCTTTTGCCCTCAGGTTGATATCTCCAAAATTCTTTGAATAGAACATATACGCCTGCGCCCTTTCTGAAAACAATTTTGAAGAAAATTTATAATACTGTCCTTCAGAATAAATCGCCTCGTCACTGCTTAAAGTATAAGTATCGTATGGTGCAAAATAGGTGTTGACATTTGTGGTATTCTCGAAGGAATATTCTCCGCTTAACTTCAGCGCCGAAGTTACATCCCAGTTCAGTGCATAACTTCCCATAAAACGGTCGCGTTCCAGATTGTCTTCCTGTTTCCATAAACTGTATAATGGATTTGTTGTAGTTGGCTGCCATGGATCGGGACGATATTCATAGGGCTGTCCGTCGGGGTTTGGCGCCAATAAGTCAACATCTGGATAAGTTAACAGAAGGTTAAAGAATACCCCGCCGTTGTATTTGTCGTCGCCACCGGGGTAATTTTGTTGTGCCTTAACAAATAAATTACTTGCCGAAACCGAAACATTATCTGAAATATGGTGATCGATGTTCATCCTGAAACTGTTACGTGTATAACTGTCTGTTTCAAAAAGAATGCCCCCGTTTTTATAATTTTCGAATGAAGCAAGGAAGTTGGTATTGCCGGTATTGTTCTGAACACTGATGTAGTTGGTGTAAAACTCATTTCCGGTGAACATTTCTTCCTGCTGGTTAATATTTTGGCCAAACGGATTATCCATATAATGATCTGCCTTGAGCACAGGCGAACCTGAAATATTTTTATCGTAACCGCCATCATAACCAGCCGGATATGTAACATTGGCATATTTGGTAAACGTTTTATAGTTCTGCCAGTCTTCAGCAAGTACAAATGCATGTGAATCAGATAAATCATAGGTAGTTGCCACCCTGTTTAATCCATACTCGTTTCGGAAGGTAACCACTGTTTCACCCAGGCCAAGCGCTTTACCACGTTTGGTAGTTACCACAACAACGCCGTTACCTGCCTGCGAACCATACAATGCTGATGCCGAAGCGCCTTTTACCACTTCAATCGATTCAATATCGTCAACATTGATATCGGCAAGCGTTCCCTGCATTTGAACTCCGTCAACAATAATCAGCGGATTTTGGCTGCCTGAAATTTGTGTGGCGCCACGCACCAAAATTGTTGCGCTCGATCCCGGTTCGCCGGTTGAATTGATAACCGAAACACCGGCCATTTTTCCCTGTAAGGCAGTAGCAGCAGACGATGCCGGAACTTCCTTCAGCTCCTGTTCACCCACTCTTCCAACCGAAACAGCCAGCTTTTTTCTTGGCGTTTCTGAAGAAACCCCCGAAACGATTACTTCGTCGATACCAAAAACATCGGGTTCCAATGTTACGTTAAATGTGGTTAGGTTACCAATGGGTAAATCAACCGTTTTTAACCCAACAAATGAAAAAACCAATGATTTGGCGTCAACCGGAACCTGTAATGTAAAATTACCATCAATATTGGTAATTGTTCCAAGTGTTGTCCCCTTCACCATTATGGATGCGCCGGGAATAGTGGAACCATCTTCGGAACTGGTGACCACCCCCGAAATGCTTTTTGTTTGCGCATACAGCAATTGTACTCCTGTAAAAAGCACAACTGCAATTAACAGCATGATTTTTTTCATAGAAATAGTATTAAATTTATAATTAAACAGGTTAAAAAAATTAATTTAATTTCATTTTTAAAACTTCCAGAAAGTCACAGTTTTGTAGGTTTATTTTATTGTTAAAGGTTACAAAAAAAAATCTTTCCCCGAAATTAATTTTTATCAATTTTTAACAAGGCAAATTTAGAAAATACAAACAATAAGTTCCTAAAATCAACATCTTTTTAAATAAACAGGCAATATTTTTGCTACAAAAGGAATTAAGTATCAAAATAACAGCAAGTTACAAAATTGATTTTAAATGCCCAATTTCACTAATTTTATAGAGATTACATGACGGGTTTAACGGATTGGTTATATTTGTCGGGTTTTCTGCCTGGTTATTTTGAAATAAAACAGCATCGATGCCAAATTTTAAAGCTCCTAAAACATCAATTTCCCATTCATCGCCAACCATTAAACTCTGACTTTTTTTTGCATTCGATGATTTAACAGCATATTCAAAAATTGCACGTTCGGGTTTTGGTGATTTAATTTCTTCTGAAATAAAAATCCTATCAAAAAAAGGTGCCAGTCCCGATGTTTCAATTTTCTGGCGTTGTACTTCGGAAAATCCGTTGGTGATTATATTTAAATGATAACGTTTCTTTTTTAAATAATGCAAAATTTCTATTGCCCCATTGTTCAGGATTTTTTGGTTTGGCATTTCATTTAAATACAAATCGTTCGTCTTTACAGCGTCAATGTCTTTAATATCCAAATCGTTAAACGTATTCTGAAAACGAAGTCGCATCAGTTCCTTTTTTATCACATCATTTTTCCGGTAACTCTGCCAGAGCAAATTGTTATGCCAGGTGTATGTTTCAAAAAACAGTTTAAAATCGTGTGTTTGACCTATATTCAGTTTTTGAAAAATTATCTGCATGGTATTTCGCGAGTTGGTCTCGAAATCCCACAGCGTGTTGTCGAGGTCGAAAAATATGTGGGTATATTTTTTATTCATCCTCATCAACGGCATATTTACCGCCTTTCCTTTCATCTTTTGAGTTCCCTTCCACCACAATCACGATTTCTCCTTTGGGCGGATGGGTAGTGTAATATTGTTGAAGTTCGTTAACAGTTCCCCGCTTAATTTCTTCGAACATTTTACTTAATTCCCTGCAAACGCAGCATTTGCGCTCACTTCCGAAATATTCGGCAAACTGAGAAAGTGCTTTTACCAAACGAAACGGCGATTCATAAAAAACCATGGTGCGGGATTCTTCGGCTAACTGTAACAACCGGGTTTGCCGGCCTTTTTTCTGAGGCAAAAATCCTTCGAAAACAAACCTGTCGGTGGGTAAACCTGAAACGGCAAGTGCCGGTATTAACGCAGTAGGGCCGGGCAAACATTCCACTAAAACCCCATTTTCAATACAGGCGCGTACCAGCAAAAACCCAGGGTCGGAAATTCCGGGAGTACCCGCATCAGTAATCATCGCTATTTTATTTCCCTCCTGAATTTTGGCAACAAGCGGACCAATTGCTTTATGTTCATTGAATTTATGGTGTACCCAAAGTTTTTTATCAATTTCGAAGTGATGCAGCAACCGTGAGGAAATGCGGGTATCTTCGGCCAAAATAATATCAGCCTCCTTCAAAACCAAAACTGCACGGAATGTGATATCGCCGAGATTACCGATGGGCGTAGGCACCAAAACTAGTTTTCCAGCATTACTCATTGGGGAACCGCCTTTTTATGAGATTAACAAATTTAAGGCTGGTTTCGTTTTTCTTCCATTTAAAATGGTCCTGCAAATAGTTTACTGCTTCTTTTATATCGTACATTGAATCGAGATCGGCAACTGTTTTTGTAAAGTTTTCAGCGCTGCCTTCAAATAACTCCCTGATATACTGAAACCTGTCATTAATTCCAATGGCAGCCTGAATACTTGTAACAGGACGGTTCGAGAGTTTGTGCTCCAGTTTGGAAAAATCGTCACCAAGTAAATCGTTCACCGATTTTTCTTTCGAGAAACTGTCGCCTAATCTTTTATTATGAATATCAACCGGCGAATCCTCCTCAAGTTGCAACTCGCCCTGAACCGGTTTCTTAGTCTGGTTATCATCCTGGGGCGCTTCTATTTTGGTCAATACTGCCCCAACTTCTCCTTTCGCATTTTCATCCACTTCAATTCCGGTTGTTTCCGCAAATAAAGTTCCCTGAATTTTTATTTCCGGTTTTGTTTCATAAATCACATCGTTTACAGCAGCTTCGGCTTCATTTTCAAGTGCTTTGTTCTTTATGTCGGCTTCAACCCAGCGGTTGCCGGGCAATTTTTCAAAAGGTGGCGCAACCGTTTCTTCCTTTACTGTCAAAGACTTCTGAATACCAGATTTACCACCCGGTACCGAAACCGGTTGTTTTTCAACAGGCACTTCGCCTGTATGGTCAATAATAAGTTGAATTAACTTTTTAGCGCCTGAAATACGGTTTTGAATAAACTCCATTTCAAGGCCATCGAAACTGTTTTTATCTTTTTCAGAAAACATTTCATCCAGTTCTCCTAAATCTTTCAGCAGATATTTCAGCAGTTTTTTATTTTCCATTTTGCGCAAGCCAAAGTATTAAATTTTACTTTTGCAAAAGTACTAAAATCTCACCAAATCAATGTTTATTGAGCAAAACATACAAAACCGAAAAAAGGTAGGTTCAATTGAAGTGATTGCCGGTTCGATGTTTTCAGGGAAAACAGAGGAATTGATCAGAAGGCTGAAACGGGCAAAGATTGCCCGCCAGAAAGTTGAAATTTTCAAACCCGAAATTGATGTCAGGTATTCGAAAAACGAAGTTGTATCGCACGACGAAAATACTATTCAATCCACTCCAGTCGGAAATTCGGCCAATATCCTGCTGCTTTCAGGCAACGTGGATGTTATTGGGATTGACGAAGCCCAGTTTTTTGATAAAGGATTGGTTGACGTGGCTGTAAAACTGGCAAATATGGGAATAAGGGTTATTATTGCCGGACTTGACATGGATTTTAAAGGAATTCCGTTTGGGCCAATTCCAAAATTAATGGCCGTTGCCGACCACATTACCAAAGTACATGCCATTTGCGTTAAGTGTGGCAACATAGCTCAGTTTTCGCACCGGTTGTCGGATAAGGAGCAAACTGTTTTACTGGGTGCGAAGAACATTTATGAACCCCTTTGCAGGGGCTGTTTCAGGGAGATAAACGAAAAACAATGAGTAGATTGTTCTGGTTACTAGTGTCTGGTTACTGGTGTCTGGTTACTGGTGTCTGGTTATTAGATTTTAACTGTATAAAAATAAACTGCTTATCCACAACAGGCAAGTTGACGAAATGATTAAATTTACTGCATGGAAATAGAAGAAAAATACCCAAAGGATTTTCAAGAATTTCTTGCA
>WTWZ01000052.1 GCA_009773765.1 Prolixibacteraceae bacterium | reverse complement strand
TTATTTGCGCAATTAATGGCCGTATTCATTGTTCAGTAAACAGCATTTTTATACTCCCGCTTGTACTGTACTCATTTTATTTCTCCGACTTTAATCCAGGGGCACCTACTTCGCAAACTGTTTATTTAACTGTTTTTTGGTTGCATGCCGGATTAGTTTTTATGCTCTTTTTTTCGGAAACGAACAGCAAAATAAGAACATACATTTTTATCGGATTGATTACTATTGGTTTTCAAATGGCAAAAATGAATCTGTTCAACGATTTTTTCACACAGTTTAAACCATTTATTACCAATCCTTTGTTCGTTTATACTGTTCTTTCTGTTTTTATTTATTTTTTAAGGATATATTATAAATCCATCATAAAAAATTATCAAAACCAGTTAAGTTCGTTAAAACAAAGCATAAACAAGGTATTCCAGGATTCCTCATTTTCAATTGCCCAAATTACTGCTGAACGCGACGAAGCAGGAAACATTGTTCAACTAATTATTGAAAAGGTAAATAATGCTTTTGAAGCCAATTTTAAAATCAATCTTTATGAAGTACATGGGCAAAAAGCTGACTATATTTTCAATTTAATTTTCAAAAGTAAATTCGACCTGAACAAATACATTTATAACCAGTCAAAACAAAAACGGATAAACGAATTTCATACTTCCGAACTGGCGCGCTGGTTTAATGTACACGTTATTCAACCTGGTTACAACAAGTTTTTTATTATTTTTGAAGATATCACAAAAGCAAAACAAAAAATTGCAGACCTGGAAGAACACAAGCGGCGGTACAAGGTTTTACTGGAGGCAATTCCCGACATATTTTTTGTTATTGACAAGGATGGGACTTACGAGGATTTTGTAATTAAGGAGAGTGACCTTTTTAAAATTGAAGATGCAAATGTAATTGGAAGTACAATATTTGAAGTTGGCTTCCCTGACAACATGGCCGACAAAATTTACAGTTGCATTCAATCTTCAATCAAAACAAATTCAATAGAAACAATAGAATACCAAATGAATACGCCAAACGGAACTTTTCTGTTTGAAATGAGGCTGGCAAAATTAAATTCCCATTCGGTAATTTCGATTGCGCGCGACATCACAAAACGAAAAACCGCCGAATTTAAACTTGAAAAGGCGCTGATTCGTGCTGAAGAATCGGACCGCTTAAAATCGGCATTCCTTTCGAACCTGTCGCATGAAATACGCACCCCTATGAACGTGATAATGAACCTCTCAAGGGTTTTGGCAGATAGTGAACTCGACCATGACGAAAAACTGGAATTGACCGATGCTGTCGCACAAAACGGGAAGCAGCTCATGAACATGATTGACAATACGATTCATTTATCAAAAATTGAAACCCAGACAGTTGAAATTACATATAAATTTTACTCCATCAATGGTTTATTGCGCGATGTTTACAATAAATATTTTATTCTTATTCCCGACTCTAAAAATGTAAAATTAAATCTGCGGCTTAGTGTCCCCAACAAAGAATTTGGTTTTGAAACCGATCCGGCACTTTTATTCGAAGTATTGTCATTACTGGTTGATAATGCCGTAAAATACACCCTTGAGGGAGAGATTAACATCGATTATGAAATGATCAGGAATGAATGGGTTAAATTTACAATATCCGACACCGGAATCGGAATTCCTGAAGATGAATTCAATCATATTTTTGACCGCTTTTACCGTATTAAAAATGACATTAACCAATCCACTTCAGGTTCGGGGCTGGGATTGCCCATTGTGCAACATTATGTGGCTTTGCTTGGGGGCGAACTCGAATTTGAATCTAAAGTTGGTAAAGGCAGTAAATTCTGGTTTTCGTTGCCCTTTAAAAACGGCAAAGGATTTTTATCGCTGGTTCAATAAAAATACTGAGAGCGATTTTCAATTTAAATGCCTAAATTTTTTTTACCTCAATGTTTTGCCCTTTTATTGCTATCCCAAGTTTTGAATGGTCTGAACCTTCCGAGGAAACCCATCCTTTCAACACCCTTTTTTCACCCGGAACCAACGACACGTAGTTGTCGTTCCAAAATACCGGTAAAACAGATTGATCATTATCGATATTTACAATGCGAAGTTCGATAAAAAATGCAAGTAAATCTGAAGTATTTTCTAAGGTGCATGTAAAATGTACTTTCCCGTCCTCTTCTGCTTTATCAACATGCATTTCTACATTTGCCAATGGCATTGAATTTATGCCTGTTAAATCGGCAAACTTAATATTTGGCGTGTAATACCATTTTGTTGAGGCAAAATCCTGTACATCAGGTTTTGTGGATAACCAATAGAAATTACCGGCAACTTCCTCCTTTAAACTATTCAACACCCTTAAGTCGAGAAAATATGTTTTGGAAAGGTTGTTAATCGGCGGCATTTTATGAATAAGGGCGCTGCTGTTGGCCGCAGCAATAAACTGAACTTCGTCGGAATAAACCTTTCTGGAATTAATGTCATAAACTGACACGGCAAGCGTAAGATTTTCAACGGCAGCGAGATGGTCGTTGTTTATATAGATGTTATTGTCTTTATAGTTGTATATGGCCATGAGCGGCGCTGAAGCTTTTTTTGTTCCATAGAAAGCCCCATTGGGCATAAGGTAATAATCATATAATTGCCAAAACATTTCTGGCCATGCTGAATTTAACATCCATTGGATTACCCCTGTACTTTTAAATTTATTAACAGCAAAGGCTTCGAACATTCCCCTTATTGCTTCATAGTTCGATATTTGGGTTTTGAAAGCAAATTCTTCAAGCGTTGATGCTTCGCCATAACGGGCATTAAAACCTTCCAGAAAACGGTTTAGTGTAGAAAACTCATTTCGTCCCAAATGGTAATTCCACATGGTATCTTTTGGCCACCAGTGTTTTTCGGGCAACATTCGTTTAATACTTTCAATTGGCGGCACCTGGGGCCCGGGGCCTGTTTCAGTGTTGAAACCGTACGCCCCACCATAATTTGTGTCGTTGTACCAGTAATTTGGCGAAACCCAATCGTACGGTCCCAGCATTTTTACGCCTGACGGGCCGCTAATTGTACTTGTATTTCGATGGCCACCAACCTCTACCCCGCGGCATGTGGTTACTATTGGCCGCGTTGGGTCCACTTCTTCCATGTGCCTGTTTAAAATTGTTTCAAGGTCAGGATGAGGAAGACGGTCGCTTCCGTATGTCCACAGAAAAACACTGGGATGGTGCCGGGCCCGCAAGACCTGGTTACGGTAAGCCTTGGCCTCCCTTTCATATTCGTGTTCATAAATCGACATATATGGCCCATCGGGCCGGCCACAATAACTTTCCCATTCCCATTGGCAACTCCACCCAATCATTAACATAATACCTTGTTCATCACAACGTTCATACAGGGTATTGTTCCTGCCCCAGAACCCTTCAATTCGTATTGCATTCAAATTCATATGTTTCACATAGTCAACCTGTGCTTTAACTTTTTCGTCAGAATCTGCAAGCAGCATATCATCGACCCAGCCACCTCCCCTGATCATTACCTTTTGTCCGTTAACGGTAAAACCCCTGTGCCCTTCATTTGTCCAGAAATCGCCAATCTGCCTTATCCCGAACCTTATTTTCTGTTCATCGGAAATATTGTTTTGAACCACAGCCTTAATGGTAAGATCGTGAAGGTATGCTTCTCCCAAATTGTTTGGCCACCAGAGCCTCGGGTTTTTTATCTTTAGGCCGGGGAACTCATCGGGAGTAAAAAATACTTCTCTTTCCTCTTTTGCAGCAAGTTTCACATTCTGTGAATATTCTTTTCCATCGTACCCGGCAAGCAAGGTAAACTCATTTGGCGCATCTGAATGGTTTGTAATAAATGCCGAAATGGTAAGTTCTGCATAATTCAGCGAGTCACAGTCAACTTCAGAAACCACATTTGAATGTGCAACAGAAACAGGACCAGTAGTTCTAAGCTTAACCCCTCTCCAAAGCCCAATGTTCCTGTCGGGCGCTTCCGGGTTCCAGTCAACGAAGCCAAGTGTCAGATCGCCATGTACAGGAGGAATAATTTCAATTGCCACCGCATTTTTTCCTTTTCGAACGTATTTGGTCAAATCAAAATTATATATACCAAACGATCCTTCCAATACATCGTCGCCTGCAACTTTTTTCCCGTTTACCCAAAGATTGGCTTTATAGTTAATACCCTCCAATATAATATGGTGATAAACATTTGTCCCAGTTTTGTTTATTTCAAAATTATTTCTGTACCACCACGGAACTGTAAAGGCAGATTTATCAACCTTCTCAAGGTTCTTGTTAAAATAAATGTCCGGATAATACCCGTTTTGAATCAACCCACTTAAAACTGTAGCTGGAATTACCACAGGCATACCCGTGTTTTGGTCAAAATCTTTATTCGAAATAACATCACCTCCAGCCGCTACGGTAGCTGATGAGAATAAACGCCATCCACTTTTCATATCAGTTTCATAAATAAAGGGTTGTTTTTCTGCGGAACACGATGCCATACAAAGGCAAACGGTAATAGCTGCCAAAATAGTACTCCATTTGTTTTTCATAAGTCATTTGTTTTTCATTTTTGGTTTAAATAAGCTCTTCAGTTTAAAAGTAATTTTTCGTCAGTAAATGCAAAAATAGAATTATTTAAGTATTGACGTAACCATACATTATAAAAATTTTAAAATCAATTCTTTTGTGTAACATATTTGGGCATTAATGAATTCAGGACTATTTTCTCAATTTTTTAAGCGGATAATTTCTATTGATCTGCCGGGTTAAAAATCCTGTAACCAACCAACCTGTCGTAGCGGGCTGAAAAATCGCTGTAATACACAAATAAAAGGTAGTCATTTTCAGTTTGCCAGAAACTGCCTTCAATATTGGTATGGTCGGCAGAAGTTGCACCTTGTGGCACATAAACATACTGGTAATTATAATATCCCTGTTTCAGAAGTAAATTAAGTTCGTATGCGCTTGTATTAAAATTCCATGTCATTTCGTTGCTTTTATTGGCGTTCCAGCCGGTAAGGGCCCCGAAAACATTAACCGAACCACCCAGTAAAACCGATGGCAGTGGCAGAGTAAAATGCACGAAAGTGTAATCACATTCCGTATCAGGATCACGTACTTCCTGATCCTGGCTTTCTATGGTAAATTTGCCATTCATTTCCTTGTACCGAAAAAAATCCTTATTGGCCCTAACTTCGTCTTTCATAAGGGTTTTATGGTAATAAGGCCTGTGAAAATCGGTAGAAGCGATGTTTTCACCATTAAAACGGTTGGAGCGGTTATCGAAATACCGGAACTCGTTACCCGCCTGAAATACATTCTCTTTTTGGTAGTCGTACTCCAGACGGTTTTGGCGAATAAAAAGAGGTTTTAAATTCCGGATGGCATTGTCCCACCGCCCGTTTTGCATCAGTACTACTTTTACATCTCTCTGCGGATTTTCTATCGGAAAATCATTATGTGCCAACACAAAATCAATTTCATGTTTCGAACCCGCAAACGGGTCAAGGGTAGCCCTGCGTACCGTTCCCTTTATATCAACTTTTGGTTCAACAATATAAAAACGTTGGGTAATCACCACTTTTTCCTTGTCGTTATCTTCATAAACCACCAATATGTAATTGCCCGAAACGTTTAATTTCATCTCATCGTTGGGCAAAACAAGCTGGTAATTGGCATAATTAAATGTAGTGTTGAATGACAATTTGTAATCGGTTAACGGATTCTCCGGAAAACCGCTGATGTATTCAACCTGCGAAATGAAACTTTCGTTCCAGTTGGCATCGCAGTGAATAACAGTGTAATTATAATTCCGCAGCTCATCTGATAAATCATCGAATTTGAAAAGAAGCTGGGCATCTTCGTTTAATGTGAGTATCGGATTCGACAATTCGAAACCCGCACGGTACATTTGCACCGTTTTTATATATTCGCAGTAAATGGCATTTTCATAATAAAACTTATTTTCCTGCGCATTTACGGCAAAAACTGTAAAAAAGAAAAAAACAACAATAAACCGGCTAAATTTCATAACCAAACGTTTTTTTAACACTTTCATTTCATGCGATTATAATTTAACGATAAAAATGCCATTTTAATCTGTTTATTTATATTTTTCAGTAAAATAAGTTAACTTGAATTCAAGTTTCATGGCTGATATTGATACAATCAATATATTAACCTATCTGTATATTTAGAAAAGTTTAAGTTTACTTTTAAAAAATTGCTTCAATACAATAAATTATTACTTTTGCCACACTACAAAAACAACACTATTCGAGTTAAATATGTCAGAAACTATTAAGTTAAGGAAAGGGCTGAATATTAAGCTAAAAGGAAGTGCAAAACCTGAATTGGAACCCATTGCGGTTCCGGGAACCATTGCGCTGAAACCTACCGATTTCCCTGGACTTACTCCAAAACTCAAAGTTAAAGCCGATACTTTGGTTAAAGCCGGCGATGCTTTATTCTACGACAAGTACCACCCTGAAATTCTTTTTACAGCCCCAATCGGAGGTAAAGTGGTTTCGGTTAACCGCGGCGAAAGGCGTAAAATTTTGGAAGTTGTCATTGAAACAGATTCAAAGGCTGGTTCGGTTGAATTTGCCAAGGCAGATCCCGCCTCACTTTCAGGGGAAGCTATCAGGCAAGAGCTTTTAAAAAGCGGCCTTTGGCCATTTATTAAAAGGCGGCCGTACGGAATTATAGCATCTCCGGCCGATAAGCCAATATCGATTTATATTTCAACATTCGATACTTCACCTTTGGCTCCCGATTACAGCTTCGTCCTGAAGGGCCGGATGGATACTTTTCAAACCGGTGTAAATGCGCTGGCAAAACTTACCACTGGAAAAGTTTACCTGGGTGTTAACAATGAATCGCCGTTTTCAGCCATAAAAAATGTGGTTGTTAATCAATTCGACGGGCCGCACCCGGCAGGAAATGTTGGTATCCAGATTCATAATACCAACCCCATTAACAAAGGCGATGTTGTTTGGACAGTAAATGTTCAGGATGTGCTTATCATTGGGCGTTTATTTGAAACCGGCAAGGTTGACTTTACCAAAATTATCGCGTTAACCGGTTCGGAAGTTGAAAATCCAAAATATTATAAAACAATTTTGGGAGTCCCTGTTTCAGTTTTTATCGATGGAAAACTGAAAAATTCCCCCTATAAACAGCGTATCATTAGCGGAAATGTTTTGACTGGCGCAAAAATAAAAACACAAGGTTATATTGGTTTTTATGATCAGCAGGTTTCAGTTATACCAGAAGGTGATGAATATGAATTTATGGGATGGGCCGACCCCGGAATTAATAAATTTACAGCATCCAAAGCCTTTATTTCAAAGCTGTTCCCCAAAAAAGAGTACGAATTAAATGCCAACCTGCATGGTGGCGAGCGCGCTTTTGTTTTAAGCGGGCAATACGAAAAACTGGTCCCAATGGATATTCTGCCTGTTCATTTGATAAAAGCAATTCTGGTAAACGACATCGACAAAATGGAACAACTGGGCATTTATGAAGTAATTGAGGAAGATTTTGCCCTTTGCGAGTATGCCTGCACATCGAAAGTAAAAGTTCAGGAAATATTGCGTAACGGCATTAATACAATGATTAAAGAACTTGGATAACTAAATCGGGAAAATTAATTGCTAATTACAGTATGAAGTTTATAAAAGACATATTCGAAAAAACTCATCCACTGGTACAGAAAGGAGCTAAATATCACTGGCTTCACTCGGTACACGATGGTTTTTTTACGTTATTCTTTGTTCAGAAGAATACATCAAAATCGGGAACACACATTCACGATTATATTGATTTAAAAAGAACCATGGGAATGGTTGTGCTGGCGCTTGTTCCAGCCATTTTATTTGGCATGTACAACACCGGCTTTCAACATTTTAAAGCAATTGGGGAGTTGGCTTCAACCGGATTCTTTGAAATATTTTTATTCGGTTTGATAAAAGTGGTTCCTGTAATAGTGGTTTCGTATGTGGTTGGTTTGGGAATTGAATTCGTTTTTGCACAGATACGCGGCCACGAAATACAGGAAGGTTTTTTGGTTTCGGGGATGCTGATCCCCCTGGTAATGCCAATAGAAACCCCGCTTTGGATGATTGCCCTTGCAACTGCTTTTGCTGTTATTATTGGCAAGGAGGTTTTTGGCGGAACAGGAATGAATATCTGGAATCCGGCACTTGTAGCCCGTGCTTTCCTGTTTTTTGCCTATCCTGCACAAATGTCGGGCAATTCGGTGTGGGTGCCGTTAAATGAAACCGATAAAGTTATTGACGGTTATTCGGGAGCCACCCCGATGGCGGAGGCAGCGGCAGGAAATATAAATTTTAGCGTATCCGATGCATTTTTCGGGTTTATACCCGGTTCAATTGGTGAAACATCAACTTTGGCTATATTACTTGGAGCTGTTATATTAATTATAACCGGTATCGGAAGCTGGAAGATTATGGTTTCAACAGTTGCCGGAGGCGCAGTAATGGGTATTATACTGAATATTTTTGCAGGCGATAATGTATATATGTCACTTCCATTTTGGCAACATTTGATTATTGGTGGTTTTGCATTTGGCGCCGTATTTATGGCAACCGACCCTGTTTCGGGCACACAAACCGAAAAAGGCAAATGGATTTATGGATTCCTGATAGGATTACTTGCAATCCTTATCAGGGTTGTTAATCCGGCATATCCTGAAGGCATGATGCTTGCAATTTTACTGATGAACACTTTTGCGCCGCTCATAGACCACTACGTTGTGGCAGCACACATTAACCGCAGACTGAAACGGGCAAAAATTTCCGCAAACTGAAAAATTACAGATCATGAACAGAAACGGTAATACATACACAGTTTTATATGCAGCGGTTATGGTAATCCTTGTTGCTGCGGTTCTTGCATCGGTTTCAATGGCATTAAAACCAAAACAGGTGCTAAATACCGAAATTGAAAAGAAACAAAGTATCCTTGCTTCGGTTAATATAGAAAGTACAGCGGCAAATGCTGAAAAAATCTATGCTGAAAAAATCGTAACCCAGTATGTGGTAAACGTAAAAGGCGAACAGGTTGAAGGCGATGCATTTAATATCGATCTTAAAAAGGAACGGGCAAAAGCACATGAGGATATGCTTCTCCCGGTTTTTGAATGCCATACCAGCGAGGGTATAAAGTATATTCTTCCCTTACGTGGAACCGGGCTTTGGGGGCCAATCTGGGGATTTATTTCTTTAAACGATGATATGAATACCATTTATGGCGCCAATTTCGACCACCAGGGAGAAACACCCGGATTAGGAGCAGAAATAAATACACCCATTTTTGAAGAGCCGTTTATTGGTAAAAAGATTTTTGATGAATCAGGGAAACTAATTTCCATAATTGTGGCCAAAGTTGGACAGGATGCACCTGCTGAACACAAAGTGGATGGTATATCAGGAGGAACTATTACCTCTAAAGGGCTTGAGAAAATGCTTCTTGACGATTTTACCAGTTATCAGGAGTTTTTTAAAAAGAAAAAATCATAAGCGATGAGCGAACCATTATTTTCAAAGAAAAATTTAAAACTGCTCTCAGATCCGCTAAACAGCAGCAACCCTATTACCGTTCAGGTTTTGGGTATTTGTTCAGCTTTGGCAGTTACAGCCCAGCTTAAACCGGCAATTGTAATGTCTATATCGGTAATTGCCGTAGTTGCCCTTGGCAATGTTATTATTTCATTGCTGCGAAATACGATTCCAAACAGGATCAGAATCATTGTACAACTGGTAGTTATAGCCGCTCTCGTAATTTTGGTCGATCAAATTCTGAAAGCATACGTTTACGATGTCAGCAAACAACTTTCGGTTTTTGTTGGTTTAATTATTACCAACTGTATTTTGATGGGCCGGCTTGAAGCATTTGCACTTGGAAACCGCCCCTGGCAATCGTTTCTTGATGGTATTGGCAACGGCTCCGGATATGCCGCGATACTAATCATTGTAGCTTTTTTCCGCGAATTACTTGGATCAGGCTCTGTTTTGGGGTTCAGGATTATTCCCGAAAGCTGGTACATTGCCAACGGAGGATTTTATGCCAATAACGGCATGATGATTTTACCGCCAATGGCGCTGATTACCATTGGTATTATTATCTGGGTACAGCGCAGCCGCAACCGTAAATTAATTGAAAATTAGCATTCCAATTCAAAATTATTATGGAACAACTGATTAATATTTTTGTCAAATCGATTTTTATCGAGAACATGATTTTTGCCTATTTCCTTGGTATGTGTTCTTTTCTTGCTGTTTCTAAAAAAGTGAGCACTGCTGCCGGACTTGGAATAGCTGTAATTTTTGTACTTGTGATTACCCTGCCGGTAAACTATCTGCTTGAAAAACATGTGTTGGTCGAAGGCGCTTTGGTTTGGTTAAGCCCGGCTTTTGCCGATGTCGATTTAAGTTTTTTATCTTTTATCATATTCATTGCAGTAATTGCTTCTATTACGCAACTTGTTGAAATGATTGTTGAAAAATTTGCACCCGTTTTATATAACCAGTTGGGAATATTTCTTCCGCTGATTGCAGTAAACTGTGCCATATTGGGAGGTTCGTTGTTTATGCAGCAAAAAGCTTTCCACAACATTGGCGAAGCGACAGTTTATGCCGTTGGTTCTGGGGTAGGCTGGTTTTTAGCAATCGTTGGTATTGCAGCTATAAGGGAAAAAATTGAATATTCTAATGTACCGGCGCCTTTGCGCGGATTGGGTATCACATTCATTGTTACCGGTTTAATGGGATTGGCTTTCATGGGTTTCATGGGAATTAAATTATAAAATACAAAAATCAATTACCAATGATATTGTTATCAACACAAACCACCGTTGTAATTGCCGGTGTGGTAGTATTTTTAGGGGTAATTTTGCTACTCGTGGCAATACTGCTCTATGTTAAAAAGAAGCTAACGCCGGCGGGTACCGTTAAAATTAATATCAACGAAGGATACCTTGAATTGGAAACCGAACCAGGCAATACGCTTTTAAGCACACTGGGCAACAACAAAATATTACTTCCTTCTGCCTGCGGAGGCGGTGGTACCTGTGCCATGTGCCGTTGTAAAGTGGAAGAGGGCGGAGGCTCGATTCTGCCAACCGAAACCGGTTTCTTTACCCGTAAAGAGCAAAACGAAAACTGGCGCCTGGCATGTCAGGTAAAGGTGAAAGAGAACATGAAAATCCATTTTCACCAGGAAGTTTTGGGTGTTAAAAAATGGGAATGCGAAGTGGTTTCGAACAAAAACGTGGCTACATTTATTAAAGAATTCGTTGTTAAACTACCTGAAGGAGAAAAACTTGATTTCAAATCAGGCGGGTACATCCAGATTGATGTGCCAAAAATCGATGTCGATTTTAAGGACATGGAAGTAGATGCCAAATTCCGCGATGAATGGGAAAAATTTGGCATTTTCGCACTTAAAATGAAAAATCCGGAACCTACATTCCGCGCTTATTCAATGGCCAACCACCCTGCTGAAGGTAATATTGTAATGCTGAATATCCGTATTGCTACCCCACCCTGGGACAGGGCCAATAATACATTCAAAAAAGTAAACCCGGGTATTTGTTCGTCTTACATTTTCTCCCTTAAACCTGGCGATAAAGTAATGGTTTCCGGTCCGTACGGAGAATTTTTCCTGAAAAAGAACAACAACGAAATGATGTTTATTGGCGGTGGGGCAGGAATGGCGCCGATGCGTTCACACCTCTTCCATCTTTTCCATACAGTTAAAGAAAAAAACAAAAAAGTTACTTTCTGGTATGGAGCCCGCTCGTGGAAAGAGGTGTTTTATTACGAACAATTCCGCGAAATTGAAAAGAATTTCCCGAACTTTAAATTCCACCTTGCACTTTCTGAACCACTGCCTGAAGATAAATGGGAAGGCCCGGTAGGTTTTATTCACCAGGTAATTTATGATAACTACCTGAGCAAACATGAAGAGCCTGAGGAAATTGATTATTATCTTTGCGGTCCGCCAATGATGAACGACGCTGTTCAGAAAATGGTTTACAATTTGGGGGTACCATCCGAAAATGTAGCTTTCGATGATTTTGGAAGTTAAATTCGATTTTAAAATAATTTCAGAAACTCAAAATTTCAATACATATTTTCACAAAAACCATTTGCTTAACGGGAAATGGTTTTTTGTTTTCCTGTTTTAATACTTAATCCATCTTCCAAACGTTTTTTTTGTAGTTATTTTATTATATATTGGTATTTTTCAATCCTTAAAAAATGAAAACAATGAAGCTAATAAACAAAAAAACAATGAAGTATTTACTTTTCTCAACTTTCATTTTATCAATTACCCTGTTTTTCGGATGTAGTAATAACGACGATGAGGCCGACGATAGCACAACCATTGTTATCAATGAAATCCTTCCCAAAAACACCCAATACGGCGCTGATGAAGATGGAGAATATGATGACTGGATCGAATTATTCAACCTTTCCAATGAAGATGTTGATTTATCGGGGTTTTACCTTACCGACAGCAAAAAACAACCAACCAAATGGAAATTTCCTTCAGGTACGGTTATCGGAAAAAACGGATTTCTGATTGTTTGGGCCGACGGGGATTCCACTCATGTTTCTGGTTTGCATACCAATTACAAACTATCTGCTGATGGTGAAAATGTAGTTTTACTTTCACCAACCCAGGAAGTGATTAACATTGTTGAATATCCGGCAACTTTGCTTGAAAAATCGTATGCCCGAAAACCAAACGGGACCGGCGATTTCCAGTGGTCGGCACCCACTTTTAACAAATCAAATGGTGATTTTTAACTGTTAATTTACTTTCAGTTGCCCTTTTCCGGTGGAACCTGCCAGGTTGCGGACTCCGGTGGTTCCGCCACCTTTCAGGGTAATATCAACAGGTTGGTTTGTTTTCCATGCACCGCGGGTAAAATCCGGGACTTCGATGGGTTGAGACCCATTTGCAATAGACCATTCGCTCAACGGAACAATGCAACTCCAGGTAGCTGCATCATAAACATCCATATCCATTGGCAAACCATTTCGCAAACAATCGATTAAACGCCAGTCCATCATAAAATCCATACCTCCGTGACCTCCCACCTTTTTGGCCATCTCCCCTACTCTTCGAACAATTTCAGGTGTATATTTTTCTTCGAGTTCATTCATTTTGGCTTCATCGGCAATTTCGTGGCCAAATGCTATGTGTTGCAACGGCCATTTCTGGGCAAAACATTTGGTGCCACTTAGCATGTGAATTCGCGAATACGGGCGGGGTGAACTCACATCGTGCTGAATCATAATTGTTCTGCCCTTGTTTGTTTTAATGAGCTGGATATCCATATTCCCGCGCATATCCCATCCAACAAACTGTTCGAAAAACGTATCTTCCCTTGCTTTTTCCTCAATCCGCTTTTTCAGAGTAAAATCATCCGACATAATCGAAGTGAGGTATTCCAGTTTATCGCCACGGTTTATATTCATGGCCTGGCAAATTGGCCCCAACCCGTGCGTTGGATAAACGTTTGCTTTACGCTTGTTTTCATGCATACGCCACATTTTATGGTAAGCGCCATCACTCATTTTATCGTCCTTCGGTTTATTAAACAACCAGTAATCGAGGTCGTGAATGTAAGCGCCCTCGCCATGGACCAGGTCGCCAAACATTCCCTGGCGAACCATGTTCAGTGTTAACAGTTCGAAGAAATCGTAACAGCAGTTTTCAAGAATTACACAATGCTTCCTGGTGCGTTCAGAAACCTCAACTATTTGCCAGCAGTCGTCCATTGTAAATGCCGGTGTTACTTCAACAGCTGTGTGTTTTCCTCCTTCCATTGCTGCCACAGCCACCGGAATATGCCATTCCCAGTTGGTGCAAATATAAACAAGGTCAACATCGTCGCTTTCGCACAGGATTTTGAAGCCCAGTTCTCCATTAACGTACTCTTTGGCTTTTGGCAGCCCTGCTTCTGTCAGAATTTTCTGTGCCCCGTCAACCGCAGCCTGACGAACATCGCAAAGTGCAGTAATTTCAACACCTTCAATAAAGGTCATACGTTCAACAGCGCCCGAACCACGGTCGCCAATTCCTACAAAACCAACTCTGACTTTATCTAATTTTGGCGCTGCATATCCACACATGTTAAATGTCATCTTCGGATTGTAACCGGCAGCTTTTCTAATTTTATCAAACTCGTTCTGAGATGAAAAATTATTTGAGCCGAACAAAGGAGAGGCTGCCAATACTCCCGAACCTAAAGTAATATTTCTGAGAAACGACCTTCTGTTTGCATTCATAATGCAGTTTTTTGGATTCTTATTAATTTAAAAAGCAAGAGGTAAACTTATTAAATAAATTCGAAAGTAAAAGTAACCTAAGAGTGATTATAGTGAATAAAAACAAAAAAATAATAACCGTTTTGATTAAATATTGAATCACATACATTTTTTATCTAAATTGTACCTATAAACCATTAAAAAAACAAATTATGTACCAGTACAAAGCAAAAGTAGAAAGAGTAATTGATGGCGACACCATTGATATTGTAATTGATCTTGGTTTTAAAATCACTACATTTCAGCGCATTCGCCTGGCAAATATTAACACTCCTGAAACCTACAATGTAAAAAGGGACTCGGAAGAATACCAGAGCGGACTCACTTCAAAACAGTTTGTTGAGGAGCGACTGGCAGCCAACAATAACGAAATTAAACTTGAAACTGTAAAAGTTCAGGAAAAATACGGTCGCTACATTGGAACTATATTTTTGGACGACTCAACAATTTCGTTAAACGACGAGCTTGTGGAAAAAGGCCTGGCTAAATATGTTAAATACTAATATTAGAGTGCGATTTAAAAAGATACTTTAATAATTTTGCATATCCTTCAATCCTGTTTTACAAACCTGGAGAAGTGTAATGAATCACTTGCTAAAATACCCTGAACTCTTCAAATAAAAAATAAAATGTTTTGTCATTGTAAAAACAATTAATACATTTGCACGCACGAAAAAAAAGAGGTTTATTGCCTCTTTGTTCTTTGAAAAGGTGAGGTGGGTGAGTGGCTAAAACCAGCAGTTTGCTAAACTGCCGTACGGGAAACTGTACCGCGGGTTCGAATCCCGCCCTCACCGCATTTATTTAAATAACGGGGTATAGCGCAGTCCGGCTAGCGCACCTGGTTTGGGACCAGGGGGTCGCAGGTTCGAATCCTGCTACCCCGACGAATTAGAAAATCAAAATAATTCAAAAGCCTGTAAATCAAATGATTTACAGGCTTTTTTGTTTAAAATGTCAAAATAAACCATAAAAAACCAAAGGAAATGTGAGTTATAAGGTGAGTAAATTTTTCAAATATATTTGACTCACCTTTAAAGACTTAAAAAACTGAATATCTAATGGTTACATCGGTTTAAATTCATTCGGAATGGTCCTTTTTGGTTCACTTTAGTGAGTGTTTTAACCATTCTCAGGTGAGCTAAAAGGCAACCTTAAACAAATTAATTTAAATTGATATGAAAACTATTAGCACCTTCGGCGTTCATTTTGTGATCAGAGGCAACAAATCCGACATTGAATCATCTACCATTATAAACATCGATTTGAGATTTCCTTGAAACAAAAAATTGCTAATACAAACTGGAATTCTGCACGGGGAATGGCAAAAGGCAAGAGTTCAGAAACGGCTGAACTGAATTCGCTTTTGGAAAAAACCAGGGCTCAATTCGTTAACTGTTATCATGAATTGGTTTTGGAAAAACAAAAGCTTACCCCTGAAGCCATAAAGAAAAAATTTTATGGAATAGAAGAACCTGAAGAAACACTGATTAACTGAAAAACACTTAAATAACTGTTTTATTTTATCCCAAAATAATCCTTCATCCTGTTCACTTCCTGTTGGTGTTTGGCCGGATTTTGTATTTTCAGTTTGTTTACGTTTTGCAACTTCCACTGAACAGAGGGAAATTCCATGAAATCATTGTAAGCTGAGCTTTCCCATTGCGGGCTGCCTTCTTCAAAACTGATAAGAAAAGTTTTATCTTCTTCATTCAGCATCTCATTAACAAATTTAATCAGTTGTTCCCGGGTTCTTTCATAGTTTTCATAAGTAAAAGGTACATCTGTCATGCCCCGGAATTGATTTTCCAATGCTTCATGCTGGTTTATCACATTAGGCGACAACGATTCGATAAACGGCTTGTCGCTTCCCAGCAAAGCAAACATAAATCCCCTTTTCAAAACAACTATTTTATCAGTGTCCATATAATTGTAGTCGAACAGGTCGCGTGGGTGCTGACGGCTTAGAGCTGCAGCAATTTTCCCGCCGTACAATTGTTCCAACGGAACGATACGAGCTTTGCAGTACATTCCGAATTCTGTTTGTGCTTTATCGCACAATGGCATTTCAATTGTTGGTCCGATAATTCCCCGTTTAATTCCGTTAACTTCAATTTTTACCGTGCTTCTACCGACAGTGCACAAAAGTTTATTGGGTATTGGACGAATATTTAACTCCGGTACTACCCGTTGGAGTTGCAGGCTAATTGCAGCCAACTTTTTATCGATTTCTGCCATGCTTACTTCCCTTGTACCAATTGGAATATAAGTCAAATCCACATCAACAGAGTATCTCGGTAGATTTTTGACAAACAGGTTTATAGCAGTACCTCCGTGAACTGCAAAATCTTCTTCACGGTAAATTACCGGCAATATGCGGAGTAAAAGCCTGACCTGTTCTTTGTAGAGGTTATTCATAATTCCTTAGTTCTTCGGGTATTACTATCTGGTATTTGCTGTCGTAAACACCATTGGGTGCGATTTCCCGTTTTCCACTCCCGATATCTATTTTTTTCAAATCCAGTTCGCTGAACCATGTGTGACCTGCTTTTTCTGCCATGTACAGGAACAAACGCTTTATTTTCACCGATGTATTCTGCTCCAGCAATGTCTGTATCATGCCGGGACGAAGCGCTGTCAGTTGTTCCATCACATAGTACAAGTCCATGAGGTTGTACCTTTGGGGAGCAAGGTTCAGGCATTCCATAAATGCGCGTTCCGGGGTGGAAACCAGTATTTCAAAAGCACCTTGTATCATGGTCGTTATACCGGTGTTTGTATCGAAATATTCCGATGCAACATCTAATAAATCCACTCCCCAATCCTGTTTCTTTAACCAGGACGGAACCCAATCGCCTTTTGTATAACCAACGTAAACAACAGGTCGCCCCATTGGCACATAATGGGTAAATCCTGCTAATTCCAAAGCGGATAAACCACCAACATAAAAATGTTTGCCGGTTTGTTTGTTCATTGATGATAATGCTCCAAATATGGTCGGGCTTTCGCCGGAACGGACCATCACTCCTGCCCCGATGGATGTCAGCCATTCGGAATCGCGATACCGTCTTTGCAACTCATAGGATATACCATTCTCCTTCATCCACGATGAAAAAAACAATGCTCCCGAAGGCAATTTCTGAAGCAATTGGTTTATTTTCGATTGTATATCTGTACTCATAGTACAAATATACTAAATAATATAAACTATCAAATTTAATGTTACTATTCTTCACTTACTTTTTTTCACAACAAAAATTCCTTATTCTGCTAAATACTTCGGTCCAAAAATTCGATTATCAATCAGAATACTATAATTTTAGCATCAAAATTTTAAACAGTACTAACCTGACCCGTAGATATGGGATTATTTCAGCAATCGGTATTAAAAAAATACCTCAAAGAGGCAGACCAGCCAGCAATGAAACCGGCTTTCGAGAAGTTCGCCGGGTACTTTCACAATTGTGTTATTCAGCAAAATATACGCGAATGTAAAGAAGAAGAATACCAGGATGGATTTCTGACTGCCCTGTTTGTGAATGTTTTTGGTTTCACACTAAAACCCAACCCCGACTTTAACCTCACCCGTGAATTTAAAAACGAAAAAGGTGCCAGAAAAGCCGATGGCGCAATTCTGAAAGAAGGTGCTGCAATCGGGGTTATCGAGTTAAAATCTACAACTACAAAAGACCTCGAATCCATTCGTTTACAGGCGTTCGATTATAAAGCCAACCAGAAAAACTGTGTTTATGTAATTACCTCGAACTTCGAAAAAGTAAGGTTTTACATCAACAATGCAGTTGATTTTGAGGAGTTCGACCTTTTCAGGCTGAATTCCGAACAATTTCAACTGATGTGGTTGTGCCTGGCAAGAGAGAACCTTTTAAGGGGAATTCCGCTGGCTATTAAAAACGAATCGGTTGTAAAAGAGGAAGATGTAACCCGGAAAATTTATACCGACTACTCAGCTTTTAAACGCGATTTGTATAACGATTTAATCCAGAACAATCTCTACAATGGAGCATGCTCCGTTGCAGAGATTTTCAGCGGCAAGGATGAAAAGGAAATCAAACTCTTGCTTTTCAAGAAATCACAAAAACTGATTGACCGATTTCTGTTTATTCTTTTTGGCGAAGACCGCGGTTTGCTGCCGCCCAACTCCATCAGCGAAATCCTGACACAGTGGGAACAGTTAAAAGAACTCGACGAATACAAACCGCTGTACGACCGTTTTAAAAAGTATTTTGGGTACATGAACGACGGCTGGAAAGGTAAAAAGTACGAGATTTTTGCCTACAACGGCGGATTGTTTTTGCCTGACGAAATACTCGATGCAGTTACCATCAGCGACGAAATGCTTTACAAACACACAAAAACGCTGACCGGTTACGATTTTGAATCGGAGGTGGATGTAAACATTCTGGGCCATATTTTCGAAAACAGTCTGAACGAAATTGAGGAAGTAGCAGCCCAGATTGAAGGGGCCGAAATTGACCTGAAGAAAAGCAAACGCAAAAAGGACGGTGTTTTTTACACGCCGAAATACATAACCAAATACATTGTTGAAAACACGGTGGGCAAACTTTGCAGCGATAAGAAAGCGGAACTAGAAATTGACGAAAGCGAATACCAGAAAAGCCGGAAAGGACGCACCACCAAAAAGCTGAAAGAGCTTGACGACAAATTGACCAGCTACCGCAACTGGATGTTAACGCTGACGATTTGCGACCCGGCTTGTGGTTCGGGGGCGTTTTTAAACCAGGCGCTCGATTTTCTGATTCGCGAACACCGGACCATCGACGAGCTGCGGGCCAAACTGCTGGAGGTGCCGATGGTTTTTACCGAAGTGGAAAACAGTATCCTTGAAAACAACATTTACGGGGTTGACATTAACGAAGAATCCATTGAAATTGCCAAACTCTCGCTGTGGCTGCGCACCGCACAAAAAGGGCGGAAACTCACCTCGCTGAGCAACAATATTAAATGCGGCAACTCGCTGATTGACGACACGGCAATTGCCGGTGAAAAAGCATTTCACTGGTCCACCGAATTCCCCGAAGTGTTTGCCAAAGGTGGTTTTGATGTGGTGATTGGAAATCCGCCGTATGTGCAGCTCCAGTCGATGGGTGAAATGAGCGACAAACTTTCAAAATGCGGCTTCGTAACTTTTGACAAAGGCGCTGACCTGTATTGCATTTTTATTGAAAGAGGATTCAAGCTTTTAAAACCCGGTGGTCTGCAATCGTTTATTATGCCCAATAAATGGATGCTCGTGGAATATGGTAAACCATTGCGGAAATTTTTGTCGAAAACTGGGTTGCGCCAAATTCTGAATTTTGGTGATATTCAGTTTTTTGAGGAAGCAACTACTTATGTTTGCATTTTTGTTACGCAAAACAGCCAGCCATTAGAAAGTGTAGAAGTCTTGTCGCTCAACAAAAAAACCTATTCCGGCGATTTTCTTACAGAAGTTAAAAACAGCACTTACAATTATCCTTCGTCAAAATTCAGCGATGCTGAATGGAGCATCCAGCCTTATCTCGACTCAATAAAGCTGGAGAAAATGAAACTGAATGGCATTGAACTAAAGGATTTGCCAGTTTTAATTTATCGGGGCATTCTTACCGGTTTTAATGATGCCTTTTATATTGATGAAGCAACCCGAAACATGCTGATTACGGCCGACCCCAAAAGTAATGAACTGATAAAACCGATGGTTCGGGGAAGAGATATTTCAGCTTATGGAATTACCGGTTTTGAATATTTGGTAGGTACTTTTCCAGCTTTAAAACTTGAAATTGATAATTATCCAGCAATAAAAAATCATTTGTTATCATTTGGTTATGACCGTTTAAAACAAACCGGAGAAACCGGCGCGCGGAAAAAAACAAATGGAAAATGGTTCGAAACTCAGGATAGCATCAACTATTTTGAAGAGTTTTCCAAACCAAAAATCCTCTATCCGGAAATAACTGCATTTTCTCCGTTCATGTACGATGAAAGTGGAATTTTAGCAAATCAGAAAAGCTTTATTCTGACTGCAAAAGACAATTCAGTTTCGCTGCTTTTTTTGACTGCTGTTTTAAATTCTTCGCTTGCAAAACTCTGGATTTGGTACAACTGTCCTGAACTTCAGGGTGGAACACGCGAAATCAGAAAAGTTTATTTTGAACATTTTCCGGTGCCGAAAGCGAACGATGAACAAACGGCAATACTCGCAAAATGTGCTTCAGAACGTACCAGTCTGACAAGTGATTTACAAAACATTGTTTTAAAATTTACGCGCACAGTTCAGCGTAAATTTAACCTTGAAGATTTGTCGGTTAAATTGCAGGAATGGTATTTGCTTTCATATCCGGAATACATTAAGGAACTCGCGAAAAAGCGAATAAAATTAAGCCTTTCGGATGAAGCCGAATGGGAAGACTATTTCACCGGACAAAAACAAAAAGCCCAAACCCTGAAAGCCGAAATCGACAAAACTGACCGTGAAATAGACAGAATGGTTTATGAATTGTATGGATTGACCGAAGAGGAGGTTGGGATTGTGGAGGGAAGTATAAAATGAAATTTTAAAATAATAAGGCAATTTAGAATTTTGGAGATTATGCATTTATATCGTTACCAACCAATTAACAAATTAACTTTAACTAATTTATCGATTCAAAAAAATTGGGTTGCCGACCCTTTAGAATTTAATGACCCATTTGAATTTCATTTGAAAGAAGAAGTGTTGTCAAATAAACAAAAGGAAATTAAGCTTAGTCATGTTGAAAGATATGAGAATAGAGAGAAAATTAAAAAACTCATATCAAATTTTGGGGTCGTATGCTATAGCTCATTTGATGATAGTAAATTAATGTGGTCACATTATGCTGACAGCCATAAAGGAATGTGTCTGGTATTTGAAATCCCAAAAGAGAATCTTAAATTTGGCTTTGTTAAAGTTGAATATAGCGAAGAAATACCAAGCGCTTATTTTGACGTTAATAATGCTGATAACTGGGCTCAACTTATTAAAATCGTAAAAACAAAATCAATTGAATGGCAGTATGAAAAAGAATTTAGGCAGGTTTTCATGGAAAAAAAGGTTTATGAAAATTATCCCGGAAAACTTATTGAGATAATATTTGGTAGTCAGACTTCAAGAATGGATATTAATTTAGTTCTTGACATTATCAATAATCGTTATGAAAATCTTATTATTTCAAAAATGTATCTTTCAATATATTCTTTCCAATTAGGTAAAATGTCATTTACTTATAACCGAAATAAAGAATACAGGATACCTGATATTTGGGATGGAAAATGTATAAATTAAGCAATTAATTATCTTCTAAATAACAACAAATAAATCAATTATGCCTGACTGTATAATTTGTGGTGATTACACCAAATTTGAAGGAGGTTTATGCCTTTCGTGTTACAAAGGTGGCAATAAGAACCCTTCCGGTAAAAAGAACTTACCCACCGAAAAACAGGACACCGGACTAAATTCCAACGGAATATCAGAAAAAGAGTGGAATTACAGGTACAATATGATAAAGGGGCGTATTGCAGAAACACTTGTTCAGGAATTGTTTCTAACACTGAAATACAATGTGTTCAGGTACGGAATGGAAAATACAATTCCGGGTATCATGGAACTTTTAAAAGGAATAAAATCGGAAGTAGCTGAAGAAATTAAGAGAATGCCTGACTTTGTGGTACAAAATCCACGCTCTGGAGAAGTATTTTTTATTGAGGTTAAATTCAGAGCCAGCGGAACATTTACAATAAAGGACTTACCAAAAGATTATGCATGGGAAAATGCTTTTTTTATCCTTGTTTCAAAAAAACATATTAAATGCATAAACTACAAAGAATTAAAAGACGGTAAAGAAATTACGCCGGAAAGCAGAAATTACCTTGGCAGTCGTAAGGAATTTGATTTGGATAAGGAAACCATCATTACATTTTGTGATTTTGCCGTTCAGTTTTTTGAGAACGTGTAAACTTTTTGCCAACAGAAAATCATCTGAATTATTGGTTAAACATGTGTCAGTAGTCGTTCCTGTTCCAGGCCTTTTCGATGTTTTTTGAGGAGACGCATCAGTCCTTCCACTTCGGGATACAGTTGAAAATCAATATTCTTTAATAAATGAATTTGCTGGTCATAAAGGGTTGGTATGCCATATCGATCTATCAATTTCTCAATGTTCGCTGGAATAAAAAAACTGCACCTGGATGCAGGCAACTGGTTTCGGTACTCGCGAATGTAAATATGCAAACCTGCAGGATCAAAATCTCCAAAATGCAGGTAGCTATTTGTAATTGTCTGAAGCCATTTGTTGGGACTGTTGCTCAAATATCGCATAATGATAACCAGCTCTTTTTGAGGGAAAAGATGAACCAGTTTTTCGAACTTTAAAAAGCATTCCGGGTTTTCAATACCAATAACTAATGCATTATGTGAAATTACCAGTTTTTCAGGCTGATGGATAAATAATTCAGTACCCTGTGGAACTGACCGAATTGTGATCCCGGAAACGACAATTTCTGTATGGAAGGCTCTTATAAAAAAACCCTGCAAACTCTTTCCCCTAAAAGTTTTTGTCGATTTGGAGGCAAACAATGAGCGTTCTCCGTCAGATAAATCTGTTTCAAATTCGCTGACATAATTTTTCAGTGAAATAATGTCGAATTGAGCCTTCAAATAATTGTGCAATGACATTGGTTCAGTGCAAACATAATTTACCCGTCTTCCTCCTGCCGGTAGCTTTTGAAAAATACCATCATCACAAAATTGTTTTAACAGTTCCTTTGAAGCTATTTCACTGAAGTTCAGCATTTCCCCATTTTGTAACCGAAGCAGGCATCGGGCAAACGACAGTGACAAAGGTTTAGAGTTCATGGCTGATCAGTTTTGTGATTCCGGTTTTGTTTGATTTCGGATCTTTTCGAAACATATAAATATGCCTGTAATCCTGTTCGTTATGAGAATTTGGCGAACCATTTACTAACCGGATATTGCGTTCGCTGGCAAATGAAATAAGGCCACGGACATTGCTGTCGTGCAAAATTCCAACCTCGTCAATCAGGCAATGCAAAATGGTATCTGATTTTTGTTTGGTACCATTGCTTTTGAAAATGTGCAGCAGGTTAATGTAGATCATCGATTTGACTAAAACATCGGTTCCGTTTGAACCGACATTGGCCAACCGGCTAACCCAGTTCGTGTCATTTTCATTCTCACGTATTCTGAATTCAAGTTCAAACGCATCTTCCAACTTCAATACCTTTGATTTTGCCTGTCCAATTTGGGTCAGTAAATTTTCCAACAGGGTTACGGCTTCATCGTTGTTCCTGTTGGTACCACCCTGGTTGAATAAATTGATCTCTCCATAATTCAGGTTATTATCCTTCTGAAACTTTCGTATTCTGCGGAGAAGCTGAATAATTTTATCGGTACTTTCCTGAAGGCGCATTTCAATACTTTTTACAACACCAACAAAATTTGATTTTTTGAAATCAACATTTATACGCTGGATTATCTTCTGCACATATTCTTCCTTTTGAAGCAATTCATTGGTTTCATTCACGATATTGGTTAGTACCATGGCATATTTTCGTGTTACTTCCGTTTTAAAGTCGATAATCTTTTGTTCCCTTACAAACTCTTTTAAGTTATTGGCAAATGCATGGTATTGAAAATATCCTGACAAATTAATCTCAAAACCCAGACAATTGTCAGGTGAAAAATACCCCGAAAATTCCGTTATCTTCTCTGTGAAAGACTTATCGGTCTTTTCATATTCAAATGCCAGATTTTGCAGTTTTTCAATTAACTCATCACAATTCCACTGACTTTCCTTATCGTGGTGTTGTACAAAGTTTTGAAGTTCGATAAACAACTGGCTTTTGCAAAACCGGTCATAAGTTGATAACTGGCGCCTTGTTTCAATAAGATCTTTTGAAACTTTATCCTGTTGATTCTTTAATTCCTGCAGTTCTGTTTTCTATTTGTTTATCCTGATGGAATGTCGCTGCTGAAGGTGTTCCAATTCGTTCTCCAGATTTTTACGATTTTGCCTAAAATCTTCCAAACGATCAATATATTCTTCCCGATCTTTGTTGTATTCGATAATCAACCGGTTATTTTTCCCGATGGCTTCCAATTTACCTTTTACAATTTCAAGCTGGCTTTCCAGCTTTTGAATCTCCGAAGTATCAACTCCTTTCTCTTTTAGCAAAGTGTTTCGGCTTTCTTCCAGTACTTTTATCTGAGTATTGAATTTTTCAGTAATTGATTTTTTATTGGATTCTATTTTTTCAGTCAACTCCGTCAACAGATTTTTTACCTTCTTCTCCTGCGTGCGTTTTCTGGATTCCAACTCATCAATCGAATTCTGATGGCGTTGTTTTATTTGCCTTATGAATTCCAATATTTTATAAAGTTCAGCTTTCAGGTTATGTTTTTCCTTCTCTTTTTCATCGATTTCCCGCAGCTTCATATTTTCAGACCTTGCATTCAGTTCAGCCAGGTCTATCCTGCATCTTTCAATATCAATACCCGTTTTTTCAAGCTGGTATTCACACTCTTTTATCTCCTGTGTAAGCTCTATAATTTTCTTATTGTATTTCTTTTGAAGCTTATCCTTCTGGTCATGAATTTCCTGCAGATTTTGCTGAATCAGATTGTTCAGTTCCTTTAGTTCATCAGTTAATTTACTTAGTTTAATTTCCAATCCGGTTTTTGATAACTGCACAGGCTGAAGTTGCCCCAAATCAAGGTACAAACCATATAAGTCTCTGCCGTCAGAAATTGAAGGTTGTAAATCATTTTGCAGTAGGACTTCCCTTGAAACCACTTTCCCTATTGAATTATTCCAATCAGGTTTATTTTGCTCCAGGAATTCCAACAATGAACCTGATAAAGCTTGCAAATCAGCTTGTAACTGGCTGATTTCCATTTCCAATGTTTTTTTCTTGATTAAAAGCTTTTCATTTTCCTGATTGCTTTTAAGTTCCAAAAGTTCCTTTTCTTTTTCCCCTTCTTTCACCGTACTTTCTTTTTGAAGTCTGGCATGGGATTCCTGAGAAGTAAGTCTTTGCTTTTTCTCTGAAAGTTCGCGTTGATCATTTTTCAGTTTATCTTTTTCTTCTTTTAAGAAAGGAGTTTTCTGAATACTCTCAATGCTGAATTCAACTTCCCTTATTTTTTTATCAATAGTTATTTTTTCGCTGGTTTGTTCTTCAAGTTTCTTGTTTTGGTCCAATAAAAGTCTTTCCTTTTCCTGATAAAATGCAGTTGCTATATAGGTTGAATCCTGTTGCAATTTTTCTTTTTCTTTGGCCAGCGACAATTCAAAATCCAAAATTTGCTGTTGGCATTGTGTCTCCAACCGTTGTTTGTCAGTCTGATAACGAGTTTCAATATCTTGTTGATTCGCTGTAAGCAATGCAAGTTGAGCTTTAATTTGAGACTGTTCACGTTCATAATCAGGTTTTGCGGCATGTTCTATCAACAATTGATCAATGTTTTTTGAAGCATATTCTTTTCCCTTTTGGTTGGCTTTAAGAATATCCTGTTTCACAATGGCCAATTTGTCCTGCACCCTGCGCTGATCTGTTGAAAATTCCAGGTTAATTTTTTCGATTTTAATTTGCTGGTCGGCAAACTGCTGGTTTATAGCAATTTGTTCATCCTGCAATGTGCGTTCCTTCTCTCGTGAATAATTAAATGCAGCTCCGATTTTCCATGCAAGTTCTTTTTTATCTTCTTCCATTTTAAGTAGCCCATTAAAAATAGAAACAATGTTTTGTGCCTTTTTTTCGTGAAGAAGATATTCTGAAACATCACGATAATCGTTACGTGCAGTTTCTAAATGATGTCTGTTTTTATCCAGATTTATCTCAAAAGGGTCATCGCTTAATGAATTAATAATGGTTGTTTTGATAAATCCCCCATCAAGCGAGGAATTAAGAAAAACATTGGTGATGGTTCTCGGAATATTATGGTAGCTTGAGTTTTGCAGGATATTGAACCGATTCATGCTTTTATTTGCACCATAAATTATATCCCGGTATTCCGAAAAATTGTATATCGGACGATGAACCTTATATCCTTGTTTATTGGCATTTTCAATTACCTGATTCTCTAATCTGGCCTGTAGTTTATCTATAAAAAGATGACGCTCATAAGGTCCATCAACAAAGCGAAAACACAAACGATTTTGTTTTTTGTACAACCAGACACAAAAATTTCGGCTTTCCTGGCTTACTTCATAAACAATATAAGAATCAGCATAAGGAAAATAGTATTCACTAAAAGGTTCCTTTTCTTTTGAAATACCCAGTTTGCGCGCATCGGCATTGTAAAAAAATAAAATAGCCCTGAGAATTGTGCTTTTGCCTGTGCCTTGGGTTCCTATAAAATGAATGTTCCCGTCAAGCAAAAGTTCATAAAAATCGACTTTCCCGCTATTGATTAGTATAATACGCTTTAGTTGGTTCATTTTAGTTTATTTTCTCCGGTTGGGTTAAGGTTTCCACATCCTGAATATTTACTGCCATGACAAGTTTTTCCATATAATCCCACGAATCCAGGATTTTCCATGTCTGTTCCATCTCATTTTCGAGATCAATAAAACCTTCTTTCTGAATCTCTTTAATCAAATCACTGAGCATTTCCTGGTAATTTTTCCCGGGATTTATTCGTTTCTGTAAATCAGCCAATTGCTCTTTCAGAGACAAATTAATTTCTATTTGCTTCAGAATATCATACGGCTGAAAGCGTGCACCCCTGCATAAATCTTTTCTGAAAGTTGTAAAAAATGCCAGTATATCCAGCCACCGTAGCGCTTTTTCAATTTTACCTTCGACATTTTGGTTACTTTCATTGGTCCGTGAGAAATAATAATAATTGTTCCCATTCTCAAGTTGATAACCAATTTCCCTGAATTTGGGTTCCAGTTCATCAAAATTCTCTTCAATATGTTGATACAAATGACGACGTTGCGAATCGATGGCATTGGAGCATATAAATTGTCCTTTGCTAAGAATGTCGAATATTTCGGCTGTACGATAATTGTTATTTGGCATTTTTTAATGTGTTTAAGTTTAATTTACCTGAGTAAAATGCTGTTCGGCAGTTACTCCAGGATAAATCATGGCATATTCCAGGTTTTCAAATTTTCCTGTTTCATCTGAAAACACGAATTCGGTTTCGAATAGAGAAGCCAATTTGCAAAACAACCTGATTCTGTTTTCAACTGAAACTTCGTTACGGAATTGGTGATGAAGGATGAACGTAAATAAATCCTGGTTCTTTCCCATGAAAATCCGTTTCAGTGCGTGAAGGTTCGCGACTTCTTCAAATTGTTCCTGGCTGAGAAATGCATCCTCGGGAATATCGCCTGCAGTATTTAAAGCAATTAATTTTTGATTTCTTAATTTACCCCGAACCTTTAAAACCATGTTTCGTTTTACTTCATCATTTAGTATATCATTTATTGATAGCCGGGTCCTGAATCCTTCTGTTTTTCTCATAGGAAGGTCCTGAATGGAATTGACAACCTGGTAAAAGTTAGTCCTTTCTTTCAGATAATGTTTGTCCCTGAGCATTTTCAACCTGAACACTTTCTCAACTATCTGAACCCGCTTTTCAATGTGGTTAAGGTATTCTATAATCTGTTGTTGTATTTCAATGAGGTTATGAATACTCTCATTTAAAGCCAAACGCAATCTATGGACAATTATCAGCAGCTCAGCATCTACCGCAGTTTTAAAAAACAGATCATCCAATAATAACCGATCCACTGCTTTGATAACTCCCTCCAACTCATCACGCTGACTTCGGAGATTGGTAAGTTTCTCTTTCTTTATTTCAAAATTTGTTTCTGTTTTATAGGTTTCATCCGTATTGTTTCGCAGTGTTTTTACATTTTGCAATGTAATTTGGGTAATCCTCCGTAAATGTTTCTTTATCCTGATCAGGTACTGATCCCTTTTAATAGCCTGATTCTCTTTTAAATAATAAGATTGATTTATTTTAATCTGGTTCAGGTTTTCCTGTATATATAAAACATGTACGGTCTCGTCCACTTCCAGAAATTCCTCAAAGAATTCCTGCAAGCGGGATTCGAGGCTAATTTGTGACTGGTTTCGAAAAAGAAGATCAAAAGCAGCAAGCCGTTCTAATTTTTCAGTGTCGTGTTCAACCAGTGGCAAAACCATCTCTTCCTGTATGGGAAACATCCTTTTGTCAAACAATGCGGCAAACAGATTCCTGTGATTGTAAAGTTCTCCCAGTAAGTTTTCTATTTTTTCAAATTTGGCCAAGTTCAGTTATTTTGCTCTGAGTCAATTATTTTTACTTATCAGATTCTTTTTCAATTTCAATCCTTTTTGAGTTAATCTGTATTTCTGATTTTTGCTGGTTGACTTGTCTGGCAGGGTCATTTCAATTAAATCCTCTTTCAAAGCAGGCTCAAGGTAATATATAACAAAATGAGGCCTGCTTTTTAATTCCAGAATAGCCATTAATTGTGGCCGGCTCATTTCACCATTTAAAACCAATACCAAACGATGAGTTAGTTCAGCTATTTCCGAAAATTCAACAGAAACATCATGTTCGGTATCATGTTCGGTATCATGTTCGGTATCATGTTCGGTATCGGCTGAAGGCCTCCAAATCGTTAACTTAAAACCTTCATCAAGAGTAATAAGTGGTGGCTTTAATCCTCTTTCTTTTGTTAGTTTAAACATTTCAACAGTTCCGGTACCATAACGTTCAATCTCACCGGTTAAAAACATACATCCCGCAAGCAACGGATTATGGGGATATGAACTATGAGGTTCTTTCAAATCATTAATATCCAACTCTGGAGGTAAACTGCCAGGATTAGTTACTTCAATCCGATCCCTGAAAACCGACAATTGTATGCTGCCTTTGCTGTAATAATCACGGTGTGCTACTGCGTTAATGATTGCTTCAGAAATAACAGCACGGGGAATTTCGTAAATGGTCTCAACCTGATTACTTTTTTCCCGGGTACCGGTTGACAAGCTTATTTTGGAAAGAACAAAATTTACAGCCTCGTCCGCTACCTCAAATACAGTTCCACCAAACTCTTTGTAATCAGGAATCGGTTTTTGCACTTGTAACCCATGAAAATGAGCACATTTAATCGTAGCTGATGGAAAATACAATTGTGGATCAGGGGCAAAAGCCAGTAACGCACTATTAACAATCTTTCCATTTCTAATCATTCGCAAATGTTTCAACACCTGTTCAACTGATGCAGTTTCTTTTAACGGGAAGTTGCGTTTTTCTCTGGCGATAATAACAAATTCCTTTACTTTAGTTTCATCCAGTGATTGTATATCAGCAGTGGAATGCAGCGAATCATCAAAATCGTGGCTTTCAATTTTTCCTATTTGCTTTAAATACAGAACAGATGAATTATAAACTTCCTTTTTAAGAGAATCAACATCTGAAAACTTTTTTCTGGAAACATCTTGTTCAATTTTTCGGATTAATTCAGCTTCTTTTGGATGCCGCTCAGCTCCGGCAATATTCTTTATAAAAATCCATCTGGGTATGTGTTCCGTTTTTGCCCGATCATATTCCCGTTCAGTTGGCGAAACTCCCATTTCATCCTCGAAACCATAAGATGCACCCAATAATCCAATATAAATATCCGAATCTTTCACCTCAGCCAAATATACCTTGCCCGGAGCATGTGTATTAGCAGGAACTTCCTCAAAAATAAAAGGTTCAAAGAAAGTTCCAAGCAAAGTATCTTGTCTGAAATAGCTTGCCAATTCAGCCCGTTCTTTGGCAAACTCATTTTGGACACTTGATATGAATAGTTTTAGCTTCTTCAAAATAGTAATCTTTTTTAGTCTTGAAGTTGATTTCCTGTTTGTTTGGTAAATATAGCACTAATCATTATTTCTGATAGCAGATTTCTCAAAACGACTTTGCTTTCTTTTATCATAGGGATTGATTAGTGTTTTATCCCGAGTGAAACATAATCAAATCGCTTTCCGGAATGATTCATTACAATTCAAGAAAATAGTAAAGTGATAATATTAATTTCCCGGAAACTGGTAAACCACTCTTGTTTCAGTAACACTGAAAACTTCATCTTCATTAATATCGTGAATACTTAATCCTCTTTTTCTTGCCTTTAACATTAAAATTACTTCCAAATAAGGCCAGTTCAGTTGATCTGTTGAATTATTAAAACTGCGACCACCGGATTTGGCCATTTCTATACGGTGCTGATTGTGTTGTGTGAATTGCGTTCCGTTGTACCTTCTGTCAAGTTTTACTCCCACATCCAAATCACCCAGTAATTCTTTATCCGTTATGTAACTGCCAAATACCTCTATTCTTTCCACGAAAAAAACAAACTCCGGATTTTCGTTTATTGATTTTGCCCTTTCAATCAAATCCTGAAGTAATTCGCTCGCTTTTGCCCTGGAAATTGAAGCGGTTGCTTTTGCAATACCAAAACGACGTCCCTTTTCGGTTGCTATCAATTCATATTGAATCCCATCCTGAAATTTCTTTTTTTCCAAGACAATGTAATTTTCATTTAATAATTGACTCACCAATTCCTGTGCTATTACGGTTGGTTGTTTTAAAATCAGAGCAACTTTTCCAATTACTTTTTTACGTGAATTACCCCATAGCCTTTCTTTAATTGCCTGCCTTAAAATCTCTCTTACTTTCAAAATGGGGAGGCCAAACATCGTTTCCTTGGGATTAATATTCATAATTTCAGTATTTGACAAAACTAATCAATCATTTCCAATATAATCAATTTGCATATTTCAAGTTTTACCTTTCAAAACGAAAAGTGAAAAGAGTGTGAAATTTTAAATACCTCACTGTCTTCCTTTGAACTATAACTTTATCCACTGAATTTTACTATTGCGAATTATGAAATGGCTTTTACATCCACTCGTTCTCCATACTGAAGGATAAATATTAATTTTCTTATTCTTATCAACTTTAAATCTCCAACATGGGTCAGCATCTTTAAGAAGATTTAATTGGATTAATTTTTGACAACCACAAGGACATTTAAATGCTAAAAGCCAAGGGGATTTCATCTCACCTACAATATAAATGACTTTATCAGTGACCATTTCAGGTAATTCATCAACATACCTCAATTGAAGTCCTGGTGATTGCCATTCAAAAACCCTATCCGCAATTTTCTTAAACCAGCTCATAAATTTAATTCTGACATTTCAATAAACGGACTCATATCACCACGACCAGATTTCTTTTTCAAATAATAATCAATCTCAAAATCCTCCTCTTTGGAATTGATAATATATCCTTCGGTAATATCAATTGTACTTGATGCATACGAACCTGGTGATTCCACTTTAAATGGATGAATTCTATTTAAAAAATCATTAATTGCATGGCTGGCAACAGTCATATTGATGCTTATAACGGCAGGGTTATTCACGCGAATATTTTTTATATATGCATTCTTCTTAAGCTCCAGAAATTCTTCAGGACATTTTCGATACTGACTTGATGCCTTTACATCATCCATGTCGAACATTCCTCTTGTAATTAATGATGACCTACCCGGTTGTATATAATGAACAGATGCAACAATCTGGTTAATTCCTCCTTTTCCATCCGCTTCTAATTTTACACCGATATCGAAATAGGGTAATAAATAAAATGTGCAAAGCTGATTCAATAAAAATCTCCCGTCAACACTATCCATACATCCAAATACAATATCACATCTTAATATTGTCTTTAAAACCTCAACATCATCAAAAAGATTTTTTTGAAAAGTTTTTACTTTCGTCCCAAGACCAATAGTTTTTATTACTTCACTTAGCACCTGAACTTTAGGCTTACACATCTCTGCATCTGAAAACTTTGAATTAATAATACGGTTTAGATTCTTAAATTCCATAACATTAGGATCAATCAGAACCAACTCTCCAACTCCTAACCGAACCAGTTGTTCAATAACCGGACTACCAGTGCCAGAACATCCTACTATTGCAATTTTAAGCTGCGACAATTTATTGTATGTTTCATCTCCAAAAGTTTGAATTGTCCGAAATGCAAAATCGGGATTGACGTTTTTATTTTCAATTTCATAAAAAAATTCAATTTTGTCTCCAGCTATCGATATTTTCGAAATAGGTTCAAAATGCAAATCCTCAAAAGCAAATCGGCCAATAATTTTCCCATTGGGTAACATAATTGCACTAGCATGTGGATAAGTTGAATCTGACCATCCAAAAACCGAATCGAAAAATTCTTTATCTGAAATATCATCTTGTATGGAAAAATCATTTACTCCAGTAGGATGACAATGAATTTTTAAAATTCCAAAATCTCCTTTTGATAGGCGTTTCAGAAAAGGGATTATTTTAAGAGTTGACCAACGAATAATATCCTTTTCGCGAATGGAGCAGTCCTCATAGGGAATCAATATAATGTCGTGTATGTACAAACAATGATAATTCTTATTAATATGACGGCCACACAAAGCAATCGCAACAGCTTCCTTCCCATCCCCAGGGAATAAATGGTCTTTTAATAGGGAATAATGCTCTCCTGATATTTTAAGTTGTAATTGCATAAGCTTGCTTTAAAAACTCTTGTTCGAACCAAAAATTGGCATTGTTAATTTAGTATAGTTTGTTTATATTTGTTCAATTATTAATCTAATCAATATAATTATGGATAGTTGCCCAAAATGTAAAAGTAAGAATTT
>WTWZ01000051.1 GCA_009773765.1 Prolixibacteraceae bacterium | reverse complement strand
GAGGATAAATCGGTTGATGAAATCGGGGAGATTACAAGAATGACAGAAAGTAATGTAAAGGTTAAGTTGTTCAGGGCGAGAAAAAAGCTCCACACCATATTAAATGAGATGTTAAAAGAAGATATTTACACCATTTTATAAATAAATATGAAAACACAGGATTTGGATAATGAACTGAAAAGCCTGATAAAAGGGGTGAAACTCGATTCGCCGGGAAGTGGCTTTACTTCGAAAGTAATGAGCCGTGTTTTTGAGGAAAAAACGGTTATGGAGAAAGTAAAAGATGAGAAGATGCTGGCAACAAGTTTTTGGGTTATCCTTTTACTTTTTGTGTTCCTGATTGTTTCGATGTTTATTTTTTCAGGCAGGGGAATTCAGGAAGAGGGCCAATTATCGAAAATGTTGAACAGCTTAAATAATGGTTCACTTTCAAGTGGTTATCAATCGGTTTTCAGCAAACTTGCCGCCTTGCCATTAAGTATCGGGGGTATTTTGCTTGCTACGTCGGTATTGGTGTTCATCGATCGGTTTTTGTCTCAGTTTATGTCAAATTTTTCTGCGCATAAAATTTGAAAACTTGAAGCAAATATCTTGATAAATGGCGTATTGATTGCGGGTTTCAGTGATTTGCTAGGCTTTGTGGCCCTTAATAAAAGTCGGTGTAAACTCACAGGAAATCATCCGCAATCCTTTCCGGCATAACATTTAACCAATAATTTAATTTTGCGGCACTGCATCATAACACCCACAACCTCACCGGCCCCAGCAGCCCGGCATCCCTTATTTCCCAGCCGGATGCATCAAACGCCCCATAATCAATATTTACAAAATTGATATCGTAAAATTTGCGCCATTCAACTTTGTTTATGTCCATATCGCGGATGCGGTTAGCGGCTGCATTGGTAACATCAACCTGCAAAATGTTTTTACCCTGTACCAGATTATCAACCCTGATTTTATATGTGGGCCCAAGTAAAATACCTATGCTTTTCCCGTTTAAAGTTACGCGGGCACAATCTTTAACAACACCTAAATCGAGGATGCCGGAGTTGGCGCCACTTTCCCAGCTAAATTCAGTCAGATAACGGGCAGTACCTGCAAAGCGGCGGGTTTCAATATCGCCCATTTTTGTCCATGAAAGCAGTTTGTCGGTTTGCAGGTTTCCGGGGTAAACCGGACCGCCTTCCATAAATGCAATTCGCCATAAACTGCCAATCTCAACCGGCTTGTCGGCGTTGTTTTCATAACTAAAGGCAGGTAAATCAGTTTTCTTTTCAGTACATTTTATAAACAGGCTTTGTTCCGGCCCCAGTTGCAGGCGAACCATATTTTTTCCCGTTTCAGCAACCGCAACTTCGGCATTCATCGGATTTAAAAAAACAACCGGATTTGCAGACGCCGACAATTCCACCCACTCGTCTTTCATGGTTGTGGAAGTATTAAAAACCATGTACCAGGTTTCGTTATCCAGATTCATTTTAAGGTAATGAAATCCGTTTTCGGAAAGCGATTTTTCGCCTGTAATTTTTGCTTTTGCCAATTTCTGTGGTACATCACCAACATATTTGATTTTCGAAATTCCAGCTTTAACCTGTGCCAGTTTTTCTTCCCTTTCCTTCAGGTTGAACATTCCCGGTACACTCCTGGGCAGGTATCCGTCAAAATAAACCTTTCCGCCTTTTTCAATAAACTGCTTCAACTGTGCCAGAGTTTCCACCGGAATATATTCTGTTTTAGGAATTACCACGGCCTTGTATTTCGCTTTCCCTGATGTAACAATTTCACCATTTAACATTTCGCAGTTCAACAATTGTTTATCTGAAATATAATCGAAAGTGTAACCGGCTTTGGCCAGTACTTCCGACAAGCCCGAAATGGGGTGTTGAATAAACCAACCTGCATCTTTATTTACGCCCAAATGGTTAAACAACTGCCCCCCGCTGGCAGCCACATCGTAAAATGGCCAGTAAACCAATAAATCGTTTTCGGGTTTTGCAAGTTGCAAAACAGCCTGCGACCGCCCAATATAGCTAAAAAGTGTTGGCAGTTCGGCCCACAACGGGTTTCGGTTATTTACCTGTGTTGAAGCATAAAACAACCATCCCGGCCATTTTGCATCTTCAGGCGAATAGCAGGTCCCGTGGAAAAAGATATGGTTGGTTCCGGCCAGAAAAAAACGGTTGGTTGCCCGGACCATGTCTGATGTAGTTACTGTCCAGTGTTCGCCGAGCCAGGTAAAACTTTCTGATGAAACCAGTTTTTGCCCGGTTACATGCGCTGACGAAGAAGCAAATTTATTCACAAAAATATCCACAGTTCCGGGTTCAACCGTGCGGAATATTTCGGTTTCGGGAATATCGCAGGCGGCATACAAATCCAGAATATTTCCGGGCGAACCGTGTGCCTGGTTTCGGTTCAGGCTTTTATGGCCGTTTGCCCACCGCGTCATGGGTTGAATAAATGATTCCAAAACCAAATCGGAAAGCGTTTCGCGATAGTCTGATTTTATACGGGCAACCGTAACTTCATCTTTGCAGTCGCCTGCCAGAACATGCAGGTATTCAGCCAAATCGTAACCACGGCGTTTTTTAAATTCTTCGGTAAAACGGATTGTAAAATCGCCGGTATATTCAAATGAATCGTGAAAAAAGCAGCGCAGTTTTCCTTCCTCAACCTCCAGTCGTTTCCAGAATTCTTCGAGGTACCAGTTGGTAATAATTTCGTCGAAAGTATCAATTGCCCAGCCTTCTCCGCCATTTGACGGCCGTTTTACCTTGTCGCCGTTTTTTACGCGCTGAGCCATGTAAACTGTCCCGTTTTCAGGTGCTGTAAATTTATCGGAACCATTTAAAACTTTGATTTTATTGTTTTCAGAAACAAACGAAAAGGCTGCAATATTTTTTAAATCAGCAGGCAATTGCCAGGTTTCACCTTTTTTAAGCCCCACCTTTTGCATTTTCAGCGACCATAAACCTTTTTCTTCGGGCACAAACGGTCCGCCGCAACGCCAGCCGCTTCCGGGCGGAAGGTCAACACCCATTCCCAGTTTATTTGCTTCTTCGATGGTAAATTTTAAAATTTCAGAAAACTCGGGCGACAGAAATTTAATAAAACGCACCTCTTCCCCTTTTACCCCGTAGATAGGGGTAATTTCAACCCCGCCTAATCCGGCGTTGGCCATTTCTTTCAGTTCACGCGAAATATTCTCTTTGTCAACGGCATTTCCCATCCACCACCAGCGCGTCCAGGGTTTCGATTCCTGCGTTGGAATGGGCCAGTATTGCTGAGGGAAACCAGTGAAAGTTATAAGCGTTAAAAAAAGGGTGATTATCAGGTTTAGCCTTTTCATTTGAATAATTTTATGAATATTAACCATTATAAAAATAGAATTTTCAAACTTAATTTAAATGAATAGTCAACAATTTATTAGATTGGCAGTGAATAAAAAAGTCATGTTTTCAGTAAAGCTGTCAGGTTTGTCACCCGGACCTGCCTTTCAGCGGCTCAGGCCTGGAAGCGTCAAAAATTTAACAAAGCAACATTTAACCATTTCAATGCGATTATTATCTTATTTTTGCAAAAAAAATTAAAACGTGGCAAATAATTCAGTAAATAATTCATTATCAAAGTCAAATCCAACCAAAAAGAAAAAAGGCAGATCGAAAAAGGAAACAGGGAAGCTAAGTTTTTTAAAACTTGCTATACATTCGGCCACCATTTTGCTATTTCTTGCCATTCTGTTTTTTGTTTTGGTTTTTATCGGGGTTTTCGGCCCGGTGGCTTCAAAACAACAATTGCAGAAAATCAACAACCCGGTGGCCTCCGAGGTTTTTTCAGCCGATGGAAAAGTAATTGGCCGTTATTATATTGAGAACCGCAGCAATGCCAGTTTCGAAGAGATTTCGCCCAATATCATCAATGCACTGATTGCTACTGAGGATTCACGTTTTTACGAACATCGCGGCATCGATGAAATAGCCTTGTTCCGGGTTTTTGTGAAGTCGGTTCTATTACAAAACCGGAGTTCGGGCGGTGGCAGTACATTGAGCCAGCAAATTGCGAAAAACCTTTATCCGAGAACAGATTACGGTTTCTTTTCACTGCCAGTAAATAAACTTCGCGAGGCAATAATTGCTTACCGGATGGAGCGGATTTACACCAAAAATGAAATTCTTACCCTTTACCTCAACACCGTTCCGTTTTCTGAAAATATTTTCGGGATTGAAGTTGCCGCCGAACGATTTTTTTCGAAGTCGCCCAAGAACCTCGAAATTCAGGAAGCTGCAGTTTTGGTAGGCATGTTAAAGGCTAACAATTACTACAATCCTCACAACAACCCTGACAGGGCAAAGGAACGACGAAATGTTGTGCTCGACCAGATGGCAAAAAACGGTGTTATAACCGACACAGAGGCTGAAAAATACAAAGCGATGCCGATGGTAATCAAATACAGCGTGATTACTTACAACCAGGGCCCGGCGCCCTATTTTACAGAGAGGTTGAAACCAGAACTGGTTAGATGGTGCAAACAAAACAAAAAGGAAAATGGCGAACCTTACAATTTATTTACTGACGGTTTAAAAATAACCACCACAATTGATTACACGCTGCAGTTTTATGCCCAGCAAAGCATGAAGGAACACATGAAAAACCTTCAGTCGGTTTTCGATGCTCACTGGAAACCGAGGGATTTATTCAAGGAAAATCCCGAAATTTTAAAAAGCGCTTTGAGAAATAAAGAGATAGCCGGAAAAAATACTGACGAAAAAATCCGCACTTCACTGTTTACATGGAATGGTTTGAAAGACACCACCATCACCCGCCTCGATTCCCTGAAACATTACCTTAAACTTTTAAATACTGGTTTTATTGCCATTGAGCCTCAATCCGGCGCTTTGAAAGCGTGGGTTGGAGGAATCGATTTCAGATTCTTCAAATACGACCATGTTACTGCCCTGCGTCAAACAGGCTCGGCTTTTAAGCCGTTTGTTTACCTTGCAGCGCTCGAAAGTGGTATTTCGCCCGATAAATATTATCCAAACGAGCAAAAAATTTATACCGAATACCAGAACTGGTCGCCACAAAACCCGCACGGTGATTATGGCGGATATTACTCCATGAAAGGGGCGCTGGCACAATCGCTGAACACAGTTTCGGTTGAAGTGCTGCTCGATGCCGGAATTTCGAATTTCATTAACACTGTGGAAAATCTTGGGATATCGGCCGATTTACCCGTATATCCGTCACTGGCGCTTGGAGTTGCCTCTGTTTCCCTAAAAGAAATGGTTGAGGCCTACGCTACTATTGTAAACGACGGCAAACCCGTTGAAACCTGGTATTTGGTTGAAATAGCCAACAGCGATGGAAAGGTTTTGGAGAAATTCAACTACCCGCCAATGGGTGAAGCAGTGGTTTCGGCTGAAAATTGCCGGGCAGTGATAAATATGATGCAGGCCGTAATTTCCGATGGCACAGGGAAAGGCATCCGCACCCGTTTTGACGTTGAAGGCGATTTTGCCGGAAAAACCGGGACTACGCAGGAAAATTCAGATGGCTGGTTTATTGGCCTAACTCCAAATTTAGTAACCGGTTGCTGGGTGGGCGCCGGTGACCCGCGGGTGCATTTCAGGACAATTACCTACGGACAGGGAGCTTTTATGGCATTGCCGATCGTGGGTGGTTTTTTCAGCAAAACATACAACAACCCCAAATACAGCTACCTGAAAAACAGCACTTTTGCCACACCTGGGCCTGAATTGTATGCTATGCTCAACAATCCTCAATACAAAGAAATCCCAGACATTGAAAAAAGAGAGTGGGACCTTGCCGATATTTTCAGAAAGAAGGAGAAAAAGGAAGATTTGAAGCCAGTGGATAAAAGCGCCACACTTTCTCAGCCTGATAAAGTGGACAAAAAACCGGTTTGGACAAAAATTAAAGACATTTTTAAAAAGAAAGACAAGTAGCCTGATTTTTTCAGGGTTAATAGAAATTGTTAAACGGAAAATCTTATTTTTGTCGCACTAAATCCGGGGTTAGTATCCCGAAGTTCGTTGAAATAAAAAATTAAAGTTTTTCGGGGTGTAGCACAGTTGGCTAGCGCGCCACGTTCGGGACGTGGAGGTCGGAAGTTCGAGTCTTCTCACCCCGACCAATACAAAATCAGGGCTTCAAGTCAGTCTTCCTTCTCCCTGGCTTTCTTTATTTGGCAAGTAAGCTCCCTGTAATATTAACGTAGGCAGGGCAACAGTGCCCCGAAGTTTTTATAACCTCCCCTGGGTTATTGAGTACCGGAGAATAAAAATCTAAAAGAAAGTATGCTGCATCAAAAATATAAATGTAACTTGCACGCAATTAATAATTTTAAAATAATGAATAAAGGAACAGTAAAGTTTTACAATGAATCCAAAGGTTTTGGATTCATCAAAGACACCAGCTCATCAAAAGAGTATTTTGTACATTCTTCCGGATTGAAAGAAAATATCAGGGAAAATGATGCAGTAACTTTTGATTTGCAGGAAGGGAAAAAAGGTTTAAATGCAGTGAATGTTAAACTGGCTTAGTTTAAAAAAACATAAACATTTAAAATTTTGTCCCGCTTTTGGCGGGACTTTTTTTTAACCAAGAAATTTCTTTCTAAGCGCTTCCACCTGTTCATCATTAATTGGCACCAGCTTCCCGAGCGAAGCCCCCATAGTAAGCGATTTGGCGCTGAATTCGGCAACTTCAAGCCTGTCTAAGGTTCCAAGCAGTTTATCACCTGTAACAATTACTGAATCGTTGTTGACAATAATTGCCGGAGTGTTTTTTGAAAGTAAATTAAGAATTGTCTCCTGTCCCGTAAAATGAGAACCAAACGGAACATTGGGGATATCCTGCAGAAAAATCCAGCTTTCGGGGATGGTGCGGACATCCAATTTTTGAGCAGTTACACTATACGCCATTAAATAAGGCGTTTGCGTTAAAATTATGGAATTGACATGAGGGTTTCGCCTGTAAATTTCCTGATGCAGCCAAGTTGAGCGGCTGGGTACTTTTCCAGGTTCGCGTTTCCCGTCTTTGATTTGAACGATATCTTCGTTTTGAATATCCCAGCGGGCAACTTTTGGCGGTGTTATCAGAAAATCGTTGCCGCGCCACCGCACCGAAACTGTTCCGTAAGAGCTTATCATCAAACCCTGAGTACAAGCCCGGTGAACTATCCGCTTAATTTCTTCGCGGATTGCACGTTCGTCCGACGGGTGTTCAACCGGCTTCATTTCTGGCAGTAAATGTGGGATTTGTTCTTCAAACTCATCAATTTGTTCATCAGTCAGGTAATTGGGTTTTCCGATTGTGCTTGCATTTATTATTGTCCGCGCACAAAACTCAAGCGTTTCAAACCGCTGGAAAGCATCGCCCAAATCAGTTCCGCCAACTACCGTACCATGATTTTCCATGATAACAGCATTAAAACCTTTTATAAATTCTTTTGCAATAATTTCCCCCAATACTTCGCTTCCGGGCAACTCATACGCTGCATAACCAATTGGCCCACAAACATATTTAGCCTGAGGTATGACATTGGTATTAGGTATTTGCCCCACAATGCTAAATGAAACCAGTGCCGGCGGATGTGCATGGAGAATTGCTTTAATATCGGGCCGCGCTTTGTAAATTGCCTTGTGAAACGGATACTCCGAAGAAGGCTTGTGCCGGCCTTCAATTGCTCCGTTGTTTCTGATACAAATAATATCCGATGGCCTCAGCGAGCCTTTGTCGATGGCCGACGGAGTTACCCAAATATCCCTGTTTTCATCAATTACAGATATATTTCCGCCGGAAGTTGTAGTTAATCCGCTTCTGTAAACTTTGTCGATAATCATCGTAATCTGATCGCGGGGGTGCATCAGTTTGGTATCTAATCTTCTCATGTTGAATCTGTTTTTTTTATATGTCGTAAATCAGTTCAATTTCTTCAAACGAATAAACAAACCCTTCTTCTTCAAAAGCGAGGTTGACAGCATCCAAAATCATTTCCTTTAATTCATCAAAAGTATCGCCACAAGTGGCAATAAATTTCTCCCCTATTTTGGAGGTTGCACCATATCCCTTTTCTTCCTTGAGAATTTTTACTGTTATTTTAGGTTTCACATTTGTTTTCATCGCTTTAGCAAAACATCCCTTTCATATTGTTGAATTTCAGAAATATAATCTACACCTGCCGGAACATTTTTATGAAGGCACCAATAATCCCATACGGCTCCAAAAGGTTTGGTTTTCAACTCTTCGAGCAATGCCAGCCGTTCAAAATTTTGTCCGGCTTCTTCGTATTTCAGCAGTGTTGATGTAGGTTCGAGCATGGCAATCATAAACGCTTTTTGTGCTGCGCGCGTTCCAACAACATAAGCGCCAATCCGGTTAATGGAAGCATCAAAAAAGTCGAGACCCACTTTAACGCGGCTGATGAAATTATTACGCACAATTTCAGAGGCAATCAGTTGTACATCTTCATTGAGTGTTACAACATGGTCTGAATCCCACCGGATTGGCCGGGTTACATGCAACAAAACTTCATCAACCCACTGCAAACACGACGATATTTTGTCGCCTACCTGCTCGGTTGGGTGAAAATGGCCGTTATCCAGACAAATCATGATATTATTTTTAATGGCGTATCCGAGATAAAAATCGTGCGAACCTACCGTCATCGATTCGGCGCCAATACCAAATAGTTTGCTTTCAACGGCATCTTTCATGTATTCTTTCGGATAATCAACTGACATGGCTTCGTCAAGCGATTTTTTCAGCAAAGTGCGGTATCCGTTTCTGTCAATGGGTGTATCTTTTGAACCATCAGGGACCCATGTGTTGTGTACACATGGAGTTCCAAGTTGTTTTCCGATTTCAGCAGAAATTGCCCGGCAACGTTTTACATGTTCTACCCAAAACTGGCGGTTTTCCTCATTTTTACTCGAAAGCGTGTATCCATCAGCAGCGCGGGGATGTGAAAAACAACTGGCGTTAAAATCCATTCCTATTCCCTGTGCTTTACACCAGTTGATCCAGCTTTGAAAATGTTTTACTTCAATCTGGTCGCGATCCACTTTTTCTCCCTGAAAATCGCCGTACATGGCATGCAGGTTTAAACGCTGTTTTCCGGGGAGCAACGTCATTACCTTTTCAAGATCGGCGCGCATTTCAGCAATTGTAGATGCTTTGCCGGGATAGTTTCCGGTTGCCTGGATCCCGCCGCCTGAAAGATGGGCGTCAGGGGTTTCAGCCCCGCCCACATCGTCGGTTTGCCAACAGTGGAGCGAGATTACGACTTCCTGCATTTTTTCAATCACTGCATCCGTGTTCACGCCTAATTCGGCATATTGTTCCTTGGCCAGTTCGTAGGCCTGTTCTATTCTGTCTTTATTCATTTTAAAGTAATTTTTGAAATCTAAATTTTTTGCTCAGTGAGCATTTTTACTACTCTTTTCTGTAAGTTTCTGCAATCCGGCCGAAAAAACATCAGCATTTCAATCCTGAGTAGCTCGCGGCCGTTTTGTTCCCGTTTTTCAATCCCCGGGTTGAAACCCGGGATTATACATATCTGACCCTTTCAGGGTCATTATTTGTAAAATCAAGCATCCAGTAACCAGAATCCAGAATCCAGAATCTAGCAACTTACTGTAAAGGATAACTAAATTTATATTCACCTGAGCCCAATTTCAGGGAAACAGTTTTGCCCGCTTGCTGTGCAGCCATTAATTTGTCATCTTTTAAAGAAGCAGAATTAACTGTCACTTTTTCGAGCTGTGCAGAAGGAAGAGTTACCGTAGCAGTTGTGTTTGCCGGTACTTTTACTTCGTAAGCCATATTTCCGTTTTCAATTTTCCAGGATGATTTTATTTCACCGTGTAATGAAAGGTAAGTGGCAGCAGCATTAGTCAATCCACCCCCCTGATGCGGTGCAAGGAAGAAATGTTTGTATCCCGGTGAATTCTCATCGATTTTAATTCCGGCAACATAAGTGTAAAGCCACTCTCCTATTGCACCATAAGCATAATGGTTAAAGCTGTTCATGCCAACATCCTGAAAGCTGCCGTCAGGTTTCTGCCCATCCCAGCGCTCCCAGATGGTTGTGGCGCCCTGAGTTACGGGATACAGCCAGCCCGGATATTCCTTGCGGTTAAGTAACATAAAGGCAAGGTCTTCGCGGCCGGTGGCCGAAAGCGTATTGCAAAGCAGCGGTGTTCCAACAAATCCTGTTGTCAGGTGTTTAAATTTGTTTACATCTTCGGCCAGGTAATTTGCGGCTTTCGGTACCAGGTTTTCGGGAAGCAAATCGAAAGCAATGGCAAGAAGGTAAGCAGTTTGCGTGTGTGAAACCAATCGTCCTGATGGGGCAACGAATTCGTGAACAAATGCCTTCTTTATTTTTTCCGAAAGTTCGGCATATTTGGCAGCATCGTCATTCTTACCGATAATTTTTGCAATTTTTGCCAGCAATCCGCTTGAATATGAATAATATGCCGTTGCAATTAAATCTTTTTCGGTAGTTGCGCCGGTATAATCTGAGCGTGTTGATGCAAAGGCCAGCCAGTCGCCAAAATGATCGTCCCCCGTCCATAAGTTATCTTCTCCGGCTCTGCTTTTCATATATTCAACCCATTTTACCATGCTTGGATACTGAACTTCCAGGATTCGCTTGTCGCCATAAGCAAGGTAAGTTGTCCACGGCACAATCAGGGATGCATCGGCCCATGCAGTTGAACCACCCCCGCCTTTCAGCACATCGGGAATTACATGCGGAACTTTGCCATCGGGAAGTTGGTCGGCAGCGACATCTTTCATCCATTTGGTGTAAAATCCTGCTGTGTTATAAATGTAAGATGCTGTTGCGCTAAAAACCTGTGCATCGCCGGTCCATCCCATTCTTTCATCGCGTTGCGGACAATCGGTTGGCACATCAAGGAAATTACCTTTTTGACCCCATTGAATATTTTTCTGCAATTGATTGATAAGTGTATCAGAACAGGTAAAAGTTCCGGTTGGTTCCATGTCGGAATGAATAACAACTCCTGTAATATTTTCAATTTTTGGCGTACCCGGAAAATCAATCAACTGCACAAACCGAAAACCGTGAAAGGTAAATACAGGTTCATAAATTTCTTCGCCTTCCCCTTTTAAGGTAAAGGTATTTGTAACCTTTGCAGCCCGCAGGTTGGCGGTATAAAAATTACCTTCCTTATCGAGCACCTCTGCAAACTTCATGGTTACTGCATGCCCTTTGTTGCCAGATACTTTTAACCTGACCCAGCCAACCATATTTTGCCCCATGTCCAAAACTGTTTCCCCTTTGGGCGTGGTGAATATTTTAACAGGGGTAATTTCTTCTATTGCCTTTACCGGCGGGCCTTGCGGGGCAATTAAATGTGCTTTCGGATAATTGTGGATTGCCGTTTTTCCCCAATTGCTGTCGTTGAAGCCCACACTGCTCCAACCCGGCATTTCCAGACGTGCGTCGTATGTTTCGCCATTGTAAATATCAGAACTTAAAATTGGCCCGGTTGTGGCTTTCCAGCTTTCGTTGGTTTCGATTGTTTCGCTTGTTCCGTCGGCATAAACAATATGAAGCTGTGCAATCAGCGCCAGTTTTTCACCGTAATAATTGCGCTGGTTTTGCCAGCCGATATTTCCCCTGTACCAGCCGTCGCCCAAAGTTGCCCCGATTGCATTTTTGGGTTGCAGCATCGACGTAACATCATAAGTCTGGTACTGAACGCGTTTATTGTAACTGGTCCAGCCGGGAGTAAACAATTCGTCCCCCACTTTTTTGCCATTGATGTACAATTCGTATAAACCAAGCGCTGAGACATAAACTCTTGCAGATTTAACCTTTTTTGAAGTTGAAAACTCTTTTCTCAGATAATGGGCGGGTTTCGAACCATCAAAAACTTTTTCGTTTTCCATGGTAATCCACGAAGCTGTCCACAATTCCGGTTTTGTAATTCCCATTTCCCAGAAGGCTGGTTCGCTCCATTTTGTTGCCTTACCATCATTGTCCCAAATGCGTACCTGCCAGTAAACACGCTGCATCGGTTTTAATTCCGGGCCGGCATACTCAATATTTACCGATTTGCCGCTGGTTATTTTTCCTGAGTTCCAGACCATTTTACCTTTTGGCGACTGGTCGGTAACTTTAATTTCATAGGCCGATTGCATTACATTTTGCTTATCGGAAACTATTTTCCAACTCAGCCGCGGTTTCTGAACATCAATCCCGATTGGATTGGCATGATATTCACAAACCAGTTCATTTACCAGTGTTTGTGCACCCGCAGTAATATAAAAACTACTGATTAACATACTAATGGCGAATAATTTCACCCATAATTTTTTTAGTTTCATAATTGACTATTTTTTAGTTGATATTGGTTTTATTCCATGTAAAAAACTTCTTCAAGCTGAACTGTGACGGGCGAATTATCGGAGTTGGATTTCATAATGTCGGACATGAATTTCCACCATTTCCGAACGGTTTCAGTTTTGCCCAAATCCTGCGAACCACCATCACCGCTCACTTTCTGAAAAGCAAAAAGCGTGTTGGTTTCTTCATCCAGAAAAATGGAATACTCATTGATTCCTGCATCTTTCAGTAAAGTTTTGAGTTCCGGCCAGATTTCATCGTGTCGTTTGATGTACTCCTCTTTTTGACCTTCATTAAGGATCATTTTAAATGCTAAACGTTTCATAATAAGAAGCCCCCTCTGACTCCCCCAAAAGGGGAGAAAAAAAATTGTATATTTCAATTATCTAATCTCCAGTATCCAGAATCCAAATTCCAGAATCCAGAATCCAGAATCCAGCAACTTCTACCCAAGTGCATTTAATTCAGGGTACAACCATTTGGCAACGCCGATTACTATTACCGAAAGCAGGATAGCGCCGATACCAAAAAGAATTGTATTGTAGGTTTTTTTGGAAACTCCTTTCCATTCCTTGCGGTAGAAACCCCAAAGATTGGCGGTCAGAATTATTGTGGCCATGTGAAGTGTCCATGAACTGGCGCCATTCCCGATTTTAGTTTCACCCATTCCGTAGAAAAAGAACTGGAGAAACCATGTTGTTCCGGCCAGCGCGCAGAAAAGATAATTGCGCAGCAAAGGCGATTTTTTGTCAACGAAGCCGCCACCGGTTTTATTCCTGAGAATCAGGGCAGTTGTCCATATCACGTTGGTGGTCAAGCCTCCCCAGAGAATTACAAAGAAAATGATGTTGTTTTCAAACAGGTATTTAATGCTTCCGCTTTCTTCGGACAAAAACGGGTAACTTTGTTCAACTGCCAGCGTTCTTGCAATTGTTCCCATTTCTTTTCCTGCATCAATTCCAAAACTGAAAAAAGCGCTTAAAACGCCGGAAATAACAGCAATAATTAATCCTTTGGAAAGTTTGAATTCGCTGTTTACCCCTTCTTTGATGTGTCTTAAATCCTGGTCTTTTTTAATTCCGGCCCGTCCGCTGAGTATAATTCCAGCTAATAAAATTACAATACCAAGTAAAACAATTAACCCTCCGGTGCTTCCCAGAAGGTCGGTAAACGCCAATCCTGAAGGTATGATTTCGGCAATTCCGGGTACGTTGCGCAGAACAGGCAAACCGAGCGAGCCAACTACGGAAGTAATACCCAGCAACACGGAATTCCCGAGCGACATGCCAAGATAACGGATGGCGAGTCCGTAGGTAAGGCCGCCGAGGCCCCACAACAGGCCCATAATGTAAGTATTACGGATTACTGCGCCGCTTGAGGCGTGCAATATTCCCTGCCAGCCGGGAATGGTTAAAATCACCGCCAGAAAAGGCATTATCAGCCACGAGAAAATCCCGCCGGTAATCCAGTAAATTTCCCACCGCCATTTTTGTACCCAGTTGTAGGGCATGTACCAACTGCCCGAAGCCCCGCCGCCCAACGAGTGAAACAGGATTCCCAAAATTACATTCATAAAAGTTTAATTTATTTGATTTCCTTTTTAATGATTTAGTTCGACTACAAGAAAACAAATATATATTTGTCAATCAGTAAAAACAATACTTTTTTTGACATAAATTTTACACTTTTTGACCTGCTTTGAACAATAACGAATTTAAATATTTAACCATAAGCGAAGAAGACAGCAACTGGGGTTTGTTTTTAAATGTGGCCGGAACCGCGAATATTTTGCCCAGTGCAGATTATCCTTCGCCCAACCACCCATCGGAATATTTTTTCACATGGGAAAAGGGTCGTATTTTGAATGAATTTCAAATCAACTTTATTACCGAAGGCGCTGGAATACTGGAAAATAGGTTTGGTACATTCCTTTTAAAAAAGGGAAGTATCTTTTTTACTTTTCCCGGTGTCTGGCATCGTTACAAACCCAATTTCAAAACCGGCTGGACTGAAAACTATATTGGCTTTAACGGAGAACTGGCCGGAAGATTAATTTTTAAACCCCTGTTTTCCCCCGAAGAACCGGTTTATTATTTTGGAATAAAGGAAGAATTGCTCGACACATTTTTAAAGATATTTGACCTCGTTGAAAAAGAACAACCCGGTTACCAGCAAATTGCCTCGGGGATGGTCATCAAACTGCTCGGCTATATTATTTCATTCGAAAAACAAAAGGATTTTTCGGGCAAACCAATTGCCAAAGTAATCGAGGCCATCCGGTTCGAAATGAGACGGAACATGCAAAAGGAAATCGATTTAAAAACTCTGGCAGAAAAGCACAATGTCAGCTATTCGTTTTTCAGGAAGATGTTTAAAAAATATACCGGTGTTTCGCCCGGGCAGTACCTTTTGCAACTGCGGATTACACGGGCAAAAGAACTGCTGATTTCAACCGATAAAAGCATCAAGGAAATCAGCTACGAACTTGGTTTTCAGTCGATTTTCTATTTCAGCAATATGTTTAAAAAGAAGGAAGGAGTGACACCTTCGTATTTCAGGAATAAGAATAATATATGAGTTTCTTAATGCCTGCCAGGCAGAAAACTTATGCAATTTTAAAGTTGAGTCCACTCCGAAAAGCCTTTGACCCCTATCCCCCAAAGGGGGGACTTCGTAATTCAATGATTTTCAGATGTTCCCCTTTGGGGTTAGGGGTCAAACAGATGAAAATCATTGAATTTTATACTTTTCGGAGTATGCCAAGAACTGAATTGAACGAGTTTTGAATTCAAGCAATGAATATTATGCACAAACCATATTATCTTAAGGCTGACTTTTCAAATTTTAACGAAAAACCTTCACAGGAAACACTTTGACACTCCAGGCATCAAACTGATTTGCCGAAACTATTTTCAACTTTCTGTTTTCATCTTTATCGAACCAGATAATGGTTGCATCGGTGGGATTGCTGTTTGCTTTCACCCCTCCCTCAGCCCAAACTTCAACAACCGCTCCATTGGAAACTTCGTAATAAATTGATTTTAAAGGTGAACTGGATTTAACTGCAAGCTGATTAACAGGCAGAAATACCGTGGGTGCAGTTTCCTCGTAGCTCAATTTATAGTCCGCAAGGTCGCAGACCACATTCCAGAAAAAGTAGGATTAAGACTCAATGTGTAATGCTTTCGAAATTTCACTTATACTAAAAACGGGATAAATTTATACAATTGATTAAGGTTCACAATATAGCAATTCGATTATTCACAACAGTTTGTTATTTACTTTTATCTGAAGGTATTGGATTTATAAAAAGAAGCATATCACTTTGGGTTCAACCAAAACCTATTGATATGCTTCATATAAATCTCGGCCAGGCCGAAATCCAAAGGCTAAATTACGAAAGATATCATTATCCGTGCCCAATTGTTCAAAAAAGGACACACGCTGTTTATATAAAAGCAACTACTAAATTTTCTGATTCAAAGACAGGGGAAATAGCCGGACTGCACCGGCATTCGGTAAGCCGTTGGGCGCAGTGCTACCAAACCGGTGGTTTTGAATTGCTTTGCCAGTATAATTATGGTACAAATAAAAGTGAGCTGGAAAACTATTCTGGAAGCATATTGAACTCTTTCACCCAGCGCCCCCCGATGAACGCCCGGGAAGCAAAGTCGCGGATTGAAGAAATGACGGGCATCAGCCGTAGCCCTTCACAGGATTTATGAAACATCACGGGTTGCGGTACATCAAAACCGGACATATCCCGGCAAAAGCAGATACGGAAAAACAACAGCAATGGGTAAAAACAACATTGGAGCCGGCAATACAGGAAGCACGAAACGGGGATTGCCATTTGCTTTTTGTGGATGCCGCCCATTTTATCTTAGCGCCTTACTTATGCGCATTGTGGTGCATTGCCCGATTATTTATCAAAGCATCTTCGGGGCGCAACAGGATTAATGTATTTGGCGCTGTCGATGCCATTACAAAAGAAATTATTAATACCACTTTTATCAGTGCCCAAACCATCGTTTCATTTTTGTTGCAACTTAGGCAACATTATGGGGACATGCCTTTGAAAATCGTCTTGGACAACGCAAAGTTGTTTAACCACGAATTGAAAAATATTATGACCCTAAAATTTCAATTCTTTAACAATGAGAATGTACTAATTTATCCCGTTTAGTGTATAACTTCGTAGTCTGCGGAAAAATAGGAAGCTGCATCTGCATAATATTTGTCTTTTATGCAAATATGCGACTTTTTGGTTTACGATTAAATCATACTAACCCGCTGATTTATAATGTGCAGGTCAGGAGTTCTGAGTTTTATGAATGTTCGACTAAGTGTTCGACTTGGAAAAGTCGAACTCCCTGACACAAATATGAGCTATTTCATAGCTACAGTCTCAATCTCGATTAAAGCGCCAAGTGGTAAATCTTTAACTGCAAAAGCCGAACGGGCTGGTTTGTTTTCGGGATAAAACTGGCCGTAAACGTCGTTCATTGCTTTAAAATTGGCAATGTCGCTCAAAAAGCAGGTCGATTTAACCACATCAGTATATGCGTAACCGGCGGCGTCAAGAATTGCGCCTATGTTTTTCATCACCTGCAGGGTTTGTTCTTCTATCCCGCCTTCAACAAATTTACCAGTTGCAGGATCAATCGGAACCTGCCCAGAAATAAAGAGTGTTCCGTTCATTTCTACTGCCTGGCTATATGCAGCCACAGCTTTGGGCGCTTTTTCTGTTGCAATAATCCGTTTCATATTCAATTCGTTTTGGTTAAAAATTATCGTAATTGCTTTGGCGTTTTTGTATTCTTAAATCTTTTAGCATCGACGATTTGGCGTTAATCGTAAAGCTGTAACTTTTCATGTACCCAAACGGCACGAAATTGAAAGCCATTTGCCAGCAGTGCAAATCGCGGTTTACGTTAACAGTTGTATAGGAAAACTCACGGGCTTGAATATCGAAATTGGTATTCATCGACACTTTCCATTTATCGGTTAAACTCAGGTTTCCCCTTATTCCAAGTGTTTGGGAAAATCTGCCTTTGGGGGCGCCTGAAGAGGGCCCGTTGTAACTAAAACTGTAATCGAAACCAAAATCCCATGGAATATTAAAATCAGTATATCTGGCATTTAAATCAGGAACGGGTATAATTTCTTCCTCCCCGCCCGGAGTTTGTTCCGGGGATTGGCTTTTTTCATCTTTTTTACTTTTTGAATTAAAATTCATGCCAAACGAGAGGTTGGCATTTGTAAGCCTCCCAATTCTGGCAATTCCTGTTTTGTTGTTCCAAACGTACTCATTAATACGCTGGTATTTGTCGTTCAGCATATAGGGGTCAATAAGTGTTCCCATATTTATGCTTACACCGGCAACCGTTGTTCGCGCCCTTATGCTTACAGGTGCAAGGTTCATTGAGTCGGCAATTAAGTTGTATGACGATGTTAAACTCAAATTATCAATGATTTTGACTTTTTTGAATTTGGCAGCTTCATTGGTATTTGTTGTATCCTTTGTATCGAGTACTTTCATTTCGAGGTTGTTGTTGATTGAAAGGCTAATTGCGCCCGATGCTCCCCTGCCCGGCGATCCTCCGTAAACCCCGCCTTCGTTAACATCAAAAAATCCGGTCCTTCCTGTTGAATCAATCTGTACTTCCTGCCAGTACCCAAAACGGGCTTCACCAAAATCGGGACGGTAACTAAAACTTGCCGATGGCGACAATTTATGCCTGATTCCCCTTATGCGCGAATTTGGGTTACGAGGCATAAACATACCGTAAATATTTGTCGATGTGCTCAAACTGTAACTGTAATCATACACCCTGCTAAGTCCGCTGATTGTATCCCTGTCAATATTCGAAGGCCTTCCGTATTCATCATAAAAGGTTTCACCTTCAACATAAGTGTAATTGTATTTTTTAAAATACCACTTTTCATCGTAACCAATACTCGGACTGACATTGATGTATTTTGCCAGGTTAAAACCCGGAAAAGCCAGTGGAATGTTGTGTTTAATTCCGTTTTTCCAGTCATCCGGAAATTTCTTTTTCAACAAATCGTACTCTTTTACATTACTGATTGAGTTTCTCAGGTTGCCGGTATAATTAAACCCGAATTTTTCGTAGAATTTAACAGGGCCGCTTCTTGCCTTTTTTCTAAACGGATAAAATTTTGCCATGCTAAAAGTCATTTCCGGCAACGAAAGTGAAATTGTGGTATCAACAGAATTTTGCGAGTGGCGAAGGTTTACAGACATGTTAAAAGGAGTGTTTTCAAATTTTTGCGTGTATGAAATACTCGATGATTTTTGTGTTGTAAGATATTTACTGCCACCTGCCATTCCTTCGTAAGAGTTTTGTTTGTCGTAGCCACTGCTCGATAAATTTACGCTTGCCGAAAAAGTCCGGTTCGGGTTTGCCTTTGGATCCTGGCTGTGGTTCCAGGTAACTGCATACTGTGGTGTCCGTTTGTATGTGTCCAGCCCCGATTCCCCGAAAACGTTCAAATTGTACCTGAAATCAAATCCACCGCCAAACTTGTACCGTTTGCGGTAATTTGTATGTGTTTGCACCCCCCACGAACCTTTAGAGTAAATTTCGCCTCGCACAGCCAAATCGAAATATTCACTTGCGGCCCAGTAATACCCGCCATCGCGAAGAAAGAAACCCCTGTTTTGTTCCTCTCCATACATAGGCACCAAAATGCCCGATGAATAAGTAGGCGAATTTGGGAAATAACCAAATGGCAAAATCGGAAAATAAATCGGAAAATCTTCCAGTACCATATAGGCCGGGCCTGTTACAATTTTCTTGTTCGAAATTACTTTTGCTTTTGTGAGGTGCATATAAAAATGGGGATGATCAGCATCGCAGGTAGTATATTTGGCTTTTTCGGTAATAAAAATCTCTTTTCCTATTTTTTTTGTGCGGTCGCTTAAAATTCTTCCTTCTCCCTGCTCTGTTACAACTTTAGTAATAAAAGCCTTTTCAGTTTCAAAATTATACCTCATGGTTTCCGATTCGTATTCCTCAGTTCCTTGTTTAAAAACCGGTTTTTCAATAATTGTCCCGGTGCTGTCGGGAATTCCTTCAGCATAAATTTGCTTGGTTTCCAAATCAAGTTCAATGTAATAGGCAGTTAACTCAATCTGCTGATATGTTACGCGTGCATTTTTATACAAAAACACTTTTTGCCCGTCAAACGAAACAACAATTGAATCTTCAGCGCTGTAAACAATGGGATCATTAATTGTTGGCTTTTTAAATTTTTGTGGCACTGAATCAACCGGTATTGAATCGGCAGCGATGGTATCTGTGTGTATGGGCCCGGAATTTAAATGTTCTGTAGCCAACTCATTCATTTCTTTGGTAAGTTTTTCCGGTTCCTGGCCAAAAATTAATAAGGAAGAAAGGAAGAGTAAATATGTAATTGATATCTTATACAAAATGTTTTCTGAATTACTAACGCCGTTAGGCCAGACAAAAATAAAAATAAGGGTTATAGTATAATGCTATTAAACGCTAAATAATTTTAATATTTCTATTTTTACCATGTAAACAAAAACATGATGAAGAATACATTTTTAAATTTCATTCTGGTTTGCTCTTTGATATTAATTTCTGCCCCTTTTGCAAGGGGCAAATATGATTATACGGGCAACACAGAAGAAAAACGCATTTCGGTTGTCGTTATCGATCCCGGGCATGGCGGTAAAGATTTTGGCGCTTCTGTGGGAAATGCAAAAGAAAAAGATATTGTTCTGGATCTGGCGTTGCGCCTTGGGAATTCCATCAGGGCAAAATATCCCGAAATAAAGGTTATTTACACCCGCACAAAAGATGTTTTCATTCCGCTATACAAAAGGGCTGATATTGCTAATAAAAACAAGGCCGACTTGTTTATTTCAATCCATGTAAACGGCACCGACAAAACAAGTGTTCAGGGTACTGAAACCTTTGTTTTAGGCCAACACCGCAGTAAAGAAAATCTTGAAGTTGCGAAAAAGGAAAACTCGGTAATTTTACTTGAAGATGATTACAATACAAAATATGAAGGATTTGACCCAAACTCCCCCGAATCATACATTATGTTCGAATTGGTCCAGGATGAATACCTTGAGCAAAGCGTAATGTTTGCATCCGCTATTCAGAATCAGTTCAGGCAATATGCCAAACGCATCGACCGCAGCGTTAAGCAGGCAGGTTTCCTGGTTCTTCGCCAGACGGCTATGCCAAGTGTACTGGTTGAAGTGGGCTTTATAAGCCACCCAAACGAACGTCGCTATATGGTGAGCGAAAAAGGGAAGGCAGCGCTTTCAGCTTCAATATTTAACGCATTTGCTGACTATAAAACGAAAATTGAAAACAAAAGCAGTTTTTCCGTTCATACCGAAACGGGCAGTTTAAAGAGTACTTCAACAACTGCTAATTCAGGATTAATAAGCTCATCTGAAACAAAAACCGAAGAATCAGTAAAAAGCAGTAGTTTATTTTTTTCCGTGCAAATTGCTGCTTCATCAAAAAAGATGGAAACAACCCCTTCCAACTTTAAGGGTGAGAAGAATATATTCAGGGTTGATGCAAAGGACATATCGCGTTACTATTCCGGTAAATTTCAAACCTTACATGGAGCCGAGAATGAAAAGAAAAGAATTCAGGGGAAATTTCCTGAATCGTTTGTTGTAGCATTTGAAAACAATGAATTAATTTCAGTTAAAAAGGCATTGGAAAAAATGTAATTGAAGGCCGAATTCCCTAATTTTACATTTAAGTTGAAATAATAAAACTTGGATTTTATGAAATATTCAAAATATGTAAAACTGGGATTATTGGTGGTTATAACACTGACAATCCTTTTCTGGGGTGTCAATTACCTGAAAGGGCATGATATTTTTAAACGCAGTAGTTACTATTTTGTGGTTTATGAGCGAATTGACGGATTACTTGAGGCCAACAAAGTTATAATGAATGGTTTTCAAATCGGCCAGGTTAAAAATATCAGTTTTGCACCTAATACAACAGGTAATCTAATAGTTACATTAATGATTGATTCTGATTTTAAAATACCGGTCAATTCGATTGCACAAATTGTAAGCAGCGATATTATGGGTACGCGATCTATCAGAATGATTTTAAGCGGTGATAAAGCCTTTTACCAATCCAACGATACAATTCCTGGTGCCATAGAAGGCGATTTAAAGGAACAGGTAAGTTTACAGGTACTTCCCATCAAAAACAAAGCAGAACAACTTTTAAGCACTATAGATTCGGCAATCACGGTGCTGACTGTGATTTTTAATGAAGATGCCAGGGAAAACCTTTCTGAAAGTTTTGAGAATATAAACAGAACGATTGAAAACGCCCAATTGATAACAAGCGATTTACAGCAAATTGTTTCGGCTGAAAAAGGTAATATCCAGCAAATACTTGTAAACATTGAAGATATTACCAGTTTTTTAAGCAGTAATACCGCCGAATTGGAAAAAACAATAAAAAATCTTTCCAGCTTCAGCGACACCCTTTCACAAATTTCAGTTTCGCCAATAATTACAAACATTGCCGACGCTTCAAAACAGATTTTGAGTTTACTTGAAAAAATAAACAGCGATGAAAGTACCGCAGGTTTATTATTAAATGACAATCAATTGTATATTTCAATTACTTCGCTATCTGAAAACCTGAGCTTTTTGATTAACGATATCCAGGCTAATCCAAAGCGATACCTGCAGTTCTCCGCAATCGATTTTGGGAAAGATTATTACATTAACACTTCAGGCGGTGTTTCTGAGAAAAACATTGTGTTCAAACTACATCTCATTTCCTCAGAAACGAAAATTCCATCGAATTCAAATCTTTTCGAAGGCCTGGGAGAAGTAGAGGAATATTACGCAAATGGGGCATATTCTTACCTTTTGGGAACAACCAGTTCTTATTCTGAAATAATGGAAATTCAAAACCAGGCCAGAAATAAATTTCCTGAATCGGCAATTGTAGCTTTTAGAAACGGACAGTTAATAAAACTTGAAAAAGCATTAAAATCATTGAAGTAATTAACTGATATTTGTTAATAAAAACGGTCCGCATAAAATTATACCTACCACTACCTACCTGTTATAATTCTAATTGTCAATATATTAATTATAACCTATTGAAATACAGAGCATTAATTATTATTAAAAAAAAAATAATCTTAATCGCCTGAAATAGAAAACAATATAACTTTAAGGAGATTTTCAATAGTTTTTTAATTTTTTTTTTAACTTTTTTTTCGCAAATTTTGCTCACGGGAATAAGAAAAGAGAATTAGATGTAGAACCGCTAAAAACCAAAATATCTAAATGAGTGAAGAATACAGGGTTGTCTGGGATAAATGTTTAAACGTTATAAAAGATAACGTTCCCGGCAGCAGTTTTAAAACTTGGTTTGAGCCTATAGTACCGGTAAAACTTACCGATAAGGTACTTACAATTCAGGTACCCAGCGCATTTTTTTACGAATATCTGGAAGAACAATTTATTGACATATTGCGAAGAACCCTTCGGATGGTAGTTGGTAATGGGGCAAAGCTCGAATACAATGTGGTAATGGGTGATAAAAACGGAAATAATCCCTACACCGTAAGTTATCCAACAAACAACAGTATCAAAATTGTAAATAACCCTTTGACCATACCCTTAAAATCGGATGAAAAGACCGCGATAAAAAATCCCTTCATCATTCCAGGTATTCAAAAACTTCAAATTGATCCGCAATTAAAACCCGATAATACATTTGAGAACTTTATCGAAGGAGATTGCAACCGTTTGGCAAGAAGCGCAGGATTTGCCGTTGCCCAAAATCCCGGTGGCACTGCTTTTAACCCATTAATGATTTACGGAAATTCAGGACTGGGAAAAACTCACCTTGCCCAGGCCATTGGCATTGAAGTTAAAGAACATTTTCCCGACAAAATAGTATTGTACGTTAACGCCAATAAATTTCAAACGCAATATACCGAAGCCACAAGAAATAACAACCGGAACGATTTCCTTCATTTTTATCAGATGATTGATGTATTAATTCTGGATGATGTTCAGGAATTTGCCGGCAAGGAAAAAACACAGGAAACTTTCTTCCACATTTTCAACCATTTACACCAAATGGGAAAACAGTTAATCCTAACTTCGGACAAACCGCCCATCGAACTGAAAGGAATGGAGCAGCGTTTACTTTCGAGGTTTAAATGGGGATTAACTGCCGATTTGCAAATACCCGATTTTGAAACCAGGATGCAAATTTTGCGGCACAAAGTTTACAAAGACGGTATTACGTTTTCCGATGATGTGCTCGAATATATTGCATCGCACGTTGCAAACAATATCCGCGAACTTGAAGGAGCGCTTGTTTCATTGCTGGCCCAGTCGATGCTGAACAAAAGGGAAATTACCCTTGAACTGGCAGCCAAACTCATCAATAAGCTGGTTAAGAATTCGAAGCGTGAACTTTCAATCGAATACATTTCAAAAGTGGTTTGCGACTATTTTAATATGCAGGTTGATGCGCTTCAGGCCAAAACCCGGAAACGGGAAGTTGTTCAGGCCAGGCAAATTGCCATGTATTTCTCGAAAAGCCTGACTAAATATTCGTTAACAAGCATTGGAACTCAAATTGGGGCCAAAGATCACGCAACTGTGCTACACGCATGCAAAACAGTTAATAATTTAAAAGATACCGATAAAAACTTCAGGCAATACGTGGAAGACATCGAAAAGAAATTAAAAATGTAAATAAAAGCATCCGTCAAAAATGGCGGATGTTTTTATTTAAATGGAAGGTGTTTTAAAACCATTAAAATAGAAAACCATAGATTTTTCAAGGCAATGGCAGCACGTTATAATGTAACCGGTATTTTCAAAATATTTACGTAGTGAGTGTTAAAAATATAATTTTGCAAACCTGCTGTTCATAAATTGGTAATAAATACCTTTTTTCTAATTGGAATTAAAATGGAAAGCCACTAATTTTGAAACATGATGAAATTCCACCAGTTAAAATTGAAATATTTTATTGGAGATACAAAACTCCGTAAAACAGAAATTTTTGATTCCGGAATTTTCATTCATCTACCATTTATTTTTAATCAGAAATGGATAGGCAGAATAGCCAAAAACAAATTTCATTTATTTGAAAGCCAACATTTTAGATATAAATGTTGGCTTTTTTTTTGAATGCAGAAACAGTACATCAATAATTTCAAAATATGAAGAAAGATTTAATATCAATCACAGATTTTTCGAAAGACGAATACCTGAAAATCATGAAACTGGCGGCTGAATTCGAAGAGAACCCGAACCAGGATTTACTGAAAGGAAAAGTAATTGCCACTTTGTTTTTTGAACCCTCAACCCGCACAAGGCTAAGTTTTGAAACAGCCATCAACCGGCTGGGAGGAAAAATAATCGGTTTTGCCGACCCTGACAGTTCGAGCGCAAGTAAAGGTGAAACATTGCACGACACCATTAAAATGGTCAGTAATTACGCCGATTTAATTGTAATGCGCCACCCGCTCGAAGGGGCTGCCCGTTATGCCGCCGAAGTTTCCCCTGTGCCAGTGATTAATGCCGGTGATGGCGCCAACCAGCACCCTACTCAAACCCTGCTCGACATGTATTCTATACTAAAAACACAGGGTTCGCTCGACAATCTGAACATATTCCTGGTTGGCGACCTCAAATATGGAAGAACAGTTCATTCATTGTTAATGGCAATGAGCGAATTCGAAAACCCCATTTTCAATTTTGTGGCTCCTCCTGTACTGGAAATGCCCGACGAATACAAAATATTCCTGCGCGAAAAAGGAATCAAATATTATGAACACAGCGAATTTACCGATATCATCAGCGCGGCAGATATAATATACATGACCCGTGTCCAGAAAGAAAGATTTTCGGATCCAATTGAATATGAGCAGGTAAAAAATATTTACATCCTCCGGAATTCGATGCTCGAAAAAACCAGGCCTAACGTAAAAATATTGCATCCGCTGCCCCGTGTCAACGAAATTCATACCGATGTTGATACAAGCGAAAAAGCATACTATTTCACACAGGCGCGAAACGGGGTTTTTACGCGCGAAGCAATTATTTCACACATCATGAACCTTAAATAAACTGCCATGCAAGACGAACAGAAGAAAAAACTCAAATTAAAAGTAAGCGCCATTAAAGAAGGAACGGTAATAGACCATATTCCCGCCAAAAACCTTTTTAAAGTAATTTCGATTCTGGGGTTAGACTCAATCAACAACCAAATTACTTTTGGCACCAATCTCGAAAGCGGAAAATTAGGATATAAAGCCATTGTAAAAGTATCGAACAAGTTTTTCGAGGATGATGAAATCAACAAAATTGCATTGATTGCGCCACATGCCAAGCTAAATATTATTCGCGACTATGAAGTAGTAGAGAAAAAAGTAGTGGAAATCCCGGATTCAATTCAGGGAATCGTAAAATGCTTCAATCCCAAGTGCATAACCAACAACGAACGGATAACCACCTCATTCAAAGTTGTGGAAAAAGAACCCATTTCGCTAAAGTGCCGTTACTGCGAAAAATTAACCAATTCGAACCAGATTAGCATGTACTGATAAATTCCTTCTCCCCCCGGGCACGTGGGAAGCTTCACTTTCTTAAAATTACCAATGTGGCTCCATAGCCATATTCTTTAAACGACGCGTCCTGAAAGTAATATTTTTTGAATTTGGTTTTCAAAAGGTTAATCACTTCCTGTTTCAATACGCCCTGTCCGATACCATGGATAAATACTATTTTTTTTACACCAGTCTGAACGGCAAGTTTCATTTCCGATTCAATTTTTTCCTTTTGAATTTCCAAAATCTGGGAATTGCTTAAACCTGTTGAATTATCCAGTAATTCGTTGATGTGTAAATCAATTTCAACAATTTCTTCAGTTCTTTTCTGAACCGGCTTTTCGGGTGCAGGTTTTATTTCCTTTTCCTTAACCAGTTTTTTAAAATCGTCTTCTGTTAACTTATCAATCCCGGTGGTTAAAATATTTTTTGAGATTTGTAGTATAATGGCATTTTTTCTGAAAAACTGGTTCGGATGAAAGCTGGTTTCCTTGTAAAATTTGACTGGATTTATCTTAAACCGTTTTACAATAGGTTCGTGCCAGTCGTTTTCCTCCTTCAGAAAAAATAAAAGTTGAAATCCAAATTCAGGGAGTTCTGATAAATCATTTTGCAACAGGCTTTCCAGTTCTGCCTTTAAATTTGGTTGCACAGTCCCGTGTTTTAAGGATTTACCAACTCCATTTTTGAAGTGCAAATAATGGTACAAAACAGTGAAATTGCTGTCGTTAACCAAAAACAACTCAATTTCGCCGCCAATCGGGTTAGTGGAATCGGTGGGAACAATACAAAAATAAAAATCGGGCGATTCTTTTCCCTTGATAATGGCACCTTTGTTTTCCTCAATCTTATTTATTACTGTAACTTGCTGTTGCTGAGGTACTCTTTCAATTTTTTCAGAACCAGCATTCAATTCCGGATCGCTGGTATTCAGCAATTGTAAAACAGGATATGGAATTTCAAAACCATCGTGGTTTTCAACCATCACCATATTTTTATTGAGAAACCGCGTGACAACCCCGCCCCCAACATCATTCAAAAACTTTACTTTATCCCCAATTTTTATCATATCGAAATATTTTGCGCAAAAGTATAACTTTTACACTAATGATTTTTAAGCTATTTTTGGCGAAGCAAGGCCCCTTTATATTCCACTGAAGGGGAAAGTATAAAAAAGAAAATGAGTAGGGGATAATATTAATGGAATCATATAAAAACATAAGAATAAGCGATTTCGACTACGATTTACCCGGGTCTAAAATTGCCAGGTATCCGCTGGCGGAGCGCGACAAATCAAAATTACTGATTTGGCAGAATGGCCAAATCTCTGAATCAGTTTTCAAAAACTGCGCTGAGATTATTCCTGAAAATGCGCAATTGATTTTTAATAACACCCGTGTTATTCATGCCCGAATATTTTTCAGGAAAAAAACAGGGACGAAAATCGAAGTTTTTTGTCTGGAACCTGTTGAACCGCATGACTACCAGATCGCCTTTGAACAAAATAAACAGGTAGTCTGGGAATGTATGGTAGGCAATTCAAAAAAATGGAAAAGTGGAATTTTAACCCGAATTATTGAAATATCGGGGGAGAAAATCACGTTCAAAGCCGAAAAAACAGCGCAATTTGAAAACACATTTCATATCAAATTCAGTTGGGACAAACCATTATCGTTCGCCGAAATTATTGAAATCACGGGTGTTTTGCCAATCCCACCTTATTTAAATCGCGAAACAGAAGAAGCGGATGAGGAAACCTATCAAACCATTTATGCAAAAATCGATGGTTCGGTAGCAGCGCCGACCGCAGGATTGCATTTTACCGATTCTGTTTTAAGCGAATTGCAGACAAAAAATATTTCAACAAAAGAAATTACGTTGCATGTTGGCGCAGGCACTTTTCAGCCGGTAAAAGCCGAAACTATTGACGGGCATTCGATGCACCGCGAAATGGTTGTTGTTTCCAAAAATATTATTGAAAGTTTTGTGAAAAACCAGGATAAAATTATTGCAGTCGGAACCACCTCGGTGCGCTCGCTCGAAAGTTTGTACTGGCTTGGATTGCAACTTGAAAATGGTACATTCAATATTGAAAGGCCGGAAGTTTTACAGTGGGAACCTTACGAAAAAGAGGCCAAAATCAGCATAAAAAAGGCGTTTCAAAACATAGCTGATTTTCTGAATGAAACCGGACGGGAAACAATTCAGTTTTCAACCCAAATTATCATTTTGCCGGGTTATCAGTTCAAAGTAATCATCGGAATGTTTACCAACTTTCACCAGCCACAAAGTACACTGCTGCTGCTCATTGCCGCCTTTGTAGGTGACAACTGGAAAGAAATTTATGATTACGCCCTCAACAAAGATTTCCGTTTTCTGAGTTACGGGGATAGTAATTTGTATTTGAGGTAAATCGGATAATTTTGTACCCGATAGGGTATAAAACAGTTAATCTTGTGCAACTTTATACCCGAAAGGGTATATTAACACATCAAAAAATGGACGTACGATACAGAAAAAACATCAAAACCGGCGACCTTGTGGAAATTGTTCAAAAGCACCACCAGCGCACCGGCGAGCTTACCGAAGGATTTGTAAAACGGCTCCTCACCAGCGCCGACTTCCATCCGCATGGCATAAAAGTAATGCTTGCCACCGGCGAAGTTGGACGGGTGAAGGATGTGATTGAGGAGTAGGCAGTCGGCAATAGGCATAAGGCAGTATATCAAAAGTCAGCAGCCATTCAATCGATTATCATCATTCTGCAATCCTTACATTTTTCCCAGCCAGCCACCCCGTTGAATACGCAATCTGCAAATTGTAGCCACCGGTTTCGGCATCGTGGCCGATGAGTTCACCCGCAAAAGAATCACGCGGGTTTAATGCGTTCCACAAACTAATAGAAAATATTTATTCTCTGAATTGTTGTGCGTTCCATTCAACTATTCTGAACACAAAATTAATTTCTATCTTTGTATGTAATAAATTGAAATAAAATGAATGAGATCATATTCATTGTGAAAGAATCACCTGAAGGAGGTTATGAAGGCAGGGCTCTTGGATTTTCCATTTTTGTGGAAGGAGATACTTACGACGAGATTAAAGAAAACATCCGTGATGCAATACATTGCCATTTTGAAAAGGATATCCCAAAGTTAATCAGGATACATTTTACTAAAGAAGAAGTTTTTGCGGCATGAAAAAAATCCCAAGAGATATTACTGGTTATGAGTTATCCAAATTAATCGGTCAGTTCGGATATCAAATTACCAGGCAAACCGGAAGCCACATTCGACTTACAACAATCGAAAACGGTATTCATCATGTTACTATTCCAAACCATAATCCGCTGAAGATAGGCACACTTTCCAATATTTTATCAGACATCGCCGACCATTTTCAATTATCGAAAAAAGATATTCTGGAAAAGCTTTTTTAAGTAGCTCCAATCAGCCAACTTAATAGATTGGATGCAAAAAAAACCAATTAGTTAAATAATTGGATGCAGAAACCAGAAGCAAGCTTCCAATCTTTTCAAAAATCGCTAATCATCATTCGCTAATCATCATTCTGCAATCCTTACATTTTTCCCAGCCAGCCACCCCGTTGAATACGCAATCTGCAAATTGTAGCCACCGGTTTCGGCATCGAGGCCGATGAGTTCGCCTCCAAAATAAAGGCCTTTTACGAATTTCGATTCCATAGTTTTCGGATTGATTTCGCTGGTAACAACGCCTCCGGCAGTAATAATTGCCTCTTTAAACGACCGGTTGTGAGACACCTCAAACCGCAGGTTTTTCATCAGGTTGCGGATTTGTTTCCGCTCGTTGCCGGTAACCTGGTGGCACTCTTTTTCAGCATCGATCTGCAAAATTTCGAGAAAAACAGGAATCATCGAGGCTGGCAACCATTCACTAAAAATATTTTCAAGTTTCTTTTTACCATGTCCGTTCAGGTCGCGAATCAGGCGGGCGTCAAGTTTTTGCTCATCGAGCGCAGGTTTCAGGTCAATGGTGAACTCCACTTTTTTGTTGTTTTGAAATGCAGCAACCGCAATCCGGCTCAAAGTCAGAATGATTGGTCCCGATAAACCAAAATGGGTAAAAATCATTTCGCCAAAATCTTCGCCAGCCTTTTTGCCATCAACCCAAATTACTGCTTTCACATTTTTCAGGTTTAGTCCCTGTAATTGCTGTGCCGTGCTGCCTTTAGTTTCAAGAGGAACAAGCGCCGGAATTGGTTTTTCGATGGTGTGGCCAACCTGTCGCGCCAGTTCGTAACCATCGCCGGTTGAGCCGGTTCCGGGGTACGATTTCCCACCGGTTGCCAGGATCACATTTGTAGCCAAAACAATTTCGCCATTTGCTTTTACCCCGGTAATTGCGCCATTTTCAACCAGCAGTTTTTCGACCCGCTGGCTGCAGCGGATTTCAACACTCAACTCGCCAACCCATTTCAGCAATGCGTTCAAAATATCAGCCGACTGGTTGCTTTCGGGAAACCAGCGGCCGCCACGCTCCAACGTACAGGCAACTCCGTAACGGGCAAGCAGTTCAATAATATCTTTTGAGAAAAAGCCGGCGAAAGCGCTCCGCAGAAACCGCCCGTCGGGGTAAATATGGGTAATGAATTCGCTTATGGTTGCTTCGTTGGTAACATTGCAGCGGCCTTTTCCGGTAATCAGCAGTTTGCGGCCGGGTGCGTACATTTTTTCGAGCACGAGCACTTTCGCCCCGTTTTGTGCTGCACTGCCAGCCGCCAAAAGTCCGGCAGGGCCGCCACCAACTATAATTACGTCCGGTTTATTCATTGGGGGCAAAGGTAGGTTTTAGCATTAAATAATCAGAAAGAAAATAAAAGGGAAATATCCAATAAAGAATATTCAATGATCAATTTCCATTGGGCAGCAGATTTTGTTTTGTTCTGATTGAAAATTGGATATTGTTCATTTAATATTGGATATTTCAAATCCCGTTTTCTCCACGTAATGCATTCCTGGAAGCCCGGTCAACAATGGTAAAAAGCCGATCAATGTTATCTTTCATACTATTTTTTTTATGTCCGCTGACCTTTTTTATTTCAATATTCAATTCATCGGTTAATCGGTAAAAATCTTTGTACAATTCCCAATTGGCAATTCGCCGGTTTTGTTTCGAATAAAAATCGCTTTTCTCAAGGCGTTCCCTTCTGCCGGACAAGCCCAAAATATTCTGCGAATCGGTATAAAGAATTATTTTTCTGTCAATTTCCCCAACTTCAAATAAAGCCCACAATATGGTTTGTATTTCGAGTTTTGTGGAGGAGGAATTTTCAAACCGTTTTAGTTTTACTTTCGATTTCAAATCATCCGAAAACAATTCATTTTCATTCACTATGAAATAAGCGCCGTAGCCAATTTCCGACTTTGTGTTTACACTTCCATCGGTAAAAAGCAGTAAGTCATTATATTTAGACATGAAAATTATTCCCGGTGGGTATAAAAACGTTCGAGTATAATACCATCGTTAACTTCCTTTGAAAGTGATTCGATTACATTTTTAGGCACATTAAAAACATCGAGCACAATAAAACCATCGAGACAATTATTGAAATTGGGATCGACGTTAAAACCAATGATTTTAGCATTCAGCTTGATGTATTTTTTAAGCAAAACGGGTAATCCGGAGTTCATCTCATCCAAATCGCCAATGGTTTTATCGAGCCTTTCAATATCATGATCCATATTGGTCATCAGTATATTGATGTCCTGGTTATCGCTTCGGAACTTGTAACTGTTGCGGGGCTTAATTTTCTTAGCCATTTTCCAGTTGTAATGATTGGCCATAATGAATTTAATAATCAATTCTTTCGATATTTTCGAATAGTTATTGCTGATACTAACAGGTCCAATCAAATAGCGGTATTGTGGATTTTTCAACAGAAAATACAGAATGCCTTTCCATAACATAAAGAGCGGCAGTGGTTTCCGCTGATATTCACTCACAACAAAAGAACGCCCCAATTCAAGGCTTTCGTTTAATACCGGAAGAAATTCATCATCGATATTAAAAAGTGTGTGCAGATAAAAACCACGTTTCCCGTACTGCGCCATTATATCTTTGCCCAGGCCAATGCGGTAAGCGCCAACCAGTTTTTCAACTTTATGATCCCAAATAAACATCTGGTTGTAATACAAATCAAATTCATCAATATCAATACTCTTATTGGTGCCTTCCCCAACTTCGCGAAAGGTAATTTCTCGCAACCGGCCAATTTCATTCAGCATATTTGGAATTAAGTGTGTTGGGGCACAGTAAATACTGTAATTTTTGAGGTCAAACAAGGTATAATCTTTTTTCAACTGTTGAATTTCCTTTAAAAGAATATCATTGGGCACTGCATCTGTTACCGGCTCAGGCTTTAACTGTGGTTTCGCAGGTTTGATAAAAAAACGCTTAACCTTTATTTGTGATTCCATACTGTATGTTTTGGCACGCAAAAACCGCCCAAACTGATATACATCGCAAAATTTATCCTGATCTTCAACACTTACCGGATTTCCAATCCTGATTTTTATTTTTTTATTCTTTTTACTGAGCAACTCCGAAGGAAGTTTACCCAACCGCAACGAAGGATGAATTTTTGCAATCAGATGAAATAACCTGCTGTTTGTTCCCTGAAAATAAACCGGTAATACCGGGACCCGTGCCTTTTTTATGAATTTTACCACCGGAAATTGCCAAACCTGGTCGGTTAAACTGTCGAACGTACCGTAAGTGCTCACTTCGCCTGCTGGAAAAATACAAAGTACACCGTTATTATTTAAATGAGAAACGGCGTTTTTCAAAATACTGTGCTGCTGAACATCGTAAGCCCCTTCGTTTTCGAAACTAGCGGCAACAAAATAATCGGAAACCGGCTCTATTTTTTGCAGTAAAAAATGGGCAACAACCTTAATATCACTACGTGCCACTGAAAGGTATTTAATGAGCAAAAGCCCGTCGATACCTGCAAACGGATGATTGGAAACCACAATCAGCGGGCCTTCTTTTGGAATACGCTTCAATTCCGATTCATCGAATTCAATTTTTAGATCCAAAATCCGTATAACCTCATCAATAAAATCGATTCCCTGTTTTTCTGCAATCCCTGAATAAATTTTATTTAACTTATTAAAACGCATGATGTTCATCAGGAACCGTGCAAAATATTCGCCTCCAAAAAGGGTTAACATTGGAAAGTTCCTGAAAATATCCTTTGGTTTAAGCAATTCCATTTTGAACCGATCCGTTAGTTTTTAAATTTTGGTCAGAAAGCAAAAATAGGTTGAATTTTTTATTCAAATGTTGCAATTTAATTAAATAACATGCTCAACATTTTTTTACTGCTACTTTTACTGAAATAATTCAAAAAAGAGAAAACATAAAGTTTTGATCCGGTTTTTTTCATGATCGATTCATCTAAACCGCGATTTGATTGTTACAGTATTAAAAGCAAATATTTTGGAAAACAAAACTGATATAAAATTGTGGCTGCCTACCACCAACAAAGAGGTGAAGGATTTGGGATGGGAAGAGATTGATGTAATTCTTTTTACAGGCGATGCGTACATCGATCATCCTTCGTTTGGGGCAGCAGTAATCGGGCGCATTTTAGAGGCCGAAGGGTTAAAAGTGGTAATTGTTCCGCAACCCAACTGGACCGATGATTTGCGCGATTTTAAAAAAATGGGGAAACCACGGCTATTTTTTGCAGTTACCGCCGGGAATATGGATTCGATGGTAAACCACTATACGGCCGGTAAACGCAAACGGACTGACGATGCCTACACCCCGGGAGGAAAGGCAGGTTTCAGGCCCGATTATGCCACCATTGTTTATTCAAAAATCCTGAAAAACCTTTATCCCGAAGTTCCGCTGGTGATTGGCGGAATAGAAGCATCGCTGCGCCGTGTTACCCATTATGATTACTGGTCGGACAAACTGATGCCCTCGATTTTGGTTGATTCCGGCGCCGACATGCTTTTTTACGGAATGGGCGAAAAATCGATTGCCGAATTTGCCCAACTGATGCAAAAAGGGGTTCCTGTTTCAAAACTTACAACTATACCACAAACTTCGTTTTTGGTTGATTTTGATGAACACTACGCAACCAAAAGGACAAAAAGAAATATGCCCGCAATTTTATGCACATCGAGGAGGAGTCGAATAAAATGGAGGCAAAAAAACTCACCCAAAAAGTGGGGAACAAAAAGATTGTAGTAAATCCGCCCTGGCCAACTTTTAAGGAAAGTGAAATCGACCGCGTTTACGATTTGCCATACACGCGAATGCCGCATCCGCGCTACCACAGCAAGGAAGTTATTCCGGCCTACGAAATGATCCGGCACTCGATAAACATTCACCGGGGTTGTTTTGGCGGATGTACGTTTTGCACCATTTCAGCCCACCAGGGAAAATTCATTGCCAGCCGTTCCGAAAAATCGGTTTTGAAAGAGGTGGATAAAGTAACCGAAATGCCCGATTTTAAAGGTTACATTTCCGATTTGGGCGGCCCTTCGGCAAACATGTATAAAATGAAGGGCATTCACGAGGAAATTTGCCGGAAATGCAAACGTCCATCCTGCATTTTTCCAACCATTTGCAAAAATCTCGACACCGACCACAAACCCATGCTCGACCTGTACAAAAAAGTTCGTGAAAACCCAAAAGTAAAAAAGGCATTTATCGGAAGCGGAATTCGCTACGACATGATTCTAGAGAAAACCGGTCGCGAGGAAACCGACGAAAACAACAGCAAATACCTGCGTGAGGTTATCAAAAACCATGTTTCAGGGCGTTTGAAAGTAGCACCGGAACATTCATCGGATGAGGTTTTGAAGTTTATGCGAAAACCTCCGTTTAAACTTTTTGAGCAGTTAAACGACGAGTTCAATAAAATTAACAAGGAAGAAAACCTGAACCAGCAACTGGTACCCTATTTTATTTCGGGCCACCCCGGAAGTAAATCGGAAGACATGGCCAACCTTGCCATTCAAACAAAAAAAATGAATTTTAAACTGGAACAGGTTCAGGATTTTACACCCACGCCAATGACGCTGGCAACCGTGGTTTATTATTCCGGATATCACCCCTATACCATGGAAAAAATTTATACTGCCCGCAACAAAAACGAAAAGGAAAACCAGCGAAAATTTTTCTTTTGGTACAAAAACGAGTTTAAAAATTCGATAATTAACGATTTGAAATCAAAAGGAAGGACCGATTTAATTGATAAACTTTTTAAATAAACTAATTTCGCATAAATTTTCAATTGAAATACAATGAAAGTAATGAATACGTTTCTACTGATTTTTCTTTTTACAGGCTGCGCCCAGCTCGCACAAATTGCCGGACAAACGCTTAGTACCGGAAAACCCCTTTCGCAGAATGAAACTATTGCCGGGTTAAAAGAGGCACTGATTGTTGGAACCAGCAATTCGGCCAACATTTTGGGGAAAACAGATGGATATTACAAAGATGAATTGGTTAAGATACTTTTACCGCCCGAAGCCGATGTGATTGTAAGAAATATCAGTAAAATCCCGGGAGGGAAACAGTTGGTTGACGATGTTTTACTCAGCATAAACCGCGCCGCTGAAGATGCTGTTTCGGAAGCCAAACCAATTTTTGTGAACAGCATCAAAAGTATGTCAATTTCTGATGCAATTGGCATTTTAAAAGGAGAAGACAATGCTGCAACCCAATACCTGCGCAATACAACATACAACCAGTTGGCAGATTTGTACCGTCCGAAAATTAAATTATCGTTAGATAAAAAACTTGTCGGTAATTTTTCGGCAGGTCAAACATGGGAAACACTCACAGGGAAATGGAACGAAGCAGCCAAATCAACCGTTGGCCAAATTGCGGGGTTCAAACCGGTAAATATCCAGATTGATGAATATCTCACCCAAAAAGCGCTTGATGGATTATTCCTGAAAATTGCAGACGAGGAAAAAAGGATTAGAAAAGACCCGGCAGCCCGTGTAAATGATATACTGAAACGTGTTTTTGGGACCCTTGGCCCTTAGTTTCGGTTCAACAAATTTTTTTCATAATCTAAAACATATTCCATTGAAATTTATCTTAATAATTACTACTTTCCAAAAACCAAAAATGAACAACTTTATTCAGTTTTTTCATGAAGGAAAATCATTACTAATCCATTAAATATTAGCTCTATGAGACTTGAATTTGTAAGAATAGAAGAAGCTAACGATCTGGTTAATCAGTTGATTGAGCACCACCCGCAGGCAATTATACTTGTTGATCACGATTTCAAGGTAAAATACTTTAATAAATCGTTTCAGAACCTGACAAAAAGTGATAAAGGCGATATTCTGGAACATGAATTTTGTGAAATTTTAGGCTGCACCCGACGGGGCAAACTGGTTTATAAGGATGAGCGATTTTGTAAATACTGCCAGATACGCGATTTGCTTTCGGGCTCAAACTTATCGGATATGGCTATCATTCAGGATTTTATCATTCACAACGAAGTTGTCACCAAACATTTGCATGTTGTAACACACCGGCTTGTGATGAACAGCATTAAGTACCGGTTGGTAGTAATCGAAGACAGGACACAAAAAACTGTATTAACTTAAAAGGCAAGGCTCAGGCTGAGAAAAAAAGCAGACGATAAATCCATGTACTTTTTTTCCATCTTTGTAAAATTACCTGAAATATAGAAATACTGCTAAAAGCTGCAATTTATGCGGCTTTTCCGTTTTCTGAAAAAGTACCGGAAAAAACTGCAAACCTATTATAACGGAGAAATCACTATTGGAGAATAAAAGTATTGGAAAACTATTTACGGCCTGGAAATGTTACAGGGGAATTTTTAATTTTAAGCCAACCCAATTGTAAATGTTTCGTAATTTTATCCTTCAATTAAGCTAAATATGGATTTATACCAGATTTTAAAAAAGCATCAGGTACTGCCGGGAGAAACCAAGGTAATTGATATAGGTTGTGTTCAGTTACGGGCAACCCGCAAAAACGAAGGCTGGTACCTGGTAACAGCCGATAATTGTCCTGAAGATGATATTTCCCTGGGCCTTGAATCAACACTAAACGATTACTTTCAAACCGGAAAATCGAATTCGTTGATTATTGCACCGTCATTGCCTGCCAAGCCTTTGGTTTTTAAGGGAACCGGATTGAACGTTCTGCCGGAACAGAAAATCACTGTTTTCCTGAAAATACCTCTTTCCTTTCAAATCTACTTCTCTAAAATTCAACCCGAAAATCTTTTAAAGGAAATTTCATACAAAAGGCTTTCAGATACCTGGTTTGGAGAGTCCGAAAATGGCGAGCCTGCATTTGCGTTGGGAGATGAATATTACCTCGAACTGAACGATATTGAAATTGCCGGATTCGAGGCAATTTGTCCGGTTACAATACAGAACAATTCATCGAATATTTTAAACGTACAGCGGTTAATCATTCGCGATGAAAACGTGACTTTATACAAAAATGAAAATTTGATAGTTACCAGCCTTGTGCATGTTGATTACAGGGGAAATGGCGATGCCGGAACTGTGGGTTACCGGTACTCGAAACAATATAATGGCGAAAAACAGGAAATTCTGGCAAAACCGCGAAACACATCGGGGAAAAGCCTTTTAAACCTGAATTTTCATTTTATTAAAAACATTTACAGAAACGAATAATGAATTTTGACTGGTCGAAATATTTTAATGCAGAAACCATTGAAAATCTGCTCCGGATTGGAATCATCCTCATTGTTGGTATTCTTATTATTACCATTCTTTCGGCAGTAATGAACAAGTTGCTACCGTCAAAAATGTCACTGCAGCGGCAGATGTTAATCAAACGGTTTGTAAAATATTCAGCCATTGTAATACTTATTCTGATTATTATTTCTGAATTGAAAATAAACCTGACCGCCATTTTTGGGGCAGCCGGGGTAATTGGCATCGTAATAGGAATTGCTTCGCAAACCAGCATTGGGAATATTGTCAGCGGCTTTTTCCTGGTATCGGAAAAACCATTCGAAATTGGGGACATCATCAGAATTGGCGATAAAACAGGCACAGTTTACAGCATCGATTTATTGTCGATAAAAATAAAAACGCTGGATAATTTACTTCTCCGCATACCAAATCAAACGGTAATCAGCAGCGAAGTAATCAATGTTACAAAATTTCCAATAAGAAGAATGGATTTTGACCTCCATGTAGCCTATAAAGAAGATTTAGACCGTGTAAAATCGGCGCTTGAACGCGTTGTAAAACATAATCCGCTTTGTTTGGACGAACCTGAGCCACTAATATTATACAACGCTTTCGGCGATCGCGGTATTCATATTTTACTTGGCGTATGGTTCGAAAAAGCCAATTTTCTGAAAGTTAAAAATTCTGTTTTTCTGGATATTAAATCGACATTCGATGCCGAAGGAATTGAAATACCCTTTCCACATATCATTATTTATGCCGGCGAGGCAACAAAACCTTTTCCGTTTATTGAGAAAGGGAGGGAATAAGATTCAGTATTGTATTTTAGAAAAATTTTGATAAAATTTCTATGCTAACACCCTGGTATAAATTTGCCTCCAACTGCGGTGTAATAACCTGTGTTCGTAATGATTTGGATTCCCGATTTTTCAGAAAGCACTTTCATCAATTCCGGGTCGCGGCCCAAATAGGCAGGCGTACATTCTACCAATGTTGTAACCCAGTTTTTTGATTTCCAGAAGATATGGAAGAACTTTTCCAACAACTTCATTTTAATCCCAACGGTTGCCTATTTGGGCCGCAGGAATTTCACCGGTAACCGTGATGATACGCGGTTCTTTGGTGTTGCACGAAAAGAACAGGCAAAGGCCAAGGCAAAGGGAAGAAATAGGATTAAAGATTTTCATAGTAATTGAATTCAGAAATACTTCACCAAAATACAAAAACATGTGAAATCATGAACTATTTGTTTTAAACCATTTAACAGTTTTTCAATTTTTCAGTTTCTCAATTTTTCGTTTTCTGCTTTTTTGCCACCAGCATAGCACCCGAAATTACAAACAGCGTACCTAAAATTGTAACTACCGAAAACCTTTCGTGCTGAATCCAGCCAACATTTAATTGGGTTAAAATTCCCATGGTGATAAAAGTGATTATTGGATTGATAATGAGGATAACGCTTACTTTATTTGCTTCAGTATTTTTTAAAGCCATCGAAAGAAAAGTATATGAAAATAAAGTATTTAGCCCAACAAACAGAAGCAAAAGCCAGATTACCCAGTTGAGATTTAAAAGAGAGCCAAAATTGACAAATGGCAGGTAAAGAAAAATGGGCAACCCAAAAGTGAATAGGTTAAGGCTTTCGGTTGAATACTTTACAACGAGTTTTTTCTGTAAAATTGCATAAGTAGCCCATGCAACTGCGCTTGTAAGTATGTACACAACTCCCAGATTATAGTTTTTCTGGGCATCGAAAAAAGCAAGAAGCTGGTCGCGGTAAAAGAAAACCATTCCTAAAATTGCAATTACAAAGCCAATAATCTGAAGTTTATTTATTTTCTCCCTGAAAAATACAAGTCCGGCAACGGCCAGTAAAATAGGGCCAAACTGTATAAAAAGCTGCGCATTACTGGGAGTTGTGTAATGAATCCCCATCATAAAACTTATGTAATTCCACGACAGGGCAAGTGTTGCTATAATTAGCAGGGGCGGCGGTTTCAGAAGAAGTTTAAATGCACCCTTATCTTTTGAGGCCTGCCAACCTGCCAACACTAAAAATGCAAGTAAAAACCTGAACCAGACGATGGTTGCAGGCTCAACATCGTTGGCAATAATTTTAAGTACTATCGCTAAAAATCCCCAAAATAAGGCTGTTATGGCAGCGTAAAGAATTCCTTTGGCGTGATTTTGCATTGCTTTTTATACGTTTATTTGAGGTAGTCGAATTGGAAATGGAACGATATTAACTTCATTTTTCAAATATTCATAAGATTTTGAAGAAATAAAATTGATTAAAAAACTATTTAATGTTTGTCTATAAACCAGACTTCGCCATCGCTCAGTCTGACTGTCACCCTGAGAGTTCACCTAATTTCATTAGGCACAATGTTTAAATGACAAATTGCTCGAACCGGGCTGTCATTTCGACGAGGAACGAGGAGAAATCTCTTTGATTAGCAGATCTCTCCTTCGTCGAGATGACAAGAAAATTGAAACTGTCATTGGCAGTGAAGTCGAAGGGTATTCCAATGCCAATTACTTTCTTCTTTTTTCTTAAACCTGTTCAAATCAGCGCAGCTCTGCCCCCAACTCACGGTTAAACTGGCCAACCAGTTTTTGCATGGTTTTCTCTATTAATTTGTCGCTCAATGTGCCTTTGTCGTCGCGCAGGATAAAACTCACTGCATAAGATTTTTTACCTTCGGGAACGCCTTTCCCTTCGTAAACATCAAACAAATCAACTTCGCGTAAAATTTTACGCTCAGCTTTGTAAGCAGTTTCTTTGATTTGTCCGAATTTTATGTTTTTGTCAATCAGAAGCGCAAGGTCGCGGCGGACTGCGGGGAATTTTGGCAATTCCTCAAAAACTACTTTATGCCTTTTATGTAAAATCAGAACATTGTCCCAGTTAAAATCGGCAAAGTAAACAGGGTTTTCAAGGTCGAACTTTTTGAGCCACTTTTTGGCAACAATCCCAAAGTTTAACAAGGTTTTGTTGTTGAAACTGTAACATAGCCCTTCAGTGAACAGTTCGTTTTCAGTTTCCGAAATCTGCATTTGATTGATTGAAAACCCGAGCCGTTTAAGTATGTTTTCAGAATATGTTTTTATGGTAAAGAACGAAGTTGCCTGTTCTTTATAAGTCCAGTTTTCGTTTTCTTTACTTCCGGTTACAAACAAGGATAGGTGTTCTTCCTCCCTGTAATTTTTTTCGGGATGGTCTTTCAGTTCTGTCTGTTTGTAAAAGTAGCAGTTGCCATATTCGTAAAACCTGAGGTTTTTATTCTGACGGTTGGCGTTGTAAACAATGGCTTCCAGGCCGCCAAACAGCAGTGTTTGCCTCATCCCGTTCAAATCGGCGCTTAACGGGTTTAATATTTTTACGGTTTGTTCTTCCTTATAATTTTTCAACCCGCTGTAGTAACTTGTTTTGGTCAGCGAGTTCGACCAGATTTCGTTGAACCCTTGTGCAGTAAGCATTTCAGCAATTAAATCACGTACCTGATTGGGATCGGGTTTTTCGGCGGTTTGCAACGATGCGTTAACCTGCAGAGGTATTTCAACGTTATTATAGCCATAAATGCGCAACAGTTCTTCAATTACATCGGCTTCGCGTTTTACGTCAACACGGTATGTAGGGACCATTAAAGAAAGCCCAGTTTCAGATTCCGATTCGATTTTTATTTCAAGCGAAGCAAGAATATCCCTAATGGTTTCCTTACCCAAATCCTTGCCAATTAACCGTTTGATGTTGTGATAAGTAACATCGACTTTAAAACCGGCAACCGGCTGAGGATATATGTCAACAATTTCCGACGAAATTGTTCCACCTGCCACTTCCTTAATTAACAGGGCTGCACGTTTTAATGCATAAATTACCCCGTTTGGGTCGGTGCCGCGCTCAAAACGGAAAGAGGCATCAGTATTTAAACCATGCCGGCGGGCGGTTTTCCGGATATAAACCGAATCGAAATAAGCGCTTTCAAGAAAAATATTTTTGGTCGGACCTTTCACGCCCGAAGTCATACCGCCAAAAACGCCACCAATACACATTCCGGTTTCGGCATTGCAAATTATCAGGTCGTTTTCGTTCAGTTCGCGTTCAATACCATCGAGGGTTATGAATTTTGTCCCCGCGTTCATGGTCCTTACCACAACTTTATTTCCTTTTATTTCGGAGGCATCGAAGGCGTGCAATGGCTGGCCGGTTTCGTGAAGCACGTAATTGGTTACATCAACAATGTTATTGATTGGCGATAACCCTATGGCTTTTAACCGTTGTTTTAACCAGGCAGGCGATTCCTTAACAGTAACATCAGAAATGGTAACGCCCGAATAGCGCGGACAGGCTTCGGTGTTTTCAACCGAAACCTGAATTTCGAGATTGTGGTTATCCACGTAAAACTGTTCAACCGATGATTGTTTGACCGTAATATCCTGCGATTTTCTCAGAAAAGCCGCCAAATCACGGGCAACACCAATGTGCGAGCCTGCATCAATCCTGTTGGGCGTGAGGTCAACTTCAATCGCCCAGTCTGATTCAACTTTAAAATAATCCTTTGCTAAAGTTCCAACTTTGGCATTCGTATTCAAAACAATAATTCCTGCGTGGCCTGAACCAATCCCGATTTCATCTTCGGCGCAAATCATCCCTTCAGAATTTTCTCCCCTGATTTTCGATTTTTTAATGGTAAATTCATCATTTCCCATGTAAAGTGTGGTTCCAACCGTTGCAACAACCACTTTCTGTCCGGCTGCCACATTTGGCGCCCCGCAAACAATTTCGAGCAAACTGCCTTTTCCGACATTAACCGTTGTTTTGCTTAAATGATCAGAGTCAGGGTGTGGCAAGCAGGTAACAACCTCGCCGATAACAAGTCCTTTCATACTACCTTTTACGGTTTCAACTTCTTCTATCCCACCAACTTCCAAACCAATTTGAGTAAGAATTTTACCAATTTCTTCGGGCGAATGGTCGAGTGCGATGTAATCCTTTAACCAGGAATAAGATATCTTCATTTTGATTGCTTTTCTGCTTTTTTTTTGAACCCGTCAAAAGTAAGGATTTTTGTTGCAAATTCTTTGGTTCATTCAGTTCAAAACATGGAAATCAATCATTTCTGCAAAAACTAATTTTAATTATTTTTGCTACTTTATTTAAATCAATTAATTACACAAAAATGAAGAAACTATTAATCATTATGTTTGTTTCGGGTGTAACTCTATTCTCGTGTACAACCCGGAAAAAAGAAATTAATGCAAATATGGACAACCCGTTTTTGAAGGAGTGGACAACAACCTTTGGCGTTCCGCCTTTCGATGACATTAAAGAAGAACATTATGTGCCTGGCATCGAAGAAGGTATCAAACAACATCAGGCCGAAATTAACGCCATTGTTGCCGATACCGAAGACCCAACTTTTGCAAATACAATTCTTGCACTCGACAAATCGGGGCAACTGCTTGATAAAGTAAGTAGCGTGTTTGGACCAATAAATTCTGCCAACACCAACGATTCAATTCAGGCAATGGCACGCAGGATTTCACCGATGATGACAAAACACAGGGATGGAATCTCCATGAACCCCGAACTGTTTAAAAAAGTGAAAACTGTTTACGATAAAAGAAAAGAGTTGGGTTTAGACGACCAGCAGTTGCGCGTAGTTGAAAAAATATACCAGGATTTTGAACGAAACGGAGCCAACCTTACTGTGGAAAATCAGGAAAAACTAAAGAAAATAAACGAAGAATTATCATCGCTCACTTTAAAATACGGGGAGAATTTGCTTGCCGAAACCAATAAAAACTTCAAACTGGTGGTTGAAAACGAAGCCGATCTGAAAGGTTTATCTGCCGATGTTATAACACGTGCCGCTGCTGACGCCCAAAAAACAGGCGATTCAGGAAAATATGTTTTCACACTGGCAAAACCAAGTATGCTGCCTTTTCTTACCTATGCACAAAACCGCGGCCTGCGCGAAAAACTGTACCGCGGCTATTTTATGCGCGGCGACAACGATAACGAATTTGACAACAAGGAAATTATAAAAAAAATTGTAAAACTGCGTGATGAACGCGCCAAACTGCATGGCTTCAACAACTTTGCCGAATACCAGATAGATATTAATATGGCAAAAACGCCCCAGGCAGTGTACGATTTTTTGTTGAAAATGTGGTCTCCCGCAATTAAAATGGCAAAACAGGATGTAAAAGAAATGCAGGCCATTATTGACAAGGAAGGCGGTAATTTCAAACTGGCTTCGTGGGACTGGTGGTATTACAACGAAAAACTTAAAATGCAGAAATTTGAGATGGATGAGAACGAGGTAAAACCATATTTCAGTTTAGATAATGCCAAAGCAGGCGTTTTTTATGTTGTTGAAAAACTGTACGGGCTGAAATTCATTAAACGCGACGATCTGCCAACTTACCACACTGAAGCTGAAGCGTATGAAGTTCAGGAAGCAGACGGTTCATTCCTGGGCGTTCTTTACATGGATTTCCACCCGCGTGATGGAAAACGTGTCGGCGCCTGGTCAACCAGTTTCCGCAGCGCCACGTACAGAAACGGTGAACGCATTCCAACCATCGGATCAATTGTAATGAACTTTACCCGTCCGGCCGGCGATACGCCTGCGTTACTCAGTTTCGATGAAGTTTCGACTTTTTTCCACGAGTTTGGCCATGCTTTGCACGGGTTGTTTGCCGATGGGCTCTACGACCGCACTGCCCGCAGCGTGCCGCGCGACTTTGTTGAACTGCCGGCGCAAATTATGGAAAACTGGGCTTCTGAACCTGAAGTTATGAAAGTTTATGCAAAACATTATCAAACCGGCGAAACGATTCCTGATGAACTGATTGAAAAAATGGAGAAAAGCGGAACATTTAACCAGGGGTTCATCACCGGCGAATTCATTGCTGCCGCTTATCTCGATATGGATTTCCACACCACGCCAAACCCCGAAATTGCCGATGTGCGGGAATTTGAAAATCAGTCGATGGCAAAACTTGGTATTATCCCCGAATTTATTCCGCGTTACAGGAGTACTTATTTTCAGCATATTTTCTCGGGTGGATATTCAGCCGGTTACTACGTTTATTTATGGGCTGCCGTACTCGATACCGATGCTTTCCAGGCATTTAAGGAAACAGGCGATTTGTTTAATCCGGAAGTTGCAGCCAAATTCAGGGAGTTGCTGGCCAAATCGGGCGCCGCTGAAGGTATGGATGTTTATAGAAAGTTCCGTGGAAAAGATCCTTCCATTGAACCACTTCTCGAAAAACGGGGATTAAAATAAATTAAATATCTTTCAAAATTGTATGAAAAAAGAGGTTGTGCTTGCAGCCTCTTTTTTATTTATCGTTAAAGGTCAATTTTTAAAAACCTTTCTGTTTCATTATTTCGTCCAGCTCCTTCCACTTTTTCCCTTTGCTGTAAACGGAAGCTTTTTCAGGTGATAATCCTTCTATTAAAACCTGATGAACCCCCAATCGTTTGATCCGTTTTTTCAGAATCGCGTTTTCCTTGTTTTCTTCGGCTATCATTCCGGCATAAATTACATTCAGCCAAAGTTCCATTTCTTCAGCATCAGAATTATAAAACCGGCTCAGAACAGCAATCAATTCAAATACTTTTAAATCGGCAAATTTTGAAGTCCGGTTATAAATCACGACAAAATCATCATAAATTTTTTGCGGCCCGAATTTTTCGCCTAATTCTTTTAAACGGGTAAAATAACGGGCATCGGTGGGCGCAAACCGGTCATTGCCGGGTATTGTAACAAAAACACACCAGCCATCGAAGCAACCGGAATCGAATTCAATGAAACCACCATTGCTAAACTCGTTTAATTTTTGAGGCATATTACAGTTTTAATTTGACAAATAATACTATTCAAATTTAAAATCAACAACCATTATTTCCGATTTTCCGGCGGTTTTAACCGGCGGCCCCCATAATCTTAAACCACTGCTGACAAAAAAATGCGTATCCCTTATTTTCATGTATCCCCAACTCAACTCATACATTTGATGAATGATGTAATTAACCGGAAAGTTGCCCGTTATGCGTATGTCCTGAAAACTGTGCATTTACAGCGGTTTGGCTTACTTCCTGCAATTGGGTGGGACGATGGTCCATCAGAATTATGGGAAGTTCGGCGGAACTATATTGCAGAATCTCCCCTATTGATTTTCTGTTTCTGAAATGCTGATCATATCTGCCCGCCAGGTAAAAGGCGTTATCAATATTGATAATTGTGTCGTTGAGTAAAGTTATCTGGGCCCTACTGAAAAAAATACCCTGCTCCTGCCCTCCGTAAAACTCATGATTGCCAACCACGCCAAAAGTTCCGTATTTGGTTTGCACCTGTTTAAGAACCGATTCCATTGCCTCAGATGTTTCATGTTCGTTGTCGCCTTCAACAATGTCGCCGCCATATAACAGTATATCAGGCTGTAACGCATTAACCTTCTGTACAAATTGTTCTAAAAAGCCCAGGTTCAGGTTTTGCTCAATATGAATGTCGGAAACAAAAGCAACCCGTAAATTTTCGATGTTCGAATTCTTTTTCGGAAGTATAACATGATATTTTGAAACCCGGATGGTATTGAGGTTAATAACACCACCAATTACTACAGCTACCGACAAAAAAATCAATGCAGAAAGCGAATAAAACCTGTATAAAAATAATTTCCTCGTTTTAGCTGAAACCACATTTAACAGGAGATTGAGCAGTAAAAACAAATCGTAAACAAGTACCGAAAGGAACAGGTATAAATAAAATGGCAAAAAATATCCGGAAACAGTGTCGAGAATTTGCATTTCCAGATTCATATCATTGTCGGGCAAATACCGGTTTAAAGGATAAACAGCAGCCAGCAAAATGTAAATTAAGGTGTACCAGAGTTTATATCCTTTACCGATGAAAAGATGATTAATCCGGAAAAAGACATAAATGTTGGGAATTGTGTATGCCAGTGTAAGATAGAGATGAAACATGAGTTCGAATTATGTATTTAAAATTTACGGAGAAATATATCCTCGTTCATGAATATACCGACCAATTAATTTGCTGGATAAGTCTTTAATTTTTGCAGTTTTTTCAATAGCCACGCCATATTTTCTGCCAAAGTTTTTATGGTTTGCATCCCTTCTTCATCATTTAAAACTTCGCCTGGATTACGGCCAAAGGCAAAATTCCAGTAACTCGAACCGGGCACAATCATTTGACTGATAAGGAAAAAGTTGTTTATTGTTTCGAATGCATGAAGCGCGCCACCACGCCGAACGGCAATTACGCCGGCGCCAACTTTTCGTTTAAGAAGATGGTTGTTGGCGCGGGTTACATAGCCGGCAACATCAATCAGGGCTTTTACTTCGGGTGTAACGTCGGCAAAATAAACGGGCGAACCAATAATAATTCCATCGGCTTCAACCATCTTTTCAATACAAAAATTCAGATGGCCGTTTTTTATATGGCATTTTCCGTTCTGGATTTCCCTGCATTTTCCGCAGGCTGTGCATCCATGTACCGGTTTGTTGCCTAATTGGACGAACTCGGTTTCAATACCTTCGTTATGGAATATTTCAAACATCGTATTGATTAAAATGGCTGTATTCCCCTCGCGGCGGGGACTGCCGTTAAATGCTACTACTTTCATTGTCATTGTCCAAATACAAACTGAATAATATTCGCGCCCATTTTCAGCGCTTTTTCGCGCACTGCGGGCGGGTTGTTGTGTACATCGGGGTCTTCCCAGCCATCGCCCAAATCTGTTTCGAAGGTGTAAAGACAAACCATCCGGTCGCCGATAAAAATCCCAAAAGCCTGCGGAGGTTTGTTTCCGTGTTCATGGATTTTTGGCAACCCCTCGTTAAAAGTGTATTTCTGGTGAAAAATAGGGTGCGATGGTGGAAGTTCTGTAAATTCCTTATCGGGAAAAACCTTTTTCATTTCCCGTCTGATATATTCATCCAGGCCATAATTGTCATCAACATGCAGAAAACCACCACCTTCGAGGTATGTCCGTAAATTTGCCGTTTCATTTTCTGAAAAAATAATATTTCCGTGACCGGTAACATGAATAAAAGGAAAGTTAAAAATCTCGGAAGTTCCAGGTTCAACTGTCGATGGTTCGGGATGAATATTTGTTTTCAGGTTTGAATTACAGTACTGAATCAGGTTGGGCAGCGATGTTGGATTGGCATACCAGTCGCCACCGCCGCTGTATTTCAAAAGGGCAATTTTTACGCCCTGGTTTTGCGTAAAACCGAAGGTACTGATAATTAGGAACAGGATTAAAGCTGGAATTCTCATTTTATAAATTTTTCCGAAAAATACAATTCAAAGTTGAGAAACCTATTATTCATTGGCTAAATTAACAATGTGGCAGGCAACAATCCCGGCTGTTTCGGTTCGCAGGCGGGAGTTTCCCAGCGATACAACCGAAAAACCGTTTTCAATGGCAAGTTGAACTTCCTCAGCGCTGAAATCTCCTTCAGGGCCAATCAAAATCAATGTGTCTTTTCCCCTGTGGACCAAATCCTTTAAATGTGTTTTCTGAATTTCGTCACAGTAAGCAATGTATTTATTTTCGGTTTTATTGCTGACCACCAATTCTTTAAACGCAGTCATTTCATTGAGTTTTGGCAGGTAAGCTTTTAACGATTGTTTCATTGCCGAAACCAGTATTTTTTCAAGTCGTTCATGGTTTACTGCTTTTCTTTCGGAGTGGGAAGTTAGCAGCGGTGTAATTTCGTCAATCCCTATTTCGGTTGCTTTTTCAAGGAACCACTCAAAACGGTCGATATTCTTTGTCGGGGCAATGGCAATGTGCAGGTGAAAATTTTTTTTGCCAAACTCTTTTTGTGATTCAACAATATTTAACCGACATTTTTTGTGATTTGAATCGGTGATTTGAGCTTTGTAAAAACCACCTTCACCATCGATTATTTCTACCTGGTTGCCGTTTTGCAAACGCAGTACCCGAACAGCGTGTTTTGATTCTGTTTCATCGAGAACGATTTCGGTACCTGAAATATTTGGAACGTAAAAAAGTTGCATAAACGATAGTTTAAAGTTTAAAGTGGTTTATATTCGGATTTGGGTTCGGCGGCCATAAGTAATTCGGGTTGGTTGTGTGGTGTAGAGACGCCCAATTTGGACGTATCTACACCCCAAACCCGTGCAATCCTTTCTTTTATTTTTTGCCCGAATATTTCAATCAGTTGTTTGTTGGCATTCACCAGTTCCTGCTCTTTTTCGATGCGGGAAACGATTTGGCGTTGGATTTCAAAAGGAGGAATTGGAATAATAAAGCTACGCAAGGAATTTAACGAAACAGTTTTTTGTGCCATTCCAGTTGCAGTTTTCATTGCTTGGGCGAATGCATCGGGAGTTTGCAAATAATAGTATAGATAAGAATTTATCACTCTTGAATTTGGACGAATCAATCCAATATGTCGTTGAAAACAGAATTCCTTTTCAAAATTTATCAATATTGGAATTCCAAAAGAGCCTGTTACAGTGTATAATATGTCCCCAATCTTGGGTTTTCGATGGGATTTTATATTTTCATAATATGACTTGGGAACAAAGAAGGTATTTGAAAAATCAACACCTTCACTTTCATCAATATTTGAGATTGTAACAAATGGCACTCCATCCTCTGATTTAGGTGGCGGCTGATGGTCTCCATCTGAAATACTTTCACAAACCTCTCCCAACTCCACCATTTCCCAATCCGGATCTATATCAATTTTTGGTTTGTAGTTGTCAACTACCATTTTTGCCCCGTCAATTATTTTTTGGTAGCCTTCTATTTCGGCTACTATTTCTTCCTGAACGGAGATGGGGGGTAGGGGGATTTCAAAACTTAAAATATCCTTTGGAGAAATATTTCCTTGTGCTCCACCACCAGCAGTTTTCTGGCAATAATCATAAAACCATTCACTTAAAAGTAAAATATCAAGAAATCTCTGTGAAATATTATTAGATTTTTTTCGAATCAAGCCAACACGTTGGTTTAATAATAAATTATCAAATTGAGATATTGCAGACTTTCCAACTGTTGCACCGGTCATTGCAACTAAAAAATCTCCACTCTTTATTTTGAACTTTTCTAATGAATTATCGAAAGGGAAATATGAAGAATTACTCAAATCGACCTTTCCATCAGTGGTTAGACTTCCAATTTTAACAACTGGAAATTCACCATGATTTTGCTCAGATTTCAGCTCAACACTTTTGAATGCATAACCACCTTGTAAAACTGCAACATTCTCCAATGAAACAAATTCATAATTCGAAATTCTAAATTCATCATTGGTTTTATACCTCTCCCCGCTTAAATTATAATCTCCGTTTCCTGCCTTGCCGGCAGGCAGGTTGGCAATTTCCGATTTGGGCACGGCGTGGGCAATGGTGGTTGTTGTTATTGTTTTGGTGGGTTCGGTGGGGGTTTGGTGGGTTTTGGTGGCGTGTGCCGTGGCGGCGATGGTAGCGGCCGTGGTGGGGTAATTGATGGAATTTTCCGAATGATTTTGTACAAACGTTCTGATTACCTCAATCGCCTCGTCCAATTGTCCGCCTTTTACGGCATTGCGTTGTGCGCCCAAACCAAAACCGTCGTTGTCGATTTTTACGAACAATATTTCGTTGCAGGTTTTGGCAAAGGCTTTGTCCATCAGCAAAATGGAGGTTTTTACGCCGCTGTACGGGTTAAAAACCCCGGCGGGCAGGCTCACCACTGCATACAGGTAATTATCGACAAGCATTTTGCGCAAATCCTTGTAAGCTGTTCCGCTCTGAAAAATAACGCCTTCGGGAACTATTATCCCTGCCCGGCCTTTGGGATTGAGGTGTTCGGCAATATAATCGACAAACAAAACCTCGCTTCGGTTGCTGCTTATCGAGAATTTTTTGTGTGGGCGGATTCCGCCTTTCGGGCTCATAAACGGCGGGTTGGCAAGGATTACATCGTAGGTTTCTTTCCAGCGCTCTTCGCTGCTGAGGGTGTCGTATTCGTGTATGTGCGGGTCTGAGAAACCGTGCAAATAAAGGTTTACCAGCGAGAGGCGCACCATATCGGGCGAAATGTCGTAACCTGTAAAATTGCCGATAATACGGCGGCGTTCGTCGGGGGTGGTATCCCCGCCGTTCATCATATATTTAAACGCCGAAATCAGGAAACCGGCGGTACCACAGGCGGGGTCGAGGATGGTATCGGTTTTTTGCGGGCCAACCACGGCCACCAGAAAATCGATAATATGGCGCGGTGTGCGGAATTGCCCTGCTTCGCCCTGCGAACCCATTACCGAAAGCAGGTATTCAAAGGCGTCGCCCAGTTTTTCGCTGTGGGTATATTCAAATTCGCTGATGGTTTTCAGGAACATTTTCAGCGTTTCGGGGTCGCGGTAAGGCAAATAGGCGTTTTTAAAAATATCGCGGAACAACTGCGGGATGTTGGGGTTTTTATCCATGCTTACAATGGCTTCCGAATACAATGTCAGCATTTCGCTGGCTGTAACTTTGGCATCGAACAGCCTGTCCCAACTGTATTTTTCAAATTCAACCAGTTTTTCTTTTCCGGGGTTTTCAGGGTCGGGAATCATATAATTCGAAAAGAATTTTGTTTTTCCTCCCAATTCTACCGCTTCCTTGTCCATGTCGTCCATGAACTTGTATATCAAGCCAATTGTAATTTGCTCGATTTGTGCTTTTGGGTCGGGCAATTTGCCCACCAGAATATCGCGGCAATCGTCAATTCGTTTTTTTGTGGTTGTATCCAACATGATTCGCCTGTTATTTTTCCTGATTTTTGTTTTTCAATGCTTTCACCACCTTGTCGAAATCGCTTTCTATCTTTTGTGTTTTATTGAATTTGTCGTATTCGGTAAAAGCTTTGTCTTCGGCTTGTATGGCTGATATTTTGCCTTTCCCTTCCAGTATTTTATATTCGTTGAATTCCATAAATTTGTTTACACTTTTGGCAAACTGCTCCATTGTAAAGGTATTGCGGGTTTCGATAATGCGTTCGATATAGTCGAAAAACGATCCAACAGAACGTTCCAGGCTTTTAATCTCATTTTCCGACAAATAATTTTTTGCAACCACAGTATCCGATTTTAAGATTCTGCCATTGGGTGCGTTTTTCCATGTTTGCAAGCCCATAAATTCTTTATCGGCCGATGCGTTGTGGTAAATAATTTCGGCAGCCGTTTGCCCGTGTATGGCAAAATGAAATTTGTTTTGCACCGTTGCGTAAAATTCATGGGTAGTTTCCGAATTTGGGTCATAATCAATGCTACATTCGGCAAATATATCGGTGATTTGCTGGTATATGCGTCTTTCGCTTGCGCGTATCGACCTTACCCGCTCTAATAGTTCACGGAAATAATCTTTACCAAAGAACCGTCCATTTTTTAACCTTTCATCATCGAGTATAAACCCTTTTATAATATAATCTTTCAGGGTTTTGGTTGCCCATATTCGGAATTGTGTTGCCTGTCGGGAGTTTACCCTGTAACCAACCGAAATAATAGCATCGAGGCAGTAGTATTCTATATTACGTTTTACTTCACGATTACCTTCCATCTGAACTGTTTCCAAAATGGAAATAGTTGCATCAGGTCGTAATTCTCCACTTTCGTAAATATTTTCTAAATGCTTGCTAATGGCTGGAACCTGAACGCCAAATAATTCAGCAATGGCTTTTTGTGTAAGCCAAACTGTTTCGTTGTTAAGTATTACTTCTACTTTTACGTTGCCACCGGGTGCAGTGTAAAGCAAGAACTCGGTAAGTTCGTCTTTTAATTTTAGTTTACTACTCATATTATTAACGAGTTATGCTGCAAATTTATCGGTATTGATATAATCTTTTACATAAACCGGTATTGTTTCCCTGTATTTGGCCGCTACTTCCCTGAATTGCGAAATGGTGAGCGTGGGATGGGTTTGCAGGGCGTGAAAATCTTTGGTTTCGATGATTTTACGTATTTCGCCGTCAACAATATACGCTTTGAAGAAATACTTTAAGGCTCGTAAATTTACATCCTCTTCGGGTGGATAAATAGAAATGAACTTGTCGAATTCCTCATCCAGTAATTCGTCTTTCGATTTGAATTTTGGGATAATACCAAAAATCTTTTCCACCATTTCGCGAATTGATACTTTTCGGTCAATCTTTGCGGCTTTCCGCAATTTTTCGAGGTTGAAATATTCCTCCGGTTTATCGAAAATTTCGTTTTGAATGTGCGAAACCACCTGTTCCCAGTTGCCAAGTTCAACATTTCGTTTTATGATATCGTCCATAACAATGCGGTCTTCGAACTTCGTAAACAGCATCCGGTCGATTTTCATTCCTTCGTACCCTATTTGCTGTTCATTTAAAACGAGTAATGGATCGGGACGAAAACTGGTATATTTATCAACATCAACCCCGCCGCCACCACTTTCGCCCTCGCCATTCCGGGGTTTTGGCAGTTTAAGTTTCTCGTCGTAATCAAACTTTTCTTCAAAATATTCGCAATTGGCAAAAAAGTCAAATAGTTTGAAAAACTCCTTTTCGTGTTTTATGATTTCGATATCGCCCAATTCGTTTTTGTGTTTAAAATCGAAGGTATTTTTGCGGGTACCACGGCCTTTTATCTGCACAAAATCGGATGGGCTGAAAATGGGCCGCATCATACAAAGATTGAGCAAATCGGGGCAATCGTAACCCGTTGTCATCATGCCAACGGTAACACAAACTCTTGTTTTACATGATTTATAGCCCTCCAGCCAGGTTGTTTTGCCATTCAGATTGTTGTTGGTAAAATTGATGGTCATTTGCTGAGCATCGCCCACCTGCGAAGTAACCTGAAGTGCAAAATCGGAATTGTATTTACCGGGGAAAAGCTGGTCGGCAAACTCGTTTAGTATTTCAGTCAGCTTCCGGGCGTGGTTCTGACTAACTGCAAAAATTATTGTTTTGCCAATTTCGCCGGTAATTGGGTCGCGCTGGGCATTATCCAGAAATGTCCGGCAAAAAACACGGTTGGTTTTATCTGAAAAGAATTTGCGTTCAAAATCGCGCGAAATGAAAGTATCTGTTTCTTCGCCCTCTTCGGTGGTAATTGCAACTGCATAACCTTCATCAGAAAGCAGTTGCGTGGTAATTTCAGTTCGGGCATCCAACACCCGGGGATTCACCAAAAATCCATCTTTCACGCCATCGAGCAACGAATAGCGGAATGTTGGGTCGCCTCCTTCACAACCAAAAGTTGCGTAGGTGTCGCGCAACATTCGGCGTTCAATTTCACGGGGGTCGTTTTCTTTAACCTTTGCGGGGTCAACACCTTTCAGATAATCTTTTGGTGTGGCTGTCAAACCTAACTTGTAGCCATGAAAATATTCAAAAACGGCTCGTGCGTTCCCCGAAATTGAGCGGTGCGATTCGTCAGAGATTATCAAGTCAAAATCAACAGGCGAAAACTGGCTGCGGTATTTGTTATCGAACAGCAGCGACTGAATAGTAGCAACCACAATATCGGCTTTTCGCCAATCGCTTTTGTGTTCTTTAAAAATGAATGTGGTATAATCGGGTTTCAGGTAGTTGGTAAAAGCTTTCCATGTCTGGTCTTCAAGCTCCAGCCTGTCAACCAGGAACAAAACTTTACGTGCATTTTTTGTTCGTAAAAACAACCGGATAACTGCTGCCGAAGTGAGGGTTTTGCCTGTTCCTGTGGCCATTTCAAACAGGAAGCGGTCTTTCCCTTCGCGCACCGCTTTTTGCAAATGAAAAATGGCATTTAACTGATAGGCTCTTAAAAACCGAAGTCCGTTCGCCCAGATAAAATCCCTGCTTGTTGCAACACTGCCGTTCCAACCTGGTCTTTCGGCATAATCGGGCATTTGAACAGTAACAATATAATCAATCCCAACGGGTTCGGTTGCCAGTGAATTCCTGTCGGGGTTCCAATCTTTTATTGCTCCAATCTCGTTTGGCGAGGGAAATTTATAAATCGGTTTGGGATTTCCTTTTTTCAAATCCCATAAATAATGTACAATCCCGTTTGAGAGAATTATGAATTGAGATCCAACAGTATTTGCATATTTTCGGGCTTGTTCCTTTGCTGCCAAAGGGTGCAGACTTTCCTTTTTTGCTTCAAGAACACATATTGGTTTGTTGCTGGAATCGACAAGCAAAAAATCGAGCGAACCCGATTTTATTTTTTCATAATCGTTGCCCCAGGCATCAATTTCTTTTTGAGTGATTTTTATATGGTTTTCAAGCAGGATATTCGCCTTGCCTTCGTGGTTACCGAAGAACCTCCAACCTGCTTCATCAAGCAGTTGGTTTATTTTAATCCTTGCATGTGCTTCGTTTTGTAACATTTTTAATCAAAAAAATGAAATTGTTGCAAGATACATCAATCGTATTAGAAAGGCGCGTGTGATTTGGCAAAAAAACGGTTCTTATGTAAATGAAACGAGGTTTGTTCAATTACTTAAACATTGCCGGAACCAGTTGAAAAGCTTTCTTTCCGCTGCGGGCTTCCACAATTTTCCACGATTCGGCATTAAAATCGATGGCAACCGTTGAGCAGGTGGGCATATCATCATAAAACCGTTCAAGCAGATTGTTTGCGTAATAATGAAAGGCTGGGTTATGGCCAAAGAAAAAAGCGGTTTGTACATCGTTTTTAAGCTCTTTTATCAAACCCAGAAATTCATTAGCGCTATATCCGTGATACATTTTTTTAATTTCAACAATATTTTTTTTGTCGAACCCGAGGTTTTCGGCAAAAATATGCGCGGTTTGTAATGCGCGGTTAGCCGGGCTCGAAATCATGGCATCGGGTGTGATACCCATTTTTTTAAGTTCTTTCCCGATGCGTTGTGCATCGTTAACCCCGCGCTCGGTAAGGTCGCGCGTAAAATCGTCGTCGTAACCATAAGGAACAGCTTTGGCGTGCCTGACTATTATCACTCGTTTCATAATAACTGATTCTAAATTTCCAAAACAAACAAAATTACCTTAATTTGTGGTTTCATACGTAACTTGTATCCTACTTTTTATGAAACGCATCGGACTTTTATCGGACACGCACGGGTTTATTCATCCGCGAATTTTCCCATTTTTCGAAAAAGTGGATGAAATATGGCATGCCGGGGATATTGGAAATCTTGAAACTGCTGATTCCCTTGCAATATTTAAACCCTTAAAAGCTGTTTACGGAAATATTGATGGTAGCGATATTCGGGCAGTTCATCCCTTGCACCAACGTTTTTTGTGCGAAGGTATTGATGTCTGGATTACACATATAGGCGGCTATCCCGGTCATTACGAAAGGTCAGTAAAACAGGAAATAATTGCCTGTCCACCCACCCTTTTTATTTGCGGGCATTCGCATATTTTGAAGGTGGTTTTCGATAAAAAGTTCAATTTTCTGTACATGAACCCGGGAGCTGCCGGCAACAAGGGATTTCATGTTGTATGCACTGCGCTGAGGTTTGTAATCGACGGGAAAGATATTCGTGATTTGGAAATCTGGGAGATGAAACGAAAAGAAATTGTTTTGTGATTTTTTACTTTTTAAAACTGTATGCCACCCAGTTATTTTTTGTTTTGTAGCCAATTTCTTTTAGTCCTGATTCTTCCGCCTTGTTTTTAATATCCTGCATATCTTCAGTATAAAAACCACTCATAACAAGCATTCCACCAGGTAACAAAACTTTGGAATATGCAGGTAAATCGTTAATTAGTACATTTTTGTGAATGTTGGCAAGTATAATGTCGAACTTTTCGTCGCCCAGCAAACTCGCATCGCCTTGTTTTACCGTCATATTTTTGATAAAATTCAAAGCCGCATTTTCACTGGCGCCGTTAAACGACCACTCGTCGATGTCGATGGCAGTTACTTTTTTTGCACCTTTCATGGCTGCCAGAATACCGAGGATCCCTGTTCCACAACCCATGTCGAGAACTGTTTTATTTTGTATGTCATTCTCCAGGATTGTTTCAACCATCATCGATGTGGTTTCGTGGTTCCCGGTCCCAAACGCCATGTTGGGTTCAATTACTATTTCATATTTTGTTTTGGGAAATTCAGTATGAAACGGCGCCCTGATAA